>JAFEAV010000120.1 GCA_018266215.1 Cyanobacteria bacterium SZAS LIN-3 | reverse complement strand
TCTCGCCGAAGTCTTTAACTGCGAATCTGACGCTGGGCCGCACTCATATCATCTTCTTTTTCGTTGTTATATTATAATGCGTAGTATAAATGGAGAAAAAGAGAAGCTGGGGAAAGGGCGCTTGCGCCCCCTTTTCCCCAGCTCTCAGTTGCCTCAGTTATCGGGCAACCATCGTTCTACTTATCGACGCACGGTCAGTGCGGTCGAGCGCTCGCGACGGGGCGCGGTACGGCTTGCGGCCGCAACTTCCGCCTCTTCGCGAACGGTATCGACCTCGTCGTCGTCGCAGACGAACGGGCAGTTGGTCGCGGCCTTCTGCGCGGCATCCAGCTGATTCTTCGAGCTGACTTCCGCGTTCCGGTTCATGACCATTTCCGCCGTGACGATGGCCACCTTCGGCTCCTCGAACACGATCGGCTCCAACACCAGCTCCACGATTTCGCGCAGAGCACGGCCGTGCGTACCGCTCTTGTGTGCCTCTTCGGCAATCGCCCGCAGCGCGCCCTTGGTGAAGCGCAGGTCGGTCGTGGCGGACAGAAGCAGGTGCTTCTGCATCACCAGCGCCTTCTTGGGCTCGACCAGGATACGCTCCAGTTGATCCACCGTCAGGGCCTCGATGGTGAGACGCTTCGGAATGCGCCCGATGAACTCGGGAATCATGCCGAACTTGACGAAGTCTTCCGCCGTCGCATCCTTCTGGTAGTGGCTGAACTTCGTCTCCTTGGCCTTCACCGTGGCACCGAATCCGATCGAAGCTTCCGTCGACGAGAGCCGGCGGGCAACGATCTCACCCAGGCGAACGAAGGCGCCGCCCAGGATGAAGAGGATGTTGGTGGTGTCGATGTCGACCGTGTCGTTCTGGCTGCGCTTGGTCCCTTCCTTGGGCAGGGTGACGACCGTGCCTTCCAGAATGGTGAGCAGCTCTTCCTGCACCGATTCGCCGCCCACATCCAGAGAGGTGGCTTCACCCGCGGCCGCGATCTTGTCGATCTCGTCCAGGTAGATGATGCCGTTCTGGGCGCGTTCGACGTCGTAGTCGCAGGCCCGCAGCAAGCCAACCAGCAGCGACTGCACGTCCTCACCCACGTAGCCGGCGGCGGTCAACTTGGTCGCCTCGGTGCGGTAGAAGGGAACGTTGATCGCGCCGGCCAGAGCCTCCGCCAGCAGCGTCTTGCCGCAGCCGGTGGGCCCGACCAGGAGCACGTTGGACTTGTCGGTCTTGGCGCGGTCCTCGGGGCTGAGCTGCATGCGACGGATGTGCTGCGACGCGGCGTTGGCGAGACCACGCTTGGCCGCATGCTGACCGATGGCCACGCCGTCGAGAACGGCGAGGATTTCGGCGGGCGACTTGTAGACGATCGGAGCGGCCTTCGGCGCGGGGAGCGCCTTGGGCTGAGCGGCGAGCAGACGCTCCTTCTCCTTGGTGGCCTTGCTGACGATGTTGGCCTGGAACTTGTTGGCCAGTTCGCGCAGTTCGGCCGCCTTGCGGAAGCATTCCATCGCCTCTTCGGTCGTCTCCGCCAGGGTGCGCAGGGTTTGCGCCTCCTTGGCGGTGACTTCGCCCTTGCCCTTGGTGGCGGCGTCGAGCAGACCGCGGATGGCGGAGCGCTTGGCCTTGGAAACCGGGGTCTTGATGCGCGCGTCTTCCTTGAGGTCTTCCGACTCCTCCAGGATCAGCTTGCCCTTCTTGACCAGCAGATTGGCGTGGTTGTTGGCGAGCGTGACCTTGTTGGCGTCGTCGGAGTAGATCTCCATCGCCTTGCCGTAGTGCGCTTCGCCTTCGTCGAAGCGATCGTCCATTTCAGAGTAGACCAGGCCCAGCCAGCTGTGGATGTAGCCGGCTTCGTTGCTCAGCTCACCGTAGTGGTGCGAGCGGTCGTCGAGCAGTTCCAGAAAAATCGCTTCGGCCTGCAACAGGTCGCCGCGGGTGCGGTCGGCGTTGTTGAACAGGCTGGCGGCGGCGTCAAGCATCGCTTGATCCTGATAACGGGAAGTAGACATGGTAATTCTCCTTCTGACCCGAGGGTCGCTAGAGCTACCGACAGAAGCCGGCAGTGTTTCTCAGGGAGAGAAACATTGGTTAAAGTGCATGCTGGTTCTTGGATGGTCGGGCTTAGAAACGCCCGGGGTGCGCAGCTGGCGAATCCCATAGCAATGGGTGTTGCTGCGCGGTGGAGGCTGAGGGGGGATGGTGCGAGGAGTTGCTGGGTTGGTTTGGGCCTTTTGATTGATAGAGTTAGAGAGGTCTTTACGCTAGGTAATTGGCTCTATCTCAAGCAATACGTTCTCTTCCTCTTCTACATCCCGATAGAAGCTCTCCCAATAGCCTGGATGGCGGCGCCACGGTCTTTCTCCGGACACCGCCGCCACCGGAGTGGAGGTCTGACGACGCCGTATCTATAAGTGTTTCCCGCATTATGAAACGCTGTTAAGTTTCTAGCGGTGCTCGCGCAATACAAGGGAATGGTAGATTCTGCTTGGGCTGGAGGAATGTCCCCTGAGCAGTAGTGAGACCAAAAAACGCGAACCCCTATGGCGGAGATTTCTGCCACTCCTGCTTGTGCTGTTTTTTTGTGCGGCCGGTTACTACGTCACTAACGTCGCTCCATCGGCGCCTAAGAAACAGGTCGACACTATTTTGGAGCGGGCGCCAGTGATCACTGCCGAGATGATCAAATCCCATTGTGGTACCGGCAAGGTTGTGCGAATGGTGCTCTATACAGGCACGCAGGGATTGCCTGCCGTGAATGGAAAGACTTATGCATGTGCCTGTCTTACAGCCATGGTCAGGCCACCTCACGGCTATTCGCGGCGCCGCCTGGTACGGTCAGTGATTCAGCTCGGCCCGTCGGAGATAACCCTCTTCAGCTCAGGCAATAAACCGGTTCTTCGGGTAGTCTCGGCTGACGTCAACGAAGACCTTTTCCCGCTCGTCTTTGATGCCGGTGCCTTTAGAACCGACGGCGGTGTTGTACCGGTTGCCTGGGTCGATGACATACACTCTCATAATGGCTGTCGGATCCAGGCCCTGCCTTGTTCGAGTAAGGTATCGGTACTGGGCACGTTGTGGAAAACGCCCCGTGGCGTTTATTTGCGTGGCTTTAACTTTTCCGGATTGATGGGGCAATCGGTAGCCGGTGAGCCGATTGTCAGCCCGGCTTCGATGGAAAAAGTGCTACAGCAATTTCGCTAGTACAATCCGGCCTGCTAAGCGTTTTAGCGCACCTTATCTGGTGTCACTTTGTGGGCTGGAAGCGGCATTTTTAAAATACTTTTTTGAAAAACTTGCCGGTTTCCTTGAGGCCTTTCTTTACGCCGCCGCCGGCTACACGCAGGCCCTTTTTTGTGCCGCCCACTGCAACATCGATGCCTTTCTTCGTGCCGTCGACTGTTACTTCCGCGCCTTTCTTAACGCCCTTTGTCACGTAACCGTCGGCCAGTGCCGGTTGTGAGGCGATCACGAAGATGGCTGAAACGAGGAGGAAAGAGTATTTAGAAGTCACTGGGCATCTCCAGGGAGGTTGGCGGGGATTGATTCAACTATGCCTCTATTTTAGCGAGTTTGTATGCTTGCGCCAACTAGCACACCCTGTTCCGCACCTTTACGGAGTCTGAAAACCCTTGTCTGGGATAGCTTTAACCATAATCATGCCAAGGGGCTTTGCATTGTGTCGTCGGAGGTGAAGATACTGCTGACGTATATCTGATTTTCGTTTTTCGAGTTTTTTTACTAACCAACAGCCTTGCCTGTACTGCTTTTGCCTTCTTAACGGAAATACGCGCCCCGCGGTTTTCTTCATCTTCTGACGCCGACTTTGAGGAGTACATATGAACACAGGTAGCAGTTACGAAATTTACGACAAGACCCACAGCGACTATGACAAGACCCGACTTGCAGTCGGTAATGAACAGCTGGTGGCGATGCTCTCCTCCGGCGCGTCCAGCTCTCCGGTCACACCTGCCGCTTTCCGCATACTTGATGCCGGTTGTGGGACGGGAGTGCACCTGAGTGCTTTTGCCCGTGCCGGCTTCACCAGCTTAACCGGTTTGGACGCTTCGGTCACCGGCCTGGCTCAGGCATCGCGGAAAGTGCAGGCTAATCTCGTCTGTGGCGACATCCGCACCATGCCTTTTGCCGCCGCAAGCTTTGACCTGATTCTCTTCAGCTTCGTCTTGCACCATCTGCCGCATCAGGACGAACAGTCTCTGATTGCAGCCACCCGTGCGGTCATAGCCTCTGCTTCGGAGCTCCTGGCTCCTGGTGGTCGCCTCGCTATCATCACCTGCGATCCGGAACAGCTATCGGCGGAGCGCGGCTCGATGTGGTACTACAAGTACTTCCCCGAGGCCGCGGCCAAACTTGCTGCGCGATTTCTCTCACCCGCCGCATTTGCTGAAACCCTCAAGACTTGCGGCTTCGGCAATGTCGTCAGCGAGCCCGTGCAGCAGACCTACTGGACTGATGCCAGCCTCGACGCCAGTGGACCTTTCGACAGTGCCTGGCGCAGCGGCGATTCACTTTTTGCCATTTGCGCTCAGGATGCCGAAAAGTTTGCCGCGCAACTGGAGGTCCTGCGGGCCGATATTGAGAGCGGTGCCGTGCAGGCTCAAATCGCCTCTGTGCGTAAGCGGGCTGAGTCCGTCAAGCAGGCGACGATTATTGTGGCCACGAAAAACTAGCCAGCCGTGGCAGCGCAATATCATAGAGTGCCGCGTCTCGACCTTTTACTTCCACGGTGAGCCGGCCGTTTGCAATTTCCACGAGTCCATAGGCTCGACTGCAGACGTCCGGCTCGCCAACTTTTTCTACAAGTGACTGAATGGTCACGTATGCGATACCGTCTATGGTGGCAAGGTTGTTGCGATGAACATGACCGTTGAAGACGGCGCAGACCTTGCCTGAGTGATTCAGGATTTGCCTGACATCGGCTCTTTCTTCGACGAAGCAATAGTGGGGATATTTTTCAAACCAGATATTGCCGGTCAAATCCTGTTCGTCCAGGGGGTGGTGTAAGAAGACCAGGGTCGGTTTTTGCGTCGCCGCCAGGTCCGCCGCCAGCCAATCTTGCTGTGCTTTGTCTATATGTATGTCGGTATGGGCGACCGAAGAGGAGAAGAGCACGACGCAGTGGAAATCTCCCATGTCTCTGGAAAAGTAGAGAGACTCGGTCTTTCCGTAGCGGCAGAGTTCATCGACATTGAGATTGACCTGGTCGTGATTGCCTACAACCGTTAATACCGGCATGGGCAGCCTTTCAAAAGTGGTCAAGCCGCTCAGATAATTGCCGGCATCTTCGTTTTTTTCTTCCGCGTCTTCTATTAGATCACCTAGTTGAACCACGAATTGCGGTTGAATTTGACTGGACATGGCGTCGGTCAGCTCATTTAGATACGAAAGTGAATGACGCGACAGCTTCCTGATCGCGCCTTCGTACATTTTTTCCGGTCCGATATGGGCATCGGCAATCAAAGCAAATTTAGTCATCGTGGTTCCTTTGACCATAGTTTAGCGTGTGGCAAGCGGGATTAGCAGCCAGTAGATCTTTTTGTCCTTAGCCTTACCAATTTAACTCAGCCAGGCGTTTAGACTTTTGTTTTTCGGGGCATGTTAACTATACAAGACAGTATTTCCAGTGTATATACGGAGGCGCGCAAGCCATGCACATTCCCAGGAACGCGATTGAATTCAATGCCAGATTTGATTCTGAGGCTAGTTGTCTAGACTTTCTCGAGAACATCCGATGGCCACACGGTTTCATCTGCCCGAATTGCCAGCACGACGATGGATATCGACTGCACTGCCGCCGCTTAATCCAGTGCCCGCTGTGCCGACACCAAACATCTGTCACTGCCGGAACTATTTTCCACAAGACCAGAATCCCCCTTCGCATCTGGTTCTACATCATGTTTTCGATGAGTCAAGACAAGGGCGGTGCTTCATCAACACGGCTTGCAGCCGAGCTAGGCATGCATCAGACGACTGTTTGGTTTGTAATGCACAAGCTCAGAATGGCCATGGGGAGACGCGATGAGCTAATTAAGTTGGCGGGATTCATTGAGATGGACGAGGCCGTGCTCGGCCCCCACGCAAGGCGACCCTCCTCGGTCGACAAAGAAGAAGACAGGGATGACACCGACGACAAAAAGCCGAAAAAGCGCGGTCCGCGCAGGCTTGGACGAAAAAAAGCGGACACTTCCAAACAGAAAACTCAGATAGACGTGCTCGTATTGGCAGAAAGAGAAAAGAATCACGCCGGGACAATTGTAATGCGAGTACTGGATTCGCTCTCTGCAAGAGATTTAAAAGAGGTTATCGTAGCCACCGTTGACGAATTTCAGCACATCAAGACTGATGGCTATCCCACTCACCATGCCGTCCTAAGGTCCTTCCCATGCAAATACGAAGCCGTCGTCTGCTCGGGCCCAGACGGTTGCACTCAGCTGCCCATCGTCCATCGGGTCATTTCACTTCTAAAAACTTTTCTGATGGGCACGTACTTCGGTGTCGGCAGAAAGCACCTACAACTCTATTTGAACGAGTTTGCATTTCGGTTCAATCGTCGTGATGTTCAACACCCTCTCTGGCTCGGCCTTCTCCGTGCCTCGGTTTTCGCGCTTCCTGTTTCGTATGCTGAGCTGACAATATAAGGCGGTTTTGTCCTTTCTCTGTTAATTGATATAGTAAGAGACGGCAAAAAAATATCCGGCGGCATTCCGGGGAGCCCGGCCGATTTTCATCGACGAGGGCTCCCCGATTCTCTGTCCGGTGGTATCAGAGTGCGGTCCGGTTCAGTGCTTAAAGCGATCGCGCAGTTTGCCGGCGCGTTCTTTTAGATCCTCTGCCAGGGCCAGGAGTTGGGCCCAGAGTGAGTGCCGGCCTTTATCGTCGGGACCCTCGCCGCTCTCACCCGGGTCCTGGCTGCTGGGCGGGTAAAAGTGGTCGAGGATGACCTTCAGTGCCGCAGCGGTCGGGACCGCCACGAGCATGCCCAGGCCGCCGGCGACGGTCTGACCTCCCAGCACGAAGATAAAGATCACCAGCGGATGCAGTTGCACCGCCTGGCCGATCACGCGGGGACTGACGATGTAGTCCTGCAGGACACGCACGCAGAGGAAGAGTATGGCGACCGGTGCTGTGCCGTTGAGACCGAGCTGGGACGCCGCGATCGTCAGGGCCAGAGCCAGAGCGCAGATCGGTCCGAAGACCGGGACAATCTCCATCAGGCCGGCTATCAGGGCCACCACCAGGGCGTATTTGATGCCGTAGAAGCGGAGGATGGTGAAGGCCAGTACCGACATGATGCCAATCAGCAAGAGCTGGCCACTGAGGTAGCGACTGAACTTGCGATTGATTTCCTTGACCATCGTCACGCAGTCCTGCCGCTTGTCCTGCGGTACGAAACGCAGGGCGTAACGGCCGAACTTCTGGGCGTCGTAGAGGAAGTAGATGGACGAGATCAGGGCGATGGCCGTGAAGAGCAGGCTGCTGGTGATGACGCCGCTGAAGGCCAGGAGCTCTTCCGGTTTGGTGGCGATGAAAGTCTGCACTTTCTCCAGCACCAGGCGGGTTATGGCGTCGATATCAGGACTCCAACCCGTCAGGGCCGTAATCTGACCGGCGAGGCTGGCGACTATGGCCTCGCGCTGCTGAAACAGACTTGTGGCCTGTTCCGTCAGCGCCGGGAAGCCTTTCCAGACAGCCACGCCGACCGTTGTCGCCACCGTTGCGTAGACCAGCAGCACAGCCAGTCCGCGATGGACGCGCAGATGCTTGTTGAGTACGTGGACCGGATGGCTGAGCAGATAGGCTATGACCATGCCGACAATAAAGGGCGGGAATTGCTCCCGCACCAGGTAGGCAAGCCACACGGCGAGAGCCGCGATAAACCACTTCAGCATAAGGTAAATTCCTTTCTGTTTGAACTCAGTCGCCGGTGTAGGACCAGAGCGGGTCCATGGGCTCGACGAAGTCTCGGAGCATGCCTTGCAACTCGTCGCGCCGAGTCTGGTCGCAGTCGAAGCTGCTGAGCATGCGACCGACGCGGCTGCCTGTGGAGTCAGCGCGATGCGGGCTGGAGTCGAATTGAGAGTGGCAGTGCTGGTCGATGACGACCTTCAGCTGCCACGGCTCCTGCACCATCTGCAGTGCCTCCTGCCAGGAGAGGCCCTTGATGCTGTTGGTGAAAGTTGCCTCTGAGTGGAATGCGCGGTGGTTCTCTCTCAGTTTGTCGCGCTGTTCGAGGAAGCGCACGCGCCACTGCTCGGTCTCGTCCGAAACCGGCTTGCAGAAGCGATCGAAGGCGTTCTGGGCTTTGACCACCAGATCCTGCCAGACGCGGTCGAGGCCCTCGACGGGGGCCTCGGTGTGCTTGTTTGCCCCGTAGGACAGGGAGGAGCGCGAGGCGACCAGCTGGATTTTCAGCATGTCGTCCTTGGCCGGGTCGCGGTCCAGGATGCTGAATTCCAGGAGGACGATGCCGCTCGTTGAGCCTTCCGGCCGGCCTTCGTTGTCGAAGAGGGTGCGTCGCGTATAGACGACACCGCGGCCGGAGCGGGCAGCGTAGAGGCGGGTCGAATGGTTGAGGGTGATGCCGCCGGTCAGCTCGGCGCTGTCATGGCTTCCCCAGACGGTGATGCAGTCACGTGTGCCGTCGGCAAGACGGTACCACCACTTCGGATGCTTGTTGGTGTGGCGCTGCCAGGACGAGTACTGCCTGTGCCCCTCGACCATGAGAGCGACGTTGTAGGCGCCTTCGGGCTTCGGCGTCTCGTGATTCCAGAGGCGGGCCCAGGAGGGTTTGCCGCGTTGCAGGCGAGGATCGCCGGTGAGAATGGTCTGCACCTCCAGGCCGTCGTGGGTGTTGTGCGGCAGGTAGGAACAGCGTCCGGAGAAGAGCGGCTCGAAGTTCAGACGCCCCAGTTGCGGGCCATCAGTCTCGGTGTCGATGGGCAGGCGGGTGGTTTCGGCCAGCAGTTGTTCGGCTGTGGCGAAACCCAGGCAGGGCACCAGAAAGCTGCCACGGTCCTGGGCTGAGCCGATGGCGACGAGGTTGGAAGTCAGGGAAGCGGTCATGCTGTGGTCTCCAGTTGGCACTCTCCTTGGACATAGTCCGGGTGGAGAGGAAACCCGGTCGGCCATGCGAAACTGATGCAGCAGGCTGCATGAAAGATTTGAGTGCGAAGGCGGGTGTGCTCGTGCGTGAATAGTTGTGTGCTGGGCGGCTGTTTCCTCTGCGGAATTTATGGATGATGTCTTGAGACTAGGAAAGAAACGCTTATCAAGTAAATCGTTTCCGACTCCTCATCCTGGCGCTCTTTCTCACCTGCAGAGCCGAAGAGGTGCATTTTGCCTGAAATGTCTTTTAGTGCTGTGTGGGAGATCTACGAACGATTGAGGAGGCTGCTTTGTTAGCGCACCTCTCGTTAAAAGTGAAAAAGACGTGACTATGGCTGTTTTACGCTTTTGAGTCCGGCACCGGATATGGTGGCACTATCAGTCGTCGGCGGTAGGTCTTGCGTGTCACGAAAGTTTCACGCCTGACCGGTTAAGTTTGACGCCTTACCAGCCAGTCAAATCTTTTTCTGTCGCACATCGAGGTGTACGCATGAGCAGTCACACGGATAGTAACGCCGGCAACCCGGGTCTGGGCTCAGGCGGTGCCGATAGTGTTCTGGCCAGGGTGCAACAAGAGGTACAGAAGGTCTGGGGTGATCAAATGCCGGGCGCAGGCGGCGCCGGGCGAGCCGCCGGGGCAATGAGCGACATACTGCAACCAATCAAGGCTGCGGCTAAACTGGACGGCATTCTGCCCGGTCTGGAGATAGTCGACGGTAAAAAATGAGCGCCTTAGCTTATAGCTGAGACGCAAAAGGTACGCACATACATTTTTTCTACGGGTGATTCAGCCTTGGCCTCGGCCAGTTCCATGCATAGTTTGGAATGGGTGGCGGCGCCCTGAACGGCAAAAAAGTCGGCTAACTTGGCCAGTCTCCAGGGAGACATCAGGCGAGGATTGGCTTCGTGGCAGGCCAGGTCGGTCTCGACGGCCATCTGGTAGCGCTCCAGCGCCTCCTCGTTGAAGCCGAGGAGTACCAGGCATTCGCCCCATTCATCATAGAGTTCGGCCGCGGTCGATCCCAGGGCGCCTTCCATGCGATATTCGGTCATCATTTCGTAGGCCCACTGATAGCAGGCTTCAGCGGCGTCCAGGTCGCCGTTGTAAAAAGCCAGTCGGGCTTTGTACAGCAGCACGGCAAATACTTTTAATTCGGTGGGCAGCCAGCCGTTTATCTCGTTGATGCAATTTTCGATGATCACGATTGCGGTTTTGACTTCGCCCATTTGATAGGCGCTGCGAGCGCCGAGGGCCGGTTTGTTCCAGTTGACCCACGATGCCTGTGGTTGCGGTCTGTTCTGGGCGTTGTCGTCGGCACGCATAGTCAGCCGGTTGTCCCCGTCGGGCATGTGGCGTCCGAGTCCACGGCTGATGGGGGAAACTCTGCTCCAGGGTCTTTTGTAAGACATATTGCGGCGCGCCTCTCAGGGGGATGAATCTATTTAAGGACTTGAAAGTAACAACCCCGTGACATAAACGTGGCAGCAACGTGACGAGACCATTAAATCTTGCCGCTGGGGGCGCGCGGTTCATCCGCCGGCCTGGTCTCGCTATCTTAGATGCTGGTAATAGGTGACAGTCTTAAAATGTAGCGAAAGGCACCTGGTGGTACTATTTGGCCATGTTGCGAACCCTGGATAAAAATAAATCGTGGCGCTGCGGTGGCTCCGTCTACCGGGCTTGCGTCTTGCTTATGCTTTCGGCTGTCGGCAATTTTGGCTCATTGCCCACGATGGCGCAGCAGCAGCAGTTTATTTTGCGTCAACCTTCGCAAACCCCCGCCCCCGCGGCGACCAGCCCGCGCCGGGCCGCCACCAGGGCACACAAAGGTGCGCCTCTGCCGTTTTCCTCATTGATTGAGGTGGAGGTACCCAAGCACGTACCTCTGGAGAAAATCAGTATCTCGTCCGATTTGATGTTTGAGCCGTCCAAGGACCGTTTGACCGAAGCCGGCGAGGCTAAATTAAAATCCTTGATCCCGCTTTTTCGTAAGCTTCGATCTCATCCGGTGAAAATCGTTGCCCACACAGACAGCCTGGGATTCGAAACTTACAATACCGAGCTTACTCTGAGACAGGCGCAGCGCATTAAAAGCTGGCTGGTTGCCCATGGACTGGCTAAAGCTGTAGCTATTGAGACAATCGGGGCCGGCTCTCAGTCGCCACTGATGGCCGAAACGTCAGTGACCAAGAAGGATGCGGCTTCGATACGTGCGCGTAACCGGCGGGTCGAAATAACGATTGATCCCAATACCCGGGTGGAAAGCGAAAAGGTTGCGGCGCAGCCGACTGCAGCCCCCGCCGGCGCGGAAAATCCCGCGGTGCCGGTCGCTGTGCCGCCGGAGCTTGATGCCGGGCTTGTAGACTCGGCGATGAAGCCGGTGAGCGAGGAAGACCTCAATCCCAATTTTGTCCCGCCGACGGGCGACAACGAAAAGTCGGCTCATCACAACGTCAATAATGCCGAGTGGGGACGCGGCGGTTCCGACTTCGGCAATAACATGAGTCAGTTTGGACAGATGAGCGGTTACGCCGGCGATCCCTCGCAATACAACCAGGACGGTAAGCGGGTGGTCAAAGTGACGCCCACAAACGATGACCTGGAGGCGAAGCGCCGCGAAACTATTGAAGCGCAAAATGAATTTGGTCTCTGGAGAGACAAATAGGGCTGAGTTCTGCGGGATTGGCTAACTACTTAATACGATAGTAGCCGTACTTAAAAAAAACGAGAAAGAGAGGTCGCCCTTTGTGGGGGCGACCTCTCTCTCGGTAATTACCTCAGGGAAGAGGCCTCGCAAACGTGCAGGGCCGGGTTGCTTGACTCGAGGTCGACCTGGGAGATGCGAACGAAAAGCTTAGCGCCGCTTTCCATCAGCGCGAATCGCTGCTCCTTGATCGTGGGGGTGAAGCCGATCATCGCGTCCTTGGCCATGATGCCGGGGACGGGGATGGTTTCGCCGTTGGGGTCCGCGATGGCAATGATAAGACTGTCGTCCTTCTTGGCCGCCACAAAACCGGTGAACACTTGTCCGATCAGGGACTGCGCGTTGCCGGCGTTGTCGGGCTGGGGCGATTGGTTCGTGTGCATAGCGTACCTTCCGTTTAGTAGGTTGTGAAAAACGCGGGACTTTGCCATTCCGCATTCTCAGTTTGTTACCGTCGTTCGGAAATTGAACGGGTCGGTTGATCCTGGCGCTGGGCGCCGACTCGGACAAAAAACTCAGAGTGACGCGAACGTGACGGTCAAATTAGCCTTGCGGGCAAACTTGCTCCAGTCATTTCCGCGGAAGTCGTTGCAGGCATTGGCATAGACTTCAACCACACTCTGGGGGAAAAGGTTTGTCAGGCCAACTGCCGTCGCTTCGATGCAGGCATGCGTATTGACGCCGCAAACAAGAAAGCGCTGGCTGGTAATGTCCATTGCCTGGAGAGCATCAGCGACGCGAGCGCTGCCGTCGATGTCGGCTTTGGCTCGACCGCTGAAATGAGGCATGCCCCTTGCGGCGGCCATCAACTCCTCATAGGTGCTCCCATAGGTACGGAGTGGTTCGTAGGTGAGATATTCGAGCACGACAACAGCCATGTTATCGGCGCGGGCCTTCTCTATGAGCTTGCGCACAGCCTGACGTAGCCAGGGTTCGCGCGAAGCCGGCAGATCAGGTTGCATATCCACTACTACCAGGGTGTCTCTGGCAAGGGTCATGGATGGGGCTCCTGGGGTGGATATATAGCGTTTAGGTCTGCAGGACGAAGTTTGTGTTGTTGAACCGAGACATATTGGGAGAGGTGAAGATCTTCTGTTTAACAACTATCGCCCCTGCATTTCATCCCAATTTATGTTGCGCTTGTGTCGCTTGACGGCTCCGCTGGAGGCTGACCATTGGCGGTGTTTAATCCACTTGACTGTCCGGGCTTGCGCTAGCTCGTTCAGGATGGCCCAATATCGGACACGGCGGAAGAAAAACTTATAAGGGTGTAAACTGCTTTAGATGCTTATCTGGGGCCTGTTCGCAGACAATTGGTCGGGCCTGAAAATGTTTTTTGTCGGTTTAAATGGGTACAAAAAAGAGCAATGTCTAATCCCCTTGTGGTCGATAAACCCGGCTTGCTCGGCCTTGCAAGGGCTGCATTTTGCTTAATCAGATCTAACTGCGATGCTATGACGATTGTGACTTTAAATTGCGGAACAAGGCTTTATGACTGAACCTGCACCGGAGTTACCGAGTGAAAAAGCGGTAGACGAGGAAAAAAATGAGGCGAAAAAAGACGCGCCAAACAGCGTCGAACTCGTTGTCTCACCTGCGCAAGGTATCCTTCTTGCCCCCCTTGGTCCCCGTCCGGTAACCAATAATTGGTTGTCGCTGCCCTTCGTCATGACCTGTCTGGCCTGGGCCCTGGTGGCTATTGTCTGTGGGCTCAATTTTTGGTTGGCCGGTATCATGGTCAGTGCCGGGCACTATGTCATGGCGGCCGTGAACGGGCTCTATGCCCTGCTCATGGTCTGGATTTTCGGATCGACTTTGATAGGCGCGCCGGCCACCTTTCTGGCGGTGCGTCAGCTGGAGAAGCGCAATTTTTTTGTGGCGGAACAGGCATTTACCAACTATCTCGATCTGGTCAAGCGTTTGAAATTGCACAAGGATGGTCACTATCAGGTTGCCACCGCCAACCTGGCCCTGATCAAACTTTCGCGCGGTGATTATCACCATGCCGAGGTTTTGTACGAGGATCTGATAGCCAAAAATAAGAGCAGTAAGCGGCTGGCAAATCATGGTTTGACGGCTGTCTACATCAATAATCTGGCTGGTTTGAAGGTGGCTCAGGCGGTTCTGCACGAAGAGTTGTTTGATCTGGAATTGAGTGAGGCCGAACGTCTTGCTAACGAAGCTCTGGCGATCTGGCGCGGCGCCGGGGGGAAGAAATCATCCGGTGAGGCAGCTTATCCACTGCAACTTCTGGCTGAAATATACATTTTGCGTGGGCAATTGCCTGAAGCGGAAAAAGCGCTCTCCGAATCAATTGAGTTGAACGGCGGCGCCAAACAGTCGGCGGTGATCTTGCCGGAAGCCCGTCAGGGTCTTTATTTCGAAAGTCACTTCTGGCTCGGTTTGTTGCTTCTCAAGCAAGGTAAGAAAGACCAGGCAGACAAAATAATTGCCGGTTTGATCGACCAGCTGCGTAAAAGTCCGGCTCCCGTGCTGCAACATTCGATGCTGGTGCTCAATTTGATCACCCGCGAATATGTTGAAATGGGTGCCCTGGCGGAGGCGGAAAATGTTGTGAGCTTCGCTTATTCGGTGGCCCGAGGCTATCCGGTACATCCTGAAGCTCAGGAAATCGCCCACACCTTTGAAGACATTTTGATCAAAACAGATCGCAAGGACGAAATTGCGGACATGAAGCTCTGGATAAGGCCGGTATTAGAATTGGGCCTGGACGGCGTCTAAAACCTCGCGCTAAGTTGCATGTTTCTTTTCGTCAACCGCCGCCGCTTAATGGCTTGATCTTGAATCAGATCAGTACGTAGGGTCGGATTTATATCTACCTTTTGTTTTCTTCCTCTTGCAAGCTGTCTCAAAAAACACCCGCACCAGCTTTTCATGACCCATGCGCTCCTTTGACCGGAGGCGGGTTAGTTCACGCTTTTTAACCCAAACCCAACAGGTTTCCGATGAAACACAAGCTTCGCCCGCGTACCTGGATCATCCTTGGTCTGGCCGCTGTCGTCACTGTTGTATGCGCTGTCTGGCAGGCCTACGGCCTCAGTGACGTCGTCTTACCGCAGGCCGATTTGCAGCAGCGCGTCGACGCCAAGTTACCCTTTGTCACCAAAAATGGTGTCACTGTTTCGCAGGCCCAGGTCGATCTGTCCGGTGACAAGATTGGTCTGACTCTGACTGCTTCTGCCACCAAGTTGCATGTCGACTACACGCTCGCCGCTTCCACCCGGGGTGTCCTGCGCTATGACAATGCACGCGGTGCTTTCTTCTTCCATCCCGAGGCCCTCAATGTCATCGATGTCAAAGTCGGTGCACAGAGCGTCGAGGAGAAGGCGTCGACGTTGTTCGACAAGTACGTGAAGTCGCCGCGACTGCAGGCGGGTAAGGAGCACCTCCTGGCTGTTGCCGGTGAACTGGTGCAGAGTTCGGTGCAGCGCGGCGCGGAAATTGCCCTCGAGCGCGTACCGGTCTACACCCTGCCCGACAATCTCAAGGGCCATGTGGCTCGCCTGGCCTTGCAATCGGTGGAGGTGAAAAATGGTGCGGTGATTGCCCACCTTTCTTTCCTCCACCTGACCGGCATGGTTCTGTTCTACGCCTTCATGTTTGTGCTCGTCGTCGCGGCTTCCATCGGGTTTGTCCTGGCAGCGGCCAGCGGTGTCGAGCTGCCCTTTTTCTTCCTCTGAGGAGATCGCGATATGTACATTTTCTGTCTGATTTTTCTGGCTGCCTTCGGAGTTGTCGGCGGCATGTTTATTGGTGCGGGTAACCGCGCCGGTATCGTCTGTGCACTCGTCTGCGGCACCGTCACCGGGCTCTTGCTCAATGCGCCCTTCTTTCTCGACGGTGACCGACCGAGCAATGTGGTGCTCTTCCTGGCTGCTGTGGCCGGGGCGGTGGCTATCAAATTCGTGGCCGACGAGCATCCGCTCAAGAAGTTTTTCCGCGAGCAGAAGGGGCTGCGCGTTGATCTCGGCGCCCGGTATCGCATCGGCAGCGAGTAATCGGCGCGGTAGTTTTGCCGCAAGTGTCAGGGGGAGGGCTTTAATCAGCCTTCCCCCTGGGCTTTCGGGCGCGTCTTTTTTCGTAAATATTCACTAGATAGCGTAATAGAGATCAGAAGTTGCTCATATTTGATTTT
>JAFEAV010000011.1 GCA_018266215.1 Cyanobacteria bacterium SZAS LIN-3 | reverse complement strand
TCATGCCGACTGGCTTGTGCTCACCGGCATCTATAGATGACTGTCGGGCAGCGTCATAAGCTTCAGCATCCGTGCTCATCAATTCGCCGTAAGCACCGGACATGATCTGCATCGCTTTCTGCTCATCGGTGGCACCTTCACCGAAGCGCACGTGCATCATGTGGCCTTGATTGTCCTGAATGATTTCCGGTTTGCCACTGCGAGAAGGTGCCAGGGTAGCACCCTGAGCCAGTCGTATGGCAGCTGCCGCGACTCTGTACGGGACGTGTCTGTAACCAGCTTGCATGTAGCCGTCATACATCGAACCCTGGGTCCGATTAGAGGCAGGCTGCGAGCCCATGCCGGCTTCTCCGGCAGGAGGCGTAGTGCCGGCAGGACCTTCGGGATTATTGTCGTGGTCAAATATAGGAGGCGGTCCACCATTGCCGCCGCCACCACCAGCAGCACCGCCACCGGCTGCCGTAGGAGGCACAGCCGAAGCAGCGCTCAAGCCGGGAGCGGAGCCCTTGCCACCGCTGGCCTGGGTAAACTGACTGCTAACATTGGTGATGGGCGGAGGCTGAGTGCCTCCGGGCACACCGGTCACAACTTTACCAGTGGCATTGGTCTGAACGTTTTGTTGATTGCCGCCGGGAGTGACAGTCTGGCCCTGACGGACAACTGTCTGCCCAACTGTCGTGCCGGTACCGGGGGCGCCGGCTCCGGTCATTTCTTCCTGCAATTCAGTATTGACGATACCCTGAGGCTGAGCAACGTCGCCACCGGGACGGACAGTACCTGTGACGGATGTAGTCGCACCGGGAGTGAGATTGGCGCCCTTACCGGTAGTGGCATCGGTGTTCATCTTGCCGGTATTGCCGAAGGGCAAGCTCATCTGCTGACCAGGCTGGAGATTGGCATTGGGATTGACCGGCGGCACAAGACCACCCTGCACGTTTTGGGTAGCCAGGCCGGTGGGATTTTGAGCAGTCGGCTGCACACCGCCCTGAGCGTTGGTGCGAACAGTCTGGTTGAGTGTGGCATTGGCGCCGCCGACACCGGTCGCGCCGGTCTCATCCTGGGTCAATTCAGTATTGATTATGCCCTGAGGCTGAGCGCCTTCACTGCCGGGGCGCACAGCACCGGTAACCGAAGTCGTAGTCAAAGTAGGATTGAGATTGGCACCTTTGCCGGACACATCAGTGTTCATCTTACCGCCGGTAAGCGGCAGGCTGCCCTGCTGTCCGGCCTGCACATTATTGGGATTGGGCGGAGGAGTGCCGGCTGCGGAAATGACATTACCCTTGGCATCAATTTTGGCGTCAGCGCCACCACCGGCGGCACCAGTCAGTTTGGCGGCGCTACCGGCCGTATGCACTTCAGTTTTAGCGCTAGGAGTCGTGATAGGAGCACCAGGATCGCTCTCATCGTGCACAACATCAGTCGTGCCCATACCCGTTGTCGGGTCAATATTCTTACCGGTACCGGACGCGGAAACAGCAGTGTTCAAACCAGTCGTAGCCAGCGAGGGCGCCACAGTCTTACCGGAAACAACTTCGCCTGGTTTCTTGGGCACCAGCTTGGCCGATACATCAGTCGTCGCCCCACCGGCACCATTAATACCGGCACCAGCGCCGTTCAGAGTGCCGCCGGAAACAACCTGCTTGCCGCCTGTAGGTCCAGAGCCGTCTTTGCCGCCCTTACCATCGGTCTGATCTTTGAGTTCGCCAACCTTGGGAGGTCCACCCAGACCGGCCACGGAGGCAGCCGCAACAGCAGCCTTATCGCCATCGCGTTCGAATTCCATTTCCAACTGCTGGCCCTGACCCTTAGCGCCCTCGGCACCAGTGGCTCCAGCATTGGTCGCTGTAGTCGGAGCTTTTACATCATTAGGATTGAGAGCGTTGAGATCCTTGCCTTTGGCATCAGCTTCATTAGCGCCGGTAGCGCCAACTCCCTTACCACCGACAGCACCCTTGAGGGTACTGCTGACCGTAGGATCGGCCACCGCACCAGCGACGTTGAGACCGGCTTTGTCTTTACCACCGGTAGGACCAGCGCCGTCAGCGATGGTGCCACCATTGACCTTGAGCGGCTTGCCGTCAGGGCCAACCGGACCCTTAACACCGCTACCGTCAGCACCGGCTTCCTTGAGATTTTCCATCTTCTTAAGTGCTTCGGCAGCTTGCTGCTGAGCTGCAGCGGCCGAACGATCACCTTCTGCACCAGTGCCCTGCGCGGCATTCTTCAGAGCCGCACCCGACTCGACTGCAGCGAGACCAGCACCGGCAGCGGCACCAAGACCGACTCCAAGAGCGGCATTCTTACCGGCATTAGCCAGAGCATCTCCGGGTGTAGGATTGGCGGCATTGAGATTTTTGTCACCGGGCGCACCAGCGGGAGTACCGAGAGCAGCGTCTCCGGCCTTGGGATTAGCACCGGGCACACCACCGGCGAGATCGCCTTTGGCACCATTCAAATCTTTACCGGGAGGTCCGGGTGTTTTGGTCGGATCGTCCTTGCCGTCCTTCGGCCCCTTAGGAGCATTGGGATCGACAGGATTGAGTTTCTGTCCGGTGGGATCATTGGGATCGTCGCCCTTACCTTTGCCTTTGCCGTCGCCGGGGCCCTTGGCTCCGGGCACCTGACCGCTGGCCTGGGCACTGCGAATATCTTTCAAAAGGTCCGGTCTGGCAACATCATTGGCCAGGCCATTGAGCTCAGTGGCCTGCGATTTAGGCGCACCCTTGGCTCCGGCATAACCGAAATTACCGACAGCATTAGCAAAATGCATGGCTCTGTTGCTGAGCAAATTGCCCAGTGCGCTGCCGCCCTTGAGCAGACCACCGGTGACTAGACCGGCAGAAATAAAGTCCGACATCGGTGAAATCTGGGCGCGGGCCAGGAAGGACGGCACCTGAATCATGAGCTGGAGCACGCCCACAGCCATGACGATTTTGCCCCAGGGATTGAAGTTGGACAATACAACGATAACGAGAATCTTTAGCATGCCCACCCAGACAAACGTCCAGAGACTGACTTCGACAAATGATTTGACGAAGCCGGAGGTGACGTTTTCTGTATCAGGGACAGCAAAAAAGACCAGGAACAGAGGCGCGAACATGTACTGCGCGCAGAGCAGGGCGGTCTGAATCGATTTGAGCACCAATATATAGATAAGCTCGGCGATGAGAATGCCACCCAAAACCAGATAAACAATCAGACCGACGAAAGCTACGAGAGAACCGACCGTACCCAGAGCCAGACCGAGCGGGCCACCGGCACCACCGGCTGCACCAAGGGCGCCGCCGAATACCTGACCAGCAACAGGGGCCGTGGCGTTGGCGAGCAAACCGGCACCGGCAACCAGACCACCTTTTACAGCGGCAGCCATGGCGGCATCAAGCATCGCCACCTGGTCGGCGGAATTGAAGTAGATAGCCTTGATCATTTCATTGGAAATTTGAATTTCAAAGGCATAGATTGTCGGCCAGGCCAGGAGCAAACCAGCGGTGAAAATCAAACGGCCGACGGCACCCATCATGTTGCCGCCGCCACGCCAGGCGGCTTCCGCCCAGTATTTCCAGATACAGAGAACAAAAAGCAGGAGCAGCAAGTCGACGGCGATGCCGTACATGACGTCTGCGCCTTGACGGATATAAGGTGAAATGTCGTCCGCCGGGCCGTTACCGTTGCCCAGGCCGTTGACGGCAATGTTGGGGTTGAGCACGAAAACGCGCAGGAATCCTGTCAGGAACTGCACGGCATCGGCTACCCAGCCGTTGATGAATTCGGATAACCACTTACCGATCAGCTGACCAATATTGGAGAACAAATTGGAAATGATGTCATCGCCCCAGAAGGCGGACAAGCCGTCATAGGTATCGTTGTACGCACCGAAATCCGGCCACAATTGCTGCTCGACGTTTTGAGCGACGGCCGTTGTGTTTTGCTCGGCTTGCTGCTGCACCAGGGTCGTGTACTGGTTGGCGTTGTAATAGGGATCCGGCACCGTGTTCTGAGTGGCAGCCGCGCCCTGACTCAGGTCCGCGCCATTACCGCCGCCAGTCTGGACCTGTCCGGGCGGAGCCGGGGTCGTCTGGGCCACCGCACCCGGAACAATGAAAATCGACGCAAACAGCACAAAGAGTGCCACGAGCGCCGCATATTGCCGTCGGGTGAATTTTGAAAGAGATGTGTTGCCGTTATCCACTGGGGTGCTTACTTCTAAGAAAAGCTCAAAGACTCAACGCTAGCAAGACCTTATACGTCTTGTGAGGACAAGCTTACGGCTCCAGGTAAAACTTGTCAGTGTGGTTATTCCCATCGTACAGCCAAAAACAGCGACTTTTAATCTTTCTTGACTGGATTTTTTACCGGCGGGGATTAGGTTTTGGGGAAATGGACGGTTTTGAAAAATAAGTGCCGGAAAGTTCGATGATATGGGTCTGGTTTATAAGCCGGAAAGCGGCCGAAACCGATTAGAAATCGCCATTTTTGGGCATTTCTGAATGCATAGAATTAAGATCATGAAAACAATGTCGGAATTCAAACAGACAATAGATTGGCATGACGAGGTCTGCCATCGCCTGGACCTGCTGCACCGGGATATATTGGCTCTTCCAGACACGGAAGAGGAATTGCCCCCGCCGGAAGAACTCTATCAGTTGGTCAAAAATGATGTTCAAAACATCCGTCGGCTGGCAGGGTTTCCTGTGGTTGAGACACCTGACGTCTGGACCGGTCCCGACGGTGAAATTGGCCTGACGTTTGAAAAAGACGGCGACAGGCTGAGCTTAATTTACTGGGAAGAAGGGCTGGTTATTCATCTGACCAGAAACAAGGTCACCGAAAAAGTCGACTCCGAGGCCCTGCAGGCGGCGCTCCAGATATTTGCGCTGTAACGCTAACAAAAGAGCTTCAGGCGGACGGCAGTCTCAGTAATCGACGTTTTAATGCAGAGGTGCGAATCACGCTCGATTCGGCCGAACTAAGAACGACGAAACTGACAGGACAACGCGAGAGCCAAAGACAGAGTAAATACTCCACTAATGAACAAAAGAAGAGGCACGAAACCGACTGAAACGAAGTCGACCACAAAACAAGACAAATTGTTAAAGAGATTGGACACTATATCGTCGCCGGTAGAGGCTGCCAGGTCGTCGTAGGTCTCATTGCTGAAGCCGAAATCAGGCCACAGTTGCTGCTCAACAGTTTGAGCCACGGCCACCGTATTCTGCTCCGCCTGCTGCTGAACTAAGGTTGTGAATTGAGGTTTAGCAGGCTCCGGAGTTTGCTGCAGCTCAGCCTCAGACAACGGCATTTCATCACCATAAGTGCAGACACCAGGCCGGTCGGAAGCCATCTGAGAAACCGCGGAGATAGGCACCATAAGCACCGCCACCAGGCAGACAAATAGCAGACACCATTTTTTCGGTTGAGCAATAGCAATGAGGTGTACAGCCATAGTTTCCCCAGGACCTTATTTGAAGAGCCGGCATCGAGCTTCAAAATCACCATATGGATCAACGCAATCGGCATAGCCACCGAAAGTCGGCCACACCTGCAGTTGAACGGTTTGTACACTATTGGTAGAAGTGAACTCACTCTGCTCCTGCACCAAACTGACGAGCCCCTGCCGTTCCGGCAAAAACGTCGGCCGTACGCCGCATTCATAGACGACCAGGCCGGTTTTCATGGGAGCAGACGGACAGCAATTGAGATCCGCTGAACAGTCAAATTCAAATGCTTCAAGCACCGCACAAACGAGAATGACAGCCGGTATCAGCATCAAAGTCGCGTGCAAAACCGTGAAGACGTTAACGGAAAGATTTCTAACTGGTGCGCTCGTAGTCATATTTTCACCTAGTTCGACTTGTGAACAATTTCGGCCTTCACTGTTGTATGCGCCATAACGGAGGCACCACCAGCTCCAGCACCGCCGGGCGCAAATCCGGAGCCGGGTTTGTAAACATCAATTGTCGGCAAAGGCGCGGGCCTGGCCACAAGATCATAGGTGCGCTTGGGTCTGAGACGAGCGTTCACACCAGTCACAACTGAAGGTGGAGTTGACCGGGCAGGCGGAGCAGCGGGCATACTCATGCGAGCTGGACTCACTGCCGGCACTGGCTGAATCGGCTGAGGAGCAGCGACTTCTTCAGGAATTGGCGCGCCAAATTCATTGCTGAATTGTTCGGCCTGCACACGCGGCACCTGAATCACCGGTTGTACTTGCATTTGAATCACCGGCTGCACTGGGCGCGATACGGGCGCAGCGAACATAGCCGGATCAACCATCTTCTTAATATTGACGGCACCGGGCGTGACCGACGTCGACACAAATGGCTTTTTCTCTTTCTTCGGCGCGCCCCACAGATTTTTCTCAAAGTCAAATCGCGCACCGCCGTCCTCAACACCCGGTCGAGCGGCATAAGACGGCAGCGCCGGCAGGACGCCGACAAGCAAGAGCGACAACGCAAAAATTTTGACGTTCATAAGCAAAGCCTCGATGGCATAGACAGAAGAAAGTCTTCCTACTAAAAGAGCCGGGCACGAGCCCGGCTCCTTGTAGATTTTGACTTCAGAATCAGGGGGTCTTTTTAGAGACCACCACCGAGACCGCCGAAGTTGTTGATGGCGAATGTACCGATGAGGTGGACAGCGGTAGGTCCGCCGAAACCAACTCCCAGACCTTTTGCCACGTTCATTGCAGCTTCACCACCATCTCTCTGGCCGAAGGCAATCTTCATGCCGGCGAGGGACGACGGGATAGTGGACAGAGCAGTTACAACACGCGAGATGTCTCTTGCGCAGTCATAGCCGTAGTCTGCCAACTGACCTACTTCATTGGACTGACCATAACGGGGGTCAACCGGCGCACCAACCAAGCCTTGGGCATGGGCAGCCTGGTCATAGACTCCGAGAGCCATCAATACCAGCTGGGGTGCGAGGAGGATTCCCACGCGGGCGGCAACCTTGAAGTTTCTGGAAGCAGCGATCTTCTTGGCGAGGGATGTTACTTTAGTCATTGTGGACCTCCTAATACAGGGTGTATTTGTTTGATTTGGAATTAAAGGGTTGTTGTTGTTGTCGTTGCCAGCGCGCCGGTTAGTGTTTTTGGCCGATGATCCGACCGGTTAGGGCGGTTGAGGTACTTGTACTGGCGCCTGTTCCAGCTCCGGTGGCTCCCGGCGAGTAGCCGTTGCCGCTTCCGTAAGACTGAATTGTAGGTAGAGAAGCTGGATGTGCGACCCGAGCAATTGAGTGCACTGGAGTTCTCAAACGTCCCGATACTGCGCTAGAGCGCGAGGGGGACATCGACCTGGCCGCTGGCATTGGCGACTGAGTCATTTGGGTTGGACGAGCTGATTGCTCGCTTATTGGTGCACCAAATTCATTGCTGAACGGTGCGGCTTGAACGTGAGGAACGGAAACTGCAATTTGTGTTTCCTGTGAAACTTGGGGGCGCGGAGGCGGAGCCAATCTTGATGGGTCCACTCCCAGAAAAGCGTTGGAGTGCGGCATAGCGCCGGCGGTTACAGCGTGCGGTACATAAGGAGCAAGGGCTGGTGCTTTGGCACGAGCTCTGGCACCGAAGTGGTTGGGCTCGAAGGTGAAACGTGACATACCTTCTTGAGCATGGCCCTGGGCGTTAGCCGGCAGAGCTTGACCCGCTGCGAGGATTGTTAGTGATAGAAGAAAGAACTTGAATTTCATTTTGACGAAGTCTCCAGGACTTAATTTTTCACTAGAAGCGGAAAGCGTTGCGAGTACCGAAACCATTTAGCATCAAACCGGTCATTCCGAGGCCCATTAGAGAGTTTGGTCTGCGGAGGACACTTCCGAGAATTGCGCCGGCTCCGAATCCTGCCATTGCGCTTATTGCGTTGGAGCCACCACGGCGGAGAGTGTCATGTCTGACAGCCTGCTGCTGTGTTTGTCCGGTCAGGGTCTGGGTTTGCTCAACATTGCCGAAGTTGGTTGCGATTCCGGCTTGAGCGCTTGGTTGCTCCGGCATAATCCAGTCGGATGTACCGGTGGTGGCCTGGGGTTGGTTGTCTCCCATGTTTGCAAACTGAGCGCCGTTGTTGGGAGCGGTCAGGGATTGCATCATGTCCTGGCGCATGGAGCGGCTGTTCATCGGGCTTGCGCCGGTGTTCATCATCGATCCGTTTGCCGGGTCACCCATCGTGTCGGCGCTGACATTGAGTCCTCTGTTTACGGGATTGAGTTCCCGAGCTTTAGCCTGAGCTTGTGAGAGCTGGGTGGCTACTTGAGGGTCCAGGGGCAGCACTTCCGGTGGGAGGAAGGAGTCATTAGCTGACTGGGCAAGAGCTGGGGCAACCACTTGAACGGTAAGGGCGAGGGTAGCGACTGCAGCGACAGTCAATCGGGTCATTACTTTGTGACCTCTGGTTGATTGAGTGTTGGTGTTCATCGTCATCATTGCTCTTGGTTCGTTTGTTGGGGTGCCGTTTCGCTTTGTGGACTCATAGTACGCAAAGCTCGGTTGGAATGAAATCGGGGGGATTCCCACTGCCATGGGAATCCTCCCCCCTTGGCATCCTCTTGACGTCTAGAAGTTTGTTCTGACGGCGGTCGGAAGCAGCAACTGTGCCCGTTTCTGCGGATTTTCGTTAGCTGGTGAGAATTGTGCAAACCGGCAACCGAAATCAGTAGTTTTGGAGCTATATACAGGTTCGCGGCGGAAGCCTTGACCAAATTCATAGCTTTGCTGAGCATCAAGGGCAGCAATTGGATTGTTTCTTGTGGACGATAGACCGAAGTCCTGGATTGTCGAACCGGTCGGAATTACAACACCACCGGCTTTGAAGCGCTGACCGCCACCAAGGTCGATCGAGCTGTTTCTCAGACCATCACCAGTCGGTACGCCGGTGACAGTACCCCAGCCGGCCCAGGGACCGAGTCTGGCGACGTTGTCCTGGCTGCCGTCACCACCCATGCCGCCGATGGCAGAGTTTCTGCCACGCAGTTCCCACTGGTGAGTTTCCTGACCGCCGCGGCGGATGGTCGGCATGTCGGTGTAGTAGCCACCGGTACCGGCAATACCACCAGTCGGGATGATGTTCACTTGTTGCGATGCATTGATGTATCCGGGAGGCGCAGTCAACGAACCGGGATCGCTACCGAGGGTAGAGTCAGGTCCGGGGACGATGCCGGTCAGAGCAGGTCCAAGCACACCGGGCGGTGATACCACACCGGGAGTGACAGGGAGCGGAATGCCGGAAAAACTATTGTCGACAGAATTTGACGGAATGGCCGGCACCCACGGAAGCAGGGTCGGTGCACCACCCATACCGGGTGTCACGCCCCACGGTGTAGGTCCACAACCCACGGGCGGCGGCTGACCTTCAGCAGGAGGAAGGAACGGAGCGCTTGTCGGCGAGCCTTCAATAAGAGGCGTGCGCAGTGTTCCCACCGGCATACCAGGAGCTGGCGTACCCTGACCTGGGTTGCCGGGCCAGGGCTGAGCTAATGCAGCCATGGCTTGAGTCGCGCCAAGGGTGAAAGCGACGATCATTGCCGGTAAGAACTTACGGTTAAGCATTGTCTGTACTCCTGAAGCCTTTTTGATATCTGAAGAGCTTGTAATTTGCATGTCTGTAAAACTGGTTCGTTTGAAGTGGGTGATTAATAGGGTGCGATAGTCATCTGAGATTGATACTGGCTGAAGTTTGTTCGGTTGCCGTGAAGGTCAGTTGTGGCCTGGGCATCGGGGAAGTTTCCTGCTCTCACCGGTTGACCGATTTCCGGTACATATAACTGTCGGGGGCCATCCTGAGAGAATTGGGGCATCATTTTTAAATCTGGTTTTTCGGGAAGCCTCTGGCCAAAATCAGCTAGTCTCGAAGCGTTCTGGTTTCTGGCGTTGACGTTGCGTCCGTAATCGAAACTTCGCTGGCCACCCCATCTGGTTGTCGGAGCATCGAAGGAGATGCCGCCCTGGGGATTGATGTTTCCGTATCCGACCGGTGCCTGGAGTCCGCTCCCACCAGCTGATCCGTTGATGGCACCGTAGTCCGGGCCGGGAGTGCTGGGTGGTGGTTCAAGCGAACCCATCACATAATCGTTGACTGTCGCCTTATCACCACCGATGGTCGGAGGCACATACACCTGAGTCGGTGGTGCTTCCGGCGCGCCCCAGTCACCAGGGGTGACCATGGGCGGAATGTCGCCACTGCCTACCGGCGGCGGCTGGCCTTCCCAGGGCACTTCACCGGCAGCGGCATGATCCGCTCCATATATAAGTGGAGTGCGCAGAGTGGTGTTGAATTGAGCTTCAGCGGGTTGAGCGCCGGCAAAGGCACCAAGCATTACAACGGCAAGAAAAGCTTTTGTAGCTTCCTTGACTATTGTCTGGCTCAGGGCTGTACCGTTCATTGGACTCTCCACTGTTGTTGGGGGCGGAAATGCATTTGCCTTTCATGCCTTGAGCACAACAATATCGGTGAGTCAGCCCGTTGTCTTGGGTGTAGTTACGTACTACCCCCCGGTTTCTCCCACTATTACGCCAAAAAATTGGGCTTTCGAGCATTTTTGTCGTTAACGGCGGCGACACAGTGGGGAAATTGGCCGATTTAGAAATTGCTTTTAGAAATGGACTCTGAAATTGAAGTCCGGATCAAACCGGATCAAATCGGAACGGAGCAAAAAACAAAACGACTGCGCATACATTCATACGTATGGCAGCGACCAAAGCGACGAACCCGGTCCTGCCCCAGCCCGGGCGGCGCATCCTTATATGTAGGATTTTCGCCCCGGCCCCTGCTCAGGGTGAGGGCCTGAGGGCACAAGCGGGAGGTGGCCTCACCGGTGGTGCCCCAGGGGAGGAGTGTAAGAGGATTGTTATTGGCAGGTTACGCTTTAACTTTAAGTGGTGGCTATGTGGTGCCTATCGTTAAAACGTGTGTCACCACCAATAGTGCGCGCTCCAATTGTGCTCCTATCACCACTTATGGTGCTTCCAAGAGGAGCGATTTAATATTGGCACCGCAGGCAATATCAAAAAAGTCTTTGCAAATTTGGGGATTGTAGGTATCATAGGTTTGTTGAAAGGGGGCGCGTGTGAGCAGTCAACCATTAAAAACAACCGAATATCCGGACCTTACTACAAGTCAAGCACCACTTCAGCGTGAGCATGATCAGTCAGTATCTGTAGATGGACTCGAGCATCTTTTTAAATGGGCATCAGAATTGGTGTCAGAGGGAGAAGATGAAAGAGTACGTCAAGCCAGAGAAAAAAGGATCAGACGTCAGGTTCTGGATGTAGTGCAGCACTACAAGGAACAGAAGCTTCTCAGTAAGAGCAGCGAAGAAGTGACCTATTTGCAGAGACGGGTAATCGCCCTGCTGCAGAAGCTGCAAGAGTTGACTGAAGAAAACGGCGCCATCAAACAAGTTATGGTCAGCCAGTACTGGGCTATGCAACGCATACCGGCACTGGAAGAACAGGTCAAAGCTCTCAAACGCGTCGAATACGAAAAGGAAGCCGCTATCAAAGAGCGCCGCTACCTCATGGACGCTCTGGCTAAGACAAAAGTCGAGCGCGACTATCTGGAAGAAATCCTCGTCACCTGCGAAGAAGAAAATTCAAGACTGGCCAACATTTTGAAGGCCACTCGCAAGGAAAACGAAGAACTCAAATCACGCCGCTGGTGGCACCTCTTTTGGCCTAAAACAAAAGAAGCCTAGCCAGACAGGCCAAAGCTTGTTGGAATGGAACGGAACGAGTAAGGACTGACCCGGCATCTGCCGGGTCTTTCTTTTTTGAGAGTCGCGGCACTACGAGTTTTTCTTTTTGTCCCAGGCGGCCTTGATCTTGCCTTCGAATCCCCGAGGCGTCGGCTTGAAGTATTCACGGCCGAGCAACTCATCGGGCAGACATTTCATGCCTTCGGCCTTTCCGCCTTCATAGTCATGTGCGTACTGGTAGCCCTGCGAATAGCCAAGCTCTTTCATCAGCTTGGTAGGCGCGTTGCGCAGGTGCATGGGCACTGCGTGCTGCGTCATATTGAGTGCGTCTTCGGCGGCTTGATTGTAAGCCCTGTAGACGGCGTTGGACTTGGGAGCCAGAGCCATAAAAACAGTAGCTTGCGCCAGGGCAATTTTGCACTCAGGCATGCCCATGAGCTCTACCGCCTGCATCGCCGCAATCGATTGAGTCAGGGCCTGGGGAGACGCCAGACCGATATCCTCGGAGGCGAAGCGCACCAGACGGCGCGCCACATACAGGGGCTCCTCACCGGCTTCAAGCATGCGAGCCAGCCAGTAGAGCGATGCATCAACGTCGGAGTTGCGGATTGACTTATGCAGAGCTGAAATAAGATTGTAGTGGTGCTCGCCGTCTTTATCGTATTTCAGTATGGCCTGCTGCACCGATGACTTCACTTCAGCTTCGGTGATTTCATCCTGCTCCCTGCGCCTGGCTATCAGTGCCGCCAGTTCCAGACTGTTGAGAGCGGTGCGAGCGTCCCCGGAAGAATAAGTGGCGATGAGCTTGAGCACATCGTCGGTGGCAGCAAGATTCATCTCACCGAGGCCGCGCTCCTTATCCTGCAGCGCATCACGCATTATGTGGAGCAGATTGTCCAGACTGAGATCTTCCAGGACAAACACTTTCAAACGCGAGAGCAGAGCAGAGTTTATTTCAAAGGATGGATTTTCGGTGGTGGCACCGACAAGGGTAATGGTGCCGGCCTCCACGTAGGGCAAAAAAGCGTCCTGCTGCGCTTTATTGAAGCGATGGATCTCATCGACAAACATAACGGTACGCTTGCCCTCAAGATTCATAAAGGCTTCCGCTTCACTCATCACGCTTTTGATTTCTTTGATGCCGGAGGTCACAGCGCTGAATGAAATCCAGCGGCAGTCAGTCTGACTGGTGACGATGCGAGCCAGTGTCGTCTTACCGACGCCGGGCGGCCCCCACAATATAAACGAGGCGAGTTGCCCATCTTCCAGCATCTGCCGCAGCACACCACCGGGAGATAGTAATCTCTCCTGCCCGACGTACTCATCGAGAGTACGGGGTCGCATGCGCTCCGCGAGCGGTTGTCTTTGTTTAACGGTCAATTTTTATCGATTTACGAAAAAGGAAGTCAGTTTGAGAACAGGAAAAAGCCCATCGGAACGAGGGTGCCGAGAAACAAGAAGACCATGAACCAGATTACAATCGCTTTGTAGTGGCGTTTGAGCTTTTTGAATATTGACTTCATTTCCAATTCAGTCCGGCTCACAGATGCAAGCACAACAGTTCTAATCCCAGGTGGACTATATTACCACCGCTTCAGTGCAAGGAAGCCAGGATGTCTTAGACAACCTGGCTTCCCCACTTCTGATGTGCGACCGAGCAAACTTTTACCGATATCAATTGCATATGCGATCGATGCGGTTGATATATCCTACTGAGAGCTAGTACCGACCCCCGTACTTTGAGATGACGAGCCACCCGGGGGCATGAACGGCGGATTACTTGGACCGCCCGGATTGCCACCACCGGCATTGGCGACAGTGCCTACACCGAGACCGGAAACGTCTTCCACCGCGCGTTCGGCAACATAGCTAAAAGGCACGGCAGCACCCACAACGGGCACGCTACCTATAAAAGGAACGCTGCTCATATTGACGAAAGGCTGCAAAGTAAAGCTGCTTGAGGCCCGGTATTCATATATAAAATTGCTGGTATCGAAAGTGCCGGTCGGCGGGGTGTTGGGCCCGAAGACCTGCGAGCTGCCGCCGGCCAGAGGGGTGGCAACTACATACAAGTCCACCCCACTGTTGTTGATACCGCCTTTGGCGGTGAGTTTCGAAAATTTGCCAAAGCCGCCAGAGAGATCGTTTGTCACCGAGGCCTGGGCCGCAGTCAGGGCCAGCCCGTAGGTGGAAGAATTGGCCGCGGCATTCGCGGCATTACGAGTAAGAAGGGCTACCGTGCCGCAATTAGCGGCAAACATAATCAAGTTGATCAAGGGAAAAAGAGCGAACAAGAAAAAGACCAGAAGGGCCGTCGCAAATTCGGACATATTCCCAGAACGTGTTCTGAGTCGCCGGGAGACAGGCTCATTACGCAGCTTCAGCACCGCAATCACTCCTCACAGAAGACAGGCACATTAGACCCTGTTAATAATATCATTCCACGGATTAACAGGAATTCATAGCAAAATTCGCGAAAAATCTGTCAGCCAGCTAACAAAATTTGTAAATTCTGCAATTTTCCCCGGGGTCACCTACCAATATATTCCCCGAAGTTAGTTTTGAGCTGCTGCAAGAGGTCCTGCCGGTTTAGCTTCATTAAGAGCCCCTGATAGCGAGCGAAAAACTCCGGAGCACCGCACTGCTTGCGCTCCTCTGGACCGAGCCCGGCAAAAACATCCAGGGCTTTAGCATAGAGATCGGCAGCCGCAGCAGTTTTACCACCGTCGGCACGGGCCGCCGCCAGGGCCGCCTGGGCACGAAATAGCTGAATTGCGCCATTGTTACCGCTCACATTCTTCTGGGCAACAGCCAGCGCCTGGTCGAGAGCATTTTCACAGAGGTCGAGTTTGCGCGCCTGGCGATAGACGTTCGCCAGACCTAGATAGTCGTCGACTAAAACGGCTGAATCCTTACCGCCGGCACGCTGGTCAAATTCAATTTTCTCGGCATACCAGTTGGTCATAGCCAGAGGATCGTTTTTCGCCAGATTGTAGTTGCTCAGGCGCGACAGAAGCTCGGAGATGCGCTGCTCATCGCGCGGACTGAGGCGATAAGCAATTGCCAGTGCGCGTTTGTAATAGGCGGCGGCCTTCTCTGAAGCGGCTTCCTTGCTCAAAGACAGAGCCGCTGCGTTGCGCAGGGTGTGATCGCCCAGCTGCTCGAGGATCCAGCTCATGGTGGACTCTTCCTTATTGGCGGCCAATTCCTGCAAAGTGAGTGCGCGGCGGAAACCTTCCAGCGTATTTTGAGCATGGGCAAGAGCGGCAGCACACCTGGCCTTCTCATCGACATCGGCCTGCGGGTCACGTTCATATATCGCCCAGGCCTGATTGAGTTCGGTCAATGCCAGTTTGTGCAGCCCCTGCGCGCTATAAAATTGTGCCAGAGCCACTTTTACTTTGGCCGCAATGGGACTGGTTGCCCCCATAGAAATATTGACTATCTTGCTTGCTTCCCGCAGTTCAGCCAGAGCGGCGTCGTAGCGCTTAGCGTGCCAGTCGACATTGGCCATACCGAGCAAGGCCTTGATCAAAGACGGATCTTCGGGGGCCAGATTTTTTTTGATAAAGGCGGCGGCCTGTTTGTAGTAATCGTAAGCGACGTCCACCTCACCTTTGAGATTGTAGGCCGTGGCCAGATTGTGCAGAGTCCTGGCCTGCACTGCGGCATTGGGCGCCAGTGCTTTTGTGGCCAGGAGATCGGCACTCTTCAAAATTTCAATAGCCCGGTCATAGTAGCCGGTGCTGATCAGCTGCTTCGATTGATCATTTATGGTCTGGCAAAGATGTTCAATTTCCATCGCCGACGGCTTGCCGGTTTTGGCCTCGCTATTGACTGCATCGACTGCGGTAGCGATTTCTTTAGCGAGCTCCGGGAAGCTGTTTTCGTATTGCTTTTGCAGCTGACTGATTTCATTTTGATACTTCTCGATGTCGGCACGATTGTTTGTAATCACCGCCAGGTCCAGCAATTCCTCAGCGGTCGGAATAATAAAATCGAGAGTTTTACCGGTGCCTCTGGCAGCACTGAGTGCCTTATTTAAATACTCATCAGCCTGTTTATAGTTACCCTCATCCAGACTGACTTGACCTTTGACATAGTAATCATGCCAGTCCTGCTCGGGTGTCTTACTGAGGTGACCGCCATAATAAGCACCCATGCCGACAATGGCAATCAGACCGACCGTGGCGGAAACGGCTATGACAGGCAGTTTTTTGGACTTGCGCGCCTTGCCCTTGAGTCGATTGAGCTCGATTTGATCCTTGAGCGAATCGACTATATTTTGTTTGCCGCCGTCGACAATCGCCTGGATAGCCGCTCTCGCCTCACCTATCGTCTGATATCTATCGGCTGGATCCTTGGCCATGCATTTGAGAATAACCGCATCGATCTGAGGCGCCTCTTTAAGATCAGGCCGACTGACCGCGATTGATTCGGGCAGGTCATTCATATGCTTGTAGTAAATCTCAACAATGTTATTGCTACTGAAAGGCGCACGACCAGTGAATGCTGCGAACATCGTACAACCAAAGGCATAGATGTCGGAGCGACTGTCCAGCTCCATCATCAGGCACTGCTCCGGACTCATATAATTGGGCGAGCCAAGCATTTCACCGGTTTGGGTAAGATTTTGCTTTTCCTCACCGGCGGGCGTTATCAATTTAGCAATGCCGAAGTCCACCAGTTTGACGCAGTCGTTTTCCTCCTCGGTCCTGACCAGCATGATGTTGCTGGGCTTAAAATCGCGGTGGACAACACCTTTCTTATGCGCCTGTTCAAGCCCATCGGCGGCATCGACCAGTATGCGCGCCGCTTCTTCCAGGGGCAATTTTTTGTTACCGTCAATCAGCTCCTGCAGGGACTGCCCCTCGAGATAATCCATGACCAGAAACGGTCGCTTATTAGAATCAAGGCCGTACTGGTGGATTTTTACAATATGGGGATGATTGAGATTGCCGGCAGCCTGCGCTTCTTTTTGGAAACGCAATATAGATGTCTTGTCCGACAACATGCGCGTATGCAAACACTTAACGGCGACCGAACGCTTCATCAACAGATCGGTGGCTTTGTAGACGGCACTCATTCCGCCCTGCCCCAGCAAAGAAACTATCTCGTACTGGTCGGCGATGATATAGCCCGGCTCAATATCGGCTTCACCACCGGCACTGCCGTCGCCACCAGCGCCGACATCCGTGCCGGTGATAGCGCCGTCTATGTCTTCTTCACCGCCACCGACATTAGTGCCTGTCATTTCCACCTCTTCGGCGGTCACAACCAATTTCACAGGCGGGGCATCGGCTCTCGGCGCAGCCTTTTCGCCATCGCCGGAACCCAGCTTATCCAGCCATCCGGCAAGATCTGCTTTGGGCTTTAGATTGGGCTTTTTCGGATCTGGACCAGACACCACCAACACCTTCCCCGCAACCATCTGCCCGGTCTGGGCAAAAGAGAGACGCCAATCTCCCTGGGTCTATCATAGACCCAGGCGTTGATCTCGTGGTGTAAGAGAGATGATTAGTAAGAGAGTAAAACGGGTATGGCCATAAAGCGGGTTGGCAATATTAATTGTGGTGGCTAAGGCTGTGAATGTTGGTCCTCTATCTAAGATTTTAAATTCAAAACCAAACAGGGATGACACTTCTCGAACGCAGGCCTGGAAAATCCTGTTCGAGAGCGGCAAACTGGCTCAGGCGGAAAAGAAATACGAGCAGGCTGCGCAACTCTATGAGCGCGCGCACGCGGTATATTCGGCCAAAGCCGGAGACAAAGGTATCGTCACGGCCGAAATCTTGATGCAACAAGCGGCCCTGATGGAAGAAATCGGTAACCCTGCGGCGGCCAGAGAAATGCAATCAAAGGCGCGCCAGGTAATTGCTGAGTTTGCACGCACCCAGGACGCAGAGAAAGAAGGTTAATCGTGAGCGATAGCAATTCTTCCGGCCAGGCGGGCCTGGCACCCAGAGACGGCGATACTGGTCGCACCCTTGGCTGGAAGATGATACTGGAGGCGGCTAAACACGCCTGCCAGGAAAACGAACCGGAAAAGGCCGAGCGTCTCTACAAGACCGCCCTGGAAAAAGCCGAGCATCGACTGGGACCAAACCATGTCGTGCTGGCTTATCTGCTCATGGAAATGGCTGACTTTTATTTCTCCGAAAACGAATACGGAAATGCGCATCTTTTACACACGCGAGCCCGGGAGATTCTCGGCAAGCACGTGGACGAGGAACATTCGGCGCTGCAGTAGCTTCTGAAAATAACAAAGGTAGAAAACCAGCAGGGAAGATTCAATGAACGTCGGGCCGCTATCGCGATTGCTAAATTCAAAAATGTGCCGCCGCAATGCAGTATGGACAATCAGCTTTGCCTGCGCCGCGACCTCGACCCTCGGTCTATCCAGTCTGTGCCCGCAACCGGCGGCAGCCATTTTGCCACCGAGGGCACCAAATCTCGCCCCGCGCAGCGAGTCCCGGGCCAGCCTCTTCCTGCAGCCGGCAGAGGGCAAAGAGCGCATGGACGCTCACGTACAGATAAACAATCTTTCGGTCAAAATCAGTCATCTGGCGGACGCGACGATCATCGCCTCCGGACTTGACACAAGCAAACTCTCAGCCGAAGGGCGCGATGCGATTGTGGCCAAATTGAGCCAGGCCAAGTCACATCTGATGGCCAGCTTACTTACCCGACGCGGCACACTGCTGGCCGTTGTAGGCGACACCGAAAGGGCCATAGCCGACCTTGATGAAGCAGTGCACTCAGACGCCCTGTACGCACCGGCATACAATAATCGGGCCTGTCTGCGAGCCTCTTCCGGAGACTTTGACGGAGCTCTGGCCGACGCCAGCAAAGCGATAAGCATTGTGCCCAATTTTGCCGAGGCCTTTGATACCAGGGGCTCGGTCTACTTTGCCACCAAGCGTTACACCCTGGCCCAGGCCGACTTCAACAGCGCTATTGCCGCTAATCCCGTTTACGCCGAAGCCTTCTATCACCGCTCCTTGCTGATGAAAGTCATGGGACAAAAATCCAAATGCGAAGCGGATCTGGAGAAGGCAAAAGAGCTTGGCCTCTAGGGTCTATTTCGTCTTGTGCAATGTGGCTAAATAATCAAAAAGCTCCTGGGCCAGCTTTTTGGGAATGCCGTCGCAGGCCTCCAGCTCCTCCAGTGAGGCGGCTTTGATCTTGTCAAAAGAACCGAAGTGGTCGAGCAGCTTCTTGCGCCGCTTGGCGCCCAGACCGCTGAGCGCGTCGAGTTGCGAGGTGATGACACGCTTGGCCCGCAGCTTGCGGTGATAGGTAATGGCGAAGCGGTGCGCCTCATCGCGCACCTGCTGCAAAAGATGCAGAGCTTCGGAGCGGCGCGGCAAAAGCACAGGGTTGGACTTATTAGGGAAGTACACTTCCTCCTGCCTTTTAGCCAGACCGACAATATCAAAAGTATTGGCATGGGCACCGAGATCGATTTCACCGAGAGCCTCCATGGCCGCCCCCAGTTGTCCCTTGCCGCCGTCAATAATAATCAAGTCGGGGAAGGGCTTATTCTCGGCCACAAGGCGGCTGAAGCGGCGGCCGACCACTTCCTTCATCGAGGCGAAATCATTGGGCTCACCTTCCACGCTTTTGATTTTGAACGTGCGATAGTCCGACTTCTTGGAACGGGCCCCTTCAAAAACCACCATGCTGGCGACATTGTCCGTGCCTGAGATATTAGAGATGTCGAAGCATTCGATGCGCGTGGGCAGGCGGGTCAAACCCAGCCCTTCCTTTAATGATGTAAGTATTTGTTCGACTTTAACGTCCACCGATGTCTGCTCGGTCAGCTCACGGGCGAGCGCCTGCTCGGCATTTTTTTGCGCCATGCCCACCATGTCGGTTTTGCCGCCACGCTGCGGCACCATTACCTTAACGGCATGGTCAGCCCGCGAATTGACAAATTCGCGCACGGCATCCATATCACTGACCTCGGCCTGCAGCAAGATTTCATGCGGCAGCATCACGTCTTCGCAGGCGGTGTAATACTGATCGATGAAGGCCTCAAAAGCTTCATCCCACTGTGTGCGATCGGTTAGAGGCAGGGTAATGGTCTCGGCTGAGATAAGCTTGCCTTCGCGCACTTTCAGCAAGCAGACGGCCATCATTTTTTCGGTATGAGCCTGGGCGATGACGTCCTGCGAAACTTTCTGACTCTGGAAAAAGACCTGCTGTTTTTCAATCACGCTTTTAAGCGCATACAGGCGGTCGCGAATCTTCGCCGCCTGCTCAAATTCCATCTTCTCGGAGGCCTGCTCCATCTCTTTGTTTAGCTGGTCGACGACTTCCATCTGACTGCCCGCCAGAAAGAGTTCGACCTGCTTCACCATATGATTGTAGTAGTCTTCCTGCACCTTGTTTTGACAGGGCGCCAGACAGAGACCGATGTGATAATTCATGCAAGGCCGGTCTTTGAAGAGCGGATTCTTGCGTTGACGCATGGGAAATACTTTGCGCAAAATGCGCATGGTTTCCCACATCATGCCGGCTTCAACATAAGGACCAAAAACCCGCGAACGGGGATTGTCCTTTTTAAAGCGCACCGGATCCCGCACCATAATCAGTCGGGGGAAAGCGACATCATAGGTTATCGCCAGCCAGGGATAACGCCGGTCGTCTTTGAGCGAGACATTGTAGCGCGGCTTCTTCTGCCTGATTAGATTGGCTTCCAGCAGGAGCGCTTCTTTTTCCGAGTTGGTGAGAATGGTCTCGAAGCTGCACACTTTAGGCATCATCACCGCCAGCTTCGGCCGCTCGCGCCAGGACGTCTCAGCCCAGTAGGAGCGCACGCGCAGCTTGAGAGAGAGGGCCTTGCCGATGTACAAAATCTCGCCGGAAGCATCTTTAAAGATGTAGCAACCCGGACTGTCGGGCAGCGCCGCCAGCTGTTTTGTCAGCAATTCGGTTGGTGTGTAAGCCTTCGTCAATCTCTTTGATAAACCCTACTTCTTAGGTCCACCCATCTCTAAACCCGGTATCGCCGCGCGCAAAGCATCAGCCAGGGTATCAACGCCGATTATTTCCATTTTGCTCGGTGCATTCTGCAAAGGCAAATTGACCTTGGGCACAATCGCTTTATTGAAACCCAGTCTTTGAGCCTCCTTAAGCCGCGGTCCGAGATTTTGCACGGGCCGGATCTCGCCGGTCAGACCAACTTCACCAACAGCCACAAGTCCGGGATCGGTCGAGCGATCAAGGAAAGAAGTGGCAACGGCAAAGGCTATGCCCAGGTCGCCGCCCGGATCCTCAAAGTCCAGCCCACCGACGATGTTGACATAGACGTCAAGGCGGGAGAGCGAAAGACCGATGCGCTTCTCCAGCACAGCCAGCAGCTGCAGCAGGCGGTTGTAGTCCCAGCCGTTGACGACGCGACGGACATTGGGATTGCCAGTAGAAACGGTCAGGGCCTGCACCTCCAGCAGGAGACTGCGGCTGCCCTCGCCGCCGGCTATAACGGCTGTACCTGAAGCTGCTTGCTTGAGGCCGACCTTGGCCAGACGGTCGCCCAGGAACATGGCACTGGGATTGTCGACCTCCACCAGGCCGGACTCGGCCATGGCAAAGAGAGCAAGCTCGGTGGTGGAGCCGAAGCGATTTTTGATCGCCCGCAGCACGCGGAGCTGCCTGGTGCGCTCGCCTTCAAATTGCAAAACCACGTCCACCATGTGTTCAAGCACTCGGGGACCGGCAATCGTGCCGTCCTTGGTGACATGTCCAACCAATATCGTACAGATATTTTTAGCCTTGGCGGCGTGGATCAAAAGTTGAGTCCCTTCCCGCACCTGACTGACCGAACCGGCAGCCGAGCTTATCTCCGGGTGATAAACGGCTTGAATACTATCGACTACAGCCACCTGCACATCGGTGGTGAAAAGCATGTCGGCGGCGTTCACGACGTTTTGCTCGGCGGCCACCAGGACATTGTCGGAGCGCACATCCAGGCGCTCGGCGCGCAAACGCACCTGGGCAGCGGACTCTTCCCCGGTGATATAGAGCACCCGACTGCTCTTGGAGAGGTTTTTGGCCACCTGCATCAGGAGCGTGGACTTACCGATACCGGGATCGCCGGCTATCAGGATCACGGCCCCGGGCACAAGGCCACCGCCCAGGACTTCATCAAGGCCGGCCAGACCGGTCAATATACGGTTGGACTCATCGGTGTTAATCTCGCTCAGGGGCTGTGCCCGGTTCTCGCTGTCACCCCGGGCGACGGCGGTAGTGAGCTGACTTACCCGGGCGGCAAAGCCCTTTTTGCTGCCGTCGTCCTCCTGGGTAATCTCCTCCACCAGGGTGCTCCAGCCGCCGCAATCGGTGCAGCGTCCCAGGGAGCGCATGGAGGTAAATCCGCATTGCTGACAAATCCAGCGGGTCTTGGTTTTGGCCATTGAGCGACATCCTTGTCGCCGTGCGACAATTGATTACTATCTTCCCGAGCTTCAAGCATATTTTAAACCTCCGGCGGCCCGGCTACCTTATACTTTTGCAGAAGCAGATAAACAATACACTTGGCATCAGTGATTTTAGCTGCCGTTGCCCAGGCTATTCCCTTATAAACAGCCGCTTAGAAATCGGTGCGCATGCTATTTCAATCCCCCGGCCCAATAATATTTAAGTTTGGTTTTATCACCATCCGCTGGTACGGGATGATGATTGCCCTGGGCTTCTTACTGGCCTTGATGGCGGCCCGCAAACTGGCAGCCAGAAACAGCATGGACAGCGAAAAATTTGTCAATCTGGCGCTCTGGTCTTTTTTGATCGGTGTACTGGGCGCACGGCTCTATTATGTTTCACTCAATCTCAGTCACTTCATCGGCAATCCAGCAGAAATACTCGCTACCTGGAACGGCGGACTGTCCATTCATGGTGGTATCATCGGCGGTATCTTAGCCAGCTGCGTCTACCTGAAGAAAGAAAAACTCTCCATCCCCAGATATCTAGACGTGCTGGCCTGCGTCGTCCCTCTGGCTCAGGCCGTTGGCCGCTGGGGCAACTTTTTCAACTCGGAGGCCTTCGGCCTGCCGGTCGGCGATGATTTCCCACTGCGTCTCTTCATCCCCCCGGAGAGTCGGCCGATGATGTATCACAACAGCAAATTTTTCCATCCCACCTTCCTGTACGAATCGATCTATGACCTGCTGCTCTTCGCCTTTCTCTACTTCTTTGCCTACAAGCGGCTCTCAAAATATCCCGGTCTGATACTCTGCATTTATATCGCCGGCTATTCACTGGGTCGCATCGTCATTGAACAAATACGCATCGACGCGGTCGCCAGTTATCACGGCATGCCGGTGCCTCTGCTGGTCAGTGCGGCGATGCTGGCGGTGGCGCTCTGCGCCATGCTGTCAGTTTACAAACGCGGCGTGCAAAACCAGCAACCATCCAATCAATCCTGAACAGAGAAGGCAAAAAAATGTCCGCAAAAGCAATATTGAGCGCACCGCTGGCAGTGGCCCTTCTCCTTTCTCAAGGAGCGACGAGCGCAACCATTGCCGGCACGGCGGGCATAGCCGCACACGGAGCTGAAGCCGCCATCACCCCCGAAAAATTACCCGGAGCAACGATCGGGCTCATCCCCGAGCTAGCCGCAGAGTTGGCCAAACTCTGGGCTAAAGATCTGCCGACAGCAGAGGACAAGACAACTGCAGAAAAAAACGTCCCGGTGGCAAACCACGATGCTTTGATAATTTTCCGCGTAGTGAAGAAAAAAAACGCCTGGAAAATAAACAGCGACAAAGAGGCAATGGAAATCTACAGATCCTCCGGGGTGAAGGAGATCGATGAGCATGCCATTAAATGTCTGAAAAAAGCTCACTCATTCAGCATCGGCGAGAGCAAAGAATCAAAAATGCTGGCCGAGGTTACCTCCCAGTACATGGCAGTCTTTAAATACGAAGGCAAACTGGTTGCTATAACACTGGTGCCGGCGCCGGACTTCGCCACTTATATGGCAGCCGCCCAGCGCCAGATCAAGCGCAACTGGTTTCCCCCGCGCGAAGAACAGTCAAAGAGCGTCAGCTGCAAATTTACCATCAAACGAGACGGCACAATAACCGACGTCAAAACTGTGCGCAACCGCGGCAGCGAGATGTGCAGATTAGCAGCCGAGGAAGCCATCAAGCACGCCTCGCCCCTGCCCAGGTTACCACTGGGGAGCCCGGAATCAGTCGATGTCGATTTTACTTTCGACTACAACGTCTTCAACCGCCTCAATCAGAGATTTCAAAACATCGGCCGACCGGGCCCCCTCTCCGACGATCAGCTGGGCAAATATCCATTGATAAATGTGCAGTTGCTGGGCGAAAATCAGCCAGCCGAGGGCGCGGTAAAAGCGCATGGCGAGGCTGTCGATCTGGGAGCCTACCTGCAAGAGACAGGTGAAAAAATAAAGAAGACCTGGAAGCAGGCTGCCCCGGACAGAGAAGACTCACGCAAAACCGATGAGACTCTTACTGCGCACATCAAGAAAGACGGGCAGATTTCCTACTTGCACCTGGACCGGGTGACCGGAGACAACGGCGCCGACACGGCTGTCCTGGCGGCAGTGCGCAAGGCCGCGCCCTTCGGCCCGCTGCCCCAGGGCGCAGACGAAATAATCCAGGTCAAGATACAACTCAAAGCCGATACTACGGGCGGTGACAGCGATAAGGCCGCATTCAATCTCACTCAACAACCGCTGAAGCTTCCTTCTACCCCGGGCAAGGTGCCGAAGGCGCCGGAATTATTCTTCCCCAAGCTGTCCCTGATGTGGACCAAAAACACACTCAAGGGCGAGAAAAACGAAGTCTGGCTGAAGCTGCATCTGAACAGCGCTGGAGCACTCGATGGAAGCAAGGGTGAGCCGGCCATAGTCGTCTACAACACGTCAAAAAACAGCGAACTGGATCGCTATGCCGAAGATTGCATCAAGAGGGCGGCGCCATTTGATCTGGCCGATTTGAAAAATATTGACGGCACCTACATGGCCAAATTTGACGTCAAGAAAATGACAGCCTTCCTGACGGCCATGCCTCAGGTGGACTGGCACGGATACCTGGCCAACGTCCAGCGCAATATCGGCAAACGCTGGCACCCACCGGGCTTACCCGGGGCCGAAAATATCGTTGTTACTTTTAGACTCAAATCGGACGGCACGATAAGCGATCTCAAAACCAACGAAGAAGGCTCTCCCGCTAATTTGCACGGCTATGCCGGCACGATTGTGGAAGGCCTGGTGCCCTTCTGGCCCTTCCCGGGCGAGGCACCGGATGCGGTCAATCTCCAGATAACATTCATCAATCCGGCGGCCAGAGAGCCCAGTCCGGCCAATAATGTGACAAAGTGAGAATCCACATAGTTGCCAAGCGGCAATAAGTCAACTAGAATTGCGCGAGCACATTCTCCACCCGCATTTAAGGTATCCCAAAGGAGTGTTCTGGTGAAAGCAAATGACGAGCCCAAGCAGGTTTTCCTGGGTGGGGCCTGCGGCCTGACCACCTGGCGCAAAGACATCGCCATCCCACTTTTTGAGGCTGCCGCGGTCAGTTATCACAATCCACAGATGCCTCTGGGTGCATGGAAAGAAGACGACCAGTATGACGAGATGCGTCGCAAGGACGAATGTCTCGTCCAGCTCTTCGTCATCAACGGCGACACACGCGGAGTGGCTTCGGTGGCCGAGGTAGCCTATCTGATTGGCGCGCGCAAACCGGTCGCCATAGTGATGGAAGACATCAAGGCCGGGACCGATGTCTACGGCAGAACCATCGACCAGGTAGAAGCGGACGACCTCAACCGCGGGCGCATATTCGTCCGGGCCATGGCCGAACGGCACGGGGTGCCGATTTTCACCGACATCGCCGAAGGCACCAGACATTGCATCGAACTGGTCAAAAGTCTGGAGAACAGTCTGACAATCCACCAGGTGAAAGAAACCCTGGCGCAAATAAAATATTCATCACATACTTTCGAAGTGGACGAGGCTCCGGGCGGCTTCCACATCTGGATTGTGGGCATGGAGCAGGACGCTTACAGCGGTGAGCCGGCGCTGCAAAAAGGACGCAAATGGTTCGTCTCGCAAACCTGCGAAATAAGCGATGTAGTGCGCACGGCATTCAAAGCCATTTCCACCTGGGCCGAGCATGAAGCGCGCGAAAATTTCAAATACAAAAAAGTCCGCGTCTTCAGTCCGCATATCGACCTCGATGCGCTGGTCGACTTCAAGGCCTCGGGCAAGAAGAATCTGATCGAAGAGAAGCCGGCAAAAAATCAATCCTGCTCGGTATAGAAAAGTGGCACTGCCGGTTGTAAGCGCAGCCTCCTCCGATCTCGTCGGCCTCGGTCAAGCAATGCAGTCCGCCTGCCGCAAAGGCGGTATGTTTTATCTCGTTGATCACGGCATAGACAGCCGGTTAATAGAGTCCTTACTCGCGGAAAGCGCGGCCTTTTTCGCAACCAGCGCCGAAGAAAAAAACTCCATACATATAAAAAACTCCAGCAATCACCGCGGTTACGGCCTGCTCAAAAATTACCGCGACTGGCGAGAACAAATACATCTGGGTGTAGATGCACCGGGCTACATGCAGCAGGACAGCGCTGCTCCATACTGGTCGCTCTGGGGAGCAAATCAATGGCCGGCCTCGGGCGGAGAAAAATTCAAGACGACTATGCTTGCCTACTTTGCCGCCGTCGACGCCCTGGCGCGCCGCATACTATCGGCTCTGGCTCTGGCCCTGGAGAAACCAGAGGATTATTTCACCGGGCGCATGAAAGACAGGCCTTACCTGCTGATGAAAGCTATGTCTTATCTCCCTCAAGAGCAAAACACAGCCGATTTACAGAGCGGCGTCACCGCCCACTGCGACTGGAGCTGGCTTACTTTTTTGATTCAAGATCAAGTGGGCGGACTGGAAGCACAGGATGCAGATGGGCTGTGGCAGCCGGTCGATCCCATCGCCGGCGCTATCGTGGTCAATACCGGCGAACTGCTGGAAATTGAAAGCGGCGGCATTTTCTGCGCGTCGCCGCACCGCGTAATTAATGCCAGGATAGACAGGCAGCGCTATTCGGTGCCGGTATTTATCAATCCCTCTCTGGACGCCGAAATATTCCCCGCCGGCATCTTTGTCGAAGCCTCGAATCGATCGACCGATGAGACCGCGCACGTGCACAAAGTAATCAAGCCCGGCACCATTCTAAGTCCCTTTACTTTCGGCGCCAGCGAATACACGCGCAAAGCCGAAGGTAAGTGGTGCTACCGCAGCCAGTGCCTGGTGCCGGTATAAACTGCAAATTTTCCGACCAGCCTTACCTGTTTACTTATGGCCCGGCGCCAGCAGTTTGAGACGCTCTTTGACCGCCGGAGTATTGGCATTGCCGGCAGGCGCCGAGCGCATAAATTGCTGATAGCTGGCCACCGCTTTAGCGGGCTGCTTCAGGGCCTCATATACGGTGCCCAGGTAGTAGTAGTTATCGACCAGGGTCTTATCCATGGCAAGCGCCTTTTCATACTCCTGTCGGGCTTTTTCATTGTTGCCCTGGGCCTGATAAGCGGTACCTAAGTAGCCGTGGGTAGCAGGATCATCGTAGATCTTGAGTGCCGCTTCGTAGTCGGCAATCGAGCCCGCCAGATCAAACTTACCGTCGGGCCCGGCCTTGGTCTGCTTCTCGATGGCGGTGTTAACCAGAGGCGCGGCCTTGGCCTGCTTCAGTTGTTTGATCACCTGCACATAGGCCGGTTCCTTGGGATTCAACTGATTAGCCTTCTGGTAGTTGACCAGAGCATTATCCAGATCTTCCTTGGCCTGATAGGCAGTACCCATGCCGTAGTAGTAGGCGGCCTCGTTGGGAGCGGCAGCTATGGCTTCTTTGTACTTGGCGATTGCTTCGTCAAACTTGTTGGCCTGTTGCAGGGCAACGGCGTCGGAATAAGCACCGGAAGCGGCAGCCGAAGCCTTTTGCTGCGACTGCGTGGCTATAACCTGCGCCTTGCTCGGATCGGCCTTGATGGTGGCGGCCCGGGTTTTGGCATCGGCGGCATAGGTGCCGGTCGGCTTGGCCTGGAGATACTTGGTGTAATCGGCTATGGCCTGCGGTATCTGTTTATTGCTCTCATCAATGAGACCGACAAAGTACCAGTTGTCCGACTCGCCCTTGGGATCGTACTCCAGCGCCTTCATGTAATTTTTGCGGGCATTGGCCAGATCGTCTTTGGTCTGATAGGCCCCGGCCAGGTTGGTGTAACCATGCGGGTTATTGGGATAAAGAGCAAGGGCTTTTTCATAGAGGGCAATGGCGCCATCGAGATCTCCGGCCTGGTGTTTTTTCACGGCATCGTCCATGATAGGCTGCATCTGAGCCAGTTTCGCGCCTTCCAGCGCTTGCTTAAATGTAGCCTGATCCTTACCGGTTGATTTGGCGACTGCCTGTTGATACTGCGCAATGGCATTATCAAAATCACCTTTGGCCTGATAGCAGGTAGCCAGGGCGTAGATATAGGCAGGTTCCTTGGGACTGAGTGAAATGGCTTTCTGATACAGAGGAATGGCTTCGTCGTAGCTGGTCGCTTCCTGGAATTTCACAGCTTGCGTGTAAGCATCGGAGGCGGCCTGAGCATTCTTGGTATCGGCCTGGGTAGGCAGTTTCACCGTAGCGGTAATGTTGGCGCTCAGGGCCTTGACCCGCTCATTGGCCTGGGCGGCGTAAGTACCCTTTGGTGCCTTCTGCAAATAGGTCATGTAGCGATTGAGTGCTTGCTGACCCTGATTGTAGTTTTCATCGATAGCGGCAGCCAGATAAAGTGCGTCGACCGAGCCTTTGGGATCCAGTTCGTAGGACTTGATGTAAGCGGTCCGCGCATTCTGGAAGTCATCGCTTGATTGATAAGCGACAGCCAGGTTCATATAGATGCTGCCGTTCTCGGGATCGAGCTGGGTAGCCTGGCTATAGAGCTGAATAGCGCCAGCCATATCGCCGGCGGTCTGCTTATCGTAGGCCTGCTTGACCAGCGGACCGGCTTTGAGGATATTGGCGTCCTTAATTGCTTTTTTGAAATCAGCGTTGCCCGGCATGATCGCCAGAGCTTTCTGATACTGAGCAATGGCATTGTCCATGTCGCCTTTTTGCTGATAGCAGGTGCCCAGACCATAGTTGTAATCGGCGTTTTGCGGAGCAATTGCCAGAGCTTTGGTGTAGAGAGCTATAGCATCGTCAAAGCTGCCGGCCTTTTGCGCATCGATAGCTTTTGCATAGGCATTGGCCGCATCAGCATCCTTGGCCAGCTCGGCCTCGGACTTGATCTTGACGCAGTGGGTGGGATTGACTGCCAGGTCATCAACCCGGGCTTTAGACTGAGCAAAGTAAGTGCCCTGCGGCGCCTGAGCCATATACTGCTGATACTCGCCGCGTGCCTGGGCACCCTTGCCGTCATTTTCATCAATGGTGGCAATGAAGTACAAACAATTTGTCTGCTTGGGATCAAGCTGCAATGTGCGACCAAATGTGGTGCGGGCATTGGCATAATCCTGCATGGCGTACTGAGCCGAAGCCATGTTGTAGAGCAAGCTGGCATTCTGCGGCACAAGCTCGACAGCCTGTTGATAGAGCTGAATCGCTTCCATATATTTCTTCTGACCGTGCAAAGCAACGGCCTGATCGATAATCGGCTGGGCCTTCAAATCCTTGACCGCAGCAAGAGACTTTTTGTAGCTCTCGTTTTTAGGATCAAGACTGATAGCCATGGTGTATTCGCTTATGGCGCCGTCGTAGTCCTTCTTAAACTGCAGGGCGGCACCAATATTGAAATGCACGGCCGGATCTTTGGGATCGTTTTTGAGCAACTGTTGATAGATGCTGATAGCCGCGTCATAGTGACCGGCTTTAAATTCGGCATCGGCCTGTTTGCTCAGATCGCCAATCATCTTGTCTTGCTGACCGGCCTGAGCTGTCTTCAGACCCTGAGCGGCGTCGCCATTGCTGGGATCAAGAGAAAGCGCTTTTTGATAACACTTTACGGCATTGCCGTAATCTTCCATGGCCTGATAGACAGTACCCATATTGGTGATGATCGACGCCAGCTGTTTGGTATCGCTGGGCAGCACAAATTTTTGAGCATTGAGATAAGCGGCAAGAGCAGCTTGATACTGCTTTTTGCTCTGCATATCCACACCAAGGTTGATGTACTTATTGACCTTGAATTGAGCTTCAGCACCCTGCAAAAGTGAAAGCAACTTTTCGGCAGCCGGGTTGCGGCGACCGGGCGAAAGATTGATGGCCTGCTGATACTCGGCGCGGGATTGACTGAAGTCACCTTTGTATTGCAGAGCCTGACCATAACCGATATGGTTTTCTGGAGCCATGGGATTGTCTTTGATAGCCGCTTCCCAACCGGCGCACAGAGCATCGAGCACATCGGGGTCATCCGACTTCATCGTGATTGCTCGACCATAAGCGGCGATGGCATTGGCCAGATCGCCTTTAGCCTGCAGCGCCTGACCCAGTTTTACTTCAATCGACGCGCTGTCGGCGATACCGGCAGCGGCCTGGTAAGCGGCGATGGCATTGTCGTTTTCATCGCGCACGCGGAAGACATCGCCCAGCTTTTCATTGATGGCGGCGTCCGGTTTGATTTTGACTGCTTCTCGGTATTCGACTATGGCGCCGACAAAGTCAGCGCTCTTGCGGCAGGCATCACCGAGGGCAACACGGGTGGCAAAATCGCGCGGATTTTTACCCATCTTTTGAATGATACCGTTCAGGTTTGTCGTCGAGGTGACGCTATTGGGATCGAGAAGACAGGCCTTGTGGAAATATTTGATCGCCTCGGTGGGATTGTTCTGGAAGACCAGACCGTAGTTGTTGTACGCCACGGCCAGATTGGTCTTGGCACGCTCATAGTTGGGGTTAAGTTGGAGCGCCTGCTCCAGTTTTTGAATGGCAAGCTGGTAATTTTGCGCGTTGAGCGCTTTGACGCCGTCGTTGTTGAGCTGCTTGAGCATCTCAGGATCAGCACCCGCGGCGAAGGCCGGGGAGGAAAAACCGCTGCCGAAACCTGGAACAGATCCGGAGAGAAGACCGAGTGTGAAAGCCAACAGAAAGGCGCGTTTGGTTGCTGGTAAAAAGCGGCTGTTGGGGTACCAAAGGCTTGACATTGTTGCTCCTGACTACCTTGTGACGATTGTCATATGACGATCAAATCTACCAAAAGATTCTATTCTAAGTGCTTGAAAAGAAAACCCCGGGTTAACCCCGGGGCTTGCAATCTATTTATATTGAATTCTCTATGCTTCCGGTTCAATCAGGCCATAGTTGCCGTCACGCCGGTGATATACGGTATTTACCTGGTTGGTTTCGGAATTGATGAACATAAAGAAGTCATGGCCCAGAAGGTCCATGTGTTTGCACGCCTCCTCAGCAAGCATCGGCTTCAGGGGGAATCGCTTGGACCGGACGATTTTCGGTCTTACTTCTTCCAGTGCCAGTTCACGACTGACTTCAAAATCCGAATCGAGCTCGGCGCTTACATCCGGGGCTTCATCCTCGGCCCGCTCCTTGAGCTTGCCACCTTTGGAATAATGCCGGGTCTTGTACTTGCGCAGCTGGCGCTCAATTTTGTCGGCCACCAGATCAATTGATGCGTACATGTTTTCGGTGGATTCTTCACCTCTAATTACATTGCCATTTACTTTGATAGTTATTTCAGCCTTCTGGCTTTTTGCGATGGATGGGTTTTTCGCAACACTCAACAAAGCCGTACAGTCGAGCCTGTGATCAAAGTGTTTTTGCGCTCGTTGAAGCTTCTCTATCAGATACTCCTTAAGAGCGGATGTCAGCTCGATGTTACGGCCGGTGACGGTTACTTGCATACAAAACCTCCCGAGACTAAGGGAAAACTCAAATCGTTGTCTGTACTGTTTAGACTCACCCTGGCTAAGCCCAGTTCCGACGGACGAGCACTCGTCCGACAGAACGTCCACATTTCAAAATGGCGACTGGATATAACAATGGCCTGAATGGCGGGCCACATTGGTACTCGGTCTCATTTTATAAGGGGAAAAGCCAATCTCCATCCGCTCTGGCGGACGAGTTCTCAATGGTTTCGACAAAAGAACCTTCAGTGCTGGACAAACCTACATATTTAGTCTTCCGATAATTACCTACCCCAAGCTCAGGGCGGATAACCACCGACGAGACGAAAATTCAAAATTAGCGGCTCATTTTCAAGAAAAGATCGACCGCATCCAGGTAGCTAAGTGCACTTTCCCCGCTGTCGGTCACACCGCGGCGGTCCGAGGCGAAAGCCGGCTGAGAAAAGAGGCGGTCCGAACGTTCCGGCCGATTCATCGTCATGTAATCGCTTGAGAAGCTGCCCTCGGCCGTACGGCGAGCCAGACGGTGCGGATGCTGACCGGCCTTGGCCCGGGCATGGGCGGCTTTGGCCAGGGTAATGAAACGGGCGGCACTGTTGTCCGAAATGGGTTCATTAAGCTGCTCGGTCAGGGACCATTCGGGGAATTCGGCCCCCACCTGGTCGACTACACCCAAACGCTTGAAATAGTCGTAGATGGCCTGGCTGTCGCTGTGATTGGGCATTTTCAGACCGAGGGCGACCAGATTGAGGAAATCGCCGCGGCCGATAGCGTTGGACGGGTCGGAGTTACGCGGCGGTGAGACCACCCCGGAGTTGAGCAGACCGCTAAAGGCGGTGAGACGCTCGGAGGAATTGGCCGGGATAAACTCCGAATAGCGTGAAAGGGCAAGATACTGTTCGTCGGTGGTGCGCTGATTGGGATAGAGGCTGGCGCTGTGGGCACCGCTGTTGCGGCAGGCCCGCAGAAACTCACCGATCTCGGAGGCATGGGTGCCCATACCGTCGCCGATAACGTGGACGGCCACATCTGACCGACCGGTCAATTCACGCACGCGCTCGACGGTGCGCTTGGTGTAAGTATAGGCGTCGATAGGCTGGAGACGGCCGTTCCAGTACGCCATCGGGGCGATGACATCGTAGTACTTATCTATGAGCTTCCAGGGCGTATGCGCCACCTGGGGAGCTTTATTGAGCGGACTGTAAACGCAGGCAATCAACTGATAATCGGGCCCGAGAGCGTCACGCAAACGTTTAGTGTAGTTCTCCACCAGGGCCGGATTGAGATTTTTCTCCAGGTCCGGCGCGATAGCGTCTATGCGGTCGCCCAGAGGAGAGCGGAATCGGGCCGCGGCAATCAGTCTGTCGGCGTCGGCGGCCGGATTTTGCAGTTCGGCAAAAGACCAGGCGATAACCCGGATTTTATACTTATGGCAGGCGTCAATGAGGGCGCCAAGCTCGGCGGGATGGGCAATGGCCTCGGTATTGGAGCGCGAGGTCTGGGCAAAAAGATTGCGAATACCGCTGGCGTAGAGCTTCTGGGCATAACCCTCAAAATCCGCGGTGGGATAATTCCACATATTGATCCAGACACCGGGCCCATCGGCCAGACCGTGTTTGTAATCAGCGCGGAAATCAGCGCGGGCGGCAGGGGCACTGACATTGGTACCACTGACGACACCAGGTCCGGCTGCATATGCCGCCGACATAGCCGCAGGGCTTAAGCCGGAAACACAGAGGGAGAGAGCTGCAACGATACTAAGCTTGGCGGATTTTGCCGTCATGGGATACCTATCTATCGGAGGAAGCGATACTGCATTATAACTGTGGTGCCCTACGGTGACCCGTTTTTCTAATCTACCCAGTTTTCTTTCAAATCAACACCCAGGGCCCAATTCTGAATGTTTTGAGTATATATATTCCCAATTTCTTCCGGCCTTTATCAGACACCATGGCAAAAATGGTGAATCCCCGTGAAATTGGGCATATTTGACGGTGATATGCTAGGTGGCAGGTATCAAATAGCAATGTCCCTGGTGCACAAATTAAGGAAAATCAGGCGCTATGAATAAAAAGGAAGAAGAGATCCAGCGCAAGTTGTCCGAGCTGGAATCTACCGTACTTAAAGAACAAACCGACCTTACTACCGTCAGCCATTCGGGCGGCTCAAGCGTGACCGGAAGCGCCACTGGCAAAAAGACGGTGATAACAACCGGCGACGACACCGTCCCGCGCAATGATGGAGCTTACTTCGGCGGCCTGGCACTGATATTTGCCGGTGTCGTCCTCGTCTTTCAGCACGTAAAAGTATCGAGCGGCCTACTCAATATGCTGGGCCTAGGCAGCGGCGGCTTCGCCCTGCTGTTCCTGCCTCTGATGGTAGGCATCGGCATGATGTTCTACGACAACAAAAATAAATGGGGCTGGATCGTAACCGCGCTCTCCTGCGTGCTGTTGATCTTCTCTTTCCTGGCCACCCTGGTGATAAATTTCCCGCCACTGACCATGGCGCAAATGGTGATAATGTTCCTCCCGTTTGCTATCGGCGGCGCCCTTTTGATCAAGGGTCTGGGCGGTAAAAAAGGCGTAGAACAGGCGATAAAAGCCAATCTAACTAAAAAGGAAGGCTAGCGATTTCCACCGTCAGACTTTTCGTTGGTTCCTTTCTGGAAAAAGATGAGGCAGCGCGGATCGACAAGTTTGGCCGCGCCAAACTGAAGCATCTGAGCACGTATACAAAATCGACTCTGCGCTTTGTCAAAGAAGTGAACCTGCATCTGACCTGGGCTTTTATCGGCGAAGTGCAGGAAGAGGTAATTCCAGATATCCAGGCGCGGCTGCGGAGAGAAGTGGATTTTCTCCAGGAAGGCACTGACCTCAAGGCCCTGGCCGATTCATTTATGGGCATGGAACCAATCGTCAGCGGCATTGACGGCACCAGTGGAAGTGGCGCTGCCCGGAGCAAGAAAGCCGAGCCGAGCAGTCTCGACCTGGCCGAGGGCAGTTTAGGCCTGTCGGTGGAAAATGCCCTGGCCCGAGAACAGGCGTCCCCGGTAATACCTGTAAAACCGCTGTCCATCCATCTCGAATACAAATATATGGAAGCCTGGCCATCGGTCATGGCCGGCCGTGTCCTGGTAGCTACACCGGATGTGGTGCCGGATCAGGTCTTGCGCATCGGCATGTCCTTGCGCAGCGCCCTGGCGGAATTCAGCACCGCCGACAAAGACGAAGCGCGCAACTTGCTCTTCAGGCCGCATGTCACTATCGCCCGGCTCAATCCGCCGGATAACTTCGGCGACGGACGGCTGCTCAACGATATATCGGCACTGCTGCCGATCAAGCATCATATAACCTCATTGCATCTGATTAAAAGCGATCCGGTCGCAGGGCTCTACAAAATAATCGACACACCCTGGTAGGCTTGCGATCAAATCAGGGGTTTGCACCCGGCAGGGGAGCCTTGGCAGGTGACGGTGCTGGAGTTGCAGCAGGTACTTCCATGACGTCATCGCCATCCGAAGGCTTGACCGAGGAATTCTTCTCAAATCCACGCTCCGACGCAGGCACGGGAGCACTGGCGCCGGCACCATTTGTGGTATCGGGAGCGGGCGCTGCTGCAGGCGCTACGACAGGTTCTACGACAGGTTCGGTGGGAGGGGCAACAGGGGGCTGTTCCCTAGTCCCGCTGAGACCGTTACCCAACTCTTTGTGAGGCTTGAGATAAGTATTGAGTTTAGCTTCCGGTTCACGCTTCCATTGTTTCGCTTCATCCTTTATATGGTTTGAGCGGTAAGCAATGGCCTGGTTGTGGAAAGAACCGACAGTCGCCAGGAAACCATCCCAGTCGAAGTTGACCGGGTCGGTATGGTCTCCTTGCTGGGCATAGCGGTGGGTGATGATGTTGCCTTCTTCAATGTTGTAGCGGCGCTTGAGATAGCCCACCAGCTTGATCACGGCATCGCGCTGCACCTGGGGATAATTTTGCGAACCGGTGTGGTTCATCTCAATGCCGATGCTGTTGTCGTTGTTGATGCCCGGCAAAGTCTTGAAGATATTGACGTGCACGGTAGCCAGCTCCGGATCTACGGCCTGATAGATTGTGCCGTCACGGTCGACCACATACTGGGCGCCCGGATGACGAATGCCCATCGAGCTCCAGCTTTCGATCACACGCACAGCCGACAGAGGAATGCCTGTTTCGGTGGAGTGCATAACTATGTATTTGACCGGCTCACGGCGCCAGAATATACCACCATGCAAGGGATGATACTTAACGATACCGGCGCGCACAAGGGTGCGGGCAGGGTAACTATCGGCGGTGCCACGGTCAAAGGCGCGTTCGATATCGCGGGCGGTGTCTTCCGCCAGGGGCGAAGAATCAAAAGCCGGCGGCGATTTCATAAAGATGCCTATGGGATAGGCATAACGTGTCTTCGGCGCCTGATGAGCTACAACATGATGACGGCCATGGTGAGCCACTTCGTGCACGCGCGCCGCGTGGGCAGCGCGTCCGCGACGGCCGTGACCATGCGCTACAACGGGAGCAGAGTGACCGTGCCTGGAAGAAGTTGAATGCGACGCTCTCGAAGAATTTCCACTGCGTCCGGAACTGTGACTGCTGCTGTGACTGCTGCCGGCACTGTGCCCCGAGGAGTGACGCCTGGCTTCTGCGGCCGGGGTGAGAGCAATCAGACAGGACAGCGCCAGTGAAATAGCCGCTGCTGTCGTCAGCGAGAAGAGAGTTCCTGATACAAAATTTTTCGGCAAACGAAGGACCCCGAACTGAATCTCTAGTAATTCTAAGAGCACCGAGACGGTACTCTTAGAAATTATAAAAGAAGCGCTCGCTCGAAGCAACGAAAATTTCCACTGACAATTGTCAGTCTGTCAGCCAATCAACAGGTCAGTCGATCCAGCCACCGCCCAGGATATATTGATCACCCAGGTCGTATATGCCAAGCACCTGACCCGGAGTGATTGCCGGCTGCGGCTCATCAAAAACTACCTGCACCTTGTTGTCGGGCAGGGGCGTGATTTCAGCGGGCTCGGCTTTGCTGTTGTAACGAATCTTGGCCAGAGCTTTAAATGGTTCTACCGGTGGTGACTCTAAAATCCAGTTTGTAAACGATGCCGTCAACTCTCTGCGCAATAGAGCTTCCTTGGGACCGACATACACGACTCTCAGATCGGGATCGACCGAGGTCACGTAAAGTGGCTCGGAAGAAGCAATGCCAAGGCCTTTGCGCTGACCGATGGTGTAGTTGAAAGTACCCTGATGCTCACCCAGTATCTGTCCGGTTACCGTGTGAATAATGGGGCCCGGTTCAACTTTCAAAAAGTTGCTCAGATATTGCTGGGTGGTCGTACCCCGCGGAATGAAGCAAAGATCCTGACTGTCAGGGCGATTGGCCGTGACCAGACCGCCTTCGGTGGCAATCGCTCGGATTTCATCCTTGGTGAATTCACCCAGAGGCAAAAGTGTTGATTTCACCTGCTCCATGGTCAAACCCCAGAGCACATAGGACTGATCCTTATGCTCATCCCTGGCCTTGGCCAATCTGGTGCCGTGCTCCGTTTCCACCACGCGGGCATAGTGACCGGTGGCTATATATGATGCGTTGAGAATCTTTTTGCCGTAGCGCAGAAGCGCTCCCCACTTCACCAGTGTGTTGCACAGACTACAGGGCAGGGGCGTACGAGCCCGGGCGTAGGATTCGTGAAACTGATCCATGATTTCGGTTTTGAACATTTCGCGCAGATCAACTGCGTGATGCTCGATGCCGAGCTGTTCGCAGACGCGCGCGGCATCAATCATGCCGGTATCACAGCAACGGCTGCCGGATTTGATTAACCAGCCGGTCACACCGATGACGTCATAGCCTGCCTTTTGCATCAGAAGAGCGGTCGCCGACGAATCAACGCCACCGCTCATCAAAACGGCAACGCGAGTTTTATTGGCCGGCACAGGCGAGACGGTACGAGCTGAAGCAACTTTGCAAATTGCCTCTATCTCTTCGGCCTGCGGCATGGGCATTTCGTTAACGCCCTTTTCGTCTATTTTTGTCGCTTTTTCAGCAGTCAGGTTTTCGGCGGTGGCCATGGCTAATGTTTACAACCAATCTGGGAAAAATCATTTTACTATAGGCAACCAATATACGTTGACAACCGCAACGCATGGTTACAACATCTACACGCTGGAGGGCACAAACATCTAGGTGCCGGTCAGGCGCTTCAGACGGATCTTGGCCGCTGCGGCGTTTTTGCCGTGGGGAGCCAGTTCGAGATAGGTGTGATACTCCGAGATGGCATCGCGACTGTGCTCATTATGCTCAAGAAGCAGAGCCCGATTGTAATGCGCCACAGGCAGATCATTGCCGGCCTGCATGATGGCACGGCGAAAAGCCTTGTCCGCGGCGTCAAAATCGCCGCGCTCGCGCAGGATAATGCCCAGCATATTTTGCGACAGCGGATTGCTTCTGCCCTTGCGGCTGGAATCATCAATTGCTTTACGAAAAGCCGCTTCCGCTCCTAAATTGTCTCCCATGTGGCGCAAAACCATGCCCAGGTTGTATTGAGCCTCGGCAAAGCCCTCGCGCCGGAGCAGGAGAGCCTTGCGATAGGCCTCCACGGCACGCGAATTTTGCGACTCGCCGGCCAGAGCCAGGCCAAGATTGTTCCAGACAATGGGATCCTCGGCGGCCGGGCCCTTGACCAGGCCCTCCAGCTCAGCGCGGGCCGTGCCCCAGTCATGGCGGTTGAGAGCCGCCAGGGCGCGGGCCTTGACCTCGTCGGCCGCGGCCGAACCGGCCCCGGAACCAGCGTCGCCACTTTCGCCGGCTTTGAGCCTGGCGATTCGCGACCGGGTTTCTTTGGCATACTTAGGCACAGTCTCGTATTTGAGACTGTTTTGATAGGCCACCAGGGCCGCCGAGGGATTGTTGCGCCGCTCCTCAATCAGCCCCAGATGGAAATAGCTGAAAGCCGAGTCGGACTTGAGTTTGATTGATTTCTTCACCTCGGCCAGGGCGTCATCAAGACGATTTTCACCCAGGTCCAGGGCGGCCAGGCCGCTATATGCCGCAGCGCTATTAGGATTGAGTTTAATGGCAGTTAAATAATTTTCGCGCGCCTCGCTTTTGCGACCGGTGTCGCGCAGAGCATTGGCTATGTAATAGTAGAGATCCGGCTCGGAAGTGGTGGAGACTTTGAGGCACTGCTGCCAGTAATAGAGCGCGTCCTTGGGGTGGCCGGTGGAGTACAAAATCAGACCAAGATTGTTCAAGGCCGGGCCATACATGGGCTCAAGGTCAAGAGCTTTGCGATAGGACTGCTGGGCGCGGGCGACGTTATTTTCGTAGAAATAGGTCAGTCCGATATTGTTATAGGCGTCAGGAATGTTTGGCTCCATCTTGACGACCGTTTCAAATTCCTGCCGGGCCTGAACCAGCTGACGCTCGCGCAAAAGCTTGACCCCGGCCTGCATATGCACCGCCGTCTCGGGCTTATAACGACCTTCAGCCCTGACAGGGTCAGCGTCCGACCAGAGGCCTCCGAGGATCATGAGCCAGAGAAGCAATCTGCAGGATAGGGGAGCAGGTTTACGCTTGACCAAGTTCTAGCCCAACAAAGACTAAGTATTTCCAAGATAGCCGGTTTACAAACCTGAGGCTACAGCCGTTCAATTCTAGCTGCATCAATAATACAAGAACTAAGAGGCTTTAGAGGCCTTTACACGGATGGCCGTGCTTTTCCCAGGAATGATAAAATAGACAATTCGCCCAAGGTCCAACATCGGAATCCTCAAAACAACAAGATGCGCAACGCAAATCTCGCAGTAAATCTGCATCAACTTTTTCTTCACTGCCCACAGTATGCCAAGCTGCTTTCGCGCACGGCCCGCGGCAGCAATTCGGAGCTCAATCTTGTCGGCCTGACGGATTCAGCCAAGACACTGGTTTTGTCGGTTTTGTCCCATGAGACAAAACGACCGCTGATGATTGTCGTACAGGACAACCACACCGGCGCAAGATATCACCAGGAGCTGAGCAACCTCAGTAAATATCCGGTCTATCTCTTCCCGTCGAGCGAAGTATCGCCTTACGAGCAGGTGCTCTCCAGCCCCGATAACATCGCAGCCCAGATGGAAGTGCTGACCCATTGCCTGGACAAATCGGAGCAACCTTTTATCGCCGTCGTCAGCGCCAGAGCCCTGACACAGAGAGTACTCTCGCCCAAAGCGCTGGTCGAAAACACACTCACATTCACCGTGGGCGAATCAATCGACACCCAGGAAGTAGCAAGGCGCATGGCCAATCTCGGCTATTCGCGCGAGGCTCTCGTCACCCTGCGCGGAGAGTTCAGCATCCGCGGTGACATTGTCGACATTTTCCCGTCCTTCGGACCACCTGTTCGTATCGAACTCTTCGGCGAAGAAATCGAATCGATAAGAGTCTTCAATATCGACTCGCAAAGATCGGTCGAACCCAAGCCATCATGCCAGATCCCACCGCGCTGGTGGATAGTTTTACACCAGGACGACGGCGAACGCGAAGCCCTGGTCGCGAAACTACGGGCGGTGACCGATGAGTCCTGCAAAACGCTGCCGGATCAAGCCGCCGATACCATTCGTTCGGTTATGGAAAGTGACCTGGACGCTCTGGCTTCCGGTCGTTATCCCGAGTCCGTCGAATACTACGCGCCCTATGTGCACGATGAATTTGCCACTCTCTGCGACTACATGTCCGAAAACAGTCTCATCGTCCTCGATGAATGGGACTCGCTCTTTGCCGCGCTCACATCCTATGAAGACAGACTGAGCGGAGCTCTCAAAGAAGGTCTGGAAACGGGACGTCTTTTGCCCCTGCCCCGCCCGCTGCACTCAACCAGCAAGGAAGTGGCGCAGGCTCTGAAGAAACATCAGCGCGTATTCGTATCGACCTTGCCTATTGCCCTGGAAGAAGAAACACTCTCTTCCGAATTGGCAGCCCAGGCCCTTGTGCATTTTGAGTGTCAACCGGTGGAGCGCTTCGGCAATCAGATCGAGCTGCTGGCTGAAAAAGTAAGAGCCTGGCGCAAAGAAGGTTTGCACGTCCTTATTTCCACCGAGCAACCGCAACGCATTTTAGGCATCTTAAAGGAATGGGACATCGCCGCTGAATATTTGACCGGTGCAGACGCCAACAGCGAAACCCACATTGACCTCAATGATTCAAGCATTGACGCAGCCGGCGGCAACGGTCCAAACAAAACAAACGGCAAAACCAACGGCGCGGTCAAAGCTGACCTTGCCTCGCAATTGCCGGATCTGGAAAACCCACTTTCAACCTCACTGGCCAGAAGCGGCTCGCCCTCTAAAGGTGCAAGCGACGCACCACCGGTCTGGGTATGCCGCCACGGTTTCACCCATGGCTTCCGCCTGACCGACGCGCAGCTGGTCTGCGTCACCGATGCCGAAATGTTTGGCCTGAAACGCAAGCCGACTGTTTATAGACGGCCGATTGCAGAAAAAAACTATGACCGCTTCACTTCGGTGGCCGATCTAAAAATTGGCGATTATGTCGTGCATATGAAGCACGGCATCGGGCAGTTTATCGGCGTTCAGCGCATCACCGTCGACCATCAGATGCGCGAATATCTGACCGTGCAATACACCGGCGACGACCGCCTCTATGTGCCCGTCGACCAGATCAATTTGCTCTCGCGTTACCGCGGTGCAGGCGACGCACCGCCCAGACTCTCCCGCCTCGGCGGCGCCGAATGGGAATCCACCAAACGCCGGGTGAAAAAATCGGTCAAGGCCGTAGCCGAAGACCTGGTCAATCTCTACGCCATGCGCGCCAAACAAGAAGGTTTCCAGTGCGTGCCCGATACACCGTGGCAGTACGAGATGGAAGAAGCGTTTCCCTTCGAGGAAACCCCTGACCAGTGGCAGGCCATTGTCGACGTCAAAGCCGACCTGGAATCGGGTAAACCGGCAGACCGCCTCATTTGCGGAGATGTGGGCTTTGGAAAAACCGAAGTTGCCATCCGCGGCATTTTCAAGTCGGTAATGTCGGGCAAACAAGTAGCGGTGCTGGTGCCGACCACAATTCTCGCGCAGCAACACTACAACAATATGTCCGAGCGCTTCGCCGCCTATCCTATTAAGGTAGGTCTGCTCAGCCGCTTCCGCACCGCCAAAGAACAGAGAGAAGTAGCCAGACGTCTGGCCACCGGTGAATGCGACGTGGTTGTCGGCACCCACCGCATGCTGCAAAAAGATATTGCTTTCAAGGATCTCGGCCTGGTTGTAATCGACGAAGAGCAGCGCTTCGGTGTTGCTCACAAAGAAAAATTGAAACAATTGCGCGTGATGGTGGATGTAATAACCATGTCCGCTACACCCATCCCAAGAACGCTGTACATGGCGCTCTCCGGCGCCAGAGACATGTCGCAGATCAATACAGCGCCGATTAACCGCGCGCCGATCAAAACTTTTGTCGGCGAGTATAAATTGCCCCTTGTGCGCACGGCGATTTTGCACGAAATGGAACGCGGCGGACAGGTGTATTTTGTCCACAACCGTGTGGAAAACATCGAACAAATTGCCTACGAAGTGAAGCAACTGGTACCGGAAGCGCGCATCGCCATCGGTCACGGACAGATGAACGAACGCGACCTGGAAAACGTCATGCTCTCCTTTTTATCGCATGAATTTGATGTCCTGGTCTGCACGACTATTATCGAATCAGGTCTGGACATACCAAACGTCAACACTATCATCATCAATGACGCCGACAAACTGGGACTGGCGCAGATGTATCAGTTGCGCGGCCGGGTCGGCCGTTCGGCGGTGCAGGCCTATGCCTACTGTCTCTATACACCGGCCAAGGTGCTCTCCGAACAGGCCCAGGGCAGACTCAAAGCAATCCGCGAATTCACCTCGCTCGGTTCGGGTTATCAAATCGCCCTGCGCGATATGGAAATCCGCGGAGTCGGCAATATCCTCGGCGCCGAACAACACGGACATATGATCTCGGTCGGATTTGAACTCTATTGCAAACTCCTGGAAGAGTCGGTGGCCGAGCTGAAGGGCGAAGTCGTCGAGCAGGAAGCCGAAGCCGCCGTCGACATCAACGTCACCGCTTACATCCCCGAATCCTATATAGAGGATGGCGGTCAGAGGCTGATCGAATACAAACGCCTGGCCGATGTGAAGTCCGCCTCCGAACTGGCCAAGCTGGAAGAAGAGTGGAAAGACAGATTCGGCACCATACCGAAGGAAACGGAACAACTGATGAAGATTGTCCGTTTGCGACTGCTGGCCAGCCATGCCAACGTACAATCGATCAAACCGGATCTCCAGGGCGTGAGACTGTACGTGCCTTTCAGACTGCAACAATGGATGCCCGTCCAGGCAAGACTGCCGAAACATCTGGGCAACCGCACCACCTACAAACCCGGCATCGCCGGCGGCCAGGGATCCAGTCCTTACATTCTCGTAAAATCGCAGGGTGATGATCCCGAAGATCAGCTCAGCCTGCTGGAAGAATTATTGACCGCAATAGTCAGCAGCGCTCAGGTAAAACCTGCTTGAGCACAATTTTTAAAACCTTGATTGGAGAAATGTGTGAAAAAGCCTAGTCTCAAGACCGAAACTGCAATCAAAACCATGAGTCTCATACTTGTGGCAGCGTTAGGACTCTCCGCTTGTGAAGCGCCGAAAGCCGGCAGCGGCAAAACCAGCGACAAAGGCAGCGGTGATAAGGCCACAGACAAAAATCCAGCCACCGCAGGCACAGGCACGGTAGCCGGCACCGCATCCGGTACCGCCGCCGCTCCCAATCAAGCCAACCAGGGACCGCCCGAACTGTCTGACCTGCCCCAGCTGGCGGCCCTGAACAATGTCAGCATCAGCAAATTGAAAGATTCACTGGTCCTTTGCACCGTCAACGGGACGCCACTAACAGTAGAGTCGTTCAAAAAAGAATACCGCGACGCCGTGCTCTCACTCCAGGCCGTCCTTACCTCACAACCGGCCAAAGTCAACGAGCTCCTCGGGACAGCCCGAAGCATGGACGTAAAACTGACCGACGAAGAACACAAGAAACTTCTGGAAACCGCCCGCAGGAAAGAATCCCTCGAAGGCAAAGCTTTCACAGAATTCCTCAAAGAAAAGAAGATCACCGAAGCTCAGTTTAACGAACAGGTTTTGATGCTCGGTCTGGCTTTTAAGACCGGCACCAAGCTCATTGAAGGACAGCTGCTCAACGAAATGATCAACCGCGAGCTGCTCTTGCAGGAAGCGCGCCGCGAAGGCTTCTACCGCGCCGCCATGAATCACTACATCCAGTTTAAGCACAGCAAAAAGTACGAGCAACTCGTCAAAAACAGCTCGGAAACGGAAGAACAGATAAAGGAAGAAATCATCAATCACGAAATGATGGTGATGATGATGGAAAAAATCGACAAAGAAGGCGCGCTCTCCGATGCCATGCTGAAAGAACAGTATGAAAAGAGCAAAGAAGGCTTCAAGCACGGAGCGCGGGTAAGACTGAGCCACATCGTCATCGCCGCCCCCACCTTTGACAATCCGCCACTGGAGAGCGTGCGCACCCAGATCAAACGGCAGAAGCCCAACATCACCCCGGATGAGCTTGACAAGGAAGAGAAAATTCTGCAGGCCATTCAATTTAATAAAGCCCAGGCCCTTCTGGAAAGAGCCAAAAAGGGTGAAGATTTCAAAACCATGGCCGACCGCGACAGCGATGACGTGCCGGCCCGCGCCGCCAAGACCGGCGGAGATCTCGGTTGGATCGACCTGAGTTTGAAAGTGCCCGGCTCCAACGGCGGCAAGTCCGACCAGGAAAGACTCTGCGATGCCGTCAAAGATTTGAAACCCGGTCACGTGGCCCCGGAACTTGTACACACGGCCTTCGGCTGGCACATTGTCAAGCTAGTAGATAGACAACCGGAGGGCTGCCTCAGCTTTGATGAAGTGAAAGGCACGCTTAATCAGGTCCTCAGTCAACAAAATAAAGAGGCCACAGAACAAAACTGGGTCAAGGAAAAGCGCAAAACAGCAGCCATCAAATTGTCGGATGAATTTCTGCGTGCCGCCGAGGAACAAAAGAAAGCCGCTGCCGCGGCCACTCCAGCTACAGCAAGCACCACCGCCGCCGCCCCGCCTGCTGGCACTGCCAAAGGCGCTGTGAGATAATCAACTGAGCTTTATTGAGGAGGTTCCGATGGGATCAATTGCCAAGATCGCGCTCACTGCCCTGTGCTTTTCACTTGTAAATCCAATGTCCGCGCTTGCCGCCGCTGAAAAGGCCGACAAGGGTGCTAAGAAGACAGGCTCAAGCAAAGCCGCCAAGGGTCAGGTGAATGCCAAGGCTTTCAAAGCCAATTGCGACGGCGTCGCTTTGATGAAAGAGGAAAAGATCCAGGAAGCACTGGCCAAGTTTAACGAAGCCATTCAAGAAAATCCAAGCTATGCCCGCGCCTACGCTAATCGCGCCGGCGTGCGCATGACCGAGCGCAACTACAAAGGCGCTCTGGAAGATTGCAACAAGGCAGTCGAACTCAATCCCAAGCTGGACGTAGCCTACGTCAATCGCGCCTGGGCCGAATTGCATTTGAATCAACACGCCAAGGCTCTGGCTGACTGCGATGAAGCGCTCAAGCTTTCACCCAAGCTGCACATTGCTTTCATCAACCGCTCCCATGCTCTGAACAAACTTGGACGTCATCAAGAAGCAATCACCGATGCCAATAAGGCTATCGAACTCAAGCCGGACATGGCTGTCGCCTACGTCAACCGTGCCCATGCCTTGATTGCCACCCGCGAATTTGACAAGGCCGTTGCCGACTGCGACAAGGCTATATCACTCGATCCCAAACTGGCTCGAGCTTATGCCAATCGCGGCCATGCTTACATCCATCTGGACAAGCTTGATCTGGCCATGGCCGACATAAACAAGGCCCTGGAAATTGATCCCAAACTGGGCGCCGGCTATTTCAACCGTGCCGAACTCTATCGCAAGATGGCCAATGCCGACAGCGAAAAAGCGTCCAAACTTGGCTATTTCAGACACCCGGAGACAGCCACCAAATAAGCTGGCCCGCTTCAAAGAAGACCAGTAAATCGAAAGCCCGCTTCCGGAACGAAGCGGGCTTTTTAGCTTACTGAAGACGGCTACAGCCGCCTTTCAATGCATTACCACTGATAATTTTTGACGCCGTAGTTAGGCACATAGACATTGCCGACGCTCGACAATCCGCCACTTTCTGAGGTACTGCCGCTCATGCCGCCCGATTCGGACTCGGCACCGCTGCTGAATACGCCGCCGGATTCGGATTCGGAGCCGTTATTGCGCACACCGCCGGATTCCGATTCAGAGCCGTTATCCATCGGACCGCCGCTTTCGGAAGAGCCGCCGCTGGCGTATACACCACCGGATTCGCTGTCACCACCACCAACCATGATAAAGCCGGCCTCGCTCTCGGCCAGGGCTGAACCCGCCGAATAAAGGCTCAGTGCGCAGGCCAGGCTCAAGCCCAGTCCCACCAACTTTTTGCCGTTAAACTTTTGATTTCTCATTTATTTGCCCGCCTGACGCTTGGTGTGTCCAATAACCTAATTATAGAAGCCATGACAAATCATTTGAGCTGATCCAGGGCAAATTTTCGCAATTGTTGCCAAGGGCTTCAAACAGATTTGACCATATTGCCGCCGGCCTGTCTGGCAGCATTGAGACTTTCCTGCGCCGCCGAATACAGAGCCTCGAAGGCCTCGCCCTTACGGCTGTGCGCCAGTCCGACACTGGCGGTGGTTGGTACAAAAACACCGACTTCGGCCTTGATTTCACCATTGCGGGTCAGATTCATCAAACTCTCGTTTATACGTTTAACGAGATAGGCAGCCAGCTTGCCCGCTTCCTCCTGATCCAGCCTGGGGCAAAATACAAGAAACTCGTCCAGGCCGATGCGACCGCAAATGTCGACACCGCGAACACCGGCGGCTATAGCCGAGGCCACCGTTTTAATCACAGCCTCACCAAGGGCGGTGCCATAAACATCAGGCGACCGTCCGCCAAGATCAAGATCGATAAGCATGAGACTGGCCTGATCGCCAAAAAATTCCGCCCGGGCAAGCTCCTTAGCCGCCGCCCCGGAGGCAAATTTGCGGTGGAGAAATCCGGTGACTTTGTCCTCGCTTTCCAGCTCGCCCAAAGTACTCGAAATCTGCTCGATCTGAGCCAGGCGGGCCAGATGATCGGCAACAACCACAAGACTCTCCAGGACCAGCTTATTCCAGCGGCTGAGCGGACCGTCCTTGATATAGAGAAGACCGGCGCGTCGTTCCTTGCCGTCGTTGCGGCTGTCGCCGCGTATTTTGAGAGGCAGGAAATAACCGCCATCAAGATTCGATGCATTGGCAACATCGGACACCGCATTAATATCGCCGTCCAGTCCAATCAGCTCATGTGCCATGGCCTGGCCGCGCACGCCGGCAAACATGTGAGAGACACTGTCTATGCCCTCGGCGAGATACTCAAATGTTTCAACATGTACCTGATCCTTTGCCGCAACCAGCATCATGCAGCGCTCGGCATGGAAGACACGGCCGATGCGATCAACGACACTCTGAATGTCACCGGCATAGCTGAATGAAATCGCCCGGCTGGTGCGCAGCACTTTGCAAAGGGCAGTGAGAACATCTTCCGCGTTAAAGGGAGAGAAATCGAGCTCTTCTGTTCTTTTTGATGACACAGCCAGATCCTTTAGTTAGCGTTCACTGGAAAAACGGGTTCTTCTTCTTCTCACTCCAGATGTCTGTGTCCGGGCCGTGTCCGGTTATGACCCGGGTACTGTCATCGAGGGTGAAAAGGCGTGTGGAAATGGATTTGATTATTTCCTCAAAAGAGCCGCCCCAGAGGTCCGTGCGGCCGATAGAGCGATTGAAGAGAGTATCGCCGGAGAACAAAACGCTCTCCTTCGCTCCCAGAGAAAAGCAGCAAGAGCCGGGCGTATGGCCGGGTGTATGAATGACCGAAGCCTTCATCGAACCGATGCCGAACTCTTCTTCGTCCTCGATAAATCTATCAACAGGCAAAGGCTCATCGGCGGCGAAGCCGAACATACCCGCCTGGGTAGTGAGTTTGTCATAGAGAAACTGGTCGTCTTTATTGAGACAGATAAGCGCGCCGGTTTTTTCGCGCATGCCGCGCGAACCGATAATATGATCGAAGTGCGCGTGCGTATGCAGCAAATATTTCGGCGTCAGACCGTGCTTTTTAAGCCGGGCGATAATCTCATCGACATCGCCGCCGGGATCGACCACGGCCGCTTCTTTAGTCTCACTGCAACCGATGATGGAGCAGTTGCAGCCGAGTGGACCAACAGGAAAGCTCTCGAGAACGAGGCTCATGCAAACATTTCACTCACGGACGAATCGTCGTGAATGCGATGAATAGCTTCTCCAAGCAACTTAGCCACGGACAGCATCACAACTTTGTCCGAAAGGTTAGCGGGATCGTGAGGGATGGAATTGGTGACGATCAATTTTTCGATCGGCGAATTATCCAGACGCTCATTGGCGGGACCGGAAAGAACAGCATGGGTGGCACAGGCGAAAACCCGCACGGCGCCTTCCTTGATTAGAAGCTCAGCGCCCTTCACCAGTGTCCCGGCGGTGTCGACCATATCGTCCACCATAATCGCCACTTTGCCTTTGACATCGCCTACGACACTCATCACTTCAGCCACATTGTGCTTGGTGCGACGTTTGTCGATGATGGCAATGGGGGCATCATCTAATTTTTTAGCAAAAGCACGGGTACGCGACACCCCGCCCACATCCGGGCTGACCAGGACGATGTCGGTGAGATTGAGCTCGCGAATGTAGTCGAGCAGCACGGGGCTGGCATAAAGGTGATCGACAAGGATATTGAAGAAGCCCATAATTTGCGGTGCATGCAGGTCGAGAGCGACTACACGCTGGGCTCCGGCCGTCGTCAAAAGGTCTGCAATAAGCTTGGCGGTGATAGCCTCACGTCCGGCGGCTTTACGGTCCTGACGGCCATAACCGTAATAAGGCATCACAACGGTGATGCGTCCGGCTGACGCCCGTTTCAGTGCGTCGAGCAGGATAAGCAGCTCCATCAAATTTTCGTTTACCGGTGTGCAGGTGGGCTGGATGATGAAGCAATCAACACCCCGGACCGATTCTTGCAACTGCACATATATCTCGCCGTCTGAGAACGGGGCGATTTTTACCGGAGTGATGCCCAAACCCAGGTGCTCTGCGACTTCCCTGGCCAATTCTGGATTGGCGGTCCCGGAAAGTATCTTGAGCTCTAGCTTGGCGTCGGAGTTGACCTGGTGTCTAGCGGGCATTTGAGCTACCACGAGTACATCCTCAAAGAGCTGAGTATGGCGAAGTGAACTGGGCTAATTATAGGGATAAAAGTCCGACACGTCAGTCACCAATCGCCGCCGGTTAACGTTTAACACATTAGAAAAAACGCGCCTCGCCCGACTGCGACAGATTTAGAGCCCCGAGCAGGGCGCTCTTTACATGAAGATATGAGAGTCCTCCTTGCAGATATACGGCATAGGGCTCGCGCAGCGGTCCATCGCAGGAAAGCTCGATGGTGGCCCCCTCGACAAAGGAGCCCCCGGCCATAATCACCTCGTCGGCGTAGCCGGGCATGGCGCTGGGCTCGGGCAGCACATGGGCGTTTACGGGGGAAAAGCTCTGGATCGCCCGGCAAAAATTGACCAGTTTCTTGCGGTCGCCAAATTCTATGGCCTGAATAATGTCAAAGCGAGTATCCATGGGCGCCGGGTCGATTTTGCAGCCCAGCTCGCCCATGACCGAAGCCACAAGCATCGCCCCTTTCACCGCTCCGGCCACCACCGAAGGCGCCATAAAGAGTCCCTGAAAGACCAGGCGATTCTGGTTAAAAGTGACACCCAGGTGCCCGCCGATGCCGGGGGCGGTCAGCCGGACCAGGGCGTTCTCCACCATGTCTGCGTCCCCGGCCACATAACCGCCGGTCAGAGCCAGGCCGCCACCCGGATTTTTGATCAGGGACCCGGCCATAAGATTGGCGCCGTGGGCGGTGGGTTCGGCCGCCTCGACAAATTCACCGTAGCAATTGTCGACAAAGACTCGGGCCTCGGGATAGACCTTGCGCACCATGGTGCAGAGCTTGCCGATATCCTTATTGGACAGAGTGCGGCGGCTCATGGAATAGCCGCGGGATTTTTGAATGTGATAGAGCGCTGCCGGACCGGCTTTGTGAATAGCAGCGACGATTTTGTTTTCACCATCGCGCACCGGATCCAGGTCCAGCTCGGTATAGTGCACGCCAAGCTCGGCCAGCGAACCGCTAATTTTAGCCGGTTTGGCCGTTTTACGGGCCTTGCCCCCAGCCTTAGAACCAGCCGTAACCGGCTCCTGGACGCCGATTACTTCTTCCAGGGTGTCGTAGGGCTTGCCGGTGAGACTTATAAGACTGTCGCCCGGGCGCAGATTGCCAAAAAGGGCGCAGGCAATAGCATGAGTGCCGGAGACCATTTGCATGCGCACCGCAGCCGATGGGCAACCAAAGGCCGAGGCAAAAATGCGGTCCATGGCCTCACGGCCGGTGTCGTCGATGCCGTAGCCGGTGCGCTCGGCAAAAAACTCCTCGGTCAACTTATGTTGCCGGAAGGCCGCGAGCACGCGCAGCTGATTGGTCATGGCGATGTCGTCAATATGACGGAAGGCTTCGGCAAGGCGCTCTTCAGCCAGGGCTATGAGTTTGTGGCCATCTTTTTTCATGCACATAAGTGTAGCTTTTAAATGTCTTCCGGCGATTGAACTTATTGCCGGAAAGAAACGTTTTTCAATTTAGACGGACCTTTTTAGGAAGGGGGGATGGGATGTCTATGTTGAAATTGGCTATGGGTCTGCCCGGAAGACTGTGGCGGCTGGTAACCCTGCTGCTCTTTGAGCCGCCTTGCTGTGGGCTGTGCCAGGTGGACACGACGGAAGGCGAATTGTGCAATCATTGCCGCTCATTCTTCAGCGAGCTGGAGCCCGTGCGCACCACGCTCATAGGCGACGATGATAATGATGTGATCGAATGCCTGAGTTGCGGCTATTACAGCGGCCCGCTGCAGGAAGCTGTGTATCAAATCAAATATCTGAAGCGGCCCGAGCTGGCGAGAATATTGTCCTTCGCACTGCTACCGCCGGCGGTGGCGTTGCTGGAGACAGGAGAAGGAGAGAAACCAGTGCTCGTACCGGTGCCATTGCACGCAGGCAAGCGCCGGGAGCGAGGTTTCAATCAAGCAGAGGAACTCGCTTTTCATTTAGGCCGCGAGCTCAATTTAAAAATGGACAACACCAGCCTGCTTCGCACCCGCGCCACCAGACCTCAGTTTGGGCTGAGCCGGGGGCAGAGAAGACGCAATTTGCAAGGGGCATTTGCTGCAAGCAAGAGCCTGGCTGGGCAGAATGTGATTCTGGTGGATGACGTGCTGACCTCCGGCGCAACAATATACGAATGCGCGTTGTCGGTGGCCAGAGCCGGCGGCAACGTCGTAGGTGCGATAACGCTGGCACGAGCCAGATGGCAGAAGCGCAGTCACGCGGACGAGACGGATTCAACCACGGTGCCGGAAGCCTCATTTTCGCTTGTGCTATAGGTCACCTTACCTACTTCACTAAATCCAGTTCGGCTTCTTAGTCTGGCAAGATTGCAGGCCTTCGGCTGGTTTATGTTTGGACTCATGCGAAGTATCTGCGGCGGGGGCAGCAGCCGAATGGTCGACTATGTGCACCTTGGGCAGGAACTGGTCATAGCGCGCCAGAGACTTTTCATGCGAGTGCATGTACTTATTGATGGCGTCTATTTCGCTGTCGGAAAACTTGGCAATATCAAACTTAGACTTGGGATTGGCCAGGCTTGCTTCCATAGTATTCAGCCATTTAGTGACGGCACGCTCGTCCTGGTCAATCTGGCTGGGCTGATGGTTATGATGGGAGCTTTCAAAATGATGGTGATGCATAGTATTTGAATCCTTAATTCTGGCCATGGGGGAGGAATGGCTACAGAATAGGACTCAAAAGTGACAATCGGGTACCAATTGAACGACCTGGCGGGTCGGCTGGTTTAGTTGTCCTGGAACATCGGCGCTACGCGGCAGGGCTTAACTTCCACCGAGCGCCAGACATCGCCCAGGATATAGGGCTCAACCTTAAGCCACTGGTCAAGTTCCTCGCGGCTTGGGAAATCAACGACCAGAATGGAACCAATCATCTTGCCGTCATCGTCCAGAAGCGCGGTGGCAAACTTCAAAGTGCCGGAGACTTTCATCTTCTCGGCGGCCTTGAGATGCTCTTCGCGCTTGGCCAAACGTCTGGCTACGGCTTCTTGATCTGTTCCATCGTGTCCGGTGACAACAAACTGCATAACTTAATTCCCTGTCTTATTTTGCTTCCGAGATACTGTCTTCAAAGGCAGCAATCGTTTCCTGCACATCATGCCGGCTATGGACGGCTGATATGAATGCTGCTTCGAATTGCGAAGGCGGCCAGTAAATACCGCGTTTAATGAGGCCGTGCCAGACTTTGCCGAAGAGCTCGGTATTGCACTTGAGAGCGCTGTCGAAGTCTTTCACTTCTTCACTGGTGAAAAATACGCTGAGCATGCCGGGCACAGACACTACCTGTAGTGGCACGTTCAATTTTGCGCCGACTTCCTTCAGGCCTGTGGCCAGAGCTTCAGTCGTGAGCGCAAGCTCCTTGTTGGGCTTGCCCGAGCGCAAGAATCTAAGCTGAGCCAGACCGGCGGCCATGGCCAGAGGATTACCCGAGAGCGTGCCGGCCTGATATACCGGTCCAAGCGGGGCAATCATTTCCATTATGTCTTTGCGGCCGCCATAAGCGCCGACGGGCAGTCCGCCGCCGATCACTTTGCCGAAGCATGTGAGGTCGGGCTTGACGCCAAATTTTTCCTGGGCGCCGCCGAGACTGACGCGGAAGCCGGTCATCACTTCATCAAATATGAGCAGGGCACCGGTATCTTTGCAGAGACCCTGCATCGACTTGAGGAATTCTTCTGTCGGTACAATCACGCCGGCATTGCCGACAACAGGCTCAACAATGATGGCGGCGATTTCGTCGCCTTTCTTGGCGAAGGCCTCGCGCAGAGCGTCGACATTGTTGTAGGGCAGGGACATCGTCATGGCGGTAAACTCGCCGGGCACACCGGGCGAACTGGCAGCCGTATTCAAACCAAGGGTGGCCAGACCGGAACCGGCCTTGACCAGGAATGCATCTGCATGACCGTGGTAGCAACCATCAAATTTGACGATCAAGTTACGCTTGGTGAAAGCCCTGGCCAGGCGAATCGCCGACATGCAGGCTTCGGTGCCGGAGTTAACCATGCGCACCATTTCCACCGAGGGCACCATCTGACAGATGAGCTCAGCCATTTCCACTTCAGCGCGGCATGGAGCACCATAACTGGTACCACACTGCACGGCATCCTCAATCGCCTGAGAGACGCGCGGATGTCTGTGACCCAGGATCATCGCGCCCCAGGAGCCGACATAATCGATGTAGCGATTTTCGTCTTCGTCATACATGTAGGCGCCGTCGGCGTGGTGTATGAAAACAGGCTCACCGCCTACCGCCTTACAGGAACGTACAGGTGAATTAACCCCGCCCGGTATATGCTCTTTTGCACGAGCAAAGAGCGCGGCCGATTTGCTGTGATCGACATGGGAGTAAGACTCGGCTACCTTTTTTTGATCAAGAGAATTTTTGTCCAGAGCATGCTTCTGGTCCTTTTGATCCGCATCTTTTTCTTCGGCCGCCTTGTCCGCCACAATATTGCTCACGGCTTTTTGACCTTTTGGGCTGGTTTTACTTGTACTCAATCTCTTTTCCTTAAACGGTTTGCGTCAGCCCGAGAACACGTTGAATCACAGGCTCGGTCATTTTGACGGCCTTTTCCCCAGCTTGAAAGTGACGCATCTTATGGTCGGCGTCAAAAAGATAGAGAGCAGGTACGTATTTATTTTCAAATCCATCGGTGATGGTATGCCAGTTGTCTACAACAATGGGTTGTCTGCATTCCCATTCTTCCATCACTTTTTTGACTTCCGGCACATTGGTGTCGGATTCCTGACGCGGCATGTGCACCGAGATAATTTTCAGTCCCTTGGGACCGTACTCATCGAGCCAGCGATTGAGGTCAGGCAGAGACTCTTTGCAAATCCCGCAACTGATTGACCAGAAGTGCACCAAAACCGGGTGACCCTTCAAGTCTTCAGCTTTAATGGGTTCGCTATTAAACCAGTCCGTGCCGCCTTCCAGCGGGGGCAAGGGAGCGTCCATTCGAAGCGGCATCGATCCTCCTCACATTTAAGTCACTTTCGAGCTAATTCTAGCCTAAAAAGTAAGGGCCGCCCTTCAGTGCAAGGCGACCCTCAAATTATCGTATCGTTCTCACTTATACGGTGAGCGGCTTTTGACCGGGCTTCCAATCAGCTTGGCAAAGTCCGCCAGTCTTGAGAGCTTCCAGCACGCGCAGGGTCTCATCAACGGAGCGGCCGATGTTCAGGCCATGGACAACTTGATACTGGAGAACACCATCGGGATCGATGATGAACAGGCCGCGAAGAGCGATGCCTTTGTCTTCCAGCAATACACCGAAATCGCGGCTGACATCTTTGGTGATGTCGGAAGCGAGGATGTATTTGATAGGACCGAGTCCGCCCTGAGCATCGGGGGTGTTGATCCAGGCTCTGTGGCTGAACACACTGTCGGTTGAGACAGCGAGGACTTCAGCGCCGGCTTTTTTGATCTCATCCATTTTCTCGGAGAAAGCCTTCAGTTCGGTCGGGCAAACGAAGGTGAAATCGAGAGGATAGAAGAACAGGATCAGCCATTTGCCTTTGTAATCAGATAGCTTGACATTCTCTTTCAAGGTCTTGAGGTCCTTGGTTGAGGGCATGTCAAAATCTGGAGCTCTTTTTCCAACTTGCAACATAGAGATGATTACTCCAAAAAAAATTAGTCAGGGAACAAGTCCGACAATCTTAGGACCCGGGAGTTAATTCCTTTATATGTTTAATGGAAAGCTCACAATTAGTCGTTACCTGCAAAGGCCAGGGAATCGGCTAATTCAATCAATGTAATACATTGAGAATCTTTGCGGAGAATCTTTGCGGAGAATCTTGGCCGGCCTATTTGCCCGGGGTCGCCACTTTATTGATGGCCAGCCAGTCATTCAGGTCCTTGGTCAGGCCGTTCTCGGCCACGTACTTGACGATCAGGGGGCTGTTGGGCTCCCAGCCGATCGTAAGCAAATGGTACAGATGCTCTTTCGGGGTAGTGCTGTACTTGCTGCGGCCCAGCTCAGCTTCATTCACCGCGTCCGACATAAACCCTCCCGGCTCCCTGCAATACAAGAGTTGCTCTTGAGAATATTATTGGCCCGAATCGCACAGACTTGGGGTCCATACCGGGTTTGCTGAGCTGAAATTAACCTGATCGGAAGGCCCGCCGCCGCTGTAAAAGCCGGGAACGTTGCAAAATATGGCTCCTTTTGTCCTGCCAAGTTTGACCCTTAAGATAGCTTTTGGTACTATTCCTTTTCGCTCGCCCGCTCTTAGCAACGGGCCGCGCGGGTTTTGTGGTTTCGCTCCGGTGAAACCACAGCAGCAACATTAAAAGAAGACGTTGGAGACGAAAATGTTCGCGATAGTTGAATCCTCAGGTAGGCAATTTGAGCTTGTACCCGGCCGTTTTATCGATATCGATATGACCGGCGAGGACGAGGGTGCGGTACACAAATTTGATCGTGTGCTCATGTTGGTGGACGGCGACAAAGCGACAGTTGGTCAGCCATATGTCAAAGGCGCCGTCGTCACAGGTAAGGTTATTTCCAAACTGGAAGTAAACGAAGTCCACGGCCGCATGCAATCAAGCATCAAAGCAACCAAAATCATCGTTTATCACATGAAGCCCAAGAAAGGCACCCGCAAGAAGCAGGGTCACCGCTCGCAATTCACCCGCGTTTTCATCGACGCGATTGAACTGGACGGCAAAGTAGTAGCCAAAGCCGAAGCAGCCGCCAAGGAAGCCAAAGAGCCCAAAGCAGCAAAGGCCGAAGCCAAGAAAGAAACCAAACCGGCAGTTAAAAAGGAAGCTAAAGCCGCCAAAGCCTAATTTGGAAAAAGCGGTTATAGTCGATATTGAAAGCGATTCAAGGAGTTAGGTACAGTGGCACATAAGAAGGGCGCAGGCTCTACTAGAAACGGCAGAGACAGCCAACCTAAGCGTCTAGGTGTAAAAGTCTATGGTGGCGCATCCGTAGTACCCGGCAATATCATTGTCAGACAGCGCGGCACGCAAATCCACCCAGGTAAGAACGTCATGAAGGGTTCCGACGACACCCTTTTTGCCGTAGCAGTCGGACTGGTCAAATTTGAAATGTCTAGAGGACGCAAATTGGTCAGTGTCTATCCAGTTTGATAAACCGGCCGCTAAGGACCTGAATCTACTTTTGAGTGAGCTGCACCGCAACCGCGGGGCAGCTTTTGCTCTTCGAACCGAGCCCGCCCGAGGCGAAGATCCGGAAGCACCGATGAAGCCCGTATCGATTGCGGGCATCTCCTACGACTCCCGCACGGTCGAGCCCGGCGACATTTTTGTCTCCATCGAAGGACAAAAAGTCGACGGCAATGAATTCATCGCCGAAGCAATCAAGCGCGGCGCCGCCGCCGTCGTTTCGCAAAAACAGAGCGGCCCCTACGACGTGCCCCTGCTGGTCGTCTCGGATGTACGCGCGGCTATGGCTGTGCTGGCCGAGGCCTTCTTCGATTATCCCAGTCACAAACTGAGACTGCTGGGCGTCACCGGCACCAACGGCAAAACCACCACCACCCACCTGATCGAGCACATCCTCGGTGAAGGCGGTCACAAGGCCGGTCTGATAGGCACCCTCGGTGCGCGCATCCCCGGCGATAAAGACCAGGGCACAAAGAGTCAATACATAGACGTCAAACACACAACCCCGCAGGCTTCCGACTTGCAGGGCCTGCTGGCTACCATGGTCAACCGCGGCGTAACCCATGCCGCCATGGAAGTATCAAGCCACGCCCTGGCACTGAAAAGAGTCTTCGGCACTCGCTTCGCCAGCGCCTGCCTGACCAATATCAGCCAGGACCATCTGGACTTCCACAATACGATGGAGCATTACTGGCAGTCGAAGCGCATACTATTTGAAATGCTGGCCGAAGGCGAGGGCAAACGCACCGCCGTCATCAACCTTGATGACGAACTGGCTCCCAAGTTTATCGCAGCCGTGCCCAAGACCTCCGACCTGGAGCTGTTCACCTATAGCTTTGATAATCCCAAAGCACACTTCCATGTGCTCGAATCGCAATTTGACTTTAGCGGCACTAAACTGAAGCTTGCCACTCCCGGTGGTGTCATTGATTTCAGCACCAGACTCTCCGGCAAGTTTAATATCTACAACGTCATGGCCGCCATGGCTGTTTGCATGGGCGAAGGCCTGAGCAAGGAAACCGTCGCCCAGGCCCTGAACGACTTTGCCGGAGTATCCGGACGCTTCGAAGTAGTGCCGGCATCGAGCGGCCAGGTCATGGCACCTCTATGCATCGTCGACTACGCCCACACCCCCGACGGTCTCGATAATGTCCTCAAAACCGCCCGGGCTCTCGTGCCTGTCGGCGGCAAACTGGTAGCTGTGTTTGGCTGCGGCGGCGATCGCGACAGCACCAAGCGCCCGCAGATGGGTCGCATAGCCGAAGATCTGGCGGACAAAGTAGTAATCACCTCGGACAATCCGCGCACCGAACTGCCGGATCAAATCATCGCCGACATCCTCACCGGCATCAGAAACCTGAAAAAAGTAACTGTCGAAGCCGACCGCGCCAGGGCCATTCAACAGACAGTGATGGCGGCTTCACCGCAAGACGTTGTCGTCGTAGCCGGCAAAGGCCACGAGACATATCAGATACTGGGCACCAAGACCATTGACTTCGACGACCGACTGGAAGTGGCCAAGGCTCTCAACGAAAGAACCGGGGCGCTTAAAACTATTTAGAATATAATCAAGCTTAGCGACCGGCAGGTTCGAGGCAGTCAGTGGGCATCAGCTTTCACATAACATCCGTCCGAGAAGGCACCATCTTCAATGTGATGCAGTTCCTCAGCCTGGAACGGGTGACGGGAGTGCTTACCATCCGCTTCGGCCGTCAACTTCCCGAAGTCTCCATCTACTTTATCGCCGGTAATATTGCCACAGCGGAATTTGGCGCCATTGTCGGCGACGGCGTGCTGGACATGCTGCTGTGCCAGGAGTTTGCCATCAAAGAGGTGAGCTTCGCGCCCGGGCGCATAAATCAAGTCAACGAAAACGCAATCATCGTGCGCTCCAGCAACATTGCCTCGGTCATGCTCAACGTTTCCAAAGACGTCGACAAATGCGAATCGCGTCCGTTTATCTACGGCCTTTTGCCGGTCAACAGTACCATGGGTCGCACCTCCGCCTCGGTGCTGCACATACTGCAGGACTTTGGCGCCTGGCAAGCGGATCTTGAAACTCTGCCAAAGGGCGAAAAGGACAAAAAAGCTCCGCTCAAGGAATGCGTGCTCATTCACCGCGCCCTTTCGCGGGGTGTGCTTTCCTACCAACGGCCGCTGGTCTCGATCAAGTCGTTAAAAGGACTTCTGGACCTGCTCAATCCAATTTCTGAAAAAGAAGCCAACAATCTGCGCGGCTATTTGCGCAGCCTGCTGCCTCATCCCAAAGCCACGCATCTTTCCATCGAGCGCTTTTATGCCTTTGCCAGCGCTATAGAATCAATCGCCCAGAGACGCTCCCCCGAAGTCGGTGACCGGGCCAGGCGCGCTATCCATTCACTGATCCAGAGCGCGACCAAAATAGCGGAAGCGGAGGAGACGGCCCGTGCCTGAACCCGAACCTCGTCTGCACAATATGAGCATACATTTTTTGACCAACCTGGCCAGACCGATCTTACCCGGCGGCTACTGGGCAAAAACCGCCAGACGCATAGCGCAACCGGCCGAAGGCAAGACCCTCAATTTGACCTACGATGACGGCCCCAACCCGCATACAACAGAACGACTGGTGAATTTACTCGATAAGGAAGGTATCAAAGCTACCTTCTTTTTTATTGGTGAAAATATTGCGCGTCATCCTGAGCTGGTGAAACTGGTCTTCGACGCCGGCCATACGGTGGGCAATCACAGCTACAGCCATCCTTTTATGCCCGGCCTCAGCCGGGCCCGCATGGCCGTCGAGATAGACCGCACCAATGACTTAATCGAGTCCATCATCGGAGAAAAAGCGCATCTCTTCCGGCCTCCCTACGGCATCATCGATGCCCGAGGCGCAAAACTGCTGGAAACACGGCGCATGTCGCCGGTCTACTGGGGCGCAGTCACCCAGGACTGGCGCAATATTGGTGCGGACGCCGTCGTCAATCACATCATGAAAAGGCTGCCCACCGCCCAGTTGATTGTCATGCACGAAGGTCATGACATTGCCGACCAGTGCCTGGAAGCAACCGAAATAATTATCAGCCGGGTCAAAGAGATGGGCTACCACTTTGCTTCAATCAAATAGATTGGGTTTTTAAGTGGTTATACTGTGGGTGAAAAGCCGCTCACAATTACCTGAGAGACAAACCCATGCTTGATTTTAAACCGCCGCTCGACTGGCCATTTTTGCTCTGGTGGTCAAAAATCAACTTCCCACTCTATCTCAAGCTCACCCTGGGCGATACCACAATCAAGATAGAAAAAGGTGCTCTGGAGCGCTTCAATAAGCTCAAAGGCAGACGGGCGATGATCTGCCCGAACCACTCCAATCGCCACGATCCGCAGGTGATGTTCGCCTTCTCCCGGGAAGCGGAAGAGTATTTCAACTTCGTCGCAGCACGCGAAGTTTTTGATTACGATCACGGCATCAACGGCTGGTGGTTGCAACACGCCGGCTGCTATTCGGTCGTGCGCGGAGCCGCTGACAGAGAGAGCTTCAAGACCACTCGGCGCATTTTAGTCGAAGGCAAAAAAAAGCTGGTGCTCTTCCCCGAAGGCGAAATATCACGCCAGAACGACACTCTTATGCCTCTAGAGTCAGGCGCAGCCCAACTGAGTTTTTGGGCCCTGACCGATCTGGAAAAAGTGCTCGGTTGCGAAATCGGCCACAAAGAGAACGACCCGCTCAAACCGCTGGGACCCAGTGCCTATGAGCCTAAAGGTGCGACCATTTACATACAACCCATGGCTCTAAAATACACCTATCCCTACGACATCAGCAGCTCGCTGCGCGAAACACTCAAGACCCTTGAGTCAAAAATGGGATTGAAAGCCGATCCCACAGCAGCGTTTCAACCGCGCCTCTATGCCATTTGCGAGAAATTGCTCCAGGCACTGGACCGCGAATATGAGTTTAAAGCAGCCGAAGGCGCCACCATGAACGAGCACGTCAAAGCTCTGCGCATGCACATCCTCGAGCGCCTGGCCAAGCGCCTGGAAGTGGAATTGCCCAAAGGTTCGAAAGAGCTTGAATGCGTGCGAATACTGCGCAATAAAATCGACGACTTCATCTACCAGGACGAAAAGGCCTATTCGGCCTACGAAAAAAAGGTGCACGACGAAAAGGAACGCATCTACCGCGGCTACTACAAAGACCTCAATCGAGTGGTGAATTTCATCTCCATCTACGCCGGTTATGTCACCGAGCGCATGACCCAGGAGCGCTTCGCCGAAGTGACCGAACGCCTGGAGATGGAAATCCTGGGCGGCGAACCCAGCATCAAAGGTCCGCGGCAGGTCCTCATTGACGTGGGCGAAGCAATAGACCTGAGTGTCCATTACGCCGACTACAAGACCCACAAAAAAGAAACTATCGCCAAAGTGACCGATGAAATAGCCGCCCAAATCTCCGGCATGCTGAAAAAACTCGACGATTCCCGCGAGCCCATCTATTTGAATTAGGGGTTTCCTTAAGAAAACTTCCATGAAGGCCCTGCAATCTTCTCTTAGCAACCGGCCTGAACGGTGGTAATATCACTGATCGGGCCTGTCGAACGAATCTGAGCCCACTGGAAAAGGCGTCTATGCAAAAACTCGCGCTCGTCGGACTTGGTGCTTCTGGACTCTTCGCCCTCAAGGAATTGGCCGGAGCGGATGTCGAAGTACACGTTTTTGACGTCGGACCGACGTATGAGAAGCGCTACGCCTGCCCCATCGACCAGGGCAAGCTGGAAGTCTGCCCGCCCAAGGCCTGCAGTTACTGTGCCCCGGGCCAGTCAGCCGGCAGCTGGAATGACTTCAAAGTAATTTTGTCGGCCTCCCCCGTCATCGGCGGCCGCCTCTACGACCTTATCGGCGAGCAAGAGCTGCAAAAGCGCCTGGACATAGTGCGCTCCACCATCCTCACCCATGCTCCCTGCGAAATCCCCGTGGTCAAACCAAACGCGGAAGACCTGGAATGGATCAAAAAGCGGGCCACCATGGCCGGCATGGTCTATCACTATCAAGAACTTTTGCACTGCGGCTCGGATAACGCCCCGGCCATCAATACCAGCATTCTGGAAGAAATCAAAGCCAAAGGGCCGAACATCATTTTCCACTGGGACAGCAAAGTCCTCTCGGTTTCGCGTCGCTCCGAGCATTTCGCCCTGACTTTTGACCGCTACCGAAAACCGGGCGAAGAGCAGGAAGACATTTTTGACTACTGCATCATCTCGGTCGGCCGCGGTGGTGCCGCCTGGCTCACCCAGCAAGAGTTTTACAAGGCCCTCGATATCTATCCCGGCCAGGTCGACATCGGCATCCGCGTCGAGACATCCTCGTACTTCACGGAAGAAGTCGATAAGCGCTTCTACGAACCCAAGCTCTATTACAGGAGCAAGCACAGCAACGATGTGGTGCGTAATTTTTGCTCCAATCCCAAAGGTTTCGTCACGCCCGAAAACCACCGCGAGTATGTGCTCGTCAACGGTCACAGCAAAATGTACGAAAAGTCGGAGAACAATAACTTCGCCGTACTTGTCTCAAAGACCTTCACGCGCCCCTTCAAAGATCCGCAGATGTACTCGCAGACGATTGCAAAAATCGTCAACATGCTCGCTGGCGGCGGCCCGCTGGTGCAGCGACTGGGCGACCTGCGCGCAGGCAGACGAACAAAGAGCCTGACCAACAATTTGATCAAACCGACACTGGAAGCCGAATGCGGCGACATCTCCCTGGCCTATCCCCACCGCATACTGGAAGGCATCGTCGAATATCTCGACGCCCTGGACAAGATTTGCCCCGGTGTCGCCGGTGAATCCACCCTGCTCTACGCCCCTGAATGCAAGAGCTATCCGGACTCGATATCGGTCAACAAAAACATGGAAACAAACGTCCCCAACCTGTTTATCGTGGGCGATTCCAGCTCCTGGACCCGCGGTGTCGGTCAGGCGGCGACAAGCGGCATCCTCGCCGGCGAAGGCGTCAGACAAAAATTGAAAACGGCAGTGCCATCAAAGATAGTGGCAGTCGCTAAATAGTTATTCGCGCCAGAGAATGTCTGTCGTGTCGTCGTCGTCCGAAATGAGCTTGCGCTGCAGGGCGGCATAGCGCTCTATCAATTCGGTAACTTCTGGATGCTCGGCGCCCAGGGCTTTTTCCGATACACCCAGGCCCCAGCGGTAAAGTCTGTCTGCCTCGGAGAAATTTTCCTGCTCTTCATAGAGCTGCGCCAGACGGCGCAGGGCCTTGGCCACCGATGGGTGCTCATGCCCCATGCTCTCCTGAATGATCTCCACCGCGCGCCAGTAAAGCGGCTCCGCCTCGGCATATTTGCCCTGGTCGTGATAGACCTCAGCCAGAGAATTCAGAACCTCGGCCACATGCATATGCTTGGGGCCCCAGTCCTTGGTGCGGATTTCGAGCAAACTCTGATAAAGCGGCTCGGCTTGATCGTATTTGCACTGCACATGGAAAAGCAGGGCCAGGTTGCTCAAAGTCTGAGCGGTACTGGGATGTTGCAGACCCAGGACATTCTGGCGAATCTTTAGCGCCCGCCAGTGAATGGTCTCCGAGCGCGGGAAGTCACCCAGCATGCGGTAAAGCTCGGCCTGATAGTTAATTACCGTGGCGACGCTGGGATGATCCAGCCCCCAGGATTCTTCAAAGAGGCGCACGGCGCGCTCATATAGGGGCTCGGCCAGATTGTATTTGCCCTCGGCGTGATAGAGCAGGGCCAGGTTAAATAGATTGGGTCCGATGCTGGGATGGTCCGGTCCCAGAACCGATTCGCGTTTGGCCAGAGCTCTTTGAAAAAGCGGCTCAGCCGGGCCATATTTACCATGGGCGCGCAGGAAATCAGCCAGGGTCTCCAGCATGGAGGCCAGCTCCAGCGGATCCTGCAGGTCCGGGTCTTCGCTTTCATAAATAGTCAGGGCCCGCCGCAGCAGGGGCTCGACCGAGGAATACTTGCCCTGCGCCCGGTAAACGGCACCCAGCTTGACCAGCCCTTCGGCCACCTGCTTGCTGCCGCCGCCATAAACCTTTTCGTTCAGGTCCAGGGCCTGCTTAAAGAAGGACTCGGAATCCTTAAACTGGCCCTGCAGGCGATAGAGCTCGCCCATATTTTCAGAAATCCTGGCCAGTCCGCCTTCAACCTGCATGGGATTGGGGCCGGTTTCGGCCTGGGACGTGACCGGTTGCTGCTCGTTAAGCTCGCGCCGTGCCTCCATGAGAGCCTTCTGGAAAAGCTTCTCGGCGTCGTCATATCGTCCTAAGGAAAGGGCTTTGGTACCGGCGGTCAGGTACGTCTCCCAGCCTATACTTTCCTGTGCGGTGTCCATCCTGCTTGCAACCCTGCTTGAAATCCCTGGCCCAGACCTTACTCGCTGTCTCATGCCCATTTTGACGTATAAAGCCTACTCTAGTGTAGCTTACCTGTAACCAACACTTTGCAAACCGTTGCGACAAAAGTGGCCAAAAGTTGCTGCCATGCTTTGATGGAACTATCGACACATCGCGCCCGGCCCACCCAGCCGGTGTTTTTGGAGGTTTAATGACTGAAACCGAAACAGAAACAGAGACGCCCCCGGTCAAAAAAGCCAAGGTGCGAAAAAAGGTCACGGTCAGATCGGCTCTGCAATATTGTTTCAATCTCTGGCTCTGTTTCACGCTGGTCGGGCTGTTCCTGGTCCTGGGCATCCGCGACAAAATCGTGCTCTTCCCCATGCAAGACACCGAATGGAAAAAATACCTGCCGGATCTGAAAGAGAAGATGGCATCGGCCAAGGTAAAAGTCGAGGCCAAGGAACTCGCCGTGCCGGGCCCAGGCGGAAAGGCGATATCAGCCCTGCTCCTCACCAGGCCGGACGCCAAATATGTTTATCTCGTCAGCCACGGTAACGCCGGCAATCTCGGCCATCGTATCGGCCTGGGCGCATTCATCCTGTCCAGTGGTCAGTCGGTCATTCTCTATGATTATGAGGGTTATGGCGAGTCCAAGGGCGAGGCCAAGCTGGCAAACCTGATCCCTGACGGAGTGAGCGTCTATGACTACGCGGTCAAACAACTGGGATACAAACCGGAGCAGATAATTCTCTACGGCGAGTCAATCGGCTGTGGTGTCACCACCGGTATCATGAAAGAGCGCAAGGCCAAGGCCGTGGTTTTGCAGTCGCCTTTTACATCGCTGATAGCGGCCGGCAAAGACAAGCTCTGGCAGCTGAAAATCTTCCCCGATTGGGTTTGCCCCGAGCCGCGCCTCGATAATCTGGCCGCGGTAAAACAAGAGCATCCACCCCTCTTGCTGATACATGGCGACAAAGACGTTACGCTGCCGGTTGCTTATTCACGCACACTCTATGCCCAGGCCCTTGAGCCGAAGCGGTATTATGAAGTGAAAGGCGCCGGGCACAATGATATCGGTTATACGGATCTGCCAGGATTTAGAACAGCGCTGATTGAATTTGTCACAAGTTTCGAGGGGTCGGGGGCCGGTGGGGAGAGTAAGTAAACAGAATTAAAGGCTAAGGCAACAGCGGTACCATTCCTGTTGGGACCGGCCAACAAAAACTGACCCGGCGATCATAGACTAGATAAACGCGGAACAACCCAATCTTCGCGCGGTCTTGGACGAAGTGCCCCCATGTCCAATTCATACGAACAGGGACCTCAAAAGGACTAGAGCAAATCGCCAAGGCGCTGGTTCCAACTAGAATACAAACTAGAATCGTCAATCTCAGTCCGGCTGGCTTTATACGTGCTATCACATTAATCTCCCCGCAGCCTTGTAGGCAATATTGATCCCACCTATTACCCACCATCAAGTTTTGATTGTACCCTAACGCCTCTCAAGGACAAGTTACTATCAATCGTCAGTATGGCTGAGTGCCGATAACTAAACACCAAATAATTTCTTCCACCAGGGCACATCCTTTTGTGCCAGTGAGGGCTGCTGCGCGGCTTTGGCCTGAGGAGATCCCCATTGTGGAAAATTCTCCGGCGGCACCGGCACGATGTTACCCTCGGTATCGACGACACCCACACTCTCGCTGCCATCTGTCCATAACTGGCAGGGCACCATCAAAACCGGTTGCAGCCAGTCCACATCTCTGAACGACACGTCCTTGAAGACAAGCGCCTTCGACTGAGACTGAATGGCTTCCGGCAACTCAGAAATATGCACCGGATTAGACGGAACTGGACCACGCTTGTAAACAGGCACCAGAACTTCAAATTCGGTACTATCGGGATCGTCCAATGCCTGGTCGACAACTCCGCCTTTTTGAGGATTTTCATCAATATTGGAGGTAAAGCCATAAAGGCCAACACTGGATGGCTCAGGTATTTCATATTGCCCGAGCTTAACCTCACGACCAAGATGGGTTCCGACTGTTTCGACGAAGTCGCAGGCACTTTCCCCGTTCGGCCAGGCCAGAGGCAAAGCGCCTTCCTCGTTTGTCTCCATCACGGCAACAAAGCCCTCCTTATCGACGGCAAACCAGGTCGTATCCATACTGTGCGCGGCAGGATAATCACATCCATCAAATTGGTCTTGATCTGACATTTATGCCGTCCCTCCACAAAAAGTTAAACCCAATCCATCCAGGGACTCCAGCAATCCGCGATAGGTCAAAGTATTGAGCGGTCGTCTCGCCTGAGTGTATGAGCACCAGGCCACAGTCTTATCGGCAGCAATAGAGCAAAATCTCGGACTGATTCCACAAGTCGCAAGGCAGGTCATCGATTGAAAATTGGCAGAACCAGCCACTACACCCATTTCGCCGGGGGTGGGTGTATCGCTTACACGCATCGGCAAGTATACGATGCGTTCATTACCGATGCCGTGATCGCGCAGGTATTGCGCCGCACTAGCAGCAGAGTCAAGCCAGGAACGAGCGACAAGTAAATTGACACCACTTTTAATACCACTATCGGTGAGCGATTTTACCTGTCTGGTGACTCTTTCCACCTCGTGGAGATCCTGGGGATAATGAATAGAGATATGAACCTTGTCGGGTGCAGCAGCAATGAGCTCCTTCAAGTTTTCATCTAAGAGGAGACCGTTGCTGGTCATCGAACGAAACAAACGCCCCTTCAGACGAATCAGGACAGCAAAGAGATCCGGATACTGCAATGGTTCGCCACCACCAAATGAAACAGCCTTGATACCGCCTGCAACACAACTCTCAAGAAATTCTACAAGCTCGTCAGCAGCCCAGGAAAGCCTGCCTTCGGGCGCGCTTCCGTTGTAGCAAAAGCTGCACGCTTTCGCGCATTGATTGGTCAGTTCGATAGAGATGCGTTCCATCTGCGAGCAGTCCTGAACTAAGCGGTTCATAGGTTACCAATTTCTTCCGGGCAATGCTAGGAAAGGCTACTGACAAGCACAGTGTTTTCCCTATTTGCAATCAAGGGCGGCAGAAGTAATCTTGTTACGCTGGGCTTTACCGGCATTTGCAACTTACTAAATTACTCTGGATAAAGACGTATGCCGATCATTTTGACCGCAGCAGCGTTGCTGTTTTTGTGCGGCCTGGTTGTGGCTTTTATTGCGCCCGGGACAGACCGCGATGAATTTTTCTGGCAATGCCTTTGCGACCCCAGCAGATTCCAGATGTGGTGGGATTTTCTGCTGAGGGCACCGTGGCTTCTCACTCCTGCTGCCTTGCATATTTTCTGGCCCGTTGAGATAAGATGCCGCTCTCTGCGTTTACACATAACGAAACGCAGTCAACTCCAGATCGGCTTGCTGGCATTGATGCTGGTCCTGGCTTCGCCATCCTGCTCATTTTGCCTACTTCCGTCATGGTCGGAGCTATTGACACCACCATCAGTCGGCAGTCACGGAAGCGCATTCTGCTCAGTGTGTGACCACACCTGGTCGGAGAAAATCAACTTCCTGCTGATACCGCTGATTCAAATTCTTTTGTTTTCGACAGGCGCATGGAAAGCAATCGCATTCATCAAACTGGCCATAAGTACAAATGCGCCGGTTTCTGAACAAAAGAAGAAAGCTTTGTTCAGCTCAAGCATCTGCTTCCTCTCGTTTGCGATTATTTTCACCGACATTCTCATGCGCTATTCATGGGCGGAGGATTGCATTCACCAGGGGTTTCATTAATCGCAGCAACTGTCGAGGCTCAGCGCAGTTCTTCAATCTTCTCCAGAAAAGAAAAGGCGTCTTCCCATCGTCCACGCTCGCACAAAAATCCCGCATAAGCCAGGTAGTAACGCTCCAGCTTGGTTCGATCAGGAGTGCTCTGACTGCCACTGACGATGGCATCCAGATACGCACGCTCGGCAATTTCAAATTTTTTACGACGACAAAACAGTTGGGCCAGCGCTTCGGTCTGATCTGCCAGGAGCCTGTAGTAACGGGCTTTTTGCCTGACCAGGCTTTCACCTTCCGCTCGCCGTCGACAATGGGCGACCGCGCACCTTTGATAGGCCTCGGCGAGATAGGGTAGATTCAAAACCGATTCATCAAATCGCGAACGCTCATTTAATTTGTCTATGACCAGAGCAAACTCACGATCAAAAATCAGGCTGTCAGCCTCATTTTGAATAGTTGCCGCCGCCTCCAATTGACTGGGACCGCCAAGGGCGATCAGATAGCCGCGGAGGAATTTATCACAGGCGGCGTTTACCCTGGACGACTGAGTAAAATTTGGCCCGCCGAATAAATCGGGCACTACCGGCAGCGTTTTGACGATGGCAGCCACTTCTTCGCGCGAGCGGTTGTGAACAACCAGGTTAAGGTAGGCCGCCAGCTGACTCTGGGCGTAGAGAAGGATAGCCACAGAGCACAGTACGGCGCCGACAAGACAGCAACCGAGCAAAGACAGCAGAGATGGGATTTTGCGATTAACTAACAAATTCCGGGACAATTAATTCCTTGTACAAGCCCTTTTCATAGCCCATGGCAAACAGCCTGCGCACGGCTTCCCGTCCGACATCTCCGCAATCGACCGAGCGTTCATTGGCATACATTTTGACAAATTCATCGGCCAGTTCGGTAGTCATATCGCGGGCAAAACCAAGTGCGTATTCCAGCGCTTCCTCGCGGTGCTCCAGAGAGTACATAACAGAACGCTTGAAAATATCCGCGGCGGTTTGCATCATTTCCTCACCCAGATCCTTGCGGACGGCGTTACCTCCAAGCGGCAGAGGCAGACCGGTTTCGGTGTGCCACCATTCGCCCAGGTCGACTATCTTGCTCAGTCCGTCGCGGCTGTAGGTGAGCTGTCCTTCGTGAATGATCAAACCGGCTCCATATTTGCCGGCGAGCACCACATCTATAATTTGATCAAAGGGCACTTCTTCAACTTTCAGCCCGGGGCACCACATCTGCATAAGCAGGTAGGCGGTCGTCATCTTGCCCGGGATGGCCACGGTCATATTTTTCAAATCATCTTTAGTCACTCCCGCCGGAGCGACAACCTTGGGTCCATAGTTATCGCCCATGCTTGAGCCGCAGGAGGCTAGCTTGTAGCGGTCCTTGACGTGGGGATAGGCGGCGAAGGAGATAGCGGTCACTTCATATAGCCCCTGCATCGCTTCCTGATTGAGGGTCTGGATGTCCTTCATCACCTGGGTAACAGTCAGCCCTTTTGTGTCGAGCTTGTTTTTGGCCAGGGCGTAAAACATAAAAGCGTCGTCGCTGTCCGGGCTGTGCGCGATGCGTATTTCTTTCAAAGTGACTGACATTAAGAAGATCTCCTGAGACTCCTAAATTGTCCTTCCTTTTAGTAGCAATCGGCATGAGCAATTTCACAGGATTTACGAACGGTGCTATTCTTTCGCTCAAATCCAGACCTTGCTCTTGCTATTACCACTCGAGGAAAAACCGAATGAAAGCTGGTCAGCTCTTTACTCTTGGGCTCTTGTCATTGTCAACCGCGGGCGCGGCCCTGGCTGCCGACATCTACCCCAAAGCCTATGACGCCACTTATGAAAACAAAAATTCGCAGGGAACCATGCAGATGCGCATGATGTCCAATGGCAAGGGCATGACGCGCACGGAGTCAGGCGCCGGCCCGACCAAGAGCGTCACCATTACCGATTATCCCGGCAAAACCAGCTATACAATCATCGAAGCCAACAAAATGATTATGAAGGGCAAGTTTGAAGGCAAGGCCGGCTCGGTCCTGGACGAAGTCGAGGCCAAGAAGCTGGGCGCCACAAACCTGGGCACAAAGATGGTCAACGGCCACATGTGTCAGGGCTGGCAGTACAAGACAAAGGACGCCAAAACCGAGACCTGGATTGATAATGCCGCGCAGGTGATGGTCAAATCAACAACCGTCGCCGCCGGGCTGACCAACGAAATGAACATGAAGACCTACAGCCCACAGGCCCCGGCCGATTCCAACTTCAAGGTGCCGGGCAGCGGCTATACCGTTATCGCCCGTCCTTAACGCTCGTCGTAAGAATAAGACCATTCCAGCGGTTGCTCGAGGCTAACGCCCTGGGGGACCGCTGGACTTTCATATATTTTTTTGAGTGTATTGATGTCGCGGGTGCTGACCTGGGCGAAATGAATCTGGGTGGGACGCCCTTTGGCTGCTGGTTGTATCTCAATCGGGTACATCAGATCGGAGGGCCGGTCGCTGTGGCCAAACAATCCTATAGCGTGGCCGACTTCATGCATAAATACGCCTGCCAGCGTCCGTTCGGGGATTTCCGGCGGATAGAAACTGGGGCGCAACAGATAGATAATAACGCGCATGTCGCCGTGGGCGATGTTTAAGCGTGTGACGCCAAGGGTCTTGGGCGGCAGCTGGTTGACCCACTGGATCTCGACCGGGGCAGGCTCCAGAGGCAGGGCGAGCTTGACCGGGACGTACTGATCCCAGCGGGCGACGACGGCCTCCAGGGCTCTCTGCCAGGATTCCGGGGAGTCTTTAGGCAGACGCAGACGCACGGGGAAACTGCGCCAGTGAGCGTAGCTCTGGCCCGGCTGGCCGTTTGGACCTGGGAAGCGACGGATAGCGGGGAGATAATCTCCGGATTTGACGTCGTAAAAGAGCGAATTGGCAACCAGTGCCGCATCGGCCGTCAGGCCAATCTGAGTGGGCCGGGCCTGGGTTGGCCGACCGTAATTGGGATTTTGCTGCCCGTATTGCTGGGGCATTTGCTGTGGCATCTGCTGCGGGTATTGCTGCATTTGCTGCGGCATTTGCTGCGGCATCTGTTGAGGCATTTGCTGGGGGCGTTGCATTTGCTGGGGCATTTGCTGGGGCATTTGTTGGGGACGCTGCATTTGCTGAGGCAGCTGTTGCGGCATCTGCATTTGCTGCGGCATTTGTTGAGGAATCTGTTGAGGAATCTGTTGAGGCATCTGCTGCGGGATCTGTTGCTGCGGCATGGGCGGCATCGGCGGACTCTGACCTGGCGGCAGGGATGGGGTCATCCATTCGGATTGAGTCGGTTGCTGCGGTGGGGGCTGAAGAGCGGAAAGCATCGGCGTATCAGGAGGCTGCGTCAACCAGCCATTGCCGCCGGTCTGCGCATTTGAAGGCGGAGGATTTTGAGGAATTCCGGTTCTGCCGGTATTGCTGGCCTGTGCACCAAATCCGGTACCACCAAGCAGTTTAATTTCAAGACGAGCGATGCGATCACCGATAGATCCGTCCTTGGAAGAACCCAGCACCTCCTTCTCTAAATGGTCCAGCCTGTCAGGCACTTCATGCTCATGGTAGTTGCAACCAAAGGCTTTTTGCTCAAGATTATTTACCCGCTCTTCATCTTGAGCGGTGACTACAGGCTCGTCGCTGGTGGGGCTCATCGTGCCGCCAAATCCTGCGCCCTGATCCGGTACTCGCTGCCCCTGAGCGGGGGCAGCACCGGGCTGATTGATACCCTGGAAAGTGCTGCCGAGCGGACGGCCCTTAACAGGATTGTTATTAAAAGCACCACTGGCGGGGTTGGTCGGCTCCTCATCAAGCTGCAATTTCGATGTATCGATGGCCTTAAAAACCGGCTCATCAGCCGCAAAAGCAGAGAGCGGCAGCGAGCAGGCAAGCCCACAAGCAGCAAGAAAAACAGTAAATTTATCCAGCTTCATCACGAGATCAGATCCTCGCGAAACTCGCCTCCCACCTTCAATGCCGCCTGCAAATCAAGCAATTGCTCGCTCAGTACCGGACTGAATGTGGCTTCCGACTGGAGTATTACTTCCGAAAGTATTTTGCAGATACCGGGGTCCATCTGACGCAGGATGGCACGGCTCTCCGGTACCGAAAAAGCAGCTACACTCTCAGCCCAGTACTCTTCCTTACTGGACTTGGCATAACCCGAAATAAACAAGCGGTTCGGCAGATTTTCAGGGCGACAGAGCTCGGCGCCGCCGTTATAACCCGGGGGTGCCGGCTGCATTTTGACCGAGCGCTTCAAGCGAGCCTGGTATAGCTCGGCGATGCGATCCTGGGTGGCCTGGGAAAGACAAAATTGCAACTGGTGGCCAAACTCGTGGGAGACTACTAGATTGACGCGCACTTCCACATGGGGATTCCAGTGGGTTGATACCACGGCCAGTGCCCCAAATCTCTTGAAGAGATCGATGTCGCGTTCAAATTCTTCAGCGTCAAGATCGACCATACCCGAGCGCACCCGGGTGACTCCAGCGGCTCCGTGCTTGACGTTACCGAGAGCGGCGTTGCCTTCGCTCTTGCGCACCACTTGCAAGAGTCCACTGGCGGCCCAGATTTGTAAGCTGTCAATGACATATTTTTTTTGCTGGACCGAGAGTTTGTCAAAATCCTGGAAGTAGCGGATTATCTCGTTTTCCGAATAGCTCTTATCCTTGCGGTAAAGCGGCTTGTAGTATTCATGGCGCCACTTATTCCCGTTGGATTTCACACCATCAAAATAGATGCTCAGCGTGGTGTTTTCATCCAGTTTGCGTCGCGCTACTTTTGATTTGCGATCGCGCACATGAACCACACCGTTGTCGTCAAATTCACCGACAATACGGTGATCTTCCGTCGTGATGCGACCGTTGATCACCGTAAATTTGCGGTTATTGAACTCCAGATTGCCCGTCGGGCCGCCTGTTTCGCAGGTAGGCAAAGTCAGCTCTATACCGCTGGAATCGATACCGCGAAAGACACAGCCTTCGACTTCATCGATCAGTCGCCACTGCACCATATCCTCGGACTCGGAGCCGGGATTTTTCAAATACCCGTCTTCGTAGAGGTAACCAACGGCGGTGCCGTCCATAAAGACATTGCCGTAATCAACGACGAGGACATTTCCGCCCAACTCCAGAAAACCTGTTGGCCCCTGGACGCTGTTGTCGTCGCCTGATTTGTCGGACACGGTCATGGCTTGCACCGATACCGCCTTTGTCTTTATTCGTGCACTGTTCGCGGATTATTTCGCCGCAATTGCTCCAACTGAATCCTTAGCTTTAGCCCAATCGGCCAGGAATGATTCTACGCCTTTGTCGGTCAAAGGATGAGAAACAAGCTGTTTAAAGACCTTGTGGGGCATGGTGCATATATCAGCACCGGCCAGGGCGGCCTTGGTGATATGCACAGGGTTGCGGATGCTGGCGGCCAATACTTTGGTGTCGATCGACTGCACCGCGAACATGGCCGAGATTTCTTCTATCAGGCCGATGCCGTCCTGGTTGATGTCGTCGAGGCGGCCGACGAAGGGGCTGACGAAGTAGGCACCGGCGCGGGCGGCCAACAGGGCCTGGTTGGTCGAAAAGCAGAGGGTGACGTTAACCTTGATCCCGTCTTTGGACAGGGTGCTGCAAGCCTGCAGCCCGGCGGGGGTCAAAGGGCATTTAACGATTACATTGGGCGCCCACTTGGCAATATCGCGTCCTTCGCGAATCATGCCTTCGGGGTCGGTAGCGACAACCTCGGCACTGACCGGCCCGGATACTATTTTGCAAATCTCCTGCACAAGCTTCTTGAAATCCTGTTTTTCCTTACCCACGAGGCTAGGATTGGTGGTGATGCCATCAAGCACGCCCCAGGCGGCGATTTCGCGAATTTCATCAAGGTTGGCTGTATCTAGAAATAAAAGCACGCTTGGGCTCCTTTGCTAATTGTCGGTAAAATCTCATACAAAAGATTGAAGAATCTCAGTATAGCTAATATTAACGAGCCGTAGGCAGGATAATATTGTCTTTGAGCGGTTGTAAACATGCTCCCCCTCACCTAGCAGCAGGGCCAGCCCGACGTGACACCGCGTCAACATCCCCCCAATTCTCCAACGCCTTTGCAGACGCTGCTTGCAGCGCTGACCGGGGTTTCCATTGGGCTTCTCCTAACTAATTTTTATAAGCATCAGCCTCTCAGGGCCCAGAGCGCCCAGGTCACGCCACCGGCCCAGACTGCGCTGGCGCCACAGGCTCCACCGGCGGTCGCCACGACGCCAGGTATGATTGATTTCTCTAACTTCAACCTCTGGCCCAGGCTCGACGAACGCATGAATGTTCTGCTCATGGGCGTCGACAGCAACGGCCGCGACACCGAGCGCTTCACCGGCTGCCGCTCGGACACGATGATGATTGCCAGCCTTGACCCCAAAACCCATAAGGTCGCCCTGGTCAGCCTGCCGCGAGACTCTCGCGTGCGCATCGCCGATAATCACGGGGTGGAAAAAATTAACGCCGCCCATGCCCTGGGCGGACCGGAGCTGGCCGTCAAAACAGTCAGTGAAGACTTTGGCGTGCCAATCGATCACTATATTGTGATCGACACACAGGGGCTGAAAAAAGTATTTGAAGCCCTGGGTCCGGTCGATGTGCTGGTGGAAAAACCGATGCACTATCGCGACCGTGCCGGTCGCCTGAATATTGCTCTCGAGCCGGGCGTAGTCAGCATGGACGCCAATAAACTGGAAGAGTATGTGCGCTTCCGCCACGATGCCAAAGGCGATATCGGCCGCATAGAAAGGCAGCAGTGGTTTATGCGCCAGGTGAAGAAAAAGCTGGAAGAGCCGCAGGTCCTGCTCAAATTGCCCGAGCTCTTTAAACTGGCCGGAGAACATGTGCGCACCGACTTGAGTGTGGAAGATATGGCCAAACTGGCCAGCTTCAGCAAAGATATCAAACCCAGTGAAATACAGACTGCCATGCTCCCGGGTGTTGGCACATTTATCGCCGGCGGCAGCTACTGGCTGCCCGACGCCGAAAACGCCGCCATCGTTTTGCACCGCCTCACCGGCTCACCACTCGCCACAGCGACAATCGCGCGCACCACGGGCTCGAGCATACGCACTGTCGTCAATCGCAAATCCGATCAGCCGCAGAGCGAAGAAGCCGACGGCAGCATCGGCAGCACCAACGACTCGGTCAACGCCGCTCTGGCCGCATCCTATACGGACAAGCCACTATCGGTGGTGGTACGCTATCCTCGCGGCGGCGAAGAACTGGCCAAAACCCTGAGCGCCCGACTGGAAGAAAAAGGCCTGACGGTCAAGTACAGACAGCGCGGCGAAAGCGCGGAATGCGCGCACGAACAGATAATTGAAACAAGCTACCGGGCCGACGACAACATGACCGCTAAGTTGAAGGACGCCGTAGGAGAGCTGGCACCATTTGCCGTCAGCCTCAATCTCGACCCGCGTGCCGCGGCCGACTTCGTGGTGGTAATCTCCTCCACAACGACCATCGCTCCGCCCATTGCCAGCGCCACGCCCGCCGAAGGCGAAGAGGCAGGCAACGGCGGTGTCATCTCCAGGAATCCATTAAGCAAAGCCTCCGCCGGCAGCAAAACGCTGAGCCGCTAAAAAGGATAGACTCTTGAATAAGATACTGCGCTTCGCATACGCCACTACCTGTAGTGCCGTGCTCCTGGCCGGCGCCGCGCAGGCCAAGATGTCGAGTCATGATGAACAGAGCTATAGAGAGCTGACGAGCGCCGCCAAGAGCCTGCACAAAAGCAAAAATTACAAGGCCGCAGGCGAAAAATACGCGGAAGCATTGCATCTGGCAGAGGGTACGGAAGACCTCAATAAGCAGGTACGAATGCACCTGCGCCTGGGAGAAAATTATTACGAGCAGGGTGACTTCGCCCCGGCTGAAGCCAGCTTTCGCGAAGCTCTGAAAATAGCTCAGGCCAGGCCCGACGCCGATGAGTCGCAGATCTGCGAATGTCTCTATCAGCTCAGTACTATTCTTATAAAAGAACACAAGGACAGCGACGCAAAACCAATTTTTGAAAAGTGCATGGAGCTGTCGCAGAAAATTTACTCCAGCAACAACCCCATCCTGGCTGTGCATAAAACTGAGTACGGTGCCCTTCTAGGGCGACTGGGGGACAAGGAAAGCGCCGCTCGCCTCAACAGTGAAGGGGCGCAGGTGATCAACGCCTTCATGGCCGACATGAGCAGAAAAATCAAAGCGGCATGGCATCAACCACCGGAAAGTTTCAGTTACCGCATCAGTGTTTCCTATGACGTGCTCAACCACGGCAAGGTAAAAGATATTGAAGTGACCAGGTCCTCAGGCTCGGCCATTGCTGATAAAGCCGCAGTAGACGCGGTGAAAAGCGCGGCACCGTTCACCGATATCGACTGCAAAAATCCGGATGAACAATTTTCGATGGACTTTGCCTTTGATTACAACTTCCACCAGAATCCGAGCAATCCGGCGGGGATAAACGCTTTCAGCAGCCGACAATCGAAGCAGGTCAAGGAAGAAACCGCGGCGAAACTAAAAGAAGAGAAGCAAAAAAGCGACGCTCTAAAAGAAAAAATCGCCGCATCGCTGAAAGGCAATCCCACCACCGAAGCGGATCTTATGGCCCTGAGCGATATGTACGGTGAACTGGCGGAGAGCCTGGCCGTGCAAGGCAGGTACGAGGAAGGGGTGAAGACGCTCAGTGAAGCTCTGGAAAAATCCTGCTTCAAAAAGAAAGGCGATCCGGCGCGCTCGGCCCTGATGATCCACCTCGCTCATACTCATCTCTACGCCGACGATGCCAGGAAAGCCGAACCGCTGCTGAACGAAGCCATTCACACCCAGGAATTTGCCCGGCTGGCGGCTAAGGCCAAGCACAGCGCTTATGAAGACTACGGCAATTGCCTGACCAAGAATCACAAATTTGCCGAAGCGCAGGATTATTACACGAAAGCAAGAGAGATCAAGCAGTGAAAAAGAGCAAACTCTCAATCAGTCCGCTCCCGATACTGGCTGCAATCCTCATTATCGGCTCAATTGCCGCCGGCGCCTTCCTCCAGTCGCTGACTCTGCGCCACTCAAAAAAGCTGGCCGAGACGGTGCACAGTCAGCTGGTTCTGATTCAAGCAATAAAAGTAGCCGGGCTCCTCAACGACACGGCCGGAGCGATGATGTATTTTGGTATGACCAGAAATCCCAAGTTTGCCGAAAAATTCAATAAAGCCAATACGGAATTGCCAAAAGCACTCGATGATCTGGGCAACCTCGGTCCCTTTGAAGGGCAGCAAGCCGAGGCCGTAAGCCAGTTCAAGCAGCTGGTATCAGAGTCTATGGGAGCGATTGCAAAAAGTCGCGAGGCCCTGAGCGCAGGCGAGGCATCGGGAGCGGACATGGGTCAGCGCCGCCAGAATTTTATGATGTTTAAAACGCTGCGAGAAAACGGCGAAAAAATTCACGACTGCCTGGTGCGCCTGGAACCGATGGGGGGCACGGCCAATTGTTTGAAAGAACAGGAAGAGATGAACAAAGAAGCGGATCAGTTGAAGCTGGCGACAGCGCTCTGGCTGCCAATTTCAGTTATCCTGACTGTAATTATGCTGGTGGCCCTGGCACGAAAACTACGTGCGCCGCTGACGACGTAGCTGCATCAGAGCGTCACCGACGTATATAGCCAAACTGAGCCAGATCAGGGCGAAGGCAAAGAAATGCGCCTGCGTGAAAGTCTCCTTGTAGACAAACACCGCCAGTAAAAATTGCATAGTCGGTGAGAGATACTGCATAAATCCCAGGGTGGAAAGACTGACCATGTTTGCCGCATGGGCAAACCAGAGCAGGGGAAATGTCGTAATCGGCCCGGAAAGCATCACCTTGAGCAACAGGCGCCAGTCTTCGATCACATGCAAATGGCCCTGCTGATAGTCAAAAAACAAGTAAGCCAGCGCCGGCGGCGTCATCAAAAGAGTCTCGGTCGTCAAACCAAGCAAGGGATCAAGGGCCGCTTTTTTCCGCACCAGACCATAAAATCCAAAGGTGAGGGCGATGGCCAGAGATAAGTAGGGCACTGCTCCTACAGTCAGACTCATCGCAACAACACCGGCAGTAGCCACAAGAAAGGCCAGACGTTGCAAAATATTGAGGCGTTCGCCCAGAAAGATTCGACCCAGAACAATCGACACCAGTGGATTAATGAAATAGCCCAGACTGACCTGGAGGATCATTTTTTGTTCGATTGCCACCACAAACAACAACCAGTTGGCGCTGAGGCAGACACTGCTGACACAGAGCCAGAGGAGCTTGCGCCGGTCGGCCATGATTTGGCGCAAAGCTTTGAGGCGCGTGGGGGTGGCGACAAAGAAGCAAAGGGTCAGCAGAGACCAGATTACCCGCTGCGCCACCAGCTGCGGTGGCGAAACCTCGGTCACGATTTTCCAGTAGATTGGAACGAGGCCCCAGAATCCGTAAGTCAATAGGGCGTAAGCGAGTCCACTCAAAGCTATAATTACCTTACTTCACCAGGGTACTATGACTGAACTTCCGGCTTTTGCCTACCTCGATCAAAAACAGATTCCGTATATAAGGATGGAATTCCCCACAGAGACCGAAAAGGGTGCGGCCAATGTGGCGCGTGCGCTGGGCTTCCCAGAGCGGGCCATGGTCAAGACTCTAATTTTCGAGACCGACAAAGGCGAAAAATCCCTGGTAATGCTGGGCGGCGATCAAAATGCCGTGTCGGGACTGCTAAAAAAGGCCCTGGGTTCGCGCAACATCAAAATGGCCAGTCCGGAGACCGTTGTGGCCACGACCGGCTATGTCATAGGCTCGATCCCGCCCTTCTCCTGGCAGCCGCCGGGCTTTCGCACTTTTCTCGAGGCTTCCCTGCTGCAGCAGGAACAGCTTGGGGTGGGCACCGGTCAATGGGGTCAGGAAATAATTATCACCCCGGCCAATTTAATTGCCGCCAGCTCGGCCATCGTGGTCAATTTGACCGACAGGGACGAGGCTGAGCCCTCCAACCCCTGACTTTTTAGACTCGGGAACAAAAACTGATAGAATTAGTCAAGCTAATTGTTAGCTATGCTAATAGTAGTGTCGCAAGCGTCCAGAGCAGGAATTTGCCATGACCCTGGCCAAGATCTCCCCCAACGGGCAGGAAACCAGCCCCATACTGGTGCATCAGGCCGCCGCCAAATTGATGGAGGCGACGCCGGTGATTATGCATTTCATCCGCAGTCGCATCAAAGAGCGGACCGACTCCAGCACGTCTGTGCCGCAGCTGCGAGTAATGGCCTTTATCGACAAACATCCGGGTTGCTCACTGACCCACCTGTCGGAGTTTCTTGCCATATCAGGGGCTTCGGCTTCAACCATGATCGACAGACTGGTGCGGGCCGGACTTGTAGACAGGGTCGTCGATCCGCTCAAGCGACGCAAGGTGATTTTGCATTTGACGACTTACGGCAAAGACGAATTACTCACCGCCAGACGCAAAGGCGTGGAAGCTATTTCCCAGCAGCTATCCGGCCTGAATCAGAAGCAACTGGAAAATATCGAAGAATCAATGACACTCTTAAAAGACATTTTTAGCACCGTATACGGGGCCATGCATGAAGACCTGGAACAGGCAGTTATTTCCGAACCAAAAGGAAATACTTCAAAATGAGTTCTGAAACCAGTCCCGTAGATGTCGAAAAAGCAACAGGCCGGCCCGCAACAGGGGAAGGCAAAAACTCATTCGGCAAAATTATCATCGCCCTGATTGTGCTCATCGCAGGCAGTGTCCTCATTTATTTTGCTCCGGGCATGCTCAAAGGTGCCGAGCCAAGCAAGGCCGAAAAGAAAAGAGACCGGGTCGTGCCGGTCACTGTCGCCACCGCTGGACTGCAGACCGTACCGATTGAGATTCGCAGCATAGGCAATGTGCTGGCCTTTTCCACCGTCAATGTCACGCCGCAGGTAAGCGGCCAGTTGACCAAGGTGTATTTCACCCAGGGGCAGTTTGTCAAAAAAGGCGATTTACTATTTCAGATCGATCCCCGTCAGTATCAGGCAGCTCTTGCTCAGGCCGAGGGCAATGTGGCCAAGGACCGCGCCATGGTGCAATCGGCCATGGCCAATATGATGAAAGACAAGGCCACTGTTGGGCAGTACGAGGCCAATCTAAAAAAAGACCGGGCCTCCCTGGCCTATGCCAATCTTGAGAAAGGGCGCTATGCCATGCTCGTGGATCAGGGCGTGGTCTCGCACGAACAATCGGACCAGTACAATACCAATGCCGCCACCGCCGATGCCACCATACAGGCGGACATGAAGGCTATTGAAAACGCCAAAGCCAGCTTGCAAGTGGACCAGGCCGCCATCGACACCGCCAAAGGCACCCTGCAGTCCGACCAGGGCGTGGCCGACAATGCCCGGCTGCAATTGAGCTGGACCACCATCCGCTCCCCCATGGATGGCCGCACAAGCTCTCTCAATGTCTACGAAGGCAACATCGTCAATGCCACCGGCATGCCTCAGCCCATGGTATCGATTGCCCAGGTCAATCCTATCTATGTCACCGTAGCCGTGCCCGAGCAATATCTGGCCGACCTGCGCCGGGCCCAGCAAGAAGGCACACTGAAAATGCAGGCCCTGATCGAGGGTCGCAAGGCCGATTATGTCACCGGGACGATTTCGTTTATGGAAAACACGGTCAACACCAGCACCGGTACCATCACCATGAGGGCAAGCTTCGCCAATCAAGACTCGCGCCTGTACCCGGGCCAGTTTGTCGACGTGCTCATCTCTATGCCGCCCAAGGGTCCATCGGTGACCGTGCCCACCCGTGCCGTGCAAAACACCCAGCAAGGTACCTCCGTCTATGTAGTCAAACCCGACAAGACCGTGACTCTGACCACAATCAAAGCGGGTCAGGCCTCGGGAGATTTCACGGCGGTGCTGGAAGGCATAAACGTTGGCGATATCGTCGTTACGGACGGCCAGCTTCAGCTATCGCCTGGTGCTAAAGTGCAGGTGCAGCCAAGTCCTGACGGTAAACCAAAAACCGAGTAGCCGCGATGAATATTTCCCGCCTGTTCATCGCACGTCCGGTAATGACCACGCTTGTGATGGCGACCTTTGTCATCTTCGGCATCATCGCCTACTTCTCGCTGCCGGTTAATGACCTGCCGGCGATTGATGCCCCGTCCATCACGGTGACCGCCTCCGTGCCGGGTGCCAATGCCGAAACCATGGCCTCGTCGGTGGCCACGCCACTGGAGAAACAATTCAGCACCATAGCAGGCCTCGACAGCATCAACTCCACCAGCTCGCTGGGGTCGACTACGGTGACGATGCAGTTCAGCCTCGACCGCAAAATCGACGGAGCGGCCCAAGACGTCGAATCGGCAATCATAGCAGCCCGCCCGTATCTGCCGCCTAATATGCCGACACCGCCGACCTTTCGCAAGGTCAACCCGGGCGACATCCCCATCCTTTTTGTCGCCTTGAGCTCCGAGACATTGCCCATCTATACCGTGGACGAATACGCCGAAAACGTCATCGCCCAGCGCATCTCCATGGTCAGCGGCGTGGCCCAGGTGATGGTCTTCGGCTCGCAGATCTATGCCCCGCACGTCCAGGTCGATCCCAGACTGATGGCCTCCTACGGCATCGGTATCGATCAAGTGGCAACGGCGGTGCAAAAAGCCAATGTCAATTTACCCTGCGGCACTCTCTATGGGCCGGAGAAAGCCTACAACATTATGGCTAACGGCCAGCTCTTCAACGCCGAGGCCTTCGCGCCGCTCATTGTCACTTATAAAAACGGTGCGCCAATCCGCCTCAAGGACATAGGCCGGGTAATAGACAGTGTGCAAACGGACAAAGTCGCCTCCTGGTACAACGGCCACCGGGCCGTCGTCCTGGCCATCCAGCGACAGCCCGGCACGAACACGATCCAGATAGTCGACAACATCAAAAAAATGCTGCCGACCTTCCGCGCTATTTTGCCTCAGTCGGTCAATCTGCAAGTACTCTTTGACCGCTCGGTCTCCATCAGGCGCTCGGTAGACGACGTCAAACGCACACTGCTTGTTACCGTCGGTCTGGTGATCATGGTGGTCATGCTCTCCCTGGGCAGCGCGCGCACTACAGCCATTGCCTCGGTGACCTTGCCCATCGCCATACTGGGCACATTCGCCGCCATGAAAATCTTCGGCTTCACCATCAATATAATTTCACTTATGGCCCTCACACTGTCGGTAGGCTTTGTCGTAGACGACGCCATCGTTGTGCTGGAAAACATCGTCCGCCATATCGAAATGGGAGAGCCGCCGCTCCTGGCCGCGGTCAATGGTTCGCGCGAAATATCATTCACCATTATTTCAATGACCATTTCGCTCATCGCCGTTTTCATTCCCATACTCTTCATGGGCGGCCTGGTGGGCCGACTCTTCTTCCAGTTCGCCGTGACGATTTCGGTGGCGATTCTAATTTCCGGCTTCATTTCAATCACGCTGACGCCCATGCTTTGCAGCCGCTATCTTGTGCTGGAGAGCGAGGAAAACCGCAGCCGACTGCACCGATTGTCCGAGGCCGGCTTCAAGTTTTTGACCAACATCTATGACTGGACTTTAAAAATTGCCCTCAGCCAGAAATTGCTTGTGCTCGTCAGTTTTGTGCTCATGCTCTTCTTGACCGTGACGCTCTTCAAAGTCGTGCCCAAGGGCTTCATGCCCAGCGAAGACACCGGTCAGATACAGTCGACGACAATCGCCGCCGAGGGCACTTCATTCGAAGCCATGGTCGAACATCAAAAATTGTTTGCCGACATTGTCCAGAAAGATCCCAACGTCCAGGGCGTGATGTCCAGCGTCGGAGCCAGTGGACCGAGCGTCGCCGTCAATCAGGGCCGCTTGAATATATTTCTCAAACCGCGCTCCGAGCGCAAACTACTGGTCGACGGCGTCATCGATGAACTCCGCAAAAAGACACGCAATATACCGGGCATGAATCTCTTTATGCAAAATCCGGGCGGCATCCGCATAGGCGGCCAGCAGACCAAGGCCCTCTACCAAATGACCCTCTCCGGGCCGGATACAACCGTGCTCTACGACACAGCCAATAAAGTAGAGAAAAAGTTGAAGACGATACCGGGCCTCGTCGACGTCAACAGCGACCTGCAAATAAAAAATCTGGAACTGGCAGTCAATATAGACCGGGACAAATGCTCCAAGCTGGGCATCAGCATGCAGGCCGTGCAATCGGCTCTGAGCAGCGCCTATGCGGCCAGACAAATATCGGTCATCTACACGCCCTTCAATCAATACTGGGTCATTCTTGAAGTGCTGCCGCAATACTATCAAGATCCGTCCATGCTCAAATGGTTCCGACTGCGCACCCCGGCAGGAGATCTGGTGCCCCTCGATACCCTGGCCAAGGTCTCGCGTTCCGCCGGCCCGCTTTTGATCAACCATCTGGGCCAGTTCCCGTCGGTCACGCTGTCCTTTAACCTGGCACCGGGAGCGGCTCTATCCGATGCCGTCGCCTCAATCAAAGAGCTACAGGGCTCGCTGATCCCATCGGGCATCAATTGCAGTTTCCAGGGCACCGCCCAGATGTTTGAAAGTTCAACATCAAGTCTGGGTATACTTTTGCTGGTGGCCGTCATGGTCATCTATATCGTCCTGGGCATACTCTACGAAAGTTTCATCCATCCCATAACCATTCTCTCCGGCCTGCCCTCGGCGGGACTGGGGGCCCTCATTATCCTGCTCATCTTCCATGTGCCTCTAGATATTTACGGTTTTCTGGGCCTGATCATGCTGATAGGCATCGTCAAAAAGAATGCCATCATGATGATCGACTATGCCGTGGAAGTGGAGCGCGCGGAAAATCTCAGCCCGGAAGAGGCGATTTACCGCGCCTGTCTGACAAGATTCCGTCCGATTATGATGACGACCATGGCCGCACTTATGGGCTCAATCCCCCTTGCCCTGGCCATCGGCGAGGGATCCGAAACACGGCAACCACTCGGTCTCTGTATCGTCGGCGGACTGCTGGTATCGCAGCTGGTGACGCTCTATATCACCCCGGTCTTCTACATCTACTTAGATAGACTGCAACACTTTATCTATAAATTTAAAATATCAAATTTGCCCAGACGCTTTAAGAAGCGCAAAGTAAGAGAACAAACACCATGAACCTGGGATCCATTTTTATCCTGAGACCGGTAATGACGACACTAGTAATGGTGGCGATATTATTTTTCGGCATCATGGGCTACCAGAATCTGCCAATTTCGGACCTGCCCAACGTCGACTATCCCACCTTGCAAGTAACCTCATCGCTGCCGGGCGCCAGTGCCGAAACCATGGCCTCGGCGGTATCCATGCCGCTGGAAAAGCAATTTGCCACGATCGCCGGCCTGACCCAGATGACCTCCACCAGTACTCTGGGTCAGTCGCTCATCACTTTGCAATTTGACCAGGCGCGCAATATGGACGGTGCCGCCCTCGATGTACAGGCGGCCATCACCGGCGCTTCCAAACAACTGCCGCCGCAGATGAACATCCCCCCTACTTTTTCCAAGGTCAATCCGGCCAGCCAACCGGTTATCTATCTGGCGGTCAGCTCCGACACTCTGCCCATGCATGATGTCGACTACTACGCCGAAACTCTCATAGCCCAGCGGGTCTCCCGGGTGAGCGGCGTGGCCCAGGTGCAGGTGAACGGCTCGCAGGTCTATGCCGTGCGGGTGCAGGTCAATCCCCAGCGCATGGCCACCTACAATCTGGGCATCGATGACGTCATGAACGCCGTCGTCGCCGCCAACCAGAACCAGCCCACCGGGACGATCTGGGGGCGGCATCAGGCTTTTACCATCCAGTCCACCAATGGCCAGTTGCTCAACGCCGAAGACTACAAACCGGTCATCGTAGCCTATAACAACAATGCCCCGATACGACTCAAAGATGTGGGCAACGTAGTCGACAGCGTGCAGAACGACAAGGAAGGCGGCTGGTACAACGGCAAACCGGCTGTGATTCTAGCCGTGCTCAAGCAGCCGGGAGCCAATACCATTCAGGTGGTGGACAACATCAAAAAGCTCATGCCTACCTTCCGCTCCCTCACCCCCGAAGCCGTCAAACTGGACGTGCTCTATGACCAGTCGCAGACAATCAGAGCCTCAGTCAACGATGTGCAATTCACCCTGCTGCTCACCGTTGCCCTGGTAGTCTTCGTCATTTTCGTCTTCCTGGGCAATCTCTCGGCCACCCTAATTCCCAGTCTGGCCCTGCCAATTTCAGTCGTCGGCACCTTCGCCGCCATGAAGCTTCTGGGCTTCAGCCTGGACAATTTATCCCTCATGGCCCTGTCTCTATCCGTGGGCTTTGTTGTCGATGACGCCATCGTCATGCTCGAAAACATAGTCAGGCACATGGAAATGGGCGAGCCGCCGATGCAGGCGGCGCTCAACGGCGCTCGCGAGATCGGCTTCACCATTTTATCGATGACACTGTCTCTGGTGGCGGTTTTCATTCCCGTACTGCTGATGCCCGGTATTGTCGGCAGGCTCTTCAATGAGTTTGCCGTGACCATTTCGATTGCGATTCTGATTTCCGGCTTTATCTCGATAAGCCTCACACCGATGCTCTGCAGCCGCTTCCTTAAACCGGCCGGAGCCGAGAGTCAGGGCCGATTGCACCGCATGGCGGATGCCAACTTCCAGCGGGCCCAACGCTTTTACAAGCGCACCCTGGACTGGGCCCTGCACAATAAACCCTCTGTCATGGCTGTCTTTGTCCTGATGGCCGTAGGTACCGCGGTCCTCTTTGTCATCATTCCCAAAGGTTTCATGCCCACCGAGGACGCCGGCCAGATTGTCTGCATGACCGAAGCCGAGCAGGGCACCTCCTATGATGCCATGGTGCGTCTGCACACCCAGCTCACCAACGTCATCAGCCAAAATCCCAATGTCCAGTCCTACATGTCCAGCCTCGGGGTCGGCAACGGCAGCCCCAATATCGCACTCAATCAGGGCCGCATCCTGATTGTGCTGAAGCCGCGCAATCAGCGACAGGATTCGGTGGAACAGGTAATCAAACAATTGCAACCGGCGCTCGCCACCGTGCCCGGTATCAATGCCTTTCTGCAAAATCCGCCCACCATCGCCATAGGCGGACAGGTGACTAAGAGTCTCTATCAATTTACTCTCTCCAGTCCCAACCGCGACGACCTGTACAAATCGGCCAAGTCCTTTATCGAAATGGTCAAAGATGTGCCCGGCATCACCGACGTCACCAGCGACATGCAGGTCGACAATCCGGAAGTGCACCTGAAAGTCGACCGCGATAAATGCTCGCAGCTCGGCATAACGATGCAACAGGTGGAAGACGCCCTGGACAGCGCCTATGCCCAGAGGCAAATCTCAACCATGTACACGCCGACCAATCAGTACTGGGTGATAATAGAAGTTGAGCCGCGCTTCTACCGCGATCCTTCCGTCCTGAAACAGCTCTATGTGCGGGCCGGGCCCAACAAACTGGTGCCCCTGGACACTATCTGTCAAATCGAAAACGGCGTTGGTCCGCTGCTCGTCAATCACCTCGGCCAGTTTGCCGCCGTCACTATTTCATTCAATCTTGAGCCCGGAGCCTCGCTGGGAGAAGCGGTGGCCACCATCAAAAAGCTGGCCGCCGACAATGTCCCCAAATCCGTAACAACCGGATTCCAGGGCACCGCCTCATCTTTCGAAGATTCATTCCAGAACATGTGGGCCCTTTTGCTGATCGCCATCCTGGTCATTTATATCGTGCTCGGCATTCTCTATGAGAGCTTCATCCATCCCCTCACTATTCTCTCAGGCCTTCCCTCGGCCGGTCTCGGAGCCCTTCTTATCCTCATACTCTGCCACAAAGATCTGGATATCTACGGATTTTTGGGCCTGATCATGCTGATCGGCATCGTCAAGAAAAACGCCATCATGATGATCGACTTTGCCGTGGAAGCCGAGCGTGAGCATAACAAAACCGCAGAAGAGGCCATTTATGAAGCCTGCATGACGAGATTCAGACCGATCATGATGACGACCCTGGCCGCGCTGATGGGCGCCATCCCCATTGCCGCAGGCATAGGCGCCGGATCCGAATCCAGACAGCCCCTCGGTCTAACTGTGGTTGGCGGCCTTCTGGTATCACAGCTGGTGACGCTTTATATCACGCCGGTCTTTTATATCTATCTCGACAAGTTGCAAAAGAAAATTGCGCCCGATCGGGACAAAGTCGAGCGCCTCTCCAAGCCGGCGGCGACGAGCGGATAATTTACTGGGCTTGCTCCGGCGTCTCGGGTGCCACCGTGCCGCTGACCTCAAGGACCGGGACGGAGGCGCGAGTGCTGGGCAAGACGAAAGGATTGGGACTTTCACCGGCAGCTTCCGGGGCCAGCAAGGCATCGCTCTGCAAAAGCTGACGCACCGAATCTTTGCGCTTTTGCTTTTCTTTCTTACGTCCGTTCAGGCGATTCTGCTGCGCCAGCATGCCTGTGAGCATCACAGGCACGGCCCAGGACTGCCCCATACCCATGCTGATAAAAGAGCTGATGAAAAACTTTTTGAAGGGAAAGGTGCCGCCGATAGAGTTCAGTTGCTGCTCAGGGGTGGTACCGTCTTCAACGACCTTTTCCATATTCAGGTCCATCAGTGAAACAGGTACGGCAATAGTTACCTGCCGGCCCTTGTACTTATCCACCCACTGATGATTAACCGGATCGTACTTAACGCCGCTCTTGTAAACCTCGGCCATTGCCGGAGCCTTAGCCGCGGGCAATTCCTGGATGGTTTCCTCGCCCTCTTCCAGGTTGACGGTCACGCCGTCTTCCAGATTGAGGGATGGCAAGAGCGAAGAACTCTCAACATCTTCGGCGGCCAGGGCACAGTTAGCAGCCACACCGGAGAGGTGCAGACAAGAAATGGCCATCGTAGTTGTTAAGAGCCGGCGCATAGTTTCGATATCGTACCTCAAAACTCGGCATTGCTCCAGCAAGCAAAGAGTTAAAAGAGTTACTTGCCCATCAAGAGTCTGAGCAGATCACCCTGGGGCGGGGGCTTCTCACCGCCCGACGGCACGAATGGATTGGGTCCATGGGGCACAGTCGGAATAGGCAGTGTCTGATTGTGGAAGAAGTAATAGGCAGCGGCCTGATTATTCTGGGTATTGGCATTGTTATTGTGATGATGCACACCAAGCACAATGGGCACGACGATAGCAGTTGCCACGCCGGCAATCATCACGGTGATGATGATGAATTTCTTCCAGGGGAAGCCACCGGCGGTGGTGGTAGTAGTAGTGCTGGTGGAAGCGTCGGCGAGCAATTGATTGGCGCCGTACTTGCCGATCAGACCGGGAAGACCCAGATCGACTGTTTTATTGGAATAGCGATCCAACCACTGATGCTTGACCGGGTCGTATTTGACACCGGCTTTGAAATGCACGGGGGCTTCTTCCGTGGCGGCGGCAGGCAATGGCACATCCGCTGCCGTTTCCACACTGGCAGCCTCGGCGATATTTGCCGTCTCGGCTTCAGCGGCGGCGTTTGCCAGCACAGGAGCTGAGGTGAATAGATTCAGGGCGAGAATCGTAAGAAATAGACTCAGAAAACGTCGCAATTGCATATCAACACCTGACAAAAAGAGGGTCTAGTGAATCAGTGAAAGGAGCTTGGGCGGGGGCTTGATACCGGTCGGTACAAATGGATTGGGACCGTGGGGCACCGTTGGAATGGGCAAGGTCTGGTTGTGGAAGAAGTAATAAGCAGCGGCCTGATTATTCTGGGTGTTGGCATTGTTATTGTGATGATGCACACCACAGGCAATGGGCACTGCAATGGCGGTGGCGACACCGGCAATCATTACTGTAATGATGATAAATTTCTTCCAGGGGAAGCCACCGGCGGCGGTGCTCGTGGTGGTGGTGCTCGTGGACGAATCGGCAATCAACTGATTGGCACCATATTTGCCGGTCAAGCCGGGCAGGCCGAGATCCACTGACTTATTGGAATAACGATCAATCCATTCATGCTTGACCGGGTCATATTTGACCCCGGCCTTAAAATGCACGGGCGCTTCACTCGTGGCGGCGGCAGGCAGAGCGACTTCAGTGGCCTGACTGAGCGATTGGCTTTCAGCCTCGGCAGCCATAGCAGGAGCAAGGGTCATGACATGAAGGGCAAGGATAGTAAAAAACGCACCAAAAATGCGGCGTGCTTGCACGACGAGACCCCCGGGAAATTGTTTCCCAATTTAATCATCTTGATAAGTTGTTAGTCACCTTTTAACTTCACCGCTAGTGAGGGATTTCACAACCAGTTAACCCAACCACCCGGCTACTATCCGTGTGGTTAGTCGACCACCGCTCAAACTCCCCCAAAAATAATCAGGCCGCACTGCAAAAGTACGGCCTGAAAAGAGATTACTTGCTCCAGTTGGTCTCAGCCGGGCGGCTTCTTACCAACGGGGGAGTGATTTGCGCAGCTCGTCGGGATCCGATATCGGTTCGCCGCAATCCGAGCACTTGGGCTTGCGACCTTCAATCCAGCCGCTCGAGGGCAGGGTATGACCGTAGGTAATGCACTGCTTGCTCTTCGGGCGCATGCCGTAGAGCATGAGCGTCCAGAGGTCAGAGAGGTGGTCCCAGAGCGAGGTGCGCTGGAAACCGACAGACTCTTTGAGCTCGTCGGCGCGCTGCTCTTTCTGCTTCAAGTTGATAATCATCTCTTTGGTCACAGGCCGCGCGTCGGCAGCCTTTTTAACGATTACAGACCGGTGATACATCGGGGTATTTCCTCTTTTTCCGCCAGAATAGCCGAAACATATTCTTTTACTAGTGCCGATACTTTACAACTACCAGCCTTTCTTGAGAAGTGTCCTTTTGCGGATAACCCCATCCCGGGCGGGAGGGAAGGCTCCAAGAAGAGGCAATGATGGGACTTGGCCGCCGGCACACCCGGCTCAGTTGATAATAGTTTTAGGCGACGGCATAAGAATCGCATATATGCAATACGAAGGCAAGTGCCGATACAAAAGGCGGAAGTCGCATATCGAAAATCGATATTGATGCTCTCGCATCCGCGGCTCCCGCCTTCTATTTTTAATGCCAACTCAGCCAGAGTCGGGCCTTTTGCATCTAGATCATTTCTTCGATGCAGGCCTTGAACACATCTTTATCAGCCTTCAGTGACTGCTTGACCAGCGCGCCTTTCTTGAAGGCGTTTTCGCCGTCTTCATAGGTAGGCATGTCGGTTTTGTAGATTACACCAAGGGGAATCCGATCGCCCCACTCAAAGGCTTTCTGCATGCTCTTATGGAAATCGGAAGTATCCCAATTTTCATCTTCCAGCTTGTAGACACGTTCTTTGAAGAAAGGATAGGTGTTCACTTTGTTGTAGGTGACGCAGGGGCTGAAGATATCGACCAGGGAGAAGCCCTTGTGCTCGATAGCGGCAGCGATGGTCTCAGCAAGGTGTTTGGTCTCACCGGAGAAAGCGCGGGCAACGAAAGTCGCACCGGCAGTCATTGCCAGAGCCAGGGGATTGATTGGATTTTCAATGTTGCCCTGCGGCGTAGATTTGGTTTTCTGACCGATGCCGGTCGTAGGCGAAGTCTGGCCTGTGGTCAGACCATAAATCTGGTTATCCATAACCAGATAAGTGACGTTGAGATTACGACGCATAGCGTGCAGCAAGTGGCCGACGCCGATACCGTAACCATCACCGTCTCCGCCGGTGATTATGACATTGAGGTCCGTGTTGGCCAGGTGCGCGCCGGTAGCAACCGGTACAGCGCGGCCGTGCAGACTGTGAATGCCGTAAGCATGAATGAAGCCCGGAAGGTTTGACGAGCAGCCGATTCCAGACACAACCAGAAGATTTTCCGGCTTGATGCCCAGTTTGGCGGCAGCTTGTTTAACACCGTTCAGGACGCCGAAGTCGCCGCATCCAGGACACCAGTCGGGATCGACTGGACCTTTGAATAACTCGACTGGAAGCTCAATAACAGTTGCCATCCTTTATGTCCTCTTAAAAAATTAGATTACTTGGCTTCGACAGCCAGTTTCTCGTAGCTGTAGGTGGATCCTGTGGATACGCCCACTTTCATACGGGCCCTTGCTTCACCGGTGGCGCGCTCGGCAATTTCAATGTTCCAGGTGGCTTCACCGTGACCATTGGCCGATTCGCGCGTGTATTTCACAGGGCGGAGTTTTTCGCCGTTGTGGGTGCGCAGGTAGTGATATGCAATTTCCTTGGCCTCTTCTTCGGTTACTTCGAGCTCCAGAGGCTTGTTGGCCAGAATGCGTTTAACATGTCCGGCAATCCATTTGGGCTCGAGCGGCTCACCGTCGTAGCGGTTGACGTGACCGTCCATCGAAATGCCGGTTTCGGCTTTGATGTGACGAGCCATCTGGCTGGTGAAGTTGACTTCGACAGAAATCTTCTTCTTGGCCTTGGAGAGTATTTCGCCGACTTCCTTAGCGTGGAAGGGAGCGATGTACTTGATATTGAGGATGTTGGTTTTGACGCCTTCGGCGGTGAGGAGCTCGGCAGCTTCCTTCATCACGCCCCAGGAGGAGCCCCAGCAAACAAGGGTGACATCGGCATCTTTAGGACCTTCCAGCTGCGGAGCGGGAAGTTCTTTGAGCAGATTTTCAATCTTGCGGCCGCGTTTTTCCATGATCTTACGACGCAGGGCCTGGTTGGTGAACATGTCGGAGATGAGGATGCTCTCTTCGTCATGGTCATCGGTGGCCGATACGTAAGCGGCGTTGGGAGTACCGGGCAGAGCTCTGGGTGAGATACCGGACTCGGTAAAGGCGAAGCGCTTGTACTTGCCTTTGCCTTCGGGCCATTCGTGCACCATTTCGCCACGGTCAATCTTCACATCGGAGGTGAAGACTTCGGCGTCTACTGTCTCGGGGTGCTCGGAGAGGAGCAGGTCGGACATGAGGAGCACGGGAAGCTGATATTTGTCGGCGATGTTGAAGGCTTCAACAGTGGAGTTGAAGCAATCGGCTGTGTCCTTGGGAGCGACGATCAAGCGCGGGAATTCACCCTGCGAAGCGCCGTACACCTGGAACAGGTCAGCTTGCTCAGTCTTTGTAGGCAGACCGGTGGAGGGGCCGCCGCGCTGTACTTCTACAACAACTACGGGCACTTCCATGATACCGGCCATACCGACCGCTTCGGTCATCAGGGCGAAGCCACCACCAGCGGTTGCGCACATTGAGCGCGCTCCGGCTATGCCTGCTCCGATAGCCATATTGATTACGGACAGCTCATCCTCGCACTGCTTGACGCAGATGCCTGTTTCTTTGGCATGGCTGGCCATCCAGTGAAGGACGGTGGAAGCCGGTGTCATCGGATAAGCGGAATAGAATTTGCAACCGGCTGCATAAGCACCAATGGCGATGGCTTCGTTACCGGTAACGAAAGGACGACGCTTTCTGGTGAAGGTCCATTCTTTATGGATAGCCGGTACGTTTGCTTTAGCAAACTCATAACCGGCCTTGAGCAAGCCCACGTTGAGATCAACAACCTTCTGACCTTTATGGCCGAAGGTGTCGGTCAAAACCGAGGTGGGCTCTTCCAGACCGATGCTGCTGATGAAGCAAGCGGCACCGATAGCAACCGTGTTTTGCATGATCGCTTGCAGCGGTCCATGCTCAGCCACGACATCGGCTGTCACTTTGGACATAGGCAGGCCGAGGATTTTAACGCCCTCACGTACCTGTGTCGGCTCACATTTGATTTTGTCGGAGTTGAAGATAACAACGCCGCCGGACTCTACTTCACCGGCATGACGCTCGATGGAATCCTGATTGAGAGCGATGAGCACATTGAGGTGATCACCGTGCGAATATACTTTGTCTGCGCCGATGCGCACTTTGAGCCAGATATGGCCGCCGCGGATAATAGATTGATAAGAGTTGTAGGCATAAACGTGAAGACCGAGACGGCCGCACGAGCGTGCCAATGTATCGCCAGACTTATCGAGACCGTCCCCGGCCGCTCCGGCAATACCGATTGTGACTTCCTGCATTCGAATTCAAACCTCAAAGAGTTAACAACAGAACCTTTGCCCACGGAATAAGGGCCGGACTTGGTGGCCAAGAATCCCTCAAGGACCCGCTTGCGAGCCGAGTGTTAATGCGCCTTTTCTCGCAAAGATACGATAGCACGAAAGTTTTTTCGTGATGGCAAGAGTGACAATTTTATGGTCACCTTGGGAAACAAAAGTTAGAAAAGCGGCCTGAAATTAACTGCCTATCAGGACCGGACTTAAATCAAGCTCAGTGCTCGACGCTCTCAACGGCGCCGTGACCTTCACCGTGGCCTTCACCAACAACGGGAAGGGCCTGGAAGTACCACCAGCCGCCAAAAGCACCGATAATAAGAAACGCACCTATGAGGGTGACGACCTTAAGAGCCTGGTCCTGCAAGCTATTGACCGGGAAAGCATCGGCGGCCGGCGGGTGATCGTCATGTCCACCGTGGCTGTCGCCGTGTGCTGTCGAATGGTCATGGTCGTGGTCAGAACTCATCATCAACTCCGATTAAAAAAGTCTCAGGTCTCTTAGTGATTGGGCAGGAAATATGCCAACCAGGCAATACCGGCCACTGCGCCGAATATAACCAGGGCATAGTACTGGGCACGGCCGTTCTGCAAGTATTTCAGGACTTCGCCGAAGCTCATGGTGACAAGACCAGCTCCGTTGACGATGCCTTCCACCACATACATATCGACAAAGTTCCAGACCGATTTGTAGAGCGGCAAGAACACACGGTCTACAGCACCAAAGTAAATATCGTCGATATACCACTTATTGAAAGAGATGTTGTAGAGCATGGCTTTGAGGCCGTCCTGCGCTTCGGCAAAGGACTTGTTCACATGCACGGTGCGGGTCAGATACATGAGATAGGCGAGGATAAATCCAGCCAGGGCAACCCCGACCGATATGCTCATCATTCCCAGATTAGCGCCTTCAAAGTGCGGGCCCGAAGGTCCGAAAACAAAGGCTGCAAAATGGTTGGGCAAACCGTGTTCGCCGGCAGCGTGCGACATAGCCAGGCCAAGATTTTCATAATTGAAGCCCAGATAGCCGCTCGCCATAGAAGGAATAGCCAGCACAATAAGGGGCCAGGTCATCGCCGCTGGTGACTCATGCGGATGAGCCTTACCGCGGTATTCACCGGTAAATGTCATGAAGTAGAGACGGAACATATAGAAAGCCGTCATACCGGCCGTGGCCAGCATCAGCCAACCAACAACAGGATCGCTCACCATGGCGGCGGAGATGATTTCATCCTTGGAGAAAAATCCGCTGAAAAGTGGGAAGCCGGAAATAGCCAGGGTACCAATGAGGAAACATGCATGCGTAATGGGCATTTTGCTCTTCAAACCGCCCATCTGACGGATATCCTGCTCGCCGTGCAGACCGTGGATAACGGCACCGCTGCAGAGGAAGAGCATGGCTTTGAAGAAGGCGTGGTTGAAAAGATGGAAGAAGCCGCCGGTGAATGCGCCGGCGCCCAGGCCGACAAACATATAACCAAGCTGACTGCAGGTCGACCAGGCCAGTACACGTTTGATGTCGTACTGACTCATGGCGATTGTCGCGGCCATGAAGGCGGTGATGGCGCCGACCCAGCAGACGTAGTGCAGAGCGGTGCCGGCCTGACCGTCGGTGGTGAGCCAGATGGGGTAAGCACGGGCTACGAGATATACGCCTGCTGCCACCATGGTGGCGGCGTGGATGAGGGCGGAAATTGGTGTAGGACCTTCCATTGCGTCAGGTAACCAGACATGCAATGGGAACTGTGCTGATTTGGCCATCGGACCCATGAGCATGACAATACCGATTGTCAGCAGCATGCCAGCGGTCAGAGCATTGCCCTCGGCCGCGCGGTGGATGACCGATCCCAGATCGGTGCCGTTGGTACCGAGGAAACCAAGGACGATACCATCGCCCCAGTAATCTTTAGTTGCAAAGAAGAGCATCAAGATGCCCATCAAAAATCCGAAGTCACCGATACGGTTGACGACGAAGGCCTTCATACAGGCTTTGGCAGCCGATTCTTTGTACCACCAGAAGCCAATCAGGAAATATGAGCAAACACCGACCAGCTCCCAGAACATGAACATTTCAAAGAGGTTGGTGGAGACAACCAGTCCGAGCATCGAACCGGTAAATAAGGATAGGTAAGCGTAGAAGCGAGAGTAGCCGGTATCCTCGCGCATATATCCATGGGTATAAATCTGTACCAGCAAGCTGACTGCACAGACCACAATCAGCATCACCGCTGCCAGATGGTCGACGAGCACGCCGACCGAAAGCTTGAAAGCCGAGGAAACGAACCAGTCAATATTTTGCTGGAAATAAGTCTCCGGGTAGGTCTTGGCGGCGAAGGCCTGGAAAATTGCTATCGAATGAAAGAGACCGTACAGCACCGCGCCGACCGAGACCGTCATCGACAGTGTCTTGGATGCCCTCAGACCCATGATGATCAGGAAGCCCGCCAGAAACGGCGCCGCCACTATCAATCCGGCATATTCAACAAACCACTTCAATTGCTCTGGGCTTAACGGCAGCAAGGTGCGTCTCCTGGAAAATTGCTTAAACTTGACTACTAAATTTTCGGACTCTAAAACTATACATTCATGACGTCCTCCAAATGGCATCTAATGAACGAGGGTTTAGAGTGAAAAGATTTTTCTTTTCAATTACTAAATTGACGCGAGCGCTCCTTCTATACTGATGGCGCTAATTTGGAAACAGGGAGAAGTCCGTGCCCGACCCACAACATTTGCTTACTATTTTATTTCTCGTCCCGCTTATAGGGACCCTGGCAATCGCCTGCAGCCCCGAGGGTGTGGCTCGCAAAATGGCCATCGGCTTCAGTGCCGCCATGTGCGCAGTCTCCGGCTGGGTGATGCTGCAATTCAATATCGAGCAGGCCGGAACCTTTCAATTTGTGGAAAGAGCCCCCTGGTTCAATCAACCCTTTCCTATTCAATATGCCGTCGGTGTCGACGGGATGTCGCTGGCACTGGTCGTCCTGACCGCCTTCGTCACCCTGATGGCCGTGCTGGCGAGCACCTCCATTGGTGACAACCGCCCGCGTCTCTATTACGCCATGCTGATGCTGCTTGTCTTCTCAGTACAGGGCGTGTTCCTCTCCCTTGACTTGCTCCAGTTCTTCGTTATGTACGAGCTTGAGCTTGTACCGATGTACTTCCTCATTGCTATCTGGGGCGGCCCGAGACGAAACTACGCCGCTCTCAAGTTTTTGATATACACCTTCTTTGGTGGCGTGCTCATGCTGGGCGGTCTGCTCTACATGTACACACAGATGGGCGGAAGCGACCCCTCCAGCCTCTCCAGCTTCGATATGACCTTGCTGGCCGAGCGCTGCCCGGGCTTGCCGAAAGATGTGCAGATTCTTGCCTGTCTCGGATTCTTCCTGGCCTTCATCATCAAGCTGCCTTCCTTCCCGGTGCACACATGGTTGCCCGACGCACACGTCGAAGCTCCCACACCGATATCGATGCTCCTCGCCGGCTTGCTCCTGAAGATGGGATCGTATGGTCTGGTTCGCATATGTCTGGCCTTCTTCCCCTACTTCTTTATTGATTACGGCCCGCAAATCATGGCCCTCGGTGCCTTCAACATCGTCTGGGCGGCGATGGCCTGTCTGGTGCAGCAAGACATGAAGCGAGTAATCGCACTGTCTTCGGTGTCACACATGGGCTTCGTTCTGCTCGGTATCGCCTCGCTCTCCTCAGCCGCCATCAACGGTGCCATCTTCCAGATGATCTCGCACGGTGTGATTTCAGCCCTGCTCTTCTTCCTGGTCGGCTGCGTCTATGAGCGCACCCACACCAGAAACATCACCGAGATTGGAGGCGGTCTGGCCAAACAGATGCCGCACCTCTTCTACTTCTGGATGCTCGGCACCATGGCCAACCTGGGCCTGCCCGGTCTCTCCGGATTCGTTGCCGAAGCTGCCGTTTTCTACGGTTCATACACTTCACCGATGGCCATGTCGGCCGCCCACGGACACCTCGTCCAGGCCTGGATCTGGTTTGCCGCTACCGGTGTCGTACTGACCGCCGCTTACATGCTCTGGCTCCTCAAGCGCCTCTTCTACGGTGCTCAGCTGCCCAAATGGGATCACCATTTGAGCGATGCCACCCTGGTGGAAAAAGGCGTAGCCTACGCGCTCTGCTTCTCGGTCCTGGCCCTCGGTATTTATCCGCTGATGCTGACAAAATACTACGGTCCCATCGCCGACAAACTCTCGGATGACATCCGCTCACGCATGACCGCCGAAGCGCCGCAGGACTTCTCCAGACCTTATTCGGACGCCGGCTCGGCCGCCGCCAGAAATAAGCTCTCAGCCAGCAAAGCAGCGCTTTTCCAGTAAGTCAAAAACCGAGTACAAACTGCTATTTAGGCAGGCCGTTGAGGGGCTCGATTGGCACCAGGTCCGGTGGCGTCTCGGTGTTGACCGGATTGACCCCGCTGCGGTTGCCGCCGCGGTCGGTAGAGGTCTGGCTGGGCTTGATGATGACCCGGCCTTCAATGGCCTTGGAGACGCTGGCGGAAACGCTGTCGACAAGATCGGCGGCGGTCTTGGCGTCGTAATACTTGCCGCCAGATTTCTCGGCAACGCAGTTGAGCTGATTGCGGGCCTGGGGCTCTCGGTGCAGGGAAAGGCCGACCACATCGACTTTGATCTTGATGCCGTAACGGGGCAAAAGCTGCTTAATGACCGTGCAGGGGTCGCCATTGCAAGTATCGGCGCCGTCGGTGATGAGGATAATTACTTTGCTGCCCTGGCAATTGCGGAAGTCAGTGAAAGCGGCCTGGGCTATGGAATAAGCCAGCGGCGTCATACCGTATGGTTTTAAATCCCGCACTTTTTCTATAATCGCCCGGCGATTGCCCTTGCCGATTGGCACCCAGAGCGCTGTATTGCGACATTCGCTCTGGATATCGAGGCCACCCAGACCGCCGGCAAAGAGACTGGAGTTGGCTCCGTTATAGCCCTGGCCAAAGACCCGCAATCCCAGGTTCACATCAGGAGGGATGCGCGAAAGGGCATTTTGCAAAACCTGTTTTGCGGCATCTATTTTTTGCACTCTTGGCTCAAGACTTTCCAGCATGCTGCGCGAGCCATCGACAATAAAAAGTATGTTGACCGGCTCCGCCTGCCTCTCCACACCGGTGCGCAAGAGTGATGAATCGGTGCCGGTCTGCAAGGTCGTGTTCTGGGTCCCGACCTGGAGGGTGGTGTTGTTTGTACCGGTCTGCAAAGTGGTGGAATCAGTACCAGTCTTGAGAGTAGTACTGTTGGTGCCGGTTTTCAGCGTAGTGCTGTCGGTGCCGCCGGTCAGCGGAGCGGAATTGGCGGGGGTGGCAAAACCGCCGGACGAAGATGAAGAAGCGCCCGAGGGAGTGGGAAATATGCGCCCACCGTGCTCGCTGCGAGCGGGAGCCACTTTAGGCGTTCCCTGGGGCAAGACCGGTACTGGAGTGGTATCAAGAGTGGGATCGTAGGGCACGCTCTCGGCGGCAAAAGCGGCACCGGAGGTGGCAAGCAGCAAGGAAAAGGCCAGCGGCAAAATACCGGGGCAAGTCGCCAGCGCCACCACAGGCAGTGCGCGATTATTTCGCTTGAGGCTGTGAATCGGCCTTAACTTCTGGCTTGGCATCAGGTTTAGACTCAGGAGTGAAGATAGCGGGTGCATTTTCTCTGGTGCTGTTTTCGGTGCTCGTTTTATCACTCTTAGCTGCGTATTTTTCGTCTGCACCGCTAGTGGTGCCGGGACTGTTTTTCAAATCGGCCTGCGCGGACACCTCTTCATCATACTTTGTCGCGGGCCTGGATGCTTGTCCGCTTTCAGATTTAGGCATGATCCGGGCCAGAATCACGCGCCGACTGACCGCCACAGACTGCTGGGCGTGACTGCCCAGGGAGCCGTATACCGTGATGTAATACAGCCCTTCTTTATTGCTGTTGGATATAGGGACCCTGGCGTTAAAAGAGGAGCCTTCCACCTTCACCCCACCCTTGACCGGGATGTCGGAGACTGGCCGGACCTCACCGGTGCCATTGCCGGCCATCATAATCAGAGGCGCGGCCAGGGCCACCGGCGGCATAAACATACCACCAGCAATAGCCGCCACCACGCCGGCTGCCTTGAGGGCAAAAATGGCTTTACTGTAGTCGTGGTCGGCATGATTGGCATAGGCCACATAATCAAGCGGTGGGAAATAGGGCAGGGCGTCTTCGCTCTCATCGGCGGAGCTGGCGTTGCCGCCTGCGTTGTAGGCTTCCCAGGCAATGTTTATGCGGTCAAAAATATAGGGCGCTTCCATCGTGCCCTTAATTTCAAGTTTGTCTCCCACGGCCACTTCGGTGGGCAGCGGGTCGATGACACCGTGGCGAGTAACGACGGCAAAGGTGCTGAGCAACTTGTCACCGTCGGCCGACAGGGCCATGGCCACACCCAGGTGGGTGGCATCGGGGGAGAGCAGCGCGTCGCGGTCATCCTGACGCCCCAGCAGAGCGCGAATCGTCTTGGCCATTGCCGCTTTCGAACATTTCTTATTGCCCACCTCGGCACATTTTACCGAAGCGATACTCTCCACCATGGCGTCGTTGCCCCCGGATAGGGTGTAGCGACGGTCAGGGTTGTCGCCGGCACTGGAAAAATGGGAGAGAACGGCGCGCTTAGCCAACTCCTGCACATGGGTGCCGGCCACCGATTCGGCCACGGGGTCGGCCACAAGTGGGCCGTTGCCGGCATTGCGGCGCTCGTAATTGATTGTGTCCAGGGCAAACTGGGTCAGGGCGGCCGGGGTAGCAGCTTCGCGATTTTCAGGCTTGGCCGCCAGTTCATCCAGGTAATGCACGGCCTGCGCCGTATCGATGTCCTGGCCCAGGCCGCTCTCCGGCATCAGACCGCCACCGAGACCGCCGAGCCCCGGTGAGCCCAATCCATTTAGATAATCGTCGCGGTCACGGGCGGCAGCGGAGTTAGGGTCGAGCACGTCCGGCCCGAGAATAGTTTTCTTCAGCCTGTCGGTGCGGTCAAAGAGCGAGTCGTCACTGTAAACCCGTTTGAAAACAGCGTTTTCCAGACGGGCCAGACGCTCGGTAATGGGCGTGGTCGGCTGAGCGACGCCCAGAGTCAGGCCCTCAAGCTTGCCGATGGTTGGATAAGGGTCCTCACCGCCGGGCCCGAGTTGGGCCGGGCGCGACTTGTTGATGGGCGGAGCCACCGGGGGGAAACCGGACTGGTTAGGAGCCGGAGCCGTGGGAGGAGCAGGCGGAGTAGAGGTCACGGGCGCCGTAGGCGCAGGCGCTTTGGGTGTAATGGGATCGACTACCGGCTGGGCCGGCATGAATTTGATCTCATCGGGTGCGGGGGCAACCCCCGGCCGGTTTATGCGGGTCACCGGTTGCGAATCAACCTGGTTAGTTTTAGGCTGGTTATTTTTAGGCTCAGACTTTTTGCCGTCAGACTGATTCGGGGCCAGGGCCTGCGCCGGAGCGAGGGGCAAAAGCAGCGGCAGAACGGCAAAATTACTGCCCCAGGCCAGGCAGAGCAAAGTCAGCCCCGCGGCCGCAGGCCTTCTCCGTCGCTGTAATGGATTTGTGTTCTGCACCATACTCTGGCCATTTGGATAAATATATTGTGCGCACAAATCTGCCTAAATCACAAATTTCAAAAAGTGAGGCAGGCTATAGCACCCTGGCGCCCAGTGACCCCGCCGGACTGGCGATGAGAATAATAAAGTTCGGGACGGCAAGCGGTGCAGGCGTCAGAAACGTCCACCTCAGCCACACCCACCTGTAAAAGTTGCAGGGCGTTAAAGGCCTTTAAATTTGGCCGGACACTGCCGTCCTCGCCACGCACAACCAGTCGTTTAGCAATCAAATCGCGGGCAGCGTTGTCACCACCGGAATGCTCCGGAGAGAGCGAGACTGTGTTGAGCAGTTGCTCTACCACATTGTCGCCGGTTGGATAGCAACAGGGATCAATGGCCGGGCCGACAGCACCAATCATCTGAGCGGGATCGCCTCCGAGCGCGTCAACGAGGAGCTCCACAGCATTTTTGACGATACTTTGCGCGGTTCCGCGCCAACCCGCATGCGCGATGGCCAGTAATTTCAGCTTGCGCTCATAGATCATGACCGGCACGCAATCAGCAAAATGCAATAAAAGCGGCACACCGACAACAGCGGTGGCGAGTGCATCCACTCCACTCAAGTCCGGCTCGGCGGTGGCGTCAACGATGTGCACGACATGGCCGGAATGCACCTGGCCCGGCACTTTCAAATAGCTGTGATTGAATCCCAGCGCCCGGCAGAGGACCTCGCGATTGGCCAGGGCGTCTTCTTTAAACTGACCGTTGCCGACATTGCGGCCCAGGTTGAAGCTGTCGTAAGGCGCCGGTGTATGGCCGCCGTGACGCGTTGTGAAGGCATGGTGCAGGCCGTTTTTCTCCTCGGCTTTGAGCAGAGGCGACTGCAAAAGATCGAGCTGATGGTACTGCTCAACCACCCATGTGTTTCGCTTAACGGCCGTATCGATGAGCTTTTCATCGGTGTTTTCTAAAATATCTATATTCATCTAGTGGATCGATAGGCCTCCGCAAATATTAATTGCCTGACCGGTGATGCCCCGAGCATCATCAGTGGCTAAATAAGTAACAAGGGCGGCCACTTCGGCCGGCTCAATAAAACGATTCTGGGGCACCGAAAGGCGCGCGATATCCAGTGATTCCGCAGCTGGTATGTCGTTCAGTTCACACCATTTTTTATCCTGGATTTGATCAAAAGCCATATCGGTTGCCACCCATCCGGGACATACGGCATTGACGGTAACGCCGGCTGAGGCCACTTCCAGCGCAATCGACTGGGTCAATCCAATGAGGCCAAATTTGGAAGCTGAATAGGCCGAACCAAAAGCTTCACCGACCTTACCGGACATTGAAGAAATGTTTATTACCCGGCCCCAGCGGCGGCTCACCATATCTCCCAGGACACGCGAGCATGCCACCATGGCGGAGGTCAAATTAGTATCGAGCGTTCGACGCCAGGTTTCAATGCTGTGTCCATCAGCTTCTTCAGTAATGTAGATACCGGCATTATTAATCAAAATATCTACACCACCAAGGCGTTTCTTCACACTATCCACACAAACTTGCATTCGCTCTGCATCGGCTACATCTATAGCTTCCTGCACTATAAATAGATCAGGGGAAATATGCAAAAGTTCTTCTTTCAAGGCATCGAGACCTTCGCTGCGGCGCGAAAGCAGTGCCAGATCGGCGCCCAGGCGGCCGAAGGAAAGGGCACAGGCACGGCCGATGCCGCGGGACGCCCCGGTGACAAGCACCTTTTTACCTTTAAATAAGTCCGCGGCAAACGACTCTCTTTTGTTTAGAGTCTGATCATCAGCGGCAGCCCTGGTATTGCTCTGTGGAGAATTCACTCGGTCAAATGCTCGATAAATATCCTGCTCTATATTATGCCGCCTGCGGCCATAAAAGATAGTGAAAAGTCCGCTCAGCGCTAGTTTTTCATTTGATGCCAAGAAGACTTAAATTGAAGTTCAGATCCGTACCGGGGAACATTGATACACTTTTATAGTCTTAGGGTCTGTCAGCCCAAACAGTTGTGTTTTTCAAAAAGCGTTCGGGACCTCTATTTGGACCCATTTTTCACAAGGTGTACTACCATGAATTCCAAAGCTACTTTCATCAAACGGTCGGTTTTAGCTTCAGCTCTCGTCCTCAGTCAGTCGGTACTTCTCTCTCCACTGGCTGCTGTAGCCGCTGGTGAAATTAGAATCGCCGGCGCGACTATTTTTTCAGTCCCCGCCGCCGGTAAAACATCTGCCGACAAACGCGCAGAATCGGTACAGCAAAATCTTGATAATGCTCTGGTGGCAGCAAAGGACCGCAGCCCATCTGCCGTTAATATCACCTACGTAAAAGGTGTGCCGGTAGTAACGGTAGGCGGCTACCAGGTAGTCACCGTAGATAGTGGCACCGCCAAAGCCTTGCACACCACCCCCGCCCTGCTCGCTAAGAAATGGGGAGACAGCATCCGCGGCTCGCTCAGAGACCAGGCCTCGATCACATCTTATGTAGGTCAACTCTCCGGCGACTATGCAGCCAACGCCCCGGCACCGGTCAACACCGCTCCGCCGCAGCAACAGGCTTATCAGCCGCCCCAACAGCAGGCACCTCAGCCTCAGATGACCTATCAGCAGCCGGTCAACTACACCACCCAGCCTAACTATCCTCCCCAGGGCTATCAGCAGCCCCAGGGCCAGCAGTACGCCCAGCCTCCCGGTGGATATCGCCAGGGTCGCGTAGCCTACGCTCCCGCCGGCATGACCATGAACGTAACCCTGAGCTCAGGCATTTCAACAACCGTTGCTAAAGCCGGAGATCTGATTACAGCCAGCCTCAGCCAACCCCTGGTACTCGGCGACTCGACAATTCCTGCCGGATCGGTTCTGGAAGGTACGGTCACCGACGCCGAAAACGGCAGAATGCTTGGCCGCTCGGGCAGCCTCGGTATCAAATTCAATCGCATGAGAACGCCTGACGGTATTGAAACTCCGATTTCCGCTCACCTCGTCGGCGGCATCGGCAAATACTCCAACAACGGCAATGACGTGATGAAGGGCGAAACCTGGAAGACTAAAGTCGGACAGGGTGCCATCCGCACGGGTATCGGAGCCGGCGCAGGCGCCGCCCTCGGTACAGCCGTCGGTGCCATCGCCGCTGGTGGCCATGGTGCAGGCACGGGAGCATGGTCCGGCACCGCAATTGGTGCGGGCGTTGGACTGGCCGACAGTGTGCTCTTGCGTAAAGGCAAGGACGTAAATATCCCAGCCGGTACCCCCATGCAATTGCAACTCGACCAGGCCGCTACCTTTGCCGGTGGCGGAGCCCCAGCGACCGCAGGTCAGGGCCCTTACGGCTACTAAGCCTGAGACCAGGGAAGTGAAATAGCATTCTCCGAACAATCCCCGAAAACCAAAAGAGGCAGGTCCAACCTGCCTCTTTTGGTTTTGCATTTGCTGTTTGCGTCCTGCGACTTGCTTCTTACTTCTTGTCTTTGCCCTTGCCCGACCTTACGTCGCCGTGGACCTTGACTGAAGCGTTCGGCATGAGCTGAGCTTCGGAAGCAGGCTCTCCGTTGAATTCCTGACGGAACTCAGCGAGGAATTCATCACCTGGTTTGATAATCGATTCCTGGCCTTTGGTGACCGTATCTTCAATGATCCATGAACCGGGCACGCCGCTGAGGAAGCCCCAGGCGA
>JAFEAV010000119.1 GCA_018266215.1 Cyanobacteria bacterium SZAS LIN-3 | reverse complement strand
CCAGAAAACGGGAGGTCTCCTGAGCATTCCTTGACAAAACCGCACACATAGAAAAGAAGAGGAGAACACCTTCCCCGGAGGAAAGGTGTTCCCCAGAGGGATTCTCAGCGCGCCGCTTCCAGGCGGGCCTGACCAAGCTGATATTCGGCCTCATGAAACTTGGCGTCGGCCGCCTCAGCATCGCCCAGGCGAAAATGCCTGAGGGCCTGGACCAGGCGGGTTTCGGCGCGGTCGAAGCGCATCATCACCCGTGCATCATCGAGATGGGCCTGGCAATATTCCAGCGCCGAGACAAACCCATTAGCCATCGAACCGAAGCGCGCATACGCCTCATCGCGACGTTCGAGAGTCCAGTGAAGCGGCTCGGGTTCGGGGCGATGAAATATTTCGCGCAGCCGGATCCGGAGATGAATCAAGCCGACGATTGCCAGGGTCAGAAGCAATGAAATCAGGTCGAGTTGCAGTTCCTGTAACATAACGAATTCCCTTCGAATAAAGAAGAAGCCATCAACGAGGACCGACCAGGTCGAAGCGTTCCCGGGCCTTTTGCAGGCAAGCGAGAGCCTTTGCGTGCTGGCCAAAAGCCGTATCGAACTCCTGCAGGCTGATGCTGTTGCAGGCCTGGGCATAGAAGCCCGATGCTTGAAGCAAGTAGTTAGCGATTAAAACGTCTCTCTCCCGGGCCTTGCAGTAATCGACAGCCTCGCGATATATGCGGGGAAACTGGCACAGGGAGTGGAGGGTGGCATCCATTTCGCCGGCGATGCATTGCAGTAAAATCGGCGACATTTCAAATTCCTTTTTCAAAAGGAGTGCTGGAAGTTGGTTGCTCTCTCGAGAATAGTTGCGTGACCGACTGCAACACCGTTTTTCGGTGCTTACAAATATGTCGGCCGTGATTGGCTTTTGTCAGAGGCTGATTGTTTCTCGAAAAGGAGCGGGTGGAAGTTGTTCTCAGTGTTGTTGAAACAAAGAGCCAAAAACAATGTCTAGAGGTGCTCTAAAAGCCAATTTTGCCCTTCACCTGGTTCACGCATGGTGAGGGCACGAAATTGGATGACACCAACGTGACGAAATCATGACACGGCTGTGACGGCGAGAGCCTCCGCAAGTGGCGCTAGCAATGGCTTTCTGAAGCCTCTTTCACTTACTGGTCGCACTCGGTTACTGCAAGTGGCGGTCCAAGCACCGGCTTAACTTTGCGCCTTGAGTAATGCTTTGTGAACAGTATTACTAATTTGTAGCAAAGCTCTTGAAGCCTTGTTCAGTAAGAAACCTGGTAGTTACCCTGCCAGTATAACCATCCAATTTCCTTTACGTCCTCTCAAGCCCCAAACACAAAGCAGCACCTGATTCCATTCGACCATCGACTCGCGTCCCCAGCGACACGACGCGGATCGGCCCGAACGGAATTGTGGACGCTTGCTCGAAAGCGGCTTCAGAACTGCTTCCACCTTAACCCGAAAGGAACGTGTTATGACGGATCCCTCACAACCCACTGGTCCTGACGATCTCGTGGACGACTCGCTGCAGATTGCCGTACTCGGACATCTGCTTCGCAATGAACGCGGACAGACGGCGGCCACCCTCGACACCCTGGCCAGCCTGCTTCAGGCGGCCATTCCCGAGCGCGTTGAAGTCACCCTGGGCGGCTATTTCTGGAACAAAGTCCGCCCCGTCGATCGCCTCGTCGTCTCACTCGATGACGGCAATTTCGACATCCGCCGCAGCAAACTCGGCGCCCCGACGGCCACTCACCGGAAGGTGGTGCGCGGCATCACACTCAAGTCGAGCGAAGTCTCGATGGAAGAGTGCATCACCATGATCGTCGCCCGCCTGACCGAAATCGAGAAGAAGAGCGCAGCCACGCGCATCGCTCTCAATAATTTCGTCAGGGGGAAATAAGATGCTCAAATGGCTATTTGGCTCAAAATCCCCCGAGGAAATCCGCCTGGCCGAACGCCGCAAGCAAACGCTGGCAGCGCTTGAGCAGGGCGGTATTCCCCTGGACGCACGCGAACGCATCGAGCGCGAAAACGCGCTCGGCAAAGAGTTCTTCACCAGCGACCTGACTGCCCGCGAGTATCTGCTCGCCAAGGAAACAGGCGTCACCTGCATTGGTCTGGTCATGGGCAGCGCCTTCTACAACGTCAGCTGGTTTGGCCTCAACCAGCGTCAGCGGCGCCAGACAGGCGAAATGCTCGACCTCTCCCGGGCCCATCTCGACGCCCGCAGCCGCGCCATGAGCCGCATGCGACAGGAAGCCGCCCTCATGGGCGCCTCCGGCGTCATCGGCGTCAAGCTGGAATCCAACTGTCACGAGTGGAGTTCGCGCCTGACCGAATTCACCGCAGTGGGCACAGCCGTGCGCATCCCCGGATGGACCGGCGAGCCCTTCACCAGCGCCCTCAGCGCCCAGGAATTCTGGCAGCTCTTCAAGGCCGGCTACATCCCGCACGACGTGGTCATGGGCGTCTGCTCGTATTACATGTACACCGACCCCAACACCCGCGCCATCACACAAGCGACGGGAGGCTTCTGGGGCACCAACAGCCAGAACTGCGAGGTCGAGCTCTACACCGGCGGCCTGCAATATGCCCGCGAAAAAGCGATGGATCGCGTCACCGACGACATCAAGGCCCACAAGGCCGAGGGTGTGGTGGGCATGGACATCACTTGCAGCATGGAGCATGTCGCCTACGAGAGCGGCAGCACGACCTATCACGACCTGATTGCCCACTTCATTGCCTTCGGCACTTCGGTTTCATACAGACCGGACGTGGCGAAGGAAGCAGGCAAAAAGACTTCGATGTACATCGATCTGTCGGCGCGTCGCCAGGGACGCCACGGTTTCTCGCGCCTGGATCAACTCGGTGAAGGTCACACCGGCGGCACCCACCTGGGACACACAGCGGACACCATCAGCGGCTCCGCTCAAATTTCCAGTGCCAACGCCCCGACCGTCAGTGAATAAATTCGCAAAGGAGAACTTCAATGCCCACCAATGATCAAGAAATCACGGCCATTCCCGCCGAAGCGCACGCGCGACTGGCGCACATGCGCGGCACCGAAACGCAGCGCGGACTGTTCACCTCGGACCTTTCGGTCAACGAATTCCTGCTGATCAAGGAAGCAGGCTTCGAGCCCGCCGGCCTGGTCGTCGGCTCCTCCATCTACCACATCGGCTTCCAGCAGGCGCGCTGGTCCAAGAACGAGGAGATGACCATCCTCTCGCAGGCCATGTACCATGCCCGCGAGCTGGCCATGCAACGCATGGAAGAAGAAGCCCGTGAGCTGGGCGCCGACGGTGTTGTCGGTGTGCGCCTCAAGGTCAAGCACATGTCCTGGAACACCGATCTGGCCGAATTCGTGGCCATCGGCACGGCGGTCTATCGCAAGGACGGCGACAAGTCGTTCAAGCAGAAGAACGGCCTGCCCTTCACCAGCGACCTCTCCGGCCAGGACTTCTGGACCCTGATCCAGGCGGGCTACAAGCCGGTCAGCATGGTCATGGGCAACTGTGTCTACCACATCGCCCACCAGTCGTTCGGCCAGTGGTTCCGCACCGTCGGCCAGAACACCGAAATGACCAACTTCACCCAGGGACTCTACGAGGCCCGGGAACTGGCCATGGAACGCATGCAGGCGGAAGCCGAACGCGACGGCGCCGCCGGTATCGTCGGCGTCGACCTGCACGAGGGCTCCTACGGCTGGAACACCAATGTGATCGAGTTTTTCGTCATCGGCACCTCCATCCTGCCGATCCGCGACGACCATCACATCGCCACACCACAACTGGTGCTCTCGGTCAACGACTGATAGCCCCCATGTCGAGCAGTCGGGTCTAACTGGAAGCCGGTGCGTTTGCGAAACTTTCTTCGCAGGCCACCGGCTTCCACCCCGCTGCATTTTTCTGATCAATTCTCCACTATATGCCAGTATAGACACAATCCCCCTTCAGTTAGCAACTCGGCAACAACTGGCCCATATATTGCAGCTGTGACCGAAAGCGCTCCCAACCACGACCTTTCGGCGATTGCAAAAAGCGAGGAAAAAGCATGTCACTGGACACACAAGGGATTTCCACAAAAGCGGACGCAGCACTGAAGTCTCCCGGCGCAGACGGCAGATACAACGACAAAGCCAACCTGAGCGAGGTCTTCAAAGAATGGGCCAACAATACCAGCCGGGCCGAAAATGAAAGCGAAAGGCAGGCTCTCAACCAGACCGTACAGAAGTATCTGCCCGACTGCTCCATCATCGACCTGGGGGTGGCCAATGGAGTGGCAGTCGTCGCCACCTACGACAGCAAGACGCACCACCAGCAATTACGGCTTGTCGAGGACTTCTCCCGCGTATTGCAGGATAACGATCTGACGGCAAAAGTAGTGGTCAACGGCCAGTCAGCCCAGGCCGAAGTCGTCGTCAAAGCCCTGGCCGACAATGCCGACAAGAGGCTGGATCCAAAACCAGCGGACCAGACCAGGCCGGAAGTTGTTACCAGGACAGAAAACGAATATGCCATCAAGTCGGGCGACACATTATGGAAAATTGCCAGACAGACACTGAGCTCCAACCAGTCCACAGGCGACAAAGCGGCACCCAGTCGAGCGGAAATCAAAGCCTTCATCCATCAAATCATGGAGCTGAACAAAACTGGGTCTCACGCTCTCAAAGACGAAAATCACATTTACGCCGGCAAAAAATTGCTACTTCCGCCCATAAAATTGGCCGAAAGCAAAAACAACGAGGATGAGCGCCTGAAAATACTGCAGTAACCGCGCCGAGAGCGCTGTTATGATAAAATTCTGACTCTTGCAGTTGCAGATTTTTGGTAGCAGCGCTCAATGGCAAAAATTCTCTTTGTTGATGATGACAAACATCTAGCCGCCGTCGTCAGCGACTGGCTGACGGGAGAAAATCATGTTGTTGATGTCGTAAATGACGGACTGGAAGCGGCCTCTCGCCTGCAGTTTTATTCCTACGATCTGATCATTCTTGATCTGACCATGCCCGGCATGGACGGCATGGAAGTATGCAAAAAATACAGGGCGGAGGGCGGCAAAGCTCCAATCATCATGCTTACCGGTCGCAACGAAACCGAGCAAAAAATGGAAGGCCTCGACAGTGGCGCCGACGACTACCAGACCAAACCCTTTGAAATGCGGGAGCTGGGCGCCAGAGTCCGGGCGCTGCTGCGCCGCCCGCAGGAGCTGGTGAGCGAAGTTATCACGGCCGGACCATTGAAACTGGATGTAAAAGCCCAGAAAGTCACAAGGAACAACGTCGAAATCCGCCTCTTACCGCAGCAGATGGCGCTGCTGGAGTTTTTTATGCGTCATCCCGGAGAGATCTTCAGCTCCGAGACCCTGCTCGATCGCATCTGGTCAAGCGAAGCGGATACCTCACCAGATACGGTGCGGGTTCACATCACTCGCATCCGACAGAAGATTGACGAAGATGGGCAGCAATCCTTCATTCGCACAATGCACCGGGTGGGCTACTGTTTCGAGCCCAACCGGGAGGCAAAGTAAAACTTGAGCATTCGTAAAAAAGCTCAATTTCTCGCTTTTTTGCCCCTGATCTCAAGCTGCGTATTTATTTTGTCCCTCTCATCTCTGCTCTTGGACCTCGGTCGGGCAGTAGATCTGGAGCGCTCGACCAGGGCTGAGATCGCCGAGACCAATTCGATCTTTTCCGAGTTTTACAGTTGCCTCGGTTACTACGCCAACTGGATTCTATTCAACGACCAGGCGCACAAAGAGCCCCTGGTCAATTCTCTGTCCAAAATGAATACCCTGGCCGCTTCACTGCGAGCCTCTCCGGCAGCGGACAGAGATACGGCCAATAGACATCAGCGCGTGGCTTCGGCCGTGGTGCAATTTCGTATCCTGCTCGAAGGTTTAATCGCCAAACACAAACCGGGACCGCTAAATCCCATGGAAATGGCCATGATCAGGGCCAGAAGCCTGCGCATATTTCAGCCGGCTCTCGCCGATATAGACCAGATCCTGGTCGTCAAACACGCCTATCTGCAAACACTTCGACAATCAGCCGAAACAAAACTGCACGTCATCATAAGCGTCGTGGTATTCGGAGTGATACTCAATATCCTCATCACAATTGTGCTGCTGCGCCTTTTCGTCAAAGACCTGACCCATCGCATAAAACTGCTGGCCGAGAACGCCTTCCGCCTGCCGGCCGCGGCCCCACTGATCAGCAGCCCCGGCAGAGCGGCAAACCAGCTGGCTTTTGCCGACACCGGTGCCGGCGATGAACTCACCACCCTGGAAAACTCCTTCCAGAAAATGGCGGCCGACCTTGATCGCTCCGCCCGCGCCAGACAGGAATACCTGGCCATGATTTCTCACGATCTGCGCACACCCCTTGCCTCCCTCACCGGTACCCTGGCTACCACCGCCCGCGGTCTCTATGGAGTGCTTTCGGCCGAAGGACTGAAACTGGCGCGCAAAGAAGAAAAAGAGATGCTGCGCCTGAGCATACTGGTCAATGATCTGCTCACCCTGGAACAGATTGAAGCGGACCGTCTCAACATCTCCGAAGAAACAATAGAACTGGGCGAGGCCATCTTACGGCTTGAAGAAAACGCAAACCAGACTTACGGCAACAATCTGGCCGTCCTGGAAGCACTGGTCTTCAAGCCCCTTGGCGAGAAGCGCATTCACATCAAAACCGATGCCGACAAACTCGACCTCGTGCTCTCCCGATTAATAGAAGCCGCGGTCCAGGACTGCAATCCAGATGAATCTATAACAATAGCCGTGAGCAACATGACGCATCGCGCCACCATCGCGGTCAGCTACAGCAGCAGCGGCATCCGCCCGCCACGCAAAGGTTTGTTCGCTCGCTACCTGCAAGCTGAATTCGCCCCCCGCAGCGACAGGGCAGCGGATCCACTTGAAGATTTCCGCATCTCTCTCTGCCTGTGCCGCACTCTGGCGGAAAAACTGGGCGGAGAGCTGATACTGCTCAGCGACAGAGAGAAACAGTGCTTCGAGTTGACCCTGCCAGTGGACTCCACTACGGAGGCAAAGTCGTGAAGCATCTTAACTTAGAACAAAAGGGTTTCATTCTGCTCTCGGTGCCGCTCTTGCTGCAGCTTTGTTTTGTCTCCATCCTGGCCGTTCTCATCGCCAATGCGCAGAGATACTATGCCGAAGAAGCGAAAATAAGCGAAGTGGCGAACAGCGCGGCCATGCTGCCCAAAGCCCTGATGAAATGCGCCGATGCCTATATATTCCTCAAGGCCAGCGGCGACCAGCGCTATGTCGAAGATGCCGCCCTGGGACTCAAGAGCCTGGAAGAACTGAGCGCAAAAATCAGCGCCGCCGCCGCCGGAGACATTGAACTCGAGCGGCACAGCGCCGAGATTAGCAAAACCATTGCCGATATGTCGCGTGAATATCATGCCGATCAAAAGGAATCCAGCGATGCGCACCGCATTGTAGGAGGCGTAGATCGCAAGGGACTGCTCGATCGTATGCAAAAAGCGGTATCGACTATCGATCGCGAATCAGCGGCCATTTCCGAGCTGGAAGGAGCGACAAGCGGGAGCGAATCAAAGCTTCCCCGGGCACTCAGCGCCGAAATAACAGCCCTGGTGCTGGGAGGCATAGTCCTCAATTTGATAATTGCTCTGGCTACAGCAGCCTTTCTCACAAAAAATATTACCAACCGCCTGGCGGTGATAAGCGAAAACACCCGGCGCATAGCCGGTCAGGAAGCGCTGCTGCCACCGCTGGGCGGTGGTGACGAGCTGGCGCAACTGGATCATAGCTTTCACAAAATGGCCCGGGCGCTGGCCGACGCCAACGCCGAGAAGCGCATATTTTTCGAAATCATCAGCGCCAGGCTGAGGGCACCATTGCTTGATCTTAAAGACTCGCTGGAGAGGCTGACCAGCGGCAGCCTGGGTCAGTTGAACGAAAAGGGGCACAGTAGGCTGACCGGCGCCGAGCGCGCCGCACGCAGACTGATAGCTATTCTCAGCGAAATGATCGATATCGAGTGCCTGGAGACGGGACCGCTCAAATTAAACAGGAGCCGCTTCACGCTTGCCTCCATGCTGACCGAAGGTGCGGACTCGGTGCGCGAGTTGGCGGACAAAACCAGTATTGCCATAGTCCTGCCGACAGACATAGATCAGGCCAACGCAATAAACATTAGCGGTGACTATGAACGCCTGATCCGCGTGCTCACCAATCTGCTCTCCAATGCCGTCAAATTTTCCGCCCCGGGGCAGACTGTCTCTCTCGGCTACAGTCGTGCCCAACTTCTCACGGTCTGGGTCCAGGACTGCGGCCGGGGCATCCCATCGACAATGCAAGAAAAGATATTCGAACCGTTTACCCAGGTGGACGCCTCAAGCGACGGCAGCCGCCAGCGCGGCGCCGGGCTCGGCCTGGCCATTGCCCGTCAAATTGTGGAAGCCCACGGGGGCTCAATAATGGTGGAAAGCGAGCCGGGGAAGGGCAGCAAATTTATCTTCACCCTGCCCCTCGACTGAGCCAAAGACTCATGGAGAACCCCAGTGTCATCGCCTGGCGATGGTGGTAGGTTGAAATAGCGAGGGCAGACAAATGAAAACAAAAACAAAGGTGACTATCATTTGCTCAATTTTTCTGGAGGCGCTCACTATGTCACAGTGGAGCCTGGCCAAAGCGGCGTATTCGGGCAAGGCGGAGATGATCGAAAACTCCGAAATTATTGCCCTGGTGGACATCAACAAAGTGGAAAAAGTCGCGCAGAAAGGCACCAACTGGACCTACAGTCAGAAGGCCCTGGCCGCCGTAGAATCTGCGCTCAAGGGCAAACCAGGCAAAAAGATCGAAATATTCGGCGGTGAGGATTTTATCTGCGCCTCGTGCAAATTTGAACCGGGCCGGTATCTTGTATTTCTGAACCACAACCGGGATTTGCTGATCGGCTCCAACTGGCACTTGAGCATCCGTCCAATCAAAAACAACAGCCTGGAATGGTACGACGGGGAAAACATGCAGCCGCTGAAAACACAGCCACTAAATACGGTGCTGGCCCAGATCAAAGAGCAGTTGCCTCGACCTGTGAAGCTCAATGGACCCATGCTGAAGCTGTTCCAGGCCCAGACCCTGGACGACGACGTCGTGGGAGAAGGAGGCAAATCGGAATTAGCCGCAGCCTACAGAGAGGCCCTCCCCCTGGCGGCGAAACAGCCGAAAGAGCTGACTTACCTGTGCACCGCCGGCACTCCGGCCGGCCGTATCTACGGAGCGATGCTGCGTTACCATGTCGACAAAGAAGCGGGCAAGCAAGCCCTGCTCCGCCTTACCCGCTGCAATGGCACAGTCTGCTACAGATCCGGCTGCGAGCGTTCCTACGAAGGTGTCTGGAATGTCTCCGAAAAGCTCTATAGCAGCGGAAAATTTGATGGACTTAAGCTGGAAAATTAGGTTAAGACTTGCTTTGCATGATGAAGTTTTGTGCCACCTGAGCGAGCCCCGCTAAGTTAGATATTACTAGTCCTGCCAGATGTTATAGAAACTCAGGTTGATAAAGACCTAGGATTCGACTGTCTTTTCGAATCCCATATTTCATCACCTCCATCCCCAGCCCAGTCCAGAACACCACACCGCACCCCTCTCGAACGCCCTGCAGCGTTGCGAATGCGACCGTGGATTGGTGGATCGGTGACGCTCTTTTTATCTGAATCCGAGAAGGAGCCAGCATGAAGAAACAAACCTACGTCTATCACGTTGTACCTCTGGAGCAAGTCGTGCACGGCAAGATCGTGGCAGACCCTCAGCTTTCCGATCCGGAGTTTTTGCCCGCATACCGCTGGCTGGAGCGCGAGGTTGGATTCTTCCCCCTCTTCCTGGCTATCGGTAACGCTGACGCAATCTACGTCACCGGCTACCAGAATCAATGGCGCACTTTCATCGGCGGTGAGTTCGACCAGGACAAGAAGTACCGGAAAATTTATCGTAAAGCCGGTGAATATCCGAACTTCGTCCTCTTCGCCTTCCCCCTGGAAAAGGTCCCCCAGCGCAATCTCCACGACTACCAGTGGTGGAACATCGTCCTCACCGAAGCGCTCTGCGAGCGCGAAGTAGGACCCGGCCTCCGCCGCCTGCTCTTCAAAAAGTCCTGGAACCAGGCGAAATGGTTGCGCCAGGCTCACAAAGACGGTCATATGGTGCAAATGGTCGCACCGGAACTCGACCTGACCGCCGCAGAATACATCTGGGTACGCAACAAGCGCACGCAAGAGGCTTTGCTCTCCCGGGGTTTCAAAAACGTGCAGGTCAAAAGATTGCCCCTCGAACACTGATCGCCCGGTGCTCGAACTTTCACCTGAGCGGGGTCAAATCCGCTCCGGTGATGCTAAAAATAACGACAACAAGAAAGGCCAGTCAAAACTATGACCCAAATCGACCGCTACAAAGGCGCTCTCCTCGGGCTCGCCGCCGGAGACGCCCTCGGGACAAGCATTGAGTTTTGCCCGCCGGGAACATTCACACCGCTGACCGACATGCTCGGCGGTGGCCCGTTCGACCTGATCGCCGGACAGTGGACCGACGACACTTCCATGGCTCTCTGCCTGGCGGAGAGCTTGATTCTCAGGGAAGGTTTCGATCCCATCGACCAGATGAAGCGCTACTGTCTCTGGTATCGCCAGGGCCACATGAGCAGCAACGGCACCTGCTTCGACATCGGTAACACTGTACGCGCGGCCCTGCACAAGTTTGAGGCCGGCGGCAAGAACGACGCCTACTGCGGCAGCACCGACCCCAATACGGCGGGCAACGGCTCGCTCATGCGCCTGGCGCCTGTCCCGCTGGCTTTCGCCGCGCGCCCGGCCGTGGCTATCGAGCAATCGGGCGAAAGCTCACGCACCACCCACGGTGCAGCCGTCGCCGTCGACGTCTGCCGCTACATGGCCGCTCTGATCGTCGGAGCGCTCCAGGGGGCGAGCAAGGACGAGCTTCTTTCAGTGCGCTTCTGCCCGGAAGGCGCGTCAGACCACTGGCGCGATCATCCGCTCACCGCGGTGGTCGACGCCATCGCCGCCGGTTCCTACAAGCAGGCCTCACCGCCGCAGATCAAGGGCACCGGCTACGCAGCGCACGCACTGGAAGCCGCTCTCTGGGCTTTCCACAATTCGACCTCCTTTGAGGAAGGCTGCCTCAAGGCCGCCAACCTCGGAGATGACGCCGACACCACCGCCGCCATCTACGGGCAGCTGGCCGGCGCCTTCTACGGAGTCGAAGGTATTCCCCAGTCCTGGCTGCAGAAGCTGGCACTGAAAAGTGAGATCGAGGCTCTGGCCGAAGGTCTTCTCAAACTCAGCGCAAAAGTCAACTGACCGTTCCCCACCGGGGCGCTCAGAGTAGGCAAGGCGAGACACAATCTCGCAACGCCATTTACGTCCTGGGAGTCAGCCACAATTGACTCCCAGTCCGCTGTCGGTCCGATCCATCAGGGCCGGCGGTAAATTCACCAGGAGAATTTGATGGACATGATCATCGCCGAACTGCACGAAAAATCACGCGACATCTACACGCGGGCCCACCACGTGCTCTTGTCGAGCATCAAGCTCGAAGGCAAGGACGCACTTCCCGTCCTCACCGCTAAGGACGAGGAAGCCATTGCCCGGCTGACCACGGACAAGGCTATCATCGCGGAAGCCCACGCCGTGCGGATCGATGCCCTGAGCCTCAAGCTCAAGGTACTCGAAAACCAGTTCCAGTACCCCACCATCGCCGGCATGCACCGCCGCCTCTGGCGCGCCTGCCAGTCGACGGCCATGGCCATGGAAGCCGAAGCGCGCCTGCTGCGCAAGGCTCAGGGGGAGAGCCAGATGTACTGCTCTCTCATGGACGAATCGCGGGCGCATCATCGCGAAGCCGAGGCCCATCTCGACCTCGCCGATGAAAGCGAACAAAAACTGCTGAAGTAATCTCCGTTCGGACACCGGCTCACAAAGCCGGTGTCCTCTGTCGTCCATCTCAATTGCAACCGAAGGACCTATGTCATGCCCAAGACCAAAAAAGCAAAACAGGACGCTCCGGCTGACGCACCACAGGTAGTGCTGGAGCACACCTCCTTATCGGGTGACCGATTGCGGGTGGTGATCATGCACGCGCCCGGTATCGACTACTTCGTCGTCGTCGAGCGCTTCGAAAACGACGAGTGGAAGCCCGTCAAACGCAGCCTCAAGGAAATCTGGAGCCCGGTCACGTCCATCATGGACATCGCCGTCTTGCAGCTCACCCTGCGGCTCAAGCGCGCGGAAGAAGAACTGGCAAAGCTGCAGCCCTAGAAAGGAATCCCATGATTATCAAACTCCTCCGCCACGGGCTCTCCGGAGCCAACACGGGTGAGGAAGATCTGAAGGATGTGCCCGATCACAAAATCAAGCTCGTGCCCAAAGGCATCGAGCAGGCACGTGCCGCCGGCGTCAAGCTCGGCCCAGACTTCATCCGTGACTCGATTGTCTATTGTTCTCCCTACAAGCGCACCCGGCAAACAACGCTGGAAGCACTGGTCGGAGCCGGCCTGATCAAGAGCAGCGACGAAAAGCCGCCGCTTCGGCTCTACGAAGACCCGCGCCTGCGCGAAGTCGAAATGGGCTATGACGGCCAGGAGTCGATCAATGCCCAGCGCGAAATGCGCGACAAGATCGGCTATTTCTGGTACCAGATGGAACGCGGCGAAAGCCCGGTCCAGGCCTACGATCGTGTCTCCGGCTTCCTGGAGAGCTTCATGCGTCAGATGAAGCGCAAAAACAAAAAGTCCGCCCTGATCGTCTCGCACGGTCTGACAATCCGGATTTTCGTCATGCGTTTCTTCCACCTCACCGTCGAAGAATTCGACCTCATGCGCAGCCCAGACAACTGCGACATCATCACCATCGGCCCCAAAGACGAGATCGCCAATCCCCAGTTTGTCTCCGGCAAATGGGCGGTCAGCGGTCTGCGACTGACGACCGAGGGAGCGAAATAAAACAGGAGAGGGAGTACCTCGATGCCCCAGGTCAAGCAAGTGCTGGACCGCTTGATGCGCGAAATTCGCAGCCTCTGCCGCCACGGCAAGACGCAGCGAAGACACGCATTGAGCCGGTACGGTGATCTGAGCAACAAATACCGCGAAACCGAGCTTCGCTACTATCGACCGGCGGCGCAGCGAAAGTTGCGCTCAGCCGATTCTCTCTACCACTTCCCCGAAGCGCAGTTGTTAGCCGAACAGGCGATGCACTCGATAAACCGGGGCGACTTCGAGACCGCCCACGAGAAAATCACTCAGGGGCTTAAGGTCGTGCAAGAAGACGTCGACCGGCGCTTCATGGAAGACTTCCAGCGAGAAGCACGCATCGTTCGCAACCAGCGCCGCGACAAGGGTCGCCGCGCCTGACTTTCAGTTCTCATCCCAAGCAGCGACTACCGGTGGTTATGCCATCGGTAGTTGCCCTTGCTTGAAGCACAATCCAGGCAGACAAACTACCTGTCTGACAATTTTTTTTGGCGCTTGCAACTACAGCTGTTAGTATGTTTGCCCCCTGCGCCAACCGCGCACAATCACACGGTTTGCAGTGGGAATCCCCGCATGGCAAAACCTGGGCATCATAATGAAACCTACAGACCATCAGCATCCAGCAAAAATATTAGCGCGAGCTTATCGAATCTCAAAGTTGTCATTTAACCTCGCCGACCGGCCAAGATTAAACCCCGAAACCCGTGGTGTACAAGCGTGTAACTGAATGTAAAGAGACTTCGCTTTACAAAAGTTTGGCTGCCCTCTTTACATCCCCTCTGTTAAGACTAGCTTATCTCTAATCACCATTTTCTCTTGAGTTTTTCGTCTAGAACAACCACCCCCTGCATCACAAGCATCTTTTTCCGGACCTCCGCGGGCCCATCATTTCGCACGCGCATCCGCAATCGATTATTCACGGTAATTTCCAACACCACTGAAAGGACCACAGTATGCTGAAACATCCCATCAATATCGAGCAGCGCAGCATCACCCTCGGCCAACGCGTCGCCGGTCAGCTCAAGCGCTGCCACTCGCTCGCGCAGGAGTCGGAAGCCCTGGTCAAGGACCGTCGCAGTGACGAAAGCATGGCGCGCGGCCTCTTCACCTCCGACCTGATCACCGAAGCCCAGACGAAGCTCGTCGAATGCCAGCTGGTGGCCAACAATTTCCGCTCCCTCGGAGATGACACCGCCGTCCGACTGGCCATCTGCGAACGCTGGACCAACACCGCCGTCGACCTGCTCAACCAGGCCCAGGAAGTCCTCGATGACGTCAAGGACATCTGGGGCAACAAGATGCCAACCGGCGGCCTCTGGGACAAGTAGTCCCGTCTGAACTCCATCTGAAGGAGGTCCACATGGACATTCTCTTCCGCACTTGGATGCAACTGATGTTCATGCCGTTCACGATGCAGGCCGCCCTGGCCAGCACCCTCGTCGGCAGCACGGTGCAATACACGTCCAGCCTCACGCTGGCCGCTCCCGCAAGACGCTCCACCGCCAAGCTCTCGCTCGTCGCCTCCAACAACTGGGTGCGCTCGAGCCGCTCCGCGGCCCGTCTATCTGTAGTCATCAATTAGCGGTGTGGCCTGCGGGCCCCATCGTCAAGGAGAAGGCGTATGAAAACGCTCCTCGACGGTTTTTTACATCTTCTTTCTCATCTGCGAAGCGCCACCTCCGGCGGTGCCGCTTCCAGCTCGCCGACGGTCGAGCGCCTCAAATTCGACCATCTGAGCGACATCCAAAAGGAGGCGGTGCAGCGGTACTTCGGTGCCGTCATCGACCTGGTACAGCTGACCAAGGCAATCCGCGGTCGGCAGGTCGCAGTCGACGTGGAGAGCGTTCTCACTGCTTTCGAGCAGGCTGAGCGCAACTTCATCTGGATCGGCATGCGACCGATTTTCCCGCCGTCGGTGCACTGCATCTCAAGCTTCGACGCCGACAAGCTGATCGACAAAGGCTTGATCGACCTGCTGGCGGAGAAGGAGGCACCTGTCCTCTACTCACCGGCGATGCGTCGCCACGTGGGCAAGCTCACGGCCTTGTACCGGCCGCGCATGCTCGATTCGCAGTCCTACAACCCGAAGTCCTGAGGGACAGAAAGGTCTCAAACCCAAGACAAAGCTACAGCAAGACAGCAATCGAAGAATCTGGGTGCTGGTCGTAAAACGACTTGCTCCCGCGCAGATTCCTTTGGGCCGCACAACGGCCCTGAGGACCATGGGGTCTGGCAGACCTGACAATCGACGGTCGTGACGGACCGAACGATTAACTTTCTTCGGAGGTAGCATGTTCGCAGTGTTCACCGGTGCCCCGCACGTGGGGAAGTCGACCATGATCAATCTTCTCGGCAGCTCCGGCTGCACGGTCATGGAAGAGATCGCCGAAAAGGTGATCAACGAAGGAGAGCACAAGCCCTGGCTCGGGGATCACGAGCAATTGGCCTTCCAGCTGGAAGTGGCCAAGCGTCAGGCGGCTGCTGAACAGCAGCTGGCACGCGTCAACGACGTGGTCTTCCTCGACCGCGGCATGGTTGATGCCATCGCCTACCGCCTGATCTACGGTCGGAGCCTCACCGACCTGCACCACAACATGCAGGCCCGTCAGTACGACGTGGCCTTCGTGTTCGACCCGGTCGAGGGTTGGGACGACAACGGCGTTCGCTACGAAGACCCGGACTTCTCGCGTGCCATGACCCCGGTCATGAAGCGAGTGTACGAGTCCTTCGGCGTGCCCGTCGTCAGCGTTCCCAATCTGTCGAAGAGCGAGCGTCTGGAGATGATTCTCGGCCACGTGGCCAAGATCGCTCCGCAACAGCGCTTCGCGACCGGCTTGCGCCTGGCGGCCTGAAAACCGCTGGGGCCGGGGCCTGCCCGCTGCTAAACCGCAATGGTGGAGTGGCGCGCAGGTCTCGTCTCATTTGACCAGCCAACCTTTCGATTTCGCAGGAGAAAAACAATGAAAGATTCCAC
>JAFEAV010000118.1 GCA_018266215.1 Cyanobacteria bacterium SZAS LIN-3 | reverse complement strand
ACTGAATGCCGGCTTGACAGTGGCGATGGCGTCTTTGTGATTTTTGATTTCGTTGGCAATGTGGAATAGAGTCGTCGGCATGCGGTTTGCAGGTGCGCGATATTTTCCAGTTGGTTCTTAAGAGCCAACTGACCAGTAATGAAGATTTTCAGTAAAGTCAAGCTTCCCACGGCGTTATGTCTAGTTGATGTACGCTCAATTCTCAAGCAACGGAACATATCGAAGTGGCTGTTGCTGCCTCTTATCTTAATGAGGTTTGGAAGAATCGAAAGGTCCTCTGTTCATAAGCGTTCCTCTCACTCCAATTAGACAGGCCGCTTGGGCTGGACAATCTTTACAAATAGTGGCATCGGAGCCTGATAAACCTGTACATTATTTGTGCAAAAACAGGAGTGGGATATGAATAAGTTGCCGTCCAGGTTTGTCAATTTTCAAAAGTCTTACCCGGATCTATTCGCAGCCTATGACGAACTGGGCAAGCAGGCCAGCTCAGCAGGCCCTCTTGATAGGAAACAAATGGCCTTGGTCAAATTAGGTGTGGCTGCCGGCGCCAAGATGGAGGGAGCCGTCCACTCTCATTGCCGCCGTGCACTGGAAGCAGGATTAACACCTGATGAAATTCGTCATGCCATCTTGCTCACAGTTACCACGCTGGGCTTCCCATCAATGATGGCCTGCCTGTCCTGGGTTGATGAAACAATCGAAGCTGCCAGTCAAGCAAAATCAGACAACTAACTTTTCTCAGCTGCAGTCTCTTTTAGATCACCGGCGATACCTTAGTAGTTGAAGGCGCCATCAATTTCTTCAACTCTATCCATCCGCTCTTTTAAAAGAGAGCTTTGCAGGATGTTTTTAGAGGCCAGGGAATGATTGCGCATCTGCCCCCGCACACGGTTTTGCAAGGTGTCAAAGATCCAGAGCCCTGTGCCGGGAAGATACGTTGTCGCGCCTATTGCCACGCGCCTGGTGAACACTCTTCCCGGCAACGGATCGGCGACAATTTTAGTTATAACTTTGCCTTTCACTTTGCTGAGCTGCACCAGAGATCGTGCATGATAAAGATATCCGGCATGAGCCAGGTTAATCCCCCAGCTCATTTTTGAGCCACCGATGCAAGCGGCATACAGCATCCTCTCTCTCAGTTCTTTGTTAGACAGAGCTTTCTCATCTCTATTCATGGCATTTTGTGCAGTCAATAACTCCTTTTGTTTTGAGTAGGCACTCATTCGTCTGGAAAGGTTTGTCAGATCATATTGCTCGGAGGCACCCTTTTGCGAAGCCAGTTGCTCGAGCTTTAGCCTGTCTTTTTCCAGTTGCTCAACAGATTTGATTGACACATCATTAAACTCGGAAGACAGCTTCTTGCGCGCCAGATTGCCTTCTAGATTAGCCACCAGACGAGCCGCTACAGGCGTGGCGACAATGGTGGCCCCGGATATAACAAAGCCTAATCCACCCGGACCTACCAGACGCGGCTCCTTCTTATATGCGCTTATTATTCCCAGAAGCGAACCTTGAAAACCGCCTGTAGTCGCTGCTGTCATAGCCATAAGCGAATTGGTGTCGCGACTGCCAAAAAATCTGTGTGCCCGAACAGAAAATTGCGAGTACTCAGTCAGTGACAGATCCCGAACGTCCTTAAGCACAGCCCCTTCCGCTCTAGCTAGCTCAAGATCGGCGGGAGAAAAATTTTGCGCTTGAGCAATGATTGCATCGCGCTGAGCTATGAGCCTGTCGAGATCGCTCTTCATTTCAAGCACCCGTTTATGAGTGCTCTTTATGTCCAGTCCTTTTTTTCGCACTTTATAGTCGTTGGCGAGATCCAGGGTGGCTTCTGTCAACACACCACCAAGAGTGATGCAGTGTCCTACAAGAAGGCACACTGGCCCGCTCCATGCGGTGGAGCGGGTCATAGCTTTGGGGTGGTTCCAGTAATTCCAGCGCGAGGCGGTAATGCTTGAGATGCCAGCGTTTGAGCAGCCGGAAGCGCCTAGATTATAGAAAAACATGCGCCAGGGCTTCCATTTACTGACCCTGGTGCATTCAACACGAAAATTTGTATTTAAACGCAGGAGCTCTGTTTCTTTCTTCGCGATTTGCTTGGTCAAGGATTCCAGCTGCTGGCTGTCGGCGTATCCAACGCTAGCCTGGGCCGATAATGTCTGGTCCGCCGGCTGCTCGGCAATTTGTGCTGGAGCAGTGGCGATAATGCCCGGCTCTTGCACAGGATCGTTAGCTAGAGCTGTCAATGACACAGCCTGGCAGAGCGACAGAATTATTGCTGAGGATACAATTTGTTTGGAGCGTGAAAATCTCTCGGTGTGAAACATAGACAGTGGGTCCATAGAGTTGAGATGGCAACCGGGGTTATTGTGCCTGCTTGAAATCCTCGATGATATCAGCCGGAGGGATGAGATATTGTCCGGCAGGGGTGAGCAAATCAGGGAATTCCTAAGATATTAAATGTGGCTGAAACGGCTACCCAGAGCAGGCACACACTCTGGACCTGTCCCAGAAGCTTGAAGGAAGGCTTGGGCACGATCAAGAGCCAGAGGCTTTGAGCGACATAAGGGACCAGGCACCAGACAGCAGTCACAGGGCTGATGATGGCCAGCCAGAGCCATAGACACAGGCTAATCAAGACTGCAGGCAGCGGAGTGACCAGAGACTCTCTATGGCTGGCTCGGATTAAAGCAGTACCGGTGATCACCGCACCCATCATGGTTAGAGAAATAGTCAGATGCAGGCCTGGATTTCCGCAGATCAGGCAGGAGGTCATAATGGGCGCAAGCGTTGAGCCGGCCAGACCAACGGTCTCCCTGCACCAGGGGGCTAACGGCCGGGATGGAGCAGCGGTCACCTGGCTACCAACCCAGACCAGCACGATCCATGCAGCCACGGCTGCCTGGGAGCAAAAGAGCAAGGCTGCTACGGCCAGCGCTGTAATGCGCATCAACTGCCCCCGTCTGTGTAATGACAGCATCATGCTCCAGAGAATTATCTCTGCGCCGGCGATGCTCAGGGGGTGAGCACGGCAGGTCAGTAGCGAAACGATGCAGGCAAGCGCAAATGCAAGAACGGCACCATGCTCAACCGGTAAGCGAAATGACCAGTCTTTCCATGCAGCTGAGAATCTCTGGACGGACGTCACAATTTTGCCTCCGCTGTTCTCAATATCTTAGAAAATGCCGAGGTGTTTTACCATCGTCCTGAAGGTCGACACAAATATGTAACCGGTAGACTCAAAGTACACCCAAAGAACGATGCGTTCCTCCCATCAATCAGGTGATGATTGTGATTTGGTCTCATAGAGCTGTCTTTTGGGAGAAACGGTATGACCGCCAGTCCAGATTCGAATCAACGAAACGCGCTTATTATGGGTACTCTTGCTTTCATGGTGTCATTTGCAATCTGGGGTCTCCTTGCCGGCTTGATGCCAAGCCTGAAGAAGGAGCTGCATCTGACAGCTTCACAAGCCAGCTTGTTGGTGGCGATACCGGTAATATTGGGCAGCCTGGGAAGGCTCCCTGCTGGTCTCTTAGCCGATCGCTACGGCGGCAAGATTGTAATGACAGTGCTGCTCTTCCTGTCCGCTATATCAGCCTTCATATTGGGCTTTGTCCATGACTATAACAGCTACATAATTACTGCAATTTTTCTCGGTTTTGGCGGAGCTACGTTCTCGGTCGGCGTCACTTTTGTTTCGCGCTGGTTTCCTCCAGCCAAACAAGGAACAGCCCTGGGTATATTCGGCGCCGGTAATCTCGGGCAATCCCTGGCTGTATTTGGAATACCGTTGCTGGCAGCCGTTGCCGGCCGGAGCGGTGCCGTGTGGAGTTTTGCCACCTGCGCTCTTTTGTATGCAATAGTCTTTGCTGTGGTGTCCAGAGACGCTGAATGGACCCAGGCACCGAAGGATCTTGGCAGTATGCTTAAAGTGTTTTTCACTCGCGGTATGTGCTGGGTATTGAGCCTGCTTTATTTTCAAACCTTCGGCGGCTTTGTAGCTCTGGCTATTTATATGCCGATGCTGTTAAAAGATCTCTTCGACTTGACTCCCGCCGACGCCGGATTCAGAACGGCCATGTTTGTGGTATTGGCCACAGCAGCTCGCCCACTGGGTGGTTACCTGTCAGACAAGATCGGCAGCCAACTGGTTTTGCTTGCTTCCTTCGCCGGCCTATTGCCATGTGCGCTAATAATGACCAATCATGATTTCGGCTACTTTACCGTGGGAGCGCTGGGAGCAGCCTTTTTAGTCGGTTTGGGCAATGGCGGTGTTTTCAAACTGGTGCCCCAGTACTTTCCCAAAGACGTCGGTACAGTTACAGGGCTGGTGGGCGCAGCCGGTGGAATGGGAGGTTTTTTCCCTCCGCTGGTACTGGGCTACTGTAAGGATCACTATGGCACGTACAATCCGGGCTTTTACTTCCTGGCCGGCTTTGCGGCTCTTTGTCTGGTCGTACTCTATCTGGCCATCATCCGTCCCAGTGGAACGCCAAAGGGCAAGCTTTTAGCAGCCGCCGAATAACCAGCACCGATGCCTGTTGCTACCGGCAGAAAATTATTCATGCCGCTTTGGCATAGATTGGGTCAGTGATATAGCCTTGATCAAATTTATCAGGCCGTAGTTTAAAGCAAGCACCGCCACAATGGTCAGCACAACGTGCATCTTGTATCGGCTGAGATTAATAGAGAAAAGCTTGATCGGATCACCGTGAAATTTGTTCAGTGGATCCGTGCCGTCCAGATACTCGGTGGCATCCGAGATGCCGTCTTCGTCCAAATCGCTCTTGTTTCCCAGAGCTCCGGCGAGAGCAGCCGGATCAGACTTGAGCTCGACAAACTTTTTTTTGCCAATTGTTTTTATGATTTCGTTGCCAAATTTGTTGAGGATCGGACTGTCCACATCTTGACCCGGCTCAAGCGCACCACGCGCTCGGCTTAGCCGCTTAAACTCGTCTGCTGTCAATGCGCTCAACTGACCGTTTTCTTCTCCAACGGGCCCGTTCTCGTTGACATGGCACATGGCGCAGTTCGCCGTTCGATGCGAATGTTTTTCGACAAATTCTTGATATTCCGGATAAGAAAATACTGGAGTTATTGCCAGCGCATAAAGAGCCGGTAAAGCAAAAATTATTCTTTTGACGGCACTTCTATCATTTTGCATGCAGGCACTCATCTTTGGTCACCTTTGATTAGTGTTTAAAAAATTCGTATATTTGCTCGCCAAAAACGGTCATCACAAAAAGATATGCGCCGGCAGCGGTTGCCATAAAACTAAGCGTGCGCCTGCTGGTGCCCTTGAAAATCCATGGCGTCAATATAAGAACGGCCACACCGAAAATACTGCCCAGTAAAACCACCCAAAAAGGAAGCAGTTCAAGGGGGTAGTAGACGAAGTAAAAATACCATTCCGGTTTTATTCCAGCTGGAGTGGATCCTAGAGCGTTAAATGGAGCCAACAAGGGAAAGGGCAGAAAAGAGTCAAATGGAACGCACAAAGCCAGTACAAACAAAACCATGAAGACAGATGCCCACAATGTCAGATCTTTGAAAACAAATATGCTGATGAATTTCTCGGCTTTCTTGGCCGGTTTGTCAACGCCCTGACTCATGCCGTGCAGTTGCACCGACAAAAGATGCAACCCCAACAGGCCCACGAGGGCGATTGGCAGAATTACTACATGCAGGGCGTAAAAACGCCCGAGCGTCGACTGACCGACACTTGATTCCCCCTGGAAGGTCTCACGCAAAATCCTGGGCACTTCCGCGAGCTGCCCGGGCAAGTATTGCCCCACATATTCAACTGATTGCAAGCCGACTTTCGTTGCATTGACTGCGATTTGATTCCAGGGCAAAAGATAACCAGTGAAGCCGAAGACAAAGGTGATAAAGAGTAAAATCACACCAGCAATCCAGGTGATTTCACGCGGCCTGACAAAGGACTTCATGGCAAAAGCCGTGAGCAGGTGCACCATGGCAAAAAAGATCATACATGAGGATGACCAGGCGTGCATATTGCGGATCAATGCGCCGCCTTCGACATGCCTGTTGATAAATTCTACTGAGACATTGGCATCACTAACAGTGGGCTGATAATAGAAGAGCAGAAAGAGACCTGTAATCACCTGGATCATAAAGAAGAACATCGTCAGGCCACCGGTGTAATAGCCCCAACTCATGCGGTGTATCGGTACTTCTTTCTTTTCGACCATGTAGTGGAAGTTGAGCTTATCTACAGGAAATCTTTCCTTCAAAAATTGAGACAGGGCGCTAACGGTTGTGCCAACTTTGATCATGCGCCTTCCTCCGAGCTCTTGGCTATATACACGCGTGCCGTGGCCTCCGCCCCCGATGCTATCGCTCCTGTTGTCTCACCGCCAGCGGTGCGACTGGCTAATACCTTGCCTCGCTCATCCATAATTACCCAGCCCAGATGAGGAAGCGGGGCTTTGGCCGGTGCATCGGCATTTGGCTGGCCCGATTCGACATCGAAGTAAGAGACATGACATGGGCACAGGATCTTGCCCTGCCCATCGACTTTGTTGCCGACCGTACAGCCGAGGTGAGTGCACTTAGCTGAAATCAGCAGGGGCAGTCCATCTTTACCTTTGAAGGCAATAGCCGGCTGCATTTTATAATCGATAAAATATTTGCCCGACTCGGCGCTCAGCTCATGCAACAAACCGACAAGTATGTAGTTGGCCGCCTGTCTTTCCAGCTCCAGCTTTCGCTGACCAACGGTCGATTGTAGGCGCGTGAGTCTCAATTCCATCAGCTCGGTCTCTTCTTTGCGACTCAATCGTGGACCAAAGAAAAAGGAAAAGATCTTTCCGAATGTGCCGACGGAAAGAAGAAAACCGCCCACGGCAATACCCAGAAAGCCTTGAACGAAATATCGCCTGGCTTGTTCGACAACCAATGGCCCTTGTTCCGCCTCAAACCTGCGCGGATTAGTCCAGACTACATTTTGCGGTGGCCGCACCAGATATTCAAGCGGCACGGCAAACATATGGAGCAGCCGAGAGAACGGGATAACGAGTAAGAAGAGCCAGGCACTCACAATGTGGGCCTTGACTAGAACAGGTAAATCGCTGATATGTGACGTGTCCGGCTGGAAAGTCAAAATACTCCACAGATAAGGAGTGGTCGTGCCTGAACACCAGGCACTGCCCCACTTGCACTGCGCTGCAATGGCTGCGCCCAGCCCCACTTGCAGCAAAAGCAAAAAGATCACAACTAGATCCATGGTTGACGTCACCGCCTGGATCTTGGCAGAGGTCAGACGTCTGATAGCCAGCACAATCAAGCCCAGTAGGCACAAAAAGGCAAGACCCAAACCAATCGCCTCAACCGTCATAAGCAAAGCGTGATGTGATATCAGGCTCTGCCATAGACCGGGGACTAAAAAGGCCACGATGTGTGCCAATAGAATAATAGTGATGCCAATGTGCCAGGGCAGAGACCCCCACATAAGGCCCCGGCTCTCCAGAAATTGTGAGGAAAGTGATGAATATGAAAAAGGCTCGGTGCGTATGCGGTATATGGATCCGAATATGCAGACAAAAAGCGCCAGATAAGGCAGGGCGACAAATAGTAAGCTGTCGGTCATATGCTCACGCCCCCGGATGATCGATTTTTAGCACCGTTAAAATGGCCGAGACCAAAAAGTAATAAGGATTATCCGAATCCTTAAGGCGATCGGTCATCTCGGTTACCGGGGCCAGCAGGCAGTGCTCCACTAGCTCATCGAGAGCTTCCTGATCGAGCAAGCTGGAAAACCGCAATAGGACCGAGAGATGATCCGGAAGCTCCCCGCAAGAGTCAAAGGCGAGTTCGGCATATTTATCGCCCAGAGTAGCCATCAGTGTGCCGCGATCAAAATTTTCATCACCAAAAATATATCCACTGACGTAAGGGCTGCAAATGGCCGCCAAGTCAAATGTGCGGGTATAGAGCTCCTCAAATTCACTCAGTGATTTTTGCTCCCAGGCTGCATCAAACTCGGAAAGTAGTTTTACTGCCTTTGGATATGACGAGGCAACACTTTGCACCAGGCTATGAATACGATGAGCCTGACCTGTGACGGGATAGTCCAGCATCAGTCCTAACTGTGCCAGGGCAATTCCTTTTTTAGTGCCGATCTGTACACTCATAGTCCTCTCTCCACTTTCTGGTTCATTCCCAAACCGCAAGAACCTTTGCACACTTCGGGATTGCAGGTGCTTTCGATTGCTTCTTCCATCTGAATCTCAGGGATGACGAAACGTTCGTCAATGGTCGGTAACGCAGTCAACCTGTATATTGCTTCTGCTTCCTCAGGTGTAGTGGCACCTTCTCTCATCATGCGGCTGACCATTACCACATCAAGATCCGCCATATCGAGCGAGCGTTTGTAATAGCGCACTGCCATTAGCTTCTTCATCACAGACTCGATCAGGGACTCATTGCCGGCACTAAACAACCGGGCTAGATATTTTATTGGCAGACGTGATTTCTCAAGGCTGGTGAAAAATTGCTCAAGCGGGTTCTCATATATGCCGTTGTCGACTTTGCCCATCACTGGCAAAAGCGGTGGTACGTAAAACAGCATCGGCATGGTGCGATATTCAACGTGCAGTGGCAGGGCGATTTTCCACTTCATCACGTACTTGTAAACTGGCGACAACTGCGCCGCTTTAATAAATTCATCGCTGATACCATTCTTCTTAGCAAGAGCAACAATTTTTTCATCAAAGGGATCGCAAATGACCGTGCGCTGAGACTCAACCAGTGCATGATCCGGCACCTTCATGGCTTCGGCTACGCGATCAGCATCGTATAACAACACTCCGAGATAGCGAATGCGGCCGACGCAAGACTGGAAGCAGTTTGGTATTTGTCCTGTTTCCAGCTTGGGATAGCAGAGAATGCACTTTTCAGACTTACCCGTTTTCCAGTTGTAGTAGATTTTCTTATAAGGGCATGCCGATATGCACGCCCGCCAGCCCTTGCAAACGTCCTGATTTATCAGGACTATGCCGTCTTCGCCACGCTTGTACAGAGCACCGGACGGGCAGGAAGCAACGCAACTGGGGTTGGCACAGTGATTACAAATGCGCGGCAAATACATCATAGAAATACGCTCAATCTCAAAGAGTTGTTCACGCTCTTCGTCGGAGAGCCCTTCGAGATTTATGTCATTTTCCGCATAGATAGGTGAGCCTGATAAATCATCGTCCCAGTTGGGGCCGGCTTCTATAGCTACAGGTTCGCCAGTGATCTGCGAGATTGGAATAGCTGTCGGCTGATCGTCACCTTCAGGGGCATTGAACAGGTCTGTATACTTGTACGTCCAGGGCTCATAGTAGTCGTCTAATCCGGGCTGATTTGGATTGTAGAAAAGTTTGACGAATGAGTCGAGCTTATTTTGGCTGCGCAACTCCAGCTTAGGTGAAGCATTATTGCCTGTGACTTTCCAGCCTCCTTTATAGTGGTCCTGGTCTTCCCACAGTGTAGGAAAACCTGTGCCGGGCTTAGTCTCAACATTATTCCACCACATGTATTCGGCGCCGGGACGGTCCGTCCAGACATTTTTACACGCGACACTACAAGTGTGGCAGCCGATACATTTGTCGAGATGGAATACCATCGATACTTGAGCGCGGATGTCCATATATCAGTACTCCATTCTGTCCATGCGTTTGACTACAACGAAAGTATCGCGATTGACACCCGGCGGTCCCCAGTAATTGAAAGCGTACGTAAACTGAGCATAGCCACCAATCATGAACAGGGGCTTTAAACGGGCCCGAGTCAGACTATTGTGTCCGCCGGCTCGACGCATACCTCGTTCTTTTGATTTCGGTACAGCAACCGTACGCTCGGGAGAGTGATAGATGAAGGCCAGGCCACGCGGTATGCGAGCGCTGACACAGGCCCTGGTGCATACCACTCCATGATCGTTGAAGGCTTCCACCCAATCGTTGTCGGCAATGCCGATTAAATCTGCATCTTTGTCGTTGAGCCAGATTGGTTCAATGCCTCGGGAAAGCGTCTTCATTCGCAATGTGTCACCAAAGGTCGAGTGAATATGCCACTTTCCATGAGGCGTCAGATAATTGAGGATGAGCGATCCTGCGTCCTTGGCGGATTTTTCCAGATCTCTGAGAGCATGCATGGTCAGCCGAGGCTTGTAGGTTGGTAGATTTTCACCAAAGGCTATGTATGTCTCGTGATCAAGATAAAGATGCTGCCTGCCCGTCAATGTGCGCCACGGGATTTCCTCCTCCACGTTCTGGCAGTAGGCCGAATAAGTACGATTGTCGGTCGTAATCCCGGTCCAATAGGGCGTAGTCAAAAGTCGTCGCGGTTGTGCCTTGAGATCGTTGAACGTATATCTGACGGCACGCGTATCGGCTGCCAAATGCGTATGATCAATTCCTGTTTTGTGTGACTCAGAGACAAAGGCTCGGTGAGCAAGTTCGCCGTTTGTTTCAGGGGCCAGAAGCAAGATCAATTCGCAGACGCTGAGGTCTTCACGCAAGGACGGATAAGTATGACCGCCCCAGGTTTCAGTTGGACTGTGCTCCATATAATCGTTGTAGATATCGTCGACATCGTAGTGGGTGCCGTGCACAGCAAGACCGTTTTCTCTCACACTGGGGCCGAGCGAAATGTACCGGTTGTAGAGATTGGGATAATCGCGCTCGACAAATTTGAAGTTGGGCATTGTCTTACCGGGTATCGCCTCACACTCTCCCTTGAGCCAATCTTTCACTTCAGCCTGGGCAATTTCAGCCGCAGTGTCATGCATCAAAGGCGCTGTCACGACGTCTTTGAGAGGCTCAGGTAAATAGTGTTCACTCAATTTGGCCGTGCTTTGGGCAAGCCCTTTAAAAATATCCCAATCGGTTTTGGATTCCCAACATGGGGGCACAGCCGGCTGCATCGGGTGGATGAAAGAGTGCATATCGGTTGTATTCAGATCGTGCTTCTCATAGTAGGTGGCAGCTGGAAGTACAATGTCTGAATAGAGGGCCGATGAGTCCATGCGATAATTGAGATCTACTATCAGATCCATCTTGCCCATGTCTACTTTATCGTGCCAGGTGACTTCCTTGACTAGGTCTTGGGCTACTTCCTCGGCTATAGAATTGTTATGCGTGCCAAGGTAGTGTTTGAGAAAATATTCGTGTCCCTTGGCTGACGCCAAAAGGGCGTTCCCTCGCCATATGTACCAGATGCGTGGATAAGACTCTGGATTATCAGGATCTTCCATCGAAAACTGCAGGGAACGATCTTTGAGCTTGTCTACTATGTGCTTTGTGATCTCGGCATCTGTCTTTGCACCTTTGGCTTGTGCTTCTTCTATTACAGCGAAGTTACTCCGGTTAAATTGCGGATAGCAGGGCAACCAACCGGACCGCACAGCTAACACTTGCTTGTCTATCGTATGTCCGTGAGCCATTGTGTGCTGGTCATCGGCCACGGCACAGACATCATCAAAATTGGTGTCATAGCGCCACTGATCCGAGTGCACATAGTGGAACGACGGTGCATTCTGGAGTCGTGGCGGAGCCGCCCAATCGGTGCCGAAGGCTATTGGTGCCCAGGAAGCTTGCGGCGCCAGCTTTTCTTGGCCGACATAGTGATTGAGACCTCCACCATTAACGCCGACGCATCCGCACAGCACGAGTGGTGCAATGATTGACCTGTAAATGAGGTTGTTGTGGTACCAGTGATTGGCCCCGGCACCTATGATGACGCTGCATTTGCCTTTGCTGTCCTCGGCTGTTTTTGCCCATTCCCGAGCAAACTTTATAACCATGGAGGCATTTACGCCGGTAAATTTTTCTTGCCAGGCAGGCGTATAAGGAAGTGCCTCGTTGTCATAATTTTCCGGATACTGCCCATTACAGCCTCTTTGAACACCGTATTGAGCCATCAGCAATTCCATGGCGGTGGTGACGATGACCGGACCGTCAATGGTCTCCACCGTTTTTACCGGCACTTCGCGTGTAAGCAGAGCCTGGTCTTTAGCATTGGAAAAGTCAGGGAATTGCACTTGCACTGCGTCTTTTTCATCGCTACCTTGTCTGTGCAGCATCAACGCCGGATCAATCGGCTCGTTGGTAATAGAGTCTTCCAGCTTGAGATTCCATTCTCCCTTTTGCTTTTGCCAGCGGTGCCCAACTGAGCCTTTTGGCAGCATGAGTTTGCCGGAGGGCGCATCAAGTACAAACATTTTCCAAGCGGCGTTTTCCACGTCCTTTGTTGCTTGCACCTGACTGGCGCGCAAAAATTTGCCTGGTTTATAGGTGCCGTCATTATTTTTGTTGAGCACCACCAGAAATGGCATGTCACTGTACTTTTTAACGTAATTAACAAAGTATGGCGTTTCCTTATCGCAATAAAATTCTTTGAGAATAACGTGAGTGACTGCCATCCAAAATGCTGTGTCCTGGCCTTGATGGATAGGCACCCATTCATCGGCAATCTTCGAGACTTGTGCAAAGTCAGGTGAGAAAACAACGACCTTGGCCCCTGCGTGGCGCCCTTCCACCAGAAAGTGGGCATCAGGTGTGCGGGTCATCAAAACATTGGATCCAACCACCGCCACAAATTTCGAATGAAACCAATCGGCGCTCTCTGCCACGTCGGTTTGTTCGCCCCAGGTTTCAGGCGAAGCCGGCGGCAGATCACAATACCAGTCATAGAAGGACAGGCAAACGCCTCCGAGCAACTGCAGAAATCGCGCGCCGGAAGCGTAGCTGACCATCGACATGGCCGGAATTGGCGAAAATCCGACTATGCGATCAGGGCCGTGTCGCTTAATTGTGGCAATGTTTGCCGCCGCCATGAGTTCATTCGCCTCTGCCCAGTTGACCCTGCGGAAGCCGCCTTTGCCCCTGGCATTTTGATAACGATGGCGAGACTGAGGATCGCCGGCTATCGACTGCCAGGCAGCGACGGGATCATCCGGATGTTTTTCTTTGGCCGCTCGCCACAGGTCAATCAGAGCGCCGCGCATATAGGGGTACTTTACTCTCAGAGGTGAATAGAGATACCAGGAGCAAGAAATTCCTCTCTGACAGCCGCGCGGCTCGTGAGGTGGAATTTCTTTGCTGATAATCGGATAATCAAGGGCCTGTAATTCCCATGTGACGATGCCGTTTTTAACATAGACGTTCCAACTGCACGACCCTGTGCAATTGACACCGTGAGTACTGCGCACTATTTTGTCGTACTGCCAGCGATTGCGGTAAAAGTCTTCCCACTGCCTTTGCTTTGGGGCAAAGATATCTTTGATCCAGGCCATGTTAGTCTCTCCTTTTCAGCTTGGCGCGCATACTGCCATTTCTGTTGCGGTAGCCAAAGGCGATAATGACCAAAACAAATCCGGCAATGAGAAAGGCAATCATCGTGACCGGAGGTTCTTTCAGCCGACTGTGCGGCTTGGCCAGGGCGGTAAAATACTCGGCCAGATCAAGGGCTTCCTGGTGCGTCAAGGCATGCTCTTTGTAGACTTCTTTCATTACTTTATAGGGCGTGTGCTCACAGGCCGCCACTATGGCCGGTCCAGTCATTTTTGACTGTAGCCCTGTGAGATTCGGCCCCATGGTGCCACCAGAATTGTCGACTTGATGGCAGGCAATACAGGAGAGTCCGCCATTCTTTAGCGACTCGGCGCCGGAAAACAAACGTTCGCCCCGGGAGGCAGAGGCCGGCTCAACAATCGGCATTGCGGCTGTCTCAACTCCAGGATGCGGCGACGATGGTGTAGTTGTTGCATCCTGCTTGGAGTCTCTTTTGGGGGATTTTATGTATTCAACCAGACCTTCGATCTCCTCGCTCGTTAAAGGTCCGACGTTTTTCTCCATGCCTATGATCGCTTTGCTCAGGTCGGAGGAACCCCACTTAGCCGCCGGTGCCAGGTCTGGACCGACCAGATTGCCGCCGCCTATGGTGTGGCAACCGGCGCATTTTTCGCTAAACAATGGTGCAGGATCTGTAGCTAAAGCCTGGCCGAATCCGATGTAGTTGAGGCATGCAAGTGCAAGCAGCGCCGGGCCAATAGTCCTGGCCGGTCTGGTCGTCGCCCGAGAACGATGAGCTTCCGAAGATCTGCGGCCGACCACAAACTTGATTTTCCTCGCAGGCATGTTTCTTGCCTTCCCCCATCTGTCGCTTCGTAAATTGTCCCAGCTAGTTCGCGTGGTTGAATCCACCTACCGAAGGATTTAGGCAAAAACATCCTTTTGTCTGCTAATCGGCGAGAGTGGGGCAGGTGCTGGAATAGAGTCTGGTTACCTGAGTTGCCCTAGCTGTCGAGTCGGAAATCATCCTATCTGATGATTTCCGACTCGACAGCTAGGGCCGGTGGCATCATCAATGGTGCGGCGACAGGCGGTGAAACGATACTAGGGAGTATTTGCGGACTCTTGTTGAAGCCACGGCGTAACGTCGTTTTTCTTAAATCCGTCGGGCTCATAGCCGAATTTGGCTAGTTCTTCTTTGAAGGCGCCAGGGTTCTCGGAAGCCTCGACCATTGTTTTAGCTACCAGTTCAATAGCCGCTTCCCATGTTTCTGCCATAGCAATTGTCCATTCGCCTTCCTTACTCAAATGTTCAGCCAGAACAGCCAGCAAATTCTCACCGACAGCACTGTAATGAGGAGTTTCGGTTTGGTACTTCAGATGGCGGATACCCATAGCGTGCAAATAAGGCAAAAGTCGCTCCGGCTGTTCAACACCAGCAACAATTGCACCTAAGGAAGCCATCAATTTTTTATGCTGTTCTTCGGGTGGCGTATGAAAAAGCGGTTTTACGGATGGATATTTTTCGAAAAGCCGTTTATAAAAGCGCAGTCCTAATTCTGTTGTGCCGCCATTTTCCACTTTTGCACGTTCGAAAGTATTTCGCAGCACTAAAATATCCAATGTCATGATTGAACTCCCTTGTCTTTTGTGTAGGTGATTACCTGTAAGTTGAGCATTAGTCGCTCAAAGTCATGTCCTTTGTTTGCACTGGCTAACGGAGCGCAGAGCGCTTTCTGCTTCAATGGCCTTCGGAAAGAGGATTGTGTTCTCTTTGTGTATGTGTGTGCGAAGGTCTTGGTCAAGGTGGGCCAGACCGTTGAGCAATGCTATCCAGCTTGTGCAAGCCCGTTCCGGCGCGGTATATTGCTCTGTAAGGTCTCGTAGTTGCATCAAGGCCTCTCCAGCGTCGCTGTGTTCTGATTCCATGCATCGGATTGGATTTGCAACAGTGACAAAAGGTGTCTCAGGTACGCTAGTAGCCCTGTCTAGTTGCCGTATGAATGGAAAAAGAACTAAGTCTTCTTTTTCTGTGTGCTGCTCGATTTCACGTCTCATGGCAGAGAAAATCTCTGCTACTTGAACCAGACGAGGGTCTTTAACCCCATGAACACGAGCCACTTTATCTGCTAATTCTTGCAAACGCGGCAGCTCAGCTTTCAAATAAGTGTGATGTGTTTGCTGAATGTGGTCTGTTAATTCGGTCAGGGTCACATTCACCCAGGTCCTGGTGCTTTTATCGACTACGGTCTTCGCGCTGCTTTCCTTTATATCCATCAGTACAGTTTGTGGATCTACCAATGCTTTGACGCAAGCTTCCTCAAGAGTCTGCTTACCACCGCAGCAAAAATCGATGCCGTAGCGGTCAAAGACCTCTGCTAAGGCTGGCTGTTCGGCAACAAGCTCACCAACCGATTCGTATCGCAAATCCTTCATACCCGTTACTCCGTTTAAAGCGAGCAAAGCAGCCACAATGTGACCTCAATCTAATTAACGTCAAATCTACCTTTATGTCTATAATACCAGTCCAACGAGCGCCGTCAAGGCAGCTATCGCCCATTCCGTGATATTCTGTATATAAAGGTATACATGTTTGCAGTGAGGGCTATTCGCCGTGATTTCTCAAACCGCCGAATACGCTTTGCGAGCTATGGTTTTTCTAGCGATGAGAGATTCGGCTGCAACTGGACACGAAATAGCTGAAACAACTAAAGTGCCATCTGGTTACCTGAGCAAAATTATGCACCAGCTTGTCAAGGGTAAGCTTGTTAACTCGCAGCGTGGAATCGGTGGTGGTTTTGTTTTATCTAGAAAACCGATTGATATCTCAATCCTGGATGTAATCAATTCCGTGGATCCTATTGATCAAATCAAATCATGCCCTCTCGGAATTCAATCGCACGGCTTCAGTCTTTGTCCTTTACACAAGCGCCTCTCAGAAGCCACGGCTCATGTAGAAGCAGCTTTTGCGGCATCAAATCTCAGCGAGCTAGTGGTAGAGTCGAAGAACCCTTTGTGTGCAAGCATTCCATTGACTCCTAACATGTGAGCCTGCGATGCTGTGGTTTTCTCATTGATTTTTGCCTTTGGTTTTGAATTCTCGCTATAAAAAAATCGGCTTGCCGAGTCACAAGCAAGCCGATCTCACTATTTGGGTGGGCGGAAAACTTTAGCGAACTATTTGTGTCTCCAGTTTTTGCAGTTCTACATTTTCCGGACTGAAT
>JAFEAV010000117.1 GCA_018266215.1 Cyanobacteria bacterium SZAS LIN-3 | reverse complement strand
TATCGAGATTATTGGCAAAGCGGGCGTCTTCAACTTCAAAGCCCGGGTCGAGCAACAATCTGAGGCGCTCACGGGCAAAAAGTTTGCCCTCTTCCTTGAGTTTCTGATGATATTTCGGCGCGCCGCCTTTGCTGATGCGCTCTATTTCCTGGTTCAGATGCTCACTTTTGCCAGTCACTGGTGGTTTTCCTTCCTTAACGCTCGTGTCCATAATGCCTCAGAAATTCAGTTTGCTAATTACACTTACCAACCAGCACCGACCGGAAGGCCTTGCTGCATCCAGTAATTGTAACCAAAGAACTAGTCAAGTAGCCCGTTCTAAAGATTACCTCAATAGATCGCGGTTCAACTCTATATAATGTGGCGCATTTGCATCGAGGAATTCATGAGTTCATACGGGTCGGACGATCTAAGCAGAAGGGCTTTTCTCCTCCAGCTCAGCGGCCTCATGGCCGCCGCCTACGCCCTGGACAATCAAACTGCGCTGGGGCAGACACTAGCCAAGAGGAAAGGCGACTACCAACCGCCGGCCGGGTACACGATTTCCCCCTGGACTGGCGATGACTTTACCCTGGGCCACCGGATGCGCAGCGGAGACGGACCGTCCTTCCCCAAACACGCCCATCAAAAGGTGGACTTTGTCGTGGTCGGCGGCGGCATGGCCGGCCTGGCCTCGGCCTACAGACTGCGCAATGAAAACTTCCTGCTGCTCGAGCAATACAACGAACTGGGCGGCACATCAAAAGGTGGCGAACATCATGGACTGGCCTATTCCATGGGAGCTGCCTATTACAGCCAGGAAGAAGGGCCTGTGGCCGAGCTCGTCGATAAATTTGGACTGAAGCCTGCGGTGCTGGGCCCGGACAAAAACAGTTTTTACTTTGAGAAAAATTGGGTCAACGGCGTCGACGGTGCCGACAGCAATTTGTTGTATCGCAACTTCAAACGCCTGCGCAGCGATCTGACCTCGATAATGGCTTCAATAGGCGATCAAGAACCGGTCGTGCCGGTGCAAAACGCCGAAATGCTCAAGCTCGATCGCGTCAATTTTGCCGGACTGCTGACTGCCTATGACGCGCCCTTCAGACAGTTTGTGGATCGGATATTGATGTCGTCAGCCTGTGCCGATAGTCAGAGGACAAACGCCCTGGCAGGCAGTATTCTGGCCAATGATTTTTTCAACAACAGTTTTGTTTTGCCCGGGGGCAATCCGGCGCTAGCTCGGGCCCTGGCCGCGGCCATTAAGGGCAAGAGCGCCGGCAAAAGCAATCATGTCGCCCAGGAAAACGCCGAACACGAGCGACTCAAAACCGGTTGCTTCGTCTGGGCAGTAGAAATCAAGGAAAACGGTGCCTCGGTTGTCTACAGCGACAGGAGCGGCAAAATGCATCGCGTCGACTGTCGTCACGTCATAATGGCGACACTACCGATGGTGACAGGACGAATTCTCTCCGGCGTTAGAAACGAAGCGAAAGCATCACTTTTCTGGTTCAGATACGGCTCCTATCTTGTCGCCAACATAATTTGCAAAAAGCGCATATTCAAAGGCACCTACGACAACTTTGTCGCACCGCCCTTCGATTTTACCGACCTGACTGTTGCCGAGACACCCTACCTCAAGAACAACACGTACAAGCCAAATATGGGCTCGGTGCTGACCGTCTATCATCCATGGCAGCCGGGCACAATGGGCCGCGCGGTGCTGCAGGAAGGAAACAGACAGAAGCTGGCCGCAGATCTGGTCGGCTCTCTGGGAGAGTTGATACCCGGGCTGAAGGACAATATCGACAAAATCATCATGACCCGCTGGGGCCACGCCATTAATATTGCCCAGGTCGGCTATTATGGTCGCATCAGCAAAATAAACAGCACGTTTGGCGATAGCTATACCCTGTCCCATTCCAGCCTGCAGGGCATCCAGTGCATAGAATCGGCGATACTGGCCGGCAATCTGGCAGCCGACAGAGCGTTGAAGAAAAAAGCAGCTTTAAAGGGTGCAAGAAGTGTCCAAACGTCCGGCTAAATTTTTGACGATGCTGGCTCTGGCCGGAGCCATTACTGTTGTCTTTGCGCCGATGGGATTATCGGCTAAAGGTACCGCGGCAAAGAGTCCCGCCGCGTCAGCCCCCAAGCAGCGCATATTCAGCCTTTCTCAGGCCCAGCAAAACAGCGAAATCCTCAAAGTATGGGGCGTGCCGGCCTGCGTCATGATGGCGGGGGAGAGCCCCCGAGGTCTGTACATAACCGGATTTACCGGGGACGGCCTGGGCAGTCAGATGGGCTTGCAGGTAGGTGATGTCATTCTTTCGCTCAATGGGCGGGTCTTGCTTGATGCAAAACAAGCAGACAATGTACTGGCCCGCATGAAAAGCGGCAAACTCAAGGCCGTTGTGGCCAGAGCCGCCAACGTCGCCGGTGGTATCACCATTATTTCGCCGACAATTATATATACGGCAGATCCTAAAATGCAGGCCGATATAAAGGTTGCTAGCGCCTCCGGCGGTTCAAACTCAATGAGCGGCGGACAGGGTCTGAGCGAACCTTCCATCGGCGCCCTGGAAGACTATATGTTTGAACTCGTCAACCAGGACCGCGCCGCCAACGGCAACTTGCCGCCTCTGGCGCGCAGCCGCACGCTGGGCGCACTGGCCCGCAAGTATGCCGATGATATGAAGAAGAGAAATTTCTTCGGCCATGACGATCCCGACGGCCTGAACCCGACAGACAGAGCCAGACGAGAGGGCATTACGTCCTCCGTCTGGGAAAATCTGGCCATGGAAAGCGGCAATCGCAACTACCGCGCCCTGGTGCAGCGCGGAGAAAATCAGATGATGGACGAACCGCGGGATAACCCGCACAACCACAGGGGATGCATCCTCAGCACCCATCATCACTGTGTCGGCATAGGCGTTTCAGTGGCGGCGACCAAGGTCTATTGCGTTCAGGAATTCAGCCCTGACTCTCTTCCTTAATAGTGCGAACGCACACCATCCCGGCTCCCCCAAGCAATTTGGACGATGTGCGTGGGCACATCTTGTAAAACGCAATCGGAGGCAAAAAAGTTCAACGCACAGGGCTCCAAGATTTTTACAGGTCAGACTGGTAACCAGGGCGGGTTTTAGACTGCTGTCCAAAGAAATGGGCCGATTTGCCTGACATCACCCCGGAATTGTTAAGCAACTAACTGTCTAAATGGTTAATTGACTTTTGAAAGGTGCCACTGAAGGGCCCCGAGGAAGGCCGCCAATCAATCATCCCTAAGGATGATGTTGTCCAGATGGGCAATTGGTACACAATAGAAAGTAATGAGAGACCTGAGCAATAATAGTATTTTGTGCAATAAGCAAGGTACCGACCGGACGACGGATAGATATAGATAGTCCTGGCCACTCTGGAATCCCTCAAACCAAACGGACAACGCATAGGAGATAATCCGGTGAGCAATGTAGACTGCACAAAAGTGAATTTAACACGGGATGATGCCGTCCTTATCGATTTCGGTTTGTCGGTATTGAGTCCGCGTTGGACCACTGAAATTTTGATCAACCTGGCTAATGGCCCAAGACGCACAACGCAGCTTTTGAGAGATCTGAAAGGCGTTTCGGCAAAGACCTTGTGCCAACGACTGCGCCGACTGAGCGAGCTCAACATCGTCACTCGCAAAACATTCGCCGAAGTCCCACCCAGAGTTGAATACGACTTGACCGAAGAAGGACATTCGCTGGCATATCTGCTCAGTCAAATCAAAGATCTGGGCGAACGCTTGAATCGCATCGACAAATCGCGAATCAACGTTGATACCGTGGAAGATACCACCGAAATGAGTTTTACTCCGGCCCAACTGGACGCAGCTGTTTAACTGAAAGATAGCGGTGAAGTTGCGACCGGGCCGCCCTCAGGCATGCTTGTGTTCGTGCTGATCACTTTTGACGATTTCCACTGAACAGGGAGCGTCCTTAAGCACTTCCTCGGCCACGGAGCCGAGGAACAATCGGCTTACTCCCTTGCGGCCATGACTGCCCATCACGATCAGATCCGCCGGCCAGGTTTTTGCAAGGTCAATGATTTCTCCCTTGATCATGCCGGAGACCACTTCGCATCGGACCGGATGGTCGGGCAAACGAGCTTCTAATCTAGCTTTTGCATCGTCGGTAAGCGAATGCGCGGCCTCAAATACCGCATTGTCGCAGAGAGTCGTGCAGGTCGGCACGTAATTGATACCCATGTCGGCGGGAATGGGCTCGACCACATGCACAATCAAAAAAGAGTCCCCGGGAAGCCAGGGCCTGGCCAGGACAAAATCGATTGCGGCTTTAGAACACTCGGAGCCGTCCAGAGCAATAAGTATGTTCACTGGTCCTCCTGGACCGATCTACTGACCGGCATATCTCAATAGCCTATCTAAAGCTTACGACGTACTATCTGCACCGAGCAAGGGGCGTTTCTCAAGACACCCTCGGCGACACTGCCCAGAAGCAATCGGCTGACGCCCCTGCGTCCTTCCGAACCCATCACTATCAAATCGGCGCTATATTCCTTAGCACAATCAACCAGGCTGTCGATTACCGGACCGCTCAGCACTGCCGTATTGACCGAGCGCCCCTTCAGAGCCTCATCAAGCTTATCCTTGACTTTCGCCAGCAACTTCTCGGCATTGGCAAAAAAAACTTCATCCGGATTAGTCATGGCCTGCGCCATGCTCATGTCTCCTTTATCAGGCTCAACAACACTGACGATCATAAATTGGTCGTCGTCAGCCCAGGGTCTGCTGATGATGAATTCAAGCGCTCTCATCGAACTCTCGGAACCATCTAATGAGACCATGATCTTCATCGAACTTCCTCCTGCAGTGCCAAGCCCGGTAGCGATTTTACAGGAACGCCGCCCATTTAGGTGACCGAGGGAGGCCAGGGAAACCCAAGCCCGGGGATGGGAGAATCACCCTTATCGCCTGACCAGCCATTGGTTATGATGCATTCACCGCTGTAATCAGGAAACTCATGCGTAAAAGTACCGTAACCTTCGCCACATGTTTTTTGCTTATCGTCGTCTACTTCGTGGAGATGAGCCAGGGCGGCAACCTGCTCAACTGCCCGGCGGAAATCCTCCTGCGCCTGGGTGCCAGCACGGGCCCACTGACAATCGACCACGCTCAGTACTTCCGCCTCTTGAGCTGCATCTTCATTCACGCCAATCTATTGCATCTGGCGCTCAATATCTATGTATTACTGGACCTGGGACCGATGGCTGAGGCCAGCCTGGGGCGCAAATTCTATTTATTCGTCTTTTACTACGCCGGAGTTATCGGAGCGCTGACAAGCATTCTGTACAATCCCACTCAAACCAGTGTGGGCGCCTCCGCGGCCATTTTGGGTCTGCTGGGGGCGGTCATTTTTAAGACCTGGTTCGAGAAGGACGGGGCCAGGTTCAGCAGACCGCAACTGGTGATGCTCTGCATTTTCCTTCTTTACAGCCTGCTTCTCGGTTTCACCAGCGACTGGATCGACAATGCCGCGCATCTGGGCGGTTTTTTCTCGGGGATGCTTGCCTGCGCCGCAGTCTATGGGACTCGGGGGGATAAGCCGTCGAAAAAGCGAGCACTGGCCGCCGGCGGCGTCTTGGCAATCCTGGTAGTCGCTTTGATCATTGGCGACGGCAAACGAGTGATCGGTAATCCGGACGTTTACGCTTTTCAACTGCGCACTGAAGCCGCCGCCCTGATAAAGAAAAAGGACTATGTACCGGCCCTCGCCAAACTCAACGAAGCTCAGTCGCTGGCAAAAAACAAAGTAAGTGCCATTCTCTTCGACCGGGCCGGAGTGCTGGACGAAATGAAGGACTATCCACCGGCTCTGAGCGACATCACCACCTGGGTCGGGGAGCACCCCAAGGACGCACAGGCGCTGATGCTGCGAGCGGCCATTTTGCACAAGATGAATCGGGATGAGGAGGCCATCGAAGGTGTCACCCGGGCCCTGGAAATCAAACCCACCACACTGGTTGATTATTTCAGCGGCATGATGCAGGTGAGAGCCGGTCAGGCCATGCTCTACAACAACCGCGCCTGGTTTGAACTGAGCGCCGGTAAGACCGACAAGGGGATGGAAGACGCCGTCAAATCAATAGAGCTGGACAAACGTCTGGCCACGGCCTACGACACCAGGGGCTTCGCCTTTTATATGCTCAAAGATTATGACAAGGCGCAAAAGGATTTCTCGCGGTCGATTGAGTTTAACCAGCAGGATATGAAGAACAAAAAAGGTGCCACCGAAGATGGTGCGACCTACTATCACCGGGCCCTGGCAAGATTTGCTCTTGGCGACAGGGAGGGCGGCAAGCAGGACATGGAACGTTTCAATAGTCTTGACTATAAGCCTGAGCCATGGGAGCCTAAGCCCTGACAGCGGGACTATTCAACCATCGGTTTAAGCCGAAGGAGCTTTTATGCAATTGCTCAAGGATAAAATACTGGCGGAAGGCAGATACCTGGGGAAAGGTATTCTCAAAGTCGATTCTTTTATGAATCATCAGATAGACCCGCTCCTGATGAAGGCCATTGGCGAGGAATTCGCCAGCCGCTTTAAAGATACAGGCGCCACGCGCATTCTCACCGCCGAAACAAGCGGTATTGCACCGGCTCTGGCCTTTGCCATGGCTATGAATCTGCCGGTGGTCTTTGCTCGCAAACATCAGCCGGTAACGATGGCAAAAAATCCTTTTAAAGAAAGCGCTGAATCTCATACCCACGGCAACGTCGTAGATCTGATCGTCTCGCCTGAGTATCTGCAGCCCAACGATAGAGTAATTATCATCGACGATTTCCTGGCCTCGGCCAGGACAATCAGAGCCCTCGTCAAACTTGTAAATGCCAGCGGCGCAACACTGGTCGGCATAGGCGCAGTGATCGAAAAGGCCTTTGAAGGTGGGCGTGCGGCTATTGGCGATATCGGCGTCAAAGTCGAATCCCTGGCGGCAATAGCCAATTTCGACAACGAGAAAATCAACTTCGGCTAGTGAAAATTATGCGAAGGCATAAAAAGATCGTGGGATAGGGGCGGAAGGCTTTCGATATGCCTGGCGATAATATTAGAAACGCCGTGCTCAAGCTGTAAGCGCCCTTCCACCTTGAGAAAAGAAGCAGTCATAATCAACTGGCGATATAGCTCAAACAACTTGGGCTTGACCACGACATTGGCCATGCCGCTTTCATCCTCCAGAGTCAGAAATACAAAACCTTTTGCCGTCTCCGGACGCTGACGACAAATCACACCGCCGGCAACAGCGACATCCACACCGTCTTCGGCCTGGTGCAATTCATCGCAGGCATAAATTTTCCTGGTCCTCGCCCAGTGCCGGTAAAAGGACATCGGGTGCTTGCCTGTTGAAAGTTGCATGGTGCGGTAATCGGCAATGACTTCCTCCAGCTCACTCATTGGAGGCAAATCAATAGGTTCGCAATCGGCCTGATCAAATGGGTCACCGCCGGTGAGGGCATCAAGCAATGGTGTGGAGCGGGGCTTCAGCAATGAAAGTATTTGCCAGAGCGCCTTGCGTCTCTCCGGACAAAATGTATCAAAAGCCCCGGCCCGAGCCAACATTTTTAATTCCGCGGGGGCAAGTCCACTCCTGTTTACGACATCGGCAAGGGACTTAAACCGCCCTTCGGCAAGACTGCTCTCCAGCGCCTCACGAGCGCGAGGGCCAAAACCGTCAATATAGCGCAGACCAATTCTCAGAGCAAAATTTTTCTCAATCGCCGCCTCATCCAGCACCTCCATTGTGCAATCCCACTCACTGTAGGCCAGATCTATCGGTCGGACCTCAATGCCCAATCTCTCAGCATCACGTAACAGCGAAGCCGGACTGTAAAATCCCATCGGCTGAGCATTCAATATGGCGCAGAAAAATTCACAGGGAAAATATTTTTTGAGATACGCGGAAGCATAAACAAGCAAGGAAAACGACGCGGCATGACTTTCGGGAAAGCCGTAATTAGCGAAGGCTCTCAACTGGTGAGTGATGGTAGCAATTGCTGCCTCATCAAAGCCATTTTTGCGCATACCGGCAGCAAGATCGAGGCAGAGCCTGGCCATTTTCTCCAGTGAGCGCTTATGACTCATCACCTTACGTAGTTGGTCAGCCTGCGAAGGAGTGAAACCAGCTGCGGTGACTGCCAGCTTCATGCCCTGCTCCTGAAAAAGAGGCACACCGAGGGTACGTTTTAAAATTGGTTCCAGACTGGGATGAAGATAAACAACCTTCTCCTCCCCACGCCGGCGGCGCAGATAAGGATGGATAATATTGCCCTGAATCGGCCCCGGTCTTACAATAGCGATAGAAACAATAATGTCATAGAAACAACGCGGTTTAAGACGGGGCAAAATATTCATCTGCGCCCGCGATTCGACCTGGAAAACACCCATTGTCTCAGCCTTCTGCAACATCTCATAAATGGCCGGATCATTCATATCCAGACAACCGATATCGATATCCCTGCCCCGATGTTTCTTTATCAGCCTCAAAGCGCCCTGAATCATCGTCAGCATACCCAGGCCCAGCAGATCGATTTTTATCAAACCAACTAAATCGATATCATCCTTATCCCACTGAATAACAGTCCTTTTGTCCATGGCCGCCGGTTCAACCGGGACTATTTCACCTATGGGACAGGCTGCCAGAACAAACCCACCCACATGAATAGATCTGTGCCGAGGCAACTGATGTAACCCGGCGACAACTTTCAGAAGCAGCTTCACCCTGCGATCCTCGGGATCGAAACCCAATTTCTCCAGACCACCGGCCGCCAGCCTGCGTGCAGCTTCCTTCGCTTCGCTGTGATATGCCTCCCGTGCCAGGCTATCAGCTTGCTCCTGCGAAAAACCAAGCACCCTCGCGGCGTCCCGCACAGCCGAACGACCACGATACGTAATCACTTCACAGACCATAGCGGCATGCGCGCGACCGTACTTGTTATAAACATACTGCAGGACTTCCTCGCGCTCTTGATGGGCGATATCCAGGTCGATATCGGGCGGCTCATTGCGCCCCTCCGAGAGAAATCTCTCAAAGAGTAAATCCATGCCGATGGGGTCCACCGCAGTAATTTTCAGACAATAGCAAACCGCGGAATTTGCCGCAGAGCCGCGCCCCTGCACAGCGATACCACGACTGTTTGCAAAGCGCACGATGTCCCACATAATGAGGAAGTAGGCGGCTAAACGCAAGCGATTGATCAAATCCAGCTCATGTATAATCTGCTTGCGATGAGCCGGACTCAGCTCACCGTAGCGCTCGGCAGCCCCCTTCCAGACTAGCTCTTCCATGAGCTCGCTATAACTCATGCTGGTGGACTCAATGCCGCTGTCGCTATTTTTTATCAAGACTCTGTCTTTGACTTTGGTGGTGGCAGTATCAACAATCTCCACATTTTCGATTTTTGACAAAGAGCAATGTTGAGCCGCTTCGCGGTCCAGAGTAAAAGCCGGCAGCGGGGGCTCAAGCCAACCCAGGCGAAAGGGACAGCGTTCAGCGACAATCAAAGTATTTTTTATGCCGGTGAGATCTTCGCGCCAGAGCATAGCCATCTCATCGGCCGACTTGAGATAAAAACTGCCGTTTGGTCGCAGTCGTCTGCCGGCGGTGGAGAGAGTTACCTGGTGCTTGAGACAGGTAAGAACATCATGAATAATGCGCTTGTCGGCAGAGGCATAATGCACATTATTGGTTACGACCCAGGGCGTGCCGGTTGAAACAGCCATTTCCAGCATTTCACGGACTAAAAGGCTTTCCTGGGTAATATGATGATGCGAGACTTCGAGAAAGAAATCCTGCTCGAAAACTTCCACAAATCGCCGCAGCAAGCGCCGGGCCGCATCAGTCTGCCCCCGGGCAAGAGCCGATGGAATGGCCCCATGCTGACAGCCAGAAAGCGCTACCAGGCCATGAAAGCGCTCAAAAAGCTGCTCGTAAGCAACTCGCGGCTGACCTCGCTCGCAGGAAGCCCGAGCAGAAGTAAGCAAAGCACAGAGATTTTTATAGCCGGCCAGATCCTTGACCAGCAAAATCAGATGTGAATCATCCTCAAGGGTCAATTCAGCGCCAACAATTCCCTCAACCGAAAATTCTCTGGCAGCATGAGCAAAGCGAGGGATACCACCCAGATCATCATGATCAGTCAGGGCCAGAGCAGAAAGACCAAGCTGTCTGGCTCTGGCCACCAACTCCTCAGGATTGGACGCCCCATCTAAAAAAGAGAAGGCGGAATGGCAATGTAACTCAGCATACTGATAGGACAATTCAGCCTCGGTTTCACGTCTTAATCAAAAACTCCTTCCACGAACCAGCCCGATTCCTCATGGTCGAACACAAGCAATACCGTCATCAAAGGCGGCAACAAAGAGCGAACATTCGCCTTCTGTTTATCGACTTCGCCACGACCGGCATTTAAAAAAGCAAAGTCCCTCTTCTTTTCAATCAGAGCCATGTAATACGACTTGCGAACAGGCTTTTCCCACCACATACCTGAAATGCGTTCAGGGGACGTAATGCGATTGATGTGATACCACTGGCCCTTATAAGTGATGGAAGCCGGAGCAGGATCTGGTACTCTGGCGGTCGAAAAATCCTCCTGGTCTAAAGGTGTAGGCTTTGTTTGATCAAACTCCACGAAAACTGGCATTGCTGGAGTATGGCGTTTTAGCACCAATCCTGGCATTGGGTCGTCCTTTCTAGGTTGGCGACTTGCACTTAAATATGGATGTGTATAGGCGTAATTTACCGGTGTCAAAGGCGTGGTTGTTTTTTGCACAACCGGCACCCAGATACCGGAATTTTCCGGCAGATATTGATCATTGGGACAGGGTACGACCAGGGCCTCCTCCCCCAGTCTTGTTATAAAACGCTGTAAAAGAAGCATGGTTGATTCAGACTGGCTGATATCACTTCCGGCATCGAGACTTAGAAAGCTGCGACTGGCTCCTTCAACACAGGCAGCACGGGTTTGTTCAAATACCTCCAGACAATGTCGTGAAACGGCCAGATGGATTGCGGTAAATTCCCGAATTAACGGTTTTGACTCCAGGGAAAGACGTACAACATCGAGTAAAAATTTGCTGGAATTTGAGGGTCGGATAAGTTTTATCGTGCGTTCATCAAATTTCTCATCATCATTGAAGAAAGTGACAAGCAGCTCTTCTGCAGTCAAACCGTCATGCTTGAGTTGCGTTGTTAAACGATCAAGCATATTCTTCAAAATGAAAAGCGTTTCTTTGAGAGAATCCATAGATGAGCCGACATCAATCAGACATTGATAGCTCTTTTCCGTGAGGGGCAGAAAAGGTTTAGCCCGATCATAGCCCCTTGCTAAATCATAGGCATTCAGTACATCCTGGTCAAAACGCTCGGCGTAAGTGCTCTTTTTTAAAGCAACAAACTCACCCATGGTTTTGATACCAAGCTCACGCAGACTCTCCTTTGCCTGAGACGAAACAGGAAGAAAATCGATTGAGAGCAGCCGGAGAAAAATGGCATCGCTGCCTTTAGGCACAATATACCAGCGCTGACTCTTATGGGCACTGGCTACCCTTGCTGCAAAAGCGCTATCAGCGAGGCCAACACTACCGTCAGTAAAACCATTCCGGCTAGCCAACTTAAGTACATCTCGACAAAGCTTATTTTCTCCGCCCAGTTGGTTAAATCCCTGAGCATCGAATATAAAGATACCGGTCTCTGCAGAACTAACACGTGGAGATGCGGCAATGAGTGTTCTTGCCAGTTTCTTCTGAGCATCTTGGTATAGCCTGTCATCATATTCTCTCCAAATTAGCTGGGAACAATTAGCGCGTGCTTCGGTAAAAGTCATACCAATTTGCACATTTTCTCTAGTAGCTTCGGGTGAACAAAGAACAATCTTTGCTCGGCTTATATTCAGGGAAGACCGGGATAAAGAAGGTGTTTTATCCGCTCTGGAAGCAAGCAGAACCAGGGGTTTCCCTTTGAGCTCAGGCTCGATTTTTTGATGAACGGCGATCTGGAACCTGGGGATGCGTAAACAAGCGATTCGATACATAAGAAGCCACAGGTACCTCCAATCTCTTAGTCAAACCATCCTTCGAAATAAAGCCTTTTATGGTCGGCAGAATGGTGGCAACATTCCCGGCACCAATAAGACCAGGCTGACAGTTAATCGGGGTCGAAAAACCAAAAGCGAAACGCAAGCTGGATCCCCATGTAGAAGAGGAAGACGAAGAGTCGTCATCACGAAGCACTATCAATGAGGTTTTAGACCGATCTAAAGCCCGTTGCAATCTTGCATAGAGATTGCTTGTGATGACGCTCTTCTCTCCCAGATCAAGGACAACAACATCAAAGGCCCTGGAGCGTATAAGCTCACCACACGCCCATAGTGCGTCCCGATAAACATCGCGCCGGTCAGTTGGCTCTTTATCAAGGTTGCTTCTTAAAACCCAGAACTTCCCCTTGCAATTTTCCTCCGGAAAGCACCAATCAGAAGCAATCAGTCTGTCAAAAGTATCTATATAAATGATATTCAGACCGGCTTTTAACCAATTGGCACAAATCGTACGAAGAATAGTTGTCTTACCTGAAGAAGAAGTACCAACCCATTCGGTAATACGTCTGCGAGGCAAACCCTGAGACAAACCGAAATCGATTGGCGCCAGACCAGTTTTGAGTGAGTGGTTAACTTCACCTCCGGATAACCACTTACCTGGAAATAACTGTTCAAGCTCACGTTTTAAATTCGCGACACTACCGCCGACCATAGCCTTGCGCTACCGCCTCCTCTCTACCTGGATTGCCTTCGATGAATTGATTAAACCATACGCTTGTATGGTAGTCAACCTTTTTCTTTTCAGGCCCCAAAGATGTCCCAAAAGCCCCAGCCCTGCAGCATCAGCCTGAGATCAAAAGAGAAGAAGGCACATACTATATAGGCATTCCGGAGGCACTCGGCCAGGACACGCCCGCCAGGCTGTATGGTATCCGGATGTATATATCAAGCATATGCGAGTATTTCAGGATCAGCGCGAAGCGTGCACCAGAGAACCATCAAAGGGAGTTACGCAGGAGCCTGGATATGAGAAAACCTCGCTGCCGCTGCGAGCAAAGACAGAAGCGTTCTCATGTGCAAAGACGCGCGCCCCCTTCTCGGCAAATATGCGCGAATGAGCCATAGCTACCACCGCAGAACCTTCCAGGGCCACAATCAAAGAACCATTCCGAGCGACCACCCGGCAGTCCTGCTCCGCGGTCACTATAGAGCCGTCCAGAGCCTCAATCGTGATGCCAAAACGACCACGTACTCTGCAACCACGACTGGCGACAATTTTTCCAACACCAGTAGCGTCGATATCCTTACCGTTTTCAATGATTATCTTTGGCCCGCTCTCCGGCAAGAGCAATGCAGCGGACCTGGCCGCCACCGGATCAAAACTTTGTATCTCTTTCGCATTAGGCGCTTTCGGAACACTAAAATCCATTTCTTGCATAGCAAATCACCCGGCCAGAAGGCGCAACGCCTGAGTTAACATCCAATCTCACTGTAAAAAATACTTTGGGCCGAGTAGGGGCAAAGTTATGGCAGAACTGTGGCATTTCGTAAAAACCGCAGAAACAGAGCGGTTTGCACCACTCAATACGCTGACTCTAAAAGCATGAATGATAGATGTACCGCACTCGGTGGTATCACAAACTAGGAGCCTACTGCGTTCAGCAGTGAGTTACTATGAAACTATATGGCGAAATGCAGGGAAGCAGTAAAGGGCAATTGTGTGTAACTTGTGATCAAATCCTCTCAAGATGCGGCTGTTAAGCCATGTCAAGAAAATTTCTTCACAGTAAACTCAAACAACGACTGTATATTTATGCAGGTGGATTGTGTTTTGCGGCATTAGTGGATATTTGCTACTAATTTGTCCTAAATGCTACTTACCATATGGTTATAATTAGAGCAGTACAAAAGGCAGGAGTAGTCCTTTGATATCTCAAACCACTGAATACGCGCTGAGAGCTGTTGTGTTTCTCGCGATGCATGAAGGTAAATCCTTCACCACGCAGGAGATTGCGCAGTCTACTCTCGTCCCCATGGCATACCTCTCAAAGGTATTGCAAACGCTCAGTAGAGGCGGCATTGTCCTTTCCCAGAGAGGATTGGGCGGCGGCTTTACCCTGGCGCAGGAAGCGAATTCGCTGTCGGTCTTGGAAGTGGTGGATGCTGTCGATCCGATACAGCGAATAGAGTCTTGCCCAGGTGGCAATCATAATAAAGGCAGTGCACTTTGCCAGTTGCATAAGCACATTGATGATGCCATAGGCACAGTTGAGCGTTCTTTCGCACGCTCGACCATCAAACAGATCGCATCTTCCGCTGCGAAATCTTCGCCCTTGTGCACTGTTAAAAAGAGCACCAAGCGCACAAAAAAAGCCTAGCTAAAGCACCAGTTTGACGCGCTTTGGCCGCTTCCAGCCCTTCCGTGTGCGCAACTTGAAGCATACAAATGCTTTCAGTTGCTCCTCGGTTAAACTCGTGGCCAGGGCCTTCCACAAAACCTTGCGCGGTTTTGATTTGATGCCGCGGCCCAGATCAAAATATTCCATCAATTCCAGGACTTCCTCTCGCCACAGCAACTGCGCCAGGGCCAGATTATCGAGGTTGGGATTTTGCCTGGCCGCCCAGATCTGATTAGCGAAAGGCACACCGTCGCGCTCACCAACCGCAATCAGGCCCCAGTGACTCGGTACGAGCTTCACTGCGGCTTCTACATGTTTCTCATGAGCAACAAGGGTCATGCGCTCAAAGACTTTGCCATAGGCTTCCTGCTGGTGCGGCAGGCGATTTAGATTATCCAGTCCACTTTTGATTTCAAAGCCGTGCAAAATATTGCTGATGACCGCGACATCCACGCGCACTTCACCGCGCAAGAGCTCGAGTTCATCAACCACTCGACTCTTGGGATTTTCACTGACCATACGTTTGATTTCAGTGCGATAAAGAAGCCGCCTTACGTCCAGCTCTCTCATGCAATCAGAATTCATCAAAATATTTGGTGCCGTGGGTGGTGGCTAACCAAAATATTGTACCCCAGGCGTCAACACTTGGAATCCCCGGCTAAGACCAGAGCAAAGCCGGGGCAGCATCTTGAGCAGCAAGAGAGATTCCAGAACCTAGGCGCGGTACTGCTGTCTATATGCGGCAGGGGATACATTGAGCATCTTCTTGAAGGCCCGACCCATATGGCTCTGGCTGGAAAAGCCCGATTTCATCGCAATAATTGAGAGTGAATCGACCCCTTCTTCCAGCAACTGGCAGGCTATGGTCGTGCGGCGCGACAGAACAAATGCGTGCGGGGACATACCTGTGGCGTTCTTGAACAGACGAGAAAAATGGAACGGGCTGGTATTAGCCACTTTTGCCAGATCGGCCAGACTGATGGAAGTGCCGATTCGGGCGCCAATGTATTCCACAACCTTCTCTAAGAGGATAGGGCTGAGACTTTCCTCGCGCGGAGGAGACTGCAGCTTGCCCGAAGACTGAGACAGGCGCATCAAAAGACGATGCATCAGCAAATTAAGGACACTGTTGGCGTAAAGCTGGCAGCTGAGCGGATCGCTCTCGCGCTCGGCGATAAGACTCTGAGTCAGTTGTGAAATCAACGGATCGCAGGCCAGGTGACTGACCTTGGTCGTCGCGCCGCGGGGCAGGCCCAGCTTATCAGCGAGCTGATCGATGGCCGACTGACTGATCAAAAAGCTCGAATGAGACCAGGGAATCTCCCAGCTGCAGCTGTGCAGGTCGCCGGCCGGCTGGCAAATCAGGTCGCCTTTGGCCAATTCCAGTGATTTTTTGCCCGAGGTCTGTGACCACCATTCCACCTTGGCCGGAGCCCAGGTATTGACCACGATTTGGTAATAATCGTATGAGTGCTTGGGAAGAGCCCCGGCTACCAGGACTTTAGTATCGATAAAAACCAGACCGTCAGCCTCGACGACAGTATTTGTCACACCGGGTGGCAATTTGAACAGCGTCGGTTCAACTACTGTTTGCACCCGAGGCTGTGCGAGCTGTTCATCAGAATGACCCAAAAGCATTTTTCGAAAACCCCCACTTACCCGACTATCCAACCCGGGCCATTTATTAAACGGAGTTAATACAAGGCCGTCTGGCTTCTTACCTTAGCCAGCAAACCACCCTTAGCCTTCAGTTTCCTTTCACTTAATGTGCAAAGGTCCGGATCAGGAGGATGACTCTAAATCCCCCATTTGGGGCCTTACGGTAACAGTTGACGCGGTGCAATAATGAAATCAGGACCGAATTTGAGCGACTGAGAGATTCACCGCCACAGACTCTACGTGGAACGGTGCCTGTTCAAAAGGGGGCAAATGCATGGAATCAAAACATGTCAAATGAACGGCCGACAACCATATTAATTGCTGAGGACCAGGCTATTACGCGCTTCGGTATGAAGTGCGCCCTGGAGGCCTACCCCGATTTAAGCGTCGTGGCGGAGTGCGCAGACGGCGTATCGGCAGTACTGCAGGCCCTGGCGGTAAAACCCAATGTCATTCTTATGGATATCGGACTGCCCAAGGTAAACGGCATTAAGGCAGCCAAGCAAATTAAAGAC
>JAFEAV010000116.1 GCA_018266215.1 Cyanobacteria bacterium SZAS LIN-3 | reverse complement strand
TGGGCGACGCCTCGGAGTTTAACTCCGAAAGACTGAAGGTCGAAGGGGAACGCATCGGCAGATACCGCGTCATGCGCTGCACATCACCGGCAATACCAAATGCCATCGCCGCCATATTGTTGAACATCCGCGATATTACCGGCAAACAACCGCATGTCTACCTGGGCTGGACCGAGGGCAATCCGGTCCTTTACGTAATCAAATTTATTTTCCTGGGTGAAGGTGAAACCGCCCCGGTAACACGAGAAATATTGCGTGAAGTGGAACCGGATCCAAAGAAACGGCCCCGCGTCCACGTCGGCTGATTACAGAGAACCGGTCATACTGTAAGGATCCAGAAGCTTATCGAGCTCGGATTCACTGAGATTAGTTTTTTCACGCGCTATCTCACGCACTGTTTTGCCGCTTGTATAGGCATCATGGGCAATACCAGCGGCGGCGTCGTAACCGATGGCCGACACAAGAGCGGTGCATAGAGCCAGACCGCGTTCTACAAGATGCGGGCCGTTCTCGGTAGCCTGCAGACCATCAATCAGTTTACTGACGAAATTGTCGACGGCGGCGGCCATCAGCTCTATTGACTGGAGCAAATTAAAAGCGGCCACCGGCAGCATGACGTTGAGTTCAAAATTGCCAGACTGGCCGGCAATAGTAATCGTCAGATCATTGCCTATCACCTGAGCCGCCACCATGCAGAGAGCCTCGGCGATAACCGGATTGACCTTGCCCGGCATAATCGAGCTGCCCGGCTGCACCTCGGGCAGGGCAAGCTCAGCAAAACCAGCTCTGGGTCCACATCCCAACCAGCGTATATCGTTGCTCAGTTTGAGCAAACTGACGGCAATACTTTTTAAAATACCCGAGGCGTCGACAATCTCATCAATAGTACTCTGGGCCTGGAAGTGATTGCGCGTTTCGCTAACGCTGAAGCCCAGTCTGGCCGAAACGCGCTCAAGCACACGCCCGGCAAATTCCGGCCTGGTATTAATGCCGGTGCCTACCGCAGTACCACCCAGAGCGACAGAAGAGAGTCTGGATTGAATATGGTCGAGGCGCTCCAGGGCATTTTCAATCATGCCGGCGTAGCCGACAAACTCCTGCCCCAGCCGGATAGGGGTGGCATCCTGCAAATGTGTGCGCCCGGTTTTGATCACCGGCATAAATTCATCGGCCTTGCGACGCAGACTGGCAGCCAGTCTGCGCAGAGCAGGGCGCAGACTCTGCTCTATTTCAATTAAAGCGGCAATATGGATAGCCGTGGGAATAGCGTCGTTGGACGACATGCCCGAATTGACATGGTCATTGGGGTGCACCAGGGAGCGGTCGCCTCTTTTGCCGCCCAGTATTTCGATGGCGCGGTTGGCTATAACTTCGTTGGCGTTCATATTGGTAGAAGTACCGGAGCCGGTCTGGAAAACATCGACGACAAACTGATCGTCAAATTTACCCTCGGCTACCTCTTTGCTGGCGGCGGCGACGGCATCGCAGATGGCGGCGTCAACATCGCCGAATTCTTTATTGACCTCGGCGGCGGCCTCTTTAATCAAACCCAGAGCACGTATAAAAGAGCGCTGCAGGCGCAGCTCCGAAATGGGAAAGTTGAGCACGGCGCGCTGAGTGCTGGCCCCATAATAAGCCGACTGGGGCACTTCCATCGGGCCCATGGAGTCCCTTTCTGTACGGGTCGGAAGCCCGGTTTTGCCCTGGTTTTGATTTTCGCCGGTCATTGCTCGTATACTCCATGGTTCTGGGGCATTTTATCAGCTCAGTGTGAGGGATCCACTTCTTAAGAAATTGAATAAATCCTGCAAAGGGCCAAGCTTTCTGGATACAGTCAAAGTGGTGGTAGCCAATGGTCAACCCCGGAGATAATTGGAAATAAAGAAATGAACACGCTCAAAACAATCTTTCTAATGGGAATTTTGTCCAGTTTGATGATTATTGTCGGCAACTATTTTGGCGGCAAGAGCGGTCTGATACTGGCGTTTTTATTTGCCATAGCGACAAATATTTTTGCCTACTGGTTCTCGGCGCCGATGGCCCTGTCCATGTCGCGGGCCCAGCCCATAGCCAGGGAGCAGGCCCCCGAACTCTACAGAATTGTCGAGCATCTGGCCCAGCAAGCGCAGATACCGGTGCCGACGGTTTATTTCATACCGTCCGATTCGCCCAACGCCTTTGCCACGGGACGCGACCCGCAGCATTCTTCCATCGCCGTCACCCGCGGCATCCTGGACCTGCTCACATCGGAAGAGCTGGAAGCTGTGCTGGCGCACGAACTGGGCCACGTCAAAAATCGCGATATTTTGATCTCGACCATTGCCGCGGTCTTTGCCGGTGTGGTCACCACCCTCGCCCACTGGGGCATGTACATGGGGACAGGATCCTACGACGACCGGGACAGTCGGCCCAATCCAATTTTTCTGCTCTTGATGATGATAGCCGCCCCGGTCGCGGCCAGCCTGATTAATCTGGCCATCTCACGCTCGCGCGAATATGAGGCCGATGCTACCGGTGCAAAAATCTGCGGTCATCCTATGGCCCTGGCTTCCGCCCTGGCAAAGATCGAAGCTCTGGCCGAGCAAATTCCCATGACCAGCGCCAATCCCGCCATCTCATCGCTCTATATCGTCAAGCCGCAGGCCGGCAGCTGGCTTATCAATCTGATGAGCACACACCCACCCATCCCGGATCGCATCAAGCGCCTGGAAGAGATGAATTACCTGCTGGACAAGAACTGAAGCAAAAAGCTCAGGTGAGTAAGCGCTTCAGGGCCTTGCCTGTGGAATTTTTGGGAATAGCATCGAGAAACTGCACTATGCGAGGTACTTTGTACTCCGCCAGAACCTTGCCGCAGAATTCCTTCACAGCTTCTTCGCTCAGTTCTTTGCCTTCGCGCAGGACGACGCAAGCCTTCACCCGTTCGCCCATAAACTGACAGGGGACGCCGAGGACGGCCACTTCTTTTACTTCGGGCATGCGCAAAATAACCGCTTCGATTTCGCGCGGATAAATATTCATACCGCCGCGAATGATCATTTCTTTGCTGCGACCGACGACAAATACATAACCGTCTTCGTCGAGATAACCGAGATCACCTGTGTGCAACCAACCATTGATAATGCTCTCATCGGTGGCGACTTTATTGTTGTAATAGCCGGCCATCACGTTTGGTCCGCTCATACAGAGCTCGCCGACATTGCTCTCACCGGCTGGCAGACGCTCACCGCTCTCGTTGAAAGCACCAATATCGATACCAGGGAAAGTCGGTCCGACCGAACCATATTTTGGTTTATCAATGGGATTGAGCGTGGAAATAACCGAAGCTTCAGTCAGGGACCAGCCTTCCAGGATCGGCACCCCGAGCTGTTTTTCGACTTTCTTATGCAGCTCCGGCGGAATGGCCGCACCACCGCACATACCCAGACGGAGACTGGGCAGGGTGCGCGGATTTTTCTCCAGCTCCAGGGAGACAAACTGATACATGGTCGGAACCATTGGCGTGGCGGTGATCGATTCGCATTCAATCAGGTCCAACACCTTAATCGGATCGAATTCTTTGAGAACGACCATGGAAGCCGTTTGCACAATTGTGCCGAGCAGGACCACCAGCAAACCATAGAGATGGCATAGCGGCAAAACGGCAAGCAGAGAATCTTTTTCCGAAATCTGCAATCTTTCCGGATAGGTCTTGATGGCAAACTTCAAATTGGAGAAAGTGAGCATGGCTCCCTTTGGTTTGCCTGTGGTGCCGGAGGTATAGACTATTAATCCCAACTCTCTGTCAGAGTCGATAATCTGTCTGGCTTTTTCTCCGCGCACATGATTCAAGAAAGCTGTAGAGTCTTTGAAAGCACCACCGGCAAGGTTGAGTTCACTCTTGAGTTTTTCAGTGGCGGAAGCAAGGAAATTCTCGGTCAGGTTAATGACTGATTGGCGACTGACTTTCGCCTGCTGTTCGGCGGACAAGACAAAATCGTCGCTGGAAGAAAGCAGAAGCAGGCGCTCAAGATGGGAGACTTCACTCAGACCGTCCTGGCAAGCAGGAAGAAATTGATGATTGAGAATCAGGCCCACGGCTCCCGAATCATTGAGAATGTGGGCGATTTCCTCGGCTTTGAGCAGGGGATTAATTGGCACCACAGTGGCGCCCAGAGAGGTAACGGCAAAGAAAGCCGGTAAAAAATCCAGATGATTGGGGAAATAGAGTCCGACCCTGTCGCCCTTCTTGATGCCGCTTTTGCAGAGGACATCGGCGACGGCAAGACTGCGGGCAAGCGCTTCTTCATAGGTCAGACGAGCGGCACCATCGCGGATCATTACCTTGGTCGGCACCTTGAGCGCGCTCTGCACAAATATGTCGAAAATGCCGTTATCGGCCACCGCAATGTTCCTGGAACTGGCTCCTGAAGCTGTGGGAGTGCTGGCAGTGGCGGTCAGGGGTGGTTTTTGCATAACGGTATTTAGCATGTCGCGTCCCAAAATCTCTGTAAAGAACCTGCTTAATATACAAGCAAGCGACCTCCCTCGGCTATGCAGAAGCAAAGTGGAGCGGCCTTTATAAGGCTCTTCTAATGTCTCAGGGCGCGGATACTTCTTGACTGCCCCGCCAATATGCGGACTTATTTACTGATGGCGCAGGGCAAAATCGACCGTGACAACTGCATCAGGATCAGCGTTTAAAGCAATGCTGGTGCTGGGACTGGCCAGGATCTGCTCGGGCTTTTCGGCGACCGGCAGCCTGGTATCGGAATCGACGGAGAGGACTTCCAGAGCCCCCGAATTGACCCGGCCCATACTCTTGGCGCCGCCAAAAATTGCGTCATAGGATTTTTCCAGGTCGGAGAGGTTTTCCTCAACCACGGCCACGGCCTTTGGCATATTGGCCACAGCAGGACCGATCAGATACTTACCGGGATCGATCTGGTTGCGCGACAACAGCAAACCGACCTGCTCCGAACCAGGCACCTGATCAAACTCCAGGGCACCATCGCTGGGCACAACGCATTCACGCCCACACTGGACAAAGTTGTCGGCGCCGGCGGACGAAAGAGGGAAGAGCACCGCCCTGGTACCTTTCGTCCCCTGGCGCATAACTATATATGCATAACCATCGGCATTGGGCAGCACATGAAAGCGTATCTGATCCCCGGATTTGAAGCTGGCCATATTTGAGGTGCGATAAAAATGACCGCCACGATTCAACTCAATCCAGTACGCCAGGCCAAGATTGACCTTATCACCGCGGGCGGCAAGATCCATCTGTTTCTGAAATTGCGCTCTCAGACCTTCGCGGTCACCACTGGAGACCGTGCTCTCGATTTGCGACCGGGCACCGACAGCCTGACAGTGACGACCGACAAAAAATCCTGCGGTGGGGCCGAAAATAGCGAGCGCCACAAAAGAGCAACACAGTAAGGTATGGCGCGGTGAAAACAAAAACAGCCTCTATTTCTAGTTTGCTTTAGGCAGAATCTTCTTGATACCGTCGTTTACGGGAGCGTCTCCGCCATATCCAATTGAGTAGGTGACAACCTCACCATCTGTACTCAAAAATACCATGGTTGGGATCGGACTGACATCATACTGATCCATTATTGCCTGCGAGCTGGGATCGTCCACATTGACGGTCATGAAGGCCACCTTGTCGCCGTAGGCGGACTTAGCGCGGGCAATAACCGAATCCAGCTGCTTGCAGGGCTGGCACCAGGGAGCATAAAAATCAATTACCGTCGGCTTGGCTTCGCCGCCACGGGTGCGACCCAGGCCGAGCATAGAGGAAATCAGGCGGGTCTGAGCACCGGTTTTGGGAGCGCGGAAGCTGCTGGGCAGAGCCAGGAGAGCCATATTGGCTTTTTGAGCGCTGGCCGAACCTTTACCGGTCCGCACCGCCAGACGCAGGTGCTCACGCGCCTTCTGATAATTCTTGAGCTTGCTGTAGGCCTGGCCCAGCAAGAGCTGGCCCTCGGCATTGTCCGGATGCTCCTTGACGATCGTCTCAAGCTTAGCTACTGCTTCCTTATATTGACCTTTGGCCACCAGTCCCCGGGATTGCACCAGAGATACAGGCGAAGCCGCGGTCAGGGTGGCTTTGGGCGTCGCACCAGGCTGGCCTTCGGCTCTGGCGGCAAACCCACCAGTGCTGCCCAGCGCCAGGAGCATTACGGAAGCAAGGGCAACCGATCCTTTCGTCATCGGATTGTAGACAGAGACAGACATTTCAACCTCGCAGTGTTACTCAGTTTTCTTCAAAGCGGCGACCTGGGTATCGCTGATATGCGCGTTCATCCAATTGTCGACCTTTTCTATCACTTCTGAATTAAACTGATTTTCTTCAAAAATTAGGTGTTCGGCGGCGGCAACTGGATAAATTTCTTTATCCGGGGTGGCCAGCTCCTTATAAAGCTCTTCGGTGCCCTCCGGTTTGACCAGTTTATCCTGGCAGCCGTAAACAACAAGCACCGGCTTGCTCTTGATTGTTTTGCAAAAGTCGTGATTCTGGTTCATAAACTGCTGAAACTGCAGCAGTTCTTTGGGCGAAAGTTTCATGCGCGCCAGCGGATCAGCTATCCAGGCGGCTCGCAGCTCGGGGTTTTCGGTGGCTTGATTGACCACATCTTCGCCTACGTTTATTGGTTTATTGCGGTCTTTGAGAAACTGCAAAGCCACCTTGAGACTGGTTTTGCCCTGCTTGAAGCGATCGCCGGCCGGCACGCAGGTGATGAGGCCGTCGATCAAGTCCGGTCGCATAGCCATGGCGTGCAAAACGATAGCCCCACCCATGGACTCGCCCAGAAGAAAGACAGGCTTGCCCGGCTGGGCCCGGCGAATCGAACGCAGGGAGCGATAAAGGTCATCGAGACAGCCGTCAAAGTCCACTTCTTCATGGCCTTTCGCTTTGCGGTAGGAACCGAAGCCGCGCATATCCAGGGCATAGGTGGCGATGCCACGACTGGCCATCGCTTTACCGAAGGGCTCATAGGTCTCATTGTGCAGACCCAGTCCGTGAATGCAGAGCAAAGCGGCACGCACCGGAGGATCCGACTCCCCCGGCAACCAGGATGAACTGGGCGGATTGCCACGCGAAACTTTTCTTTTGCCGCCGGAGGCCGGGACAGATGCCGGGACCGAAGCAGGCACAGCAGCAGGCGTCGATGCAGCCGAAGGAGCAGAAGTTGCAGCAGGGGCAGCCGGAGATGATGGAGCTGAAGGAGAAGTAGGAGTAGACGAAGATTCGGGAACTGTCGCAGGTACAGAACCTGTCTGCGAAGGGACAGTTTGTGCCGGGGCCGTTTGTCCAGTGCCGGCAGATTCTTCAGCCGCGGCCGATCGGACGCAAAAGACAGCCAGCAGCGAAATAGCTGCGGCAGCAAGCGATACGAAAGTAATGGACCTTTTCATCAAGATAGGCATTGTTGCACGGTCGGAGCGCATTTGGCAGAAACATGCGGGTCTTGTTACGGCAGGTGAGACCCACTTAACTATGCTTATAGATAAAAACATAGAAAATAACAATGGTGGACTTACTCTAAAAGCGGGCAAACATATACCCTGCATACGTTTCGGAGATCGGGCAATAGCAGAAGAGATACTTGAGCAGGAGTTGGCCCCTCCGATTGTCGGCCTGCCGTCGGTGAAAACCTCAGGTTCGGGATTTCTTGCAGTCCTGCAAGACGCCCTCGCCCAGACTAATCTTAGCTGTCTTTTTCTGCTTTCGCTGGCAGCTTTGCTCAGCTCGGTGGCCGATCGACTGCTGCAACTTAAACTCGGTTCGATAGCGGTATTTCTCTCCCCCGGTGGTGAAAATCCCGGTGCCGGCGTCACTTACATGCTCCTGCCGATGGCACTGCTGCTTGTGCCTATTACTCTCTTCTTCAATGATCCGACCAGGCGTCTGCGCTACCTGCAGGCGACCATGCTGCTCAAAGGTCTCATGGCCCTGGCCTTCAGCCTGGACATCACCCGTGAGTTTCTCTCTCTGGGCAGCGAGCGAGTCGGCTACAGCCTCTCCTTAATTTTCCTTGCCGGTGAATGGACAGTCATTTGCATGGTCGTTTATCTCAGCCAGAGAGCGCCCAGGCCACTGATCTATCTCTCGGTTTTGGGAGCGGCATATTTTTGCGGGCAAACTCTGGCCCTGGCTCTGGCACCATATTTAGTATCGCAACCATTTACCAACACCTTCGCCGCTCTCACGGCGGTACTGTACCTCCTGGCGTACTATGCGGCCAAACGCTGCCAGCATCGCAAATTAACCTACAGTGGTCTTTCTGAAGCCGTCGACATCGAATACGAAAAGCAGACCCGCAGCGGCACCTTGAGACTGCTGGCCGCCACCGTGATCCTATACACGCCGCTCTATACACCGCTGATGATCACATTATTTTTCGCCCTGCTCGGTTATCAGGCCGGCACATTGACCTTTGCCGATCTGGCCGCAAAAGGATGCGCCAGTTTTGCCGTTGGTGCCAGCGCTTCCATATTTTTACACCACATCGCCAGCAGGAGACGAGTCCTGCAAGTGGTGGCGGCGGTCACCATCGTCCTGGCGGCCTGCGGTGCTCTAACTTATTCCTACGATACCGGGCACTTTACTCTGATGGCCGTTACCGGCCTGGCCGGATTCATCACACCGGATTGGGAAAACCATCTGCTCTCGGTACTGTCCACAAAAACTCTGGCACCATTTCTGGCAGCTCGCAACACCATCGTCCTCATTGCCATAGCCCTCCTCAGCCCGCCGGTGGAGCGCACTCTCGCCGCGGTCTCAGCCCTCTATGTCCTGAAGGAGCTGAACATTCTGGTGCTTGCCTGCGCCTTTCTGGCGGTGTTCCTGGCGCCGCTCTTGCTGGCCAGGCCGAGGCACTACGCAAGGCCCGAGCAGCTATCGCCTGAGCGAGTGGCGCTGAAGTGTTGACGCGAAGCAACTTCGTATTTGTCCTCCTGCGGCCAAACTTCCTGGGAAATATCGGCAGCGCCGCCCGAGTGATGAAAAATTTCGGCTTCAATCAATTGCGTCTGGTCACGCCACCAAAAAATTATCTGGACGCAGAAGCGCGAAAAATGGCCGTGGATGCCTTCGATGTTTTGAAAAAAGCGAAAGTTTGCGCCTCGCTCTCCGAGGCTCTGGAAGACGTGACACTGGCGGTGGCTACTTCCTGCGGCCAGTATCGCAAAAGTGCCGCCGTTGACCTGACGAGCTTATTAGCTTCGTTTCACGGCGACGCGAAAAATGCACCACTCAGTGACGAAAATGTGATCGCCTTTGTCTTTGGCGATGAACGCAACGGTATGACAAATGAAGAAATAGACCGCTGCCACAAACTTATGCGCATCGAAAGCGATCCGCAATTTCCCAGTCTGAACCTGGCGCTGGCACTGGGCATAGTGGCATACCAGACTTCACTCACCATTACTTCCCATGACAACACCAAAGGCACAACGGATGATTTGGCAGTTTTAAAAATGAGCGGTCGGGAGGAGGATGAGCTGATTGACAAGGTAGTCAGTCTGATGGACCTGGCCGATTTCTCCCGCTCTTTCAGCCGTAAAAAGGTATCGACCGAGCTCAGGGGAACCATTCAGCGACTGGACCTGACCCAGAGGGAGGGGCAATTGTGGCTGGGGCTGCTGAGCAAAATAATAGCCAGGCTGCCACCTGTCGAATGACAACCCTTTTTTGGATCCAATCTCCCCTGTTTAGGTTATTATTTTTGGGTGTAGTAGAAAGCCACGGCTTTGCCAACACACTTACCAAATCTCATTGACCCAAGCTCCTCCGGTGGCGGCGAACAGAGAATTAGAGAAAGGAACTGATAGATGCGTCTTTTGACCAGCGCAAGCGGACTAAAAGCAAGATCAGGCGCGGCCTGCCTTCTGGCGCTTGCCTCACTATCGCTGTCCATGATACTGACGGGATGCACTGAGCCCTCATCGACCAGCGGGACCGGCGGTCAAACAGGCCCGGCCCCCCGCACCGGCGAGCTTGCCTATGTCACCGACGAAGAAATTGCCAAATTTGTGGACGGCACCCCGGATCACACAGTCAAGTTTCCCGAGAAAAACTTTGTCGAGGGCCGCAAACTTCTCCTCGCTCTCAAATTTACCGAATCGGAGCAAGTGCTCAAGGAAGGACTTCCCGACGCCGTCAAATCATCGGCTGGTGAAACAAAGCTTGGACAATATTGCGTGCGGCTTAACAACGCAATATACGAACTGAAACGCTACAAAGAAGCGCTCAAGTACGCAATCCTGGCTTCGAAGATATTTTATAAACAACCACCAGTACAAAGACCGGTCCCACTGTGGTTCTTCAACACCCACATGCACATGGGCTTCTGCTACGAACGCCTGTCAATCTATCCAGAAGCGGAATCCCAGCTTCGCAAAGCAATCAACGTTGCAGCCAGCGCTCCGGCCGGTCAAATTGATTGGGGCTTCCATCGTTTGTGCTACATTGAGTTATTAGATACTCTGAAAAAAGACAAGAAAATGAAAGAGTATAAGCAGGTCCAAGAAGAACTTAAGAACCTCGAAGACAAGCATAAATAGACTCATAAAGCAAAGCGATTGAGCAACAGTAGCGTCAAGAAAAAAAAAGCCTCGCCGTTTCGTCGTGCGCTAGACGCTCTGATGAGCGAAGAAGATTGGCAAAAACACCGCAAGCTGGTCATTTCGGCTTTCATAATTTTTCACTGCGGGCTCAATTTCATGTACATGTTCAATGTACATCCCTACATGAATAATGTAGTGCACATGTTCTGGGGTTACTACCACTACATGGGCCTGGATCAGGATTTTGGCGTCTTTGCGCCGGGGCCGCGTAATTCCAATCCACATATGGTGGCACTGATTACGTTCAAAGACGGTACGACAAAACTTTGGATGAATCCTCGCATGGAACGCCTGGATCACTTTACCCGCATGCAGAAGGAACGCTATCGCAAATTTTTTGACGATAATATGGCCTCGGCCATCTATGCTTCACTCTGGCCCGATATCAATGCTTACCTGGCGCGAGTCAACAACGATGATCCGGACAATCCACCTGTTTCAGTCACCCTGATCAAATATACGGCCCTCGTCTTACCGCCGGAAGACGGTCTGAAGAAAAAGAACGAGCCGCACTTTATTAAAGAGACGCTGCAGACATATCGTGTACGCCCCGAAGACCTGGCCAGGGATTAGGAGCAGAAGATGTCGTATACAGATCTTTTAAAACTATGGGATAAGTTCTGGTTTACGGAGTCGTCACCGCTGCCGGTGGCAGCCTACCGTCTCCTTTTTGGGGCACTGGCCCTCGGCACCCTGATCTTTATATTGCCTGACCTCTATGTTTTCTATGGCGCAAGGGGCATCACCACAGCCCAGGGAGTAGTTGACTGGACCGGTACTCCGGGTCTGACAGTGTTCAATCTGGTGCCCAATAACGATGTCTTCATGACCATCTGTTATGTCATCTTTATGCTGGCGGCACTGGCACTGAGCGTCGGCTATAAACCGAGAATCGCCTCGGTAATTTTATTCCTGGGGCTCAACGCCCTCTACCACCGGGATCCATTTATTCTCAATTCGGGCGATTCGTACATGCGGGTCTCGGTCTTCTGGATGATATTTGCCGCCAGCGGCAACGCCATATCCGTAGATCGCCTGCTCAAGAAAAAGCAAAACAAAGAATCGACTGATCTAGAAGGTCCCGACTTCGACAATTACAAACCCGTCAGTGTCTGGCCGCTGCGCCTTTTACAATTGCAGCTGGCGCTGGTTTACTGCCATACCTTTTATAGAAAGTTCTGGGGAGCCAACTGGTTTGACGGTAATGCGGTCTATTACAGCTCCCGCGTAGAGGACCTGAGACGCTTCCCACTGCCCTTTGTTTTTGAAAACATGTGGACGATTCAGTTCCTGACATGGGGCACCCTGGTAATCGAGTTTGCCCTCTTCACGCTGATCTGGTTCCGCGAAACTCGTTATCTGGTGCTGGCCGGCGCGGTCATTTTCCACCTGGTAATTGATTACCACATGAATATTCCCTTCTTCGAGTATCTGATGATAGCCTCCTACGTGCTCTTCATCTATCCCGAAGATCTGGCTCGCTTCCTGCGTTTCATCAATAAGCGCCTGGGTAAAAATCAGGTGCGCTGAAAGTCACTTTCGTAAGCGCGATCTTGCTGCACCAGGTGCAAATTGCTGGCGACCTTTTCCTTCATATGCTTCAGTCGATTGCGACCGGCTTCGGTCAATTTGGCCGGATCCGCCTGCATGGTGTCTATGCGAGCAAGCACTTGCGAAAATATTTTTTCACTGGCACCAAAAGACTGCTCCCTGACCTTACCGTCCAGTGTGCTGCTGGCCTCAAGATAAGTGAGCACGCCCATTTCATTGATCAGTGAAAGTTCGTATATCTGTCCGTCCTCCGAACCATAGGTGTTGGCCACCTGATGCACCAGGTCGGTAGCACGACTGAGAGCGCCCCGGGCTTCGTGGTAGAGGCCCTCATCCATGTATATGTGCGCCACCTGCTCTTCCAGCCGGGCGCGACGCAGATAATTTTCTTCGCTCTCGGGGAGCTTCAGAAGATCGGCACTTTCCTGCTCCAGCACTTTGCGAGCCTCGGCAAATTTCTTATTTTCATCCAGCTGCAAACTGAGCAGCATGCGTTGATCGTATATCTGTTCAGGCGCGGCACCACTTTTTTCCATGGCTTCAAGAGCCCTGGCTGTCTTCAATCGCTCTTCTCCGGCGCGGATGGCGAAATGATTCTGACCACCCCAGAGATTGCTGTAAGAATGATAGTAAAGAGTCGTCCAGCTCCAGGCGATGAATGAACCGGCCAGTAACCAGTAGAAAACGGATTTCAATTTTGAATTTGTCTTGGCCACAATTTAAGTCTACCCGGTAGAAAGCTAGGCACTAAAAGAAGAGGCTTACGTCTAAGATGATAAAATCAAACTTTATGCAGTAGCACGATGCCATGGAGCATTTAATGCCCTTCTTCAAAGATCTTACTAGTTTTATTTCCCCAATTGCAGTCGGTTGTATCATCCTTTCCGCAGGCTCCGGGCCGGTTTCCGCCGAGCCAGTAGGCCCCGCGACCGTTGACCTGGCGTCTCGACCGGTAAGTGCAAAGGCACTTCCTTATATACGCCAGGGATATGCAGAGATAGCAAAAAAATCCTACGACCGGGCGATCAAAAGCCTGCGCAAGGCCATCGCCGAAGATAAGGACTGCATTTCCGCTCGCCGCTACCTCGCCTATGCTCTGATTCAGAAAGGTCAGGCCAAGGAAGCCCTGTCGGTTATGCAAACGGTGAGCAAAATGGTGCCGGCCAATGCCTTTGACTTCTACTTATTTGGTGCCGCCTACTACGCCGCCGGCGGGACGGCCGAAGCCAAAGATTGCTACCTGGAAGCCCTGCGGCAGAATCCGCGCTATGACGCAGCCCGGGCCGGCCTGGTCACGTCCCTGACCAAGCAACACAACTACGAGGAAGCGCTGAACGCTGTCCAGCAGGGGCTTCAACTGACCTCCAATGAGGCCACCCGCCGTTACTACGCCTCCCTGAGCAAGGCTGTGATGGAAGCCCAGGCTTACCAGGAGCAGCAGAGCACCTCCGGTGGAGTAAACAGCGGTACGCCTACGGCAAGCACCCAGGTGGGCGGCGATGCAGTTAAATCAGCGCCGGTAATTATTAAATAGTAGATTAATTAAGCCCCCTGACCCGATTTAATAAATCGGCCCTCCTAAATGATTCGTTGCCAAGTGTAACCAAAAGATGGCCAGTGGTTAATTCTTGACAAGCAGGAGAAACAATGCCGCATTTGGCTTCAGAATCGGTTGACAGCAACTTTTTTGACGTGCTACGTTAGAAAAAGGTTAATGTTTCCACCTGGCTCGGGCATATATTGCTCAGGCCAATTTTTAAAATCTCATTACTAAGGATAAAATTTGGGCATCTCTAATGGGGACGGGCTGATTGAGCATAATTTTGGGGACGGTGATTGCTGATGTTTAAGTACAGACGGGGTCTGAGGAAAAGTAAAGGAGCCATGGCGGCCGAGTATGTGGCCACTATGTATGTTCTATTCCTCTTCATTTTCTTTCCGGTTTTGAACCTTGGTTCTTGCGGTCTGCGAGCATTCTTCTTGTGGTTTGCCTGTAACCAGGCGACCATGTTGGCTGCCAAAGCCAAAACTTTCAATACTCTCGTTTACGTTCCCGATCCGGGCGGCACGCCATATCCTGGAGCCTATGACACGGCTCGGGCTCGTGCTGCACAGATTCGCGGCATGTTCCCCGGTGTAAACTGGACAACCAACGCCACTAATCCGGAAGTGGATATCTTGCTCTCCCCCATTCCCGGTTCCGGAGCCGGCGCCGCAGCTAAGATAGTAGGCCCAACACCCCTGGGTCTCGGTAACATTCCTGACGTTAACCAGTACGTTTCATCAATCAGAGTGACGATAAATGGACAGGTGGATCCACTTATCCCTGTACCCTGGTTTAATATCCAGGGCTTAACCAGTCCGATGTTTCTGACAGTCACTTCTCAGGCTGAGTTTGAAAACCCGCCGGGCTTGCAGTTCTAGTGCTGACGCTCTGCGCGTCGGATCCCAAACCACAACAACACAGATACAGGGGTTGTTTCAGTCATGAATGAACGACAACGATTACTAAAAATCCGAAACCAGAAGGGGGCTGCAGTCACGGGACTCGTGCTGGCGCTCTTTTTCTTCATCATGCTGGTCGGTTTTTTTGCTTTCGACTCAAGCCGCATCCAGATGGCTCAAAGAGAGTTGACGGCAACTTGCGACTCGGCATCACTGGCCGGCACGGCCATGCTCACCAGCTACCCGACAGACAATGACGACACCAATCACACCAAACTGCAATTTGCCCAGGGCCAGGCCTGCGCCTACGCCCGTAACATGTTCCAGGCCGGCAATCTGCTCGGCCAGGGCCTGTCCAACGCAAACGTGGTCGGTACTTATGCGGCCGTCGGAGTCACGGGAGCACCCGGCTCGACCAACGTGATGATCGCGCTGGCCGACCCGCAGAACAACTACCAGGGCGTACCTCCGGGTCCCGCCACCTGCGTCAACGGCAAAGCCATCATGTGCTATGCCTGCTACACCTACAGTCCGGTTTTCCTGAGTATCGTCGGTGTCACCACCGTCGGTCTGAATGCCGCATCCGGCGGTGGTCTGCCTCAAGTGGACGCGGTACTGGTATTCGACTTTTCGGGTTCGATGGATGACGCTACAAATGTAAGCTTCATCAGAAGGACCTGGGATTCGAGCATCGGTACTGCACTGCTCAACTCAGGCGCTGCTTCCTTTGCAGCCACCGACCACAGAAGGGTTCTTTCCCCGCTGCCCGGTGGTGCCAACTATCCCGGTGCTGAAGTCAACACCGCCAAAAACGGAACCATTCACTACATCGAAATCACGCCGCCGACCACAAGTCACCGGCTATCGGATATCCTGCAGCACAATTACACAAACAATCCAAACGGCTTGAACCTGAACGTTTTGCCGCCAATGAACATAGACCTGGCGGATAACCCGGATTCGCAGACCACCCCGCACTTCCGCTGGGACCAGAACCTGAGAATCAACTACAACCCGTTCAGATCCGGTCTGCCTAAAGTAGGTACACTCCCCGCTCACACCACTGGTGAAGTATGGACCACCGACTACGGCACACCGCCCGGTAACTGCACCCTTGATCCACCCTACGGCTATGGTGCCTACTGGTACCCTACCATCGCTCAGCCCACCATGTACTATTCCGGCGGACCGCCGCCCAATAGTCCCAATGCTGGTCCTACAGCCATGGCCTATCGTACCGATGAGAGAAACCCTGTTTCAGGTACCGGTCCGGACACGATCTACATGTTCAATCCGGATTGCTACGATGCCACAGATTACGCCAACGTAGGTTCTTATAGAGAGTTCACCGACCTTGTAGTTAACATCGCCGACCCCGGTGCCTGGCCCTACACCCAGCCCCTGGCCGGACCGAATACCTTCGTCAGCTGCACGGTCACCTTCCCTGCTCAAGAGCCCGATGCCAACATCGCCGGCCGGACCTTCACCTTCGAAGATCTGGGTGTAGTGGTGGAAGCAGCCCGCGGCAACCTTGAAAGCGCCAACCACGCCAGAGGAGCTCTTCTAGACAGAAACTGCTATTACACAATCCCTGAAAACGGAACAATCAAAGCTTCTTCCGCCGTCAACCTGGCTCACGTCAGCAGCGGCTACCAGGAAGCCTACCAGCGACTGGCCATGCTGTTCTCGCAGCCCATAGCCACCGCTATCGACGGTGCCGACGGTGGTTTCTTCCAGAAGATCAACTCACTGTGCGACTGCCGCTTCGGTTTCTGCGGATTCTCCAATGCCGACACATTGACCATTGGTTCCTCGCCCAACTCCACCTCTCAGGGTACCGCCCACGGTACTGCACCCGGTTCGACCAACAGCTTCTATTATTCGACGCAATACTCCGCCGTACCGACCTTCAAGTTCTACTGGAACGGATCGCCCACGGCAGCTGCGGAAAACAATGTCTCTGTTGCGGGAGGGTCGGGAACAGGCTTCAGGCAACCGAGGCGACCTTTGAAGAAATCGGAGACCCAGGCAAACTCGGTTAATGGAGTGGACGGAAGCCGACTCAACGGATCGTTCTCCGGAGGGGTTACATCAGGCTACAGCGCCGCGTGGAACTCAGCCAGTGCCGATGCCAACGGTCTGGACAACGGACGCCCTGTAGACCACACCGATACCTATGAAGCGATCAATACCGCTCGTCGCATGTTCCATGACGGCGCCAACTACAACATCGCTTCCATAACCCAGTCGAGACCAGCCGCTAAACACGCAATCGTCTTCTTCACAGACGGCGTGCCCACCGGTGGTGTAGGCGGATCGGATGCCTCCAGTTCGCTCA
>JAFEAV010000115.1 GCA_018266215.1 Cyanobacteria bacterium SZAS LIN-3 | reverse complement strand
AAAGGAATAGACAATGTCTACAACATGGTTCGTCGACGAAGTCGGCGGCAACGACTCAAACTCCGGCCTGACTTTCGCATTGCGGAAGAAAACCCTCGCGGGCGTGGCAACTGCAGGTGCAGCAGCCGGTGATACCATTCGTGTTATGGGTAAAGTACCCAGCACGTCCGGTATCAATGCCACTTTCACCAATCTTTCCAGCGCAGTGACGCTGGCGAGTGCGCTTACCCAGAGCCTTTATACCAGTGGCGCTGCATGGTCCCCGAAGACAAACGTGACAGCTACCGGCAGTCAGTCCGGTAAGCTCAGCGCTACCAGTGCCAGCAACATTGCCATTGCGGCAGCATTCACGACCGGCGTGGCGGCATTCTTCGCTACCGGTACGCTCAATTTGAGCGGCTATCAACAGTTGTCGTTCTGGGTTAAGCCCAATGCGGCCGTTGCCAGCGGCGTGTTGCGGCTGGACTTGTGCAGCGACAACGCTGGTGCGACGCCAGTCAACCAGCTGATCTTGCCTGCTCTGACGAGTGGGCAGTGGAACCTGGTTACGATCGACTTGGGCGCCAACTTTGGTGCGAGCATCCTGAGTATCCGCCTGTTTGCAATCAGCGATCCGGGCACCGTTACTCTGACCTTTGACGATATCATCGCCTGTAAGGCTGCTTCGAATGCCGGCTGCCTGACGCTCAACAGCCTCATCTCTTCTGACGGTGCAACCTGGTACGGCATCAAGTCGATCAATGGCACGGCCGTTGTGTTGGACACCGGCGGTACGAGCTCTGCTCAGACTGCTCTTGGTGTCTGGTCTGGTACGACTGGTTCAGCAGCGCTCTCGATTCTGGCGCCGCTCACCAAGAGCGCTTCCGGTACTGGCGGTGCGGCCATCACTGATACGTTCAACAATGCCGCTTCTGGCACGGCCGGTAGCCCGATTACCATCTCTGGTGGTTGGGACTCCACCGCTATGACTACGCAGAGTGGTCTGACTGCCTTTGACGGCGTCTCAGCCACGGCAACAGTCGGTCTCACCGTCGGCTGCGACTTCGTCACCCTCGACCATCTGGTGTTTGCGCGTTTCAATACGCCAATCAACCTTAATGGCAGTACTAAGAAGGGCTACACCCTCTCCAACTTTACTATCACCGATTGCGCAGGTCTGTTTACGCTGCCGTCGCGAGCGGTGACTTTCAGCACCTGCAACATCTTGAACTCGGCTGGGGGGATCAGCATACCTCAGTCCACCAACTACAACACCGACGGCGCAGCTTACAGTCTGGCCTTCGTGAAAATGATCGGCAATACCAGCGGTGACGGCATCGTTGTGCCGGCCAACGTCGGCTCTCCTGCCATCTCGATCCATGATTGCACCGTCAAGGGTTCCACGACGGGCAATACCAACGGTTTCAACATCCAGAGCCCGTGTATCTTCTACAACAACACGTCGAACGACAATGCATCGGGCAGCACGGCTGTTGGGTTCTTGTTCCAGAACGCAAACGGGATTGTCGCTGGTAACCTGCAGGGTCGGAACAACTCGGGCGCCCAGGTGCAGATCAATAATGCGACCGTCGAGATCTACGGTTTGGACACTAACTTCAACTTGGGCACGCAGGTGAAGTTTGTCAGTGGCTCCGAAGGTCAGGCGGTCATCTATGACTGGGTGCAGAATGGCACCGCAACGAAGTACTCGCTCGGCAATCCGGCCACTGGTGAGACTTCGGGCAATGCGATCTTCGCTCATCGCGAAGGTGCGGTCGTCGCCAACAACAGCATCTACAACGACTACGGTGTGGTGACAACGACCGGTGTCGTTGGTCAGCCGGGCACTGGTGTGGGTTGGAAGCTTTCGCCCAACGCTAATGCGTTTGCCAGCTCTCCGTTGCGCCTGAACGTCGGCAAAGTGCCCTGCCCTGCGGGAGTGGCCACGACGGTCAAGTTCTACGCTAAGTGCAGCGCGGCATCTGGTATCGGTGCGCAGCTCCGCGTCGTCGGTGGGCGTTATCCCGGCGTTGGTTCGCCTGGTACGGACGTCACTGCGGCGGTTTCGGGGACGGCCTGGACCCAGTACAGCTTGACCTTTACGCCAACGGAGAACTGCGTCGTTGACGTGTTCTTCGAGGCATGGGGCTCTTCCAGCCAGACTGCGACCATCAGTGGTCCGGTCACCATCACGCAGTAAGGACAGAAAACATGACTACGAAAACATTTGACCTGTGGCAGGCCTACCAGGCCGGCCCAGCGATGTGGGGCTCGGTGCAGGACACTACGCCCCTTCAATTTATTTATCAGGGCGCGCCCTTTCAGATGACCAATGAGTCTGCTCCTGGCAATGGCTACGTTTACGACAGCCTCGGTCGGCTCGTGGAAGCGACGTTCTTGCCCCAGGGATCGGCCATTTACTACAACTACGACAAAATGGGGAATCGCCAGTCCGTGGTCACTAACGCCGGTCTGGGTGGGCTGTGATCAGCGAATTCAAATCTCATTCATCCAAGCAATCCGGAGGGCGCGGCGCGCTCTCCATCAATCAATTCAATTAAGAGAGTTAGAAAATGTCAGACCAGACAAATAACACGGCGAATAATTCGGCCGGCATCAGCAGCAATGGAATTTCCAATCTTGCACCGCAGCTGCCTCCCGCTCCACCGCCGCGCAACAATCCGACCAGGCGGCCGCAGAGTGGCCTGAATTCTGCACCTCCAGGCTGGATCTTCGAACAGCCCGAACCTATCACACCGGCGGATGCCAGAAAGCGCCTCGAAGGCAAGGTATTCGACGAATCAAAGATCTACAAGAAATCGGCAGTGCAGGGCTTTGCGAGCAACACTGTTCAGGGCCCGGCCTCGATTGTTGAGCTGGCACGCGCTCTGAAGAACGATCCGCAGTTGATCTTTGAATTTGTGTACAACAACATCGACTGGGAGCCCAACTGGGGTGTGAACAAGGGCGCGTTCGGGTGCTTGCAGGATGGCACAGGCAACGCATTTGACCAGAGCATGCTCCTTGTTGCACTTCTTCGCCAGGCCGGTTTCACAGCTAACTATGTGCTCGGAAATATCACTCTGAGCGACACCCAGTTCAATAATTGGTTCGGAACCAGCGACGCTATTGTCGCGTATTACTATGCATCGAACTCAAATATCCCGGCCGATTTCCCTGTATACCCGTACACGTCCATGAACATGAGTCACGTGTGGGTTGAAGTGGTCGTTAACGGCACCACTTACTCGCTTGACCCGAGTTACAAGCAGTATACGCGCAAGTCTCCGCTGGCGAACTTAGGAACGGTTCTGGGATACAACCAGGCGACCTTCTTGAGTAATGCCCAAAGTGGTGCCACTGTCACCACTGACTATGTGCAGAACATGAATACGAAGAACATTGCGTCTGACCTGACGACAATGACGTCGAATCTGATTTCCTACATCAACGGAAATACGATTGGTTCGGCGGCCCCTGGCACGGCGACAGTCGATGATATTCTCGGTGGTTGGGAGATTGTTCCAATCACTCTGCCCTTCGCCTGGAATACGTCGCTTCCTTACGAAAAAGTTGGAGACGTGCCCACTCGTTGGACGGGAGATGTGCCACTCGCTTACAAAACTGAGATTCTCGTTCAGTACTGGGGCGGGACTCAATATCCTTACACCGATACGCCACAGATCAGTCAAACGTTTACTTCGGATCAGTTGTCTGGCGGTCGGCTCACTCTCACCTATGACGGAAGCCTGTTTCCAGTCCTCACACTCGATGGAACGGTTGTCGCTACCGGCGCAACTGCTGGTGTGGCGTTGCAGCCAGGGGCAATCGGGATTACGGCGACGCACAACGCCTATTCTGGTTACTTCCCGCTGGCTGTGCACTTCGGGATTTACCCGAACAGCTACTATCTGGTTGGAACTGCATTCGGCAACGTCGGGCGGGGATCTCTCGATTATCATTCGCGGAAGAATTTGGCCGCGCAGGTTTCGACGACTGCTACGAATGAGGAAAAGATTGGTGAGAAGCTTGCCTGCATTTGGTACAGCCTGAACGCACAATCCACGCGTGTGGGTGATCTCGTGGGTCGCATTCAGAAAACTCACATGAACTTCTTCCATCAGTGTGGCGTGGTCTCGTATTACATCGATCCTTGGACGAGTATTCCGACTGCTGGCACCAACGTCGGTTTGGTACAGGGTTGGAGTTCCACTCTTGATGGGGTCTGGGCCAATACCTACCCAACCAACACGGTTGTGGCCATGCATGGCGTGGCACTTGAAGCAGCGGTTTTGGCCCAGTTCAACGGCAAAACACCGGGTGTTTCCACGACCACCGTTGTGGATAAAGCCAATCGCACTGCCAATGTTCTTATCGGCGGCACGATCACGGCAGGCGATGTCCTGACGGTGACTGTGAATGATACTGCTCTTAGTGGCGGAGCTCATTCCGTCAACTATACGGTGCTTCTTGGGGATACCCTTACCACGGCAGCCGCCGGCTTGGCCGCGGCGCTGAATGCTGATACCACGTTGGCACCGCTTGGAATCCATGCAGGAACGGTTAGCCCACTCATCCTGCTTAGTTCGACGTCAGCCAACCAGACGACCTATACGTCGTCAACCAGTGGTGGAGCGACTGAGACAATCAGTATTAGTTGGGAAAAGCTGTACCTCGTTACGTCCTCAAACTGGACGACTGGGGCAAACATTTCCGCGACTCTGTCTGCAAATGGTTATGCTGCTAGCGACATAACCGCCATTAGTGATTTCCTTGCCACAGGCAACGACAATGTCCTGGTCCCTGAGAGACCCGGTCTGACGCTTGGTGATTGGATTGGCGAAGGTTACTGGGTGATGGTTAAGTACACCGCCAATGGTGGGGCACTGGGACTGATTAATAACACGTTGAAAGGGGGTAGTGGACAGGGCGGTGATTCTGATTTTATTCAGTTGCCATTCGGCCTCAGTGGCAGAGCCGGTCTCGATATGGGCGGGCAACCGCCAACTGGCGAACCGATCGGGTTCTATACAGGTGATTTCTTTTACGTTCGTACAGATATTACGATTGGCAGTCAAGGTTTTCCCTATGGACTGGCTTTTGGGCGTTCATACAATTCCAGAAATCAAAATGTTAGCGGGATTTTGGGTTTGGGCTGGACTCACAACCATGCAATTACAGCTACAACCTCAAGCAATGGATTAATGGCTTTAGGAGATCAGTTTGCTGTTCAGGGTGCCGCTGCTTTGTGCGAGCTCTATGTTGCAAGTGACCTGGCTTCAGACGCAGCTCAACCAATTCCCAAACTTGTAACTATCTCATTGGCCGACAAGTGGTTCTTTGAGCAACTAGTAAACAATGTGGTGGTTGTATCAACAGCGGGAGGAGTAGGAGTCTTTGTCCGCCAGCCAAATGGGAATTACACGGCTCCTGCTCAATCTCCAAGCAAGCTTACTACCGTTTTCGGCAACTTTAAATTGGTGACCCCGCAAGGAATAACGATGAACTTTAATGGAAGCGGACAGCTTGTTAACTGGGTTCATCCAAGAGGTGTTACTGTAACTTATACGTACTCAGGTGGTTTGCTATCGACAATTTCAAACGGTTTGGGGCGCACGTTAACACTGAACTACATTTCTGGCAAATTAGCCTCTGTATCAGACGGCACAGGTCGCTCTGTTCATTACACCTTCGATTTAGATGGAAATCTCAGCAGCTTCACGAACGCAAGCTCTGAAGCAATGACGTATGAATATGATCAACCAGGCCGAATGGCAAAATTTTATATGCCTCAAAATCCAGCTGTTCCTGTGGTCACGAACGTTTACGACACCCTAGGTCGTATAAAATCACAAGGAAGCGCTGCGGGGCAGATTTGGAGCTACTACTTTGCTGGTTCACGCAGCGAGGAGCTTGATGCTCTTGGCCAAGCAAAGGTTGCTTATTTCAACAAATTCGGCCTTCCCGTTCGTCTTATTAATGCTCTGGGACTGGAAATGTCCTTTAAGTATGACGGTCTAAACCGAATTACGGATCTTGTCAAACCAGAAGGAAACCGAGTTCTGTATACATATGACTTGTTCAACAATGTGTTGACGAGTACTTTCATTCCGAAGCCCGGCTCTGTCCTGTCACCAGTGCAAATTGTCCTTACATATGATGCCTTATGGAATAAAATTAAATCTGTCCAAAAAGCTACCGGGGACACAACAAACTACAGCTACGATGCAACCTCCGGAAACCTTCTAACCATCACACAGTCAGCTGTAGGTGGTATTTCGCCGATAACAGCATTTACGTATAATGCACGTGGTCAGATTGTAAGTACTACCAATCCGATTGGAATGGTAACTCAATACGTGTATGACCCGGTGGTCGAAAATCTCTTGTCAGAGACTGTTGATTTTAGCGTATCCCCTGGACACTTAAATCTGCTAACAGAATTGACCTATGACTCTGTTGGTAATGTGCAAACTGTGACTGATCCTAACGGAAATTTAAGTACATGGACATTTGACTCTAAGCGCCAACAAATTGCGTATACAAGTCCGGCGCCTTTCAACTACGTTTCAAAATTCACTTACGACTTCAACGGGAATGTTACTTCGATTCAGAAACAGGTTAGTAGTACTCCTAGCTTTAAGACAACAACACTAACGTATAATGTCTCAGATCAGGTTCAAACAGTAGTGTCTCCAACTGGTAGTACCACAACGTACTTTTATGATGAAGTTGATCGTGTACGAAGAATGGTCAACTCAAAGGGCGAAACGTACAATTTCGTATATGACGGAGCCAATAGAATCAAAACCATTTTGGATTCCTCGAGTCTCGTATCTAGCGGAAAAACGTATAGTGATAATGGACTTCCAAGTTCGGTTATAGATGCACAGGGCTCAATAACAGCCTATACGTACGATGGATTTGATAGACTAATCACTACTACATACGCAGACACCACGTCTGAACAAAACACTTTATTCAACGAAAGTGGAAAAGTCTTGAGTATTGTAAAGCGTTCCGGTGATGTCATCTCGATGACGTATGACGCTTTGGGGCGCATGTCAACTAGAACGGTAGGTGTCTCAACTCCGATTACAACTACTTTCCAATATGACCTGAGTGGGAAACTGGTAGATGTAAGCAAGCCTGTAATCGCCGGAGACCCGGCGACCGGACACTTTCAGTTTAGATTTGACTCCGCTGGTCGTTTTTACCAAGAGATTTGTCCTGATTCAAAGACAATCACACATGACCTAGACAATAACGGTAATAGAATAAAGACAACTTGGCCCGACGGTTATTTTGTTGAACGTCGATTTGATTCTCTGAATAGAGTAACAGACATTCTCTTAAATGGGAGTAGTTCAAGTGCTGTTGTATTTTCGCATGATCAGCTTTCCCGAAGAACTGGAATGACTTTCCAAAATGGCGTAACGACTAATTATTCCTATTCGCTTTCTAATGAGCTGTTACAACTTCAACAGGTTTTTCCTGGCTCCGCTGAAACATATGTGCTTGCGTACGATTCCACGCATCGTTTAGTTGGTAGGCGAATGACAGACGGCGCATTTAATTGGCATCCGACAGTGGCAGGCACCACTGTATACGGTGGTGCAAGTCCTGTACACACTTACCCGTGGGTTGGATCTATCAGCACGGTGTTTTCGTACGACGGAAACAAAAACCTTACATCCGACGGGACTTGGACGTTTGGCTATGATATCGATGGTCATCTACTAAATGCTTCGAACGGTCTAACAAGTGCTAGTTATACATATGATTCTATCGGTCGCCAGACAAAGAAGAATGTTGGAGGAACTGTCACTCGTTTTGTTTACGATGGCCAAGAACTCATAGCTACTTATGACACTGCAGGTAATCTAGTTTCTAGATACATCTATGGGCTCGGACTAGATGAACCAATCATCGAAGTCAAGTCAACAGGCGCTATAGTTTACCTCCATGCAAACGAGAAAGGATCGATTGTTGCTACCAGCAACACATCTGGCGTCGTTACTAATGTCAATTCCTATGGACCTTTTGGAGAATCGAATACTGTTAACGGCACAATTTTTGGCTATACAGGCCAGAGATTCGATGCAGAGACTGGTCTTTACTATTACAAAGCAAGATATTACTCGCCAACTTTAGGTCGATTCCTTCAGCCCGACCCAATCGGTTATGCAGGTGGAGATTTAAACTTATATGCCTATGTTCAGAACGATCCCATTAACTGGACGGATTCTACTGGGTTAACAAAATCACCCCAAGTGGGAGACACTGTGCCAGGGCCGGGACCGGCTGGCTCAAAAGGATCTGGCTTGATTGTCAATCTTCAGCCAATTTTCGGAAGTGATTCTTTGACGAAAGACGGACCCAATGGCTTGCCTTCTGCCTTTACTTCAGCACACTTGCAAACTACGGCTTGGGACAACTCAAATCCGTATTTAGACACTATTTATGCAACGGAGACTGTGCCCGAAACGACCCCTCTTTGGGATGTCTGGGTAAGTCAAGACAAAACGAACGGTTTCACACATCAAATCTTGACGGTAGGTAATCCTCTAGACCGCGCCACTTGGGTTAGTATCGGATTTAGTGGATGTGCATCACCAACGACATGGGGTCAATTGATGCCTGATGCGTTTGCTACCGACCTAGCCGCACAGCTTCTGACGGGTATTTCAAGCCCGCCGCTCCCGGGCTGGAAAGAAGGTGTTGTGGGCGTAATCCGAGATGCATCGGAGCCGGGATGGTTCAACAACTATGAGCAGATTCCGATACGCTACGTTGCAATAACGCCTGAGCAGGGAGCATACTATCGGCAGACCTTTCAAGCTGCCATCGCTGATGGGCAAAAAACGGGCTGGGACTATGTGTTTAATGTGTTTAGAAACAACTGTCAAGTATTTTCCAATAATGCCCTAAAGGCAATTTCGGAAGCCACTGGTAGCCCTATTATGGAACTTGAAAAACCTCTTCCGTTTCCATTGCCATAATCCCTCATAATCGCATAATAGTTTTGTCACTACTGATGAGATAAAAAGGCGCGCTGACCTATAGGCCAGTGCGCCTTTTAGCTAGGATTAGTAGCTTCTTCCTCTCAACATCCGACGATTCGACTACAATGGTTATATAGAGTTTTGGGGGGGCGTTGTGAAGCTATGTTGTTTTCGTTGTGGATCAAGCGGAGAAATTGGCTCAATGTCTTTGAAAAAGCCCGAGAACATGAGTTCGCTCGGACTCCGAAATTGTGGTCAATTTTATTTGTTTGTATTTTTCCGTTTTTATGGACTTATGCATATTTAGCTGCTTTGACGTCTGTTACAGCTGTTTGTAATGTTTTTGGAATATTTCTTCCTAGCAGCATTCCCGTTTGGTTGTTGTTAATGCCCTACTTCTGGGTTCCGATTTTTGCTTTTTTAACTATGTGTATCATCAGTAGATGGTTTTTGAAACTCAGCTTGCCCATTCTATTTGTTTGCTGCGCTGCCATCGGTTTGATGTTTCAGTCACGCGCTAATATGGAAAATGCATTTTGGATGGCCTTGGGCCAACCTGTCATGACGTCTTTAGAGGATTCACAAAAACGTGCGAGTGGTTTTTATTATCCGAATAGGTGTCAACGTCTCTTAAACAAGCGTGCCTCAGCAGTGCTTGAATTTCTAGGAGAAAAGGTCGTTTGCAACCAGGGTTACCCGGATTTTCTATTTCGGCTTCTTGTTCTACGCGCAGAAAAACCGACCTGTATTAGAGCCGAACTTTCTAATTTCAAAGAAGGCGGTATTTTAGTTGTTAAGAAACTTGATAGTGAGCCAAACACCGGCTATGTTGAAAATTCTACTCGTATTCCAATGACGAATAAATTTTTCATGTGTTCAACGGCAGACATAAAACAATGTGTCCACATTTTGGAGGATGCTCGTACATATTGCGAAAAAAATCAATTTAAGTCGTCTGGACCTATGGGAACTGAAAATTGGCTATTGGAGATCCAGCTCGATAGAACTTATTACTTTTTCTGTTGGAGTGAGAGGTTCGATGATCGCACTCCTCCGCCATTTCTTTCAGCGCTCAAAGCTTTCTCAGAACATGTTGAAAAACGTGGTCACTGAAACGGTATTTAAAATACAAGCACCCCCCCCAAGTTATTTCTGGCGCGATTTATTTCGAAGACGGCTCAGGCAGAACGGAGAGAGTACCTATGTCAAACGGCTGTTTTAACTGTCGCTAGCAGGAAAAAGACTTGACGCCCGTCACTGACCAACAACCTATTTAATAATTCAACGACCTTGGGGTGCCACTTTAACCGGTGGCACCTCTTTTTTTTGGTCGAAAATTAATCTACTATCTCATGCCTTACAATGGTGGCAGTTGTGACTTTGAGGTGACCCCAGGTTGGTAGACAGTTGGTCGGGTGAAAGATGCTCCTTGTGAAACAATGAACAAAGGAGATAAAAATGACCAAAAGAACACCAGGAAAGAAAGAGTATTCCCAGACCTTCAAGATGAACGCTGTGGACCTTGTGAGGACGTCAGGCCGGAGCTGCGTTTTCCGGGGCAAAGCGATCACTGATTCCGGTGGAAATCGATCAGCCGGTTTGGATCGGAATTGGGTGCCGGTTTGGTCCGGAAAACGCAAGAAAAGGCTTGTTGCCCAATAAATTCTCCCATTGCCGAATTATATGTAGCAATTTAGGAAGACTGGACACGCGATAAGCTACTGTATGTTAAGACCTTGGGGGTGCCACTTTAACCAGTGGCACCTCTTTTTTTCTTCTCGAAAATTATTCTACTATCTTATGTCTAGGAGTGACTAGCTTCGTTTTCTGTGACCTGGCCCGGTTATAAACGCACATCTTTCCCAAAGCCCTTAAAACGCTTCGGATTGAGTTGGGTGTACAGAACTGTATGCTGGATGTTTTTGTGCCTCATGTAGGCCTGTATAGCCCTCGTATCGACGCCTTCTGAAGCTAGCTGGAAACCTTTGCCATGCCGCAGCATGTGAGGGTGAACGCTCAACTCCAGGTCGGCTTCGACGCCGGCCCTGACGACCATCTTGTGAATGGCGTTCGACGTGAGGGGCCCCTGGCGCTCCGACTCGAAAACAAAATCGGTATCCGGGTAGTCCCGGCGCAGCTTTCTTAATGCTCGAATTTCGTCGCCCTCTAGGTAGTGTACTGAGGGGTCGCCGTTTTTGAGTCGGTTTACATGTAGGCGGCCCCGGTTGAGGTCCATCTGATCCCAGCGAAGGTCGACCAGTTCGCCAACTCTCAGGGCGTTCCGATACATGATCAGTATCATGAGACTATCCCGCTCGCCGTGTCTACCAAGGCTTTTGGCCGCTTTGATTAGTTTGTTGACCTCCGAGACGGTCAAGTATTCGCGCGAGCGCTTCTCAAGATTTGGCACCTTGGTGGGAGGTCCGAGTGTTTTTTTAGGCTTTTGCTTGGACTTTCCCGAAAATAATGCTTGGGCGACCTTTTTTGCCATGCCTCAAACTCCGTCCTGGTCGATTCTTCTGGTGTATATATTCCCTAAAACAGACATTTTCGGGAGTGTTTGTCGTACGGAGAATTTCTAACCGACAGGCTGCCGAAAACTATGAGCACAACTTATTCCATAGTCGCCTCTCTGGAAAATAATTGTTCTACAGTTGCCCAATAAAGGCACTCTTCTGCATTGCACCGCATCGCAGAATCGATCAAGTCCATAAGTTCTGGGGGAACCCAGCTTATTAGTTTTGCCTCTCCGCTATAAGCTGGACAATACATCAGCCAGGTATCCCACGGCGGGATATTGTCATCATCAAAGTATCCGCGGCTGACAGTAGCTGCTGCGCCATCTGCAAGGTTAGTTCCCGGAAGATATACAAGAAATTGTTGGGCCGTAGTGTGTTCGCAGGCAGTCCGTGGATAGCTACCCGCATCTGCAAGCCTTTTCGAACGGCGATCTGACAGCGTATCAACCCATGAACGTCGACTATCTTCATCTGTCCGCAGCTGGTTCCATTCAGAGGCAGGGCGTCTCACATCCCAGGAAGGTGCCCAGGAAAAATTCAATGATGGTGTGCCAAGCTCTGCGCTCCTCAGGCTGCCTTGTAGATCATCAGCCGAGAGGTGCATGGCGCACCACTCGCGAGTCTCAGAGACTCGTTGCCAAAATAATTTTTCATTGAAAAGTTCCGCCTTTATAGCCCTTGGCTCACTCCGTAGCTGGCGCAAAACGGCCTTAATTTCCAAAGCGAAAGCTTTAAAATCAACCAAAATAGCCTCCGAATGAGTCTTTAAACGAAGTATACCGCCCGGTGTATTCTAAGGCTGAAAACATACTGGCAGTTATCAGTCGTTCTAAAATTTGAATCTAGAAGTGGCAGGTTAATACGGAAGGTTCCAGGCATCATTCAGTCTTGCGCGATGTAAAATTCGGCACTTTGCGACGTTTTCGTTCCGCCGTAACATACTTCTGGCACTTCTCTTGTCCGCAGGATGCTTGATCGCGCCGGCCTGGAATAAAGAAAATTCCGCAAGTCGGATGCGGACATTGACGCACTAGGCTGGATTGGGTCATTTCCTTATACAGCACTATATGTAAAGCATCTAACGGCGTTCTCAATGTCCAGGACTGTTTCAATCGTGGAACATCATCGTAAACAACTTCTACTGCATGCACTATGTGCTTGATTTTGTTCGACAGAAGTTTGGCTAGCAATTGGAATGCTGCACGCTGTGCTTCGGTTATCCAATCTGTTATCCATGGCGTCAAATCCGTATTCACTTCCCCCGAAAACACGCAATTCTGTTTGTTCATCACAAATAGAACTCTTCCGCGATTCGGCTTTACGTTTATGTACAGCGACGATTCATCAAGTCTGAGGCTAGATGAAACGTATTTGTGTTCCCGTGTGTATTGAGAAATGTTTGTTCTGTAGTTTTTTTCTATTTGCTTCGCCTGTTCAATGAACGGATTAAAATGTTCGGTCACAGCTTTGAAATTAGCTGCACCCAACTCAAGCCATTCTTCCTCCGAAGCTTTTTCTGGACTCCACCAATATTCAATGTTGTCTTCGTCGTAGTAACGGTCTTCTACAAACCCTTTTCCGGGAAAACATTCGGAATTTAGCCACAAATAGATACAGTTTTTCAATGTGTAGGGGTCTGTCACTACAGACTGATAGAACTGCCAAATTGAACGAAAGCTGGTCGCTTGATCGAGGCACCAGTGAATCGTCGGTTCGTCTTTTTCCATACGAGTGAGGAGTGGAATTCCATCGTCAGAAACTTGCCGGATCCATGGAGTTCTGTCATAGGGCAACCCATACAAATGAACCCAGTGGAGCAATGAATCCAGGTCGTTGACGTTTAGCCAATCCTTAAAAAGCCGGTTATGAATCGACTCGTCCGCCAAATCCCAAAAGTGCGACGGTTCAGCATTCGATTCTCGTAGTCGATCTGCCCTCATTGTGTATGCGTCGTATATGGGCCATGCGTTGGCTTGCCAGGGAGAGGTGTGGCTTAACATAGCGGATCTTGCCCCTTTCGGTTTTTTTCGGTTTTAAATGCTCGACAAGTGTACCGATTGAAAGTTATGGTGTCCACCGGCGGTTAGTAGAAACAACAAGACAGACTTTTTGAAGCCCTAGTGGTTGTTCACGTTTTTATTCACGTGTTCGCTAAAACTAAAATACACAAAGGAGATTTAATTGCACGTTCAATTTGATCCAAGTCTAATTTCGATGGCAATTCTCGGGGTCTCAACAATGGCTTTTGTGCTTTCAGTCTTTACAGCATGGTTTGGAATGTTTCATCGCGGAAGACTTTGCATGATTCGGCCATCAGCGATCGTGCTAATGCACGACAGAGAAAACAGACCACGGCTTTTTGTGCGTTCGCTGCTGTACAGCACTGGTAATCGCGGTCGTGTAATTCGGTCACTATATCTGACACTACGTCGTGGTGAAACAGTTCAAACTTTCAGCATATTTGATGGCGGACTGCACCATACGCTTAAGGACGGCGCTGGGCTGATAGTTTTCCCCTCAGGCGCCTATCTCAGTCATATTTTCAAAACGAATGAATCAACTTCCTTCGAGTTTTGGAGCGGCGCCTACAAAATTGAAATTTTGGCTGAAGTAGTGGATTTGGACGCTCCAGTACACTTATTTGAGACGAATCTGATTATCACTAAAAGCCAAGCTAGCGCACTACAGGAAAACGGAACGAGTCTCTTCTTTGAATGGGGGCCAGGCTTCTATACATATCATTCTTACATCAATCGGGCGTCAACTGATTTGTTAACTGATCCGGCCGGCCGCTCTCGCTTCTACAATTAGGTGCTCGGCTGTTTCAAGTAACAAGCTAGCAAATACAAGCATTTGGGCGGCTTGATGCGACGATAGAACGATATTCCGATGTGCGGCTGGATTCCTAAATATGCCCATTGCTCCTGAAAATAAAGACATGATCCCTTGTTGTTCTCCGCCATCAATACTAGGGTCACATAAAACACCAGGCTTCGTCGGGCTGAATGCATTATTCATCAACGAAACGCCAACTTGAGAACTTAAATTGGCCGAGTCTCGAACTTTTATTTCAACTTGTTTGAATGCCGCTGCAACAGCATCGACATAATTTCCAGACCGAAATATGGGAACAGCATGCTTTATGACGAGTGCGTGCAGATGTCTGGGAAGTGCCTGCCGTGCTCTTATGAGTTCATTGATGTCTTCCTGCGTCACAGCTTTTCGAGCTTCACGAGTTAATCGATAGGCACCGGACGCACCTGCATTATAGTCTGGGACGAGAAAGCCTTCTGCTATTAGCCAACCAAGTGCCTCCATCGCTGCCTGGACCGCTTCCTTGTCGTAATAATTGGTTTCGACGTAATGAGCCAGCGATGATGGAAAAATTCGTTCTTCTCGCTGCAATGTGTCCACTAAAAGTATGGCCGCTAGTTCGGCTGGAGGAGTGCTTATAAACTCACTTGCTGTTTCGATAAAGCTTTTTATATTGCCATTCATTCAACTTCTCTCTGTTCAATCACCTATCGCTAATCTATTACACAATGCTGGTGCCATCATTTCAATTTTATTTGAACAACTTATCTCTAAAATGTTTTTTTTAACATAAGCGCGGTTATCGGACTGGTGCGATGTGAGTGGAACGGTTACTCTTCTCTGTTATTTCGCAGCCTTATTTCTCGGGCACCGACCATTTACTTAAAATTGAATCAGTTGTAATCAAATTAATTGTCAGTTGTTCTCCTGCTTTGATGTTTTCTGTAATCTCAAAATCTTCAATGAACAAGGGCAATTCTTGAGTATCGAAGGAAAAATCTTTATTGACCGAAGTTATTGAATCGACTTCGCACACTTGCCCGGTAAACACGACATTCACCGTTGTGCCGTCATCCACAATTGAAACTTGCGCCTTAATTACTCTGTCGAATAATGATCGGGTTATTTCCACACCGCTTTGAACTAGATACTTGCCCGTTTCAGTTTCGACAACTGCAATTTTGCAATTGATTCTCAAGGCAAAAGCTATCTCCACAGTAGATGGTGGATTGGTCGTGAAAGGATCTTTGACATGCATGTCGTACTCAACTGATACAGTGCAATCCAATAGAATTGCCGACTCTGCCATTTCAACCACATCATCGACCTTGACTAGGACAACTCTGCGTACGCTGGAGGCGAATGAAAATAACTTCTCCAGTCCTGCTAACGCCCGATAGTTATATCCCGCCAGCTCTCGCCCTACTTCCTCGAAAGCACCAGCAGCCGGTTTGAACTGAGCGCTCAGGAAGCTCAAACTTGAGCGATTTTGTAATGTCTGAAGCTGATTCGAGAGCTTGTTTAGATGTGGTTCGGCAATCTCTTCCACAAATTTTGCCAAACTAACATAAAGAATCAGTTTTTCTGGTGACGAACATTCCTCTAACAGAGCCTTGTGAAATGCTTTTTTCTCTTCGTCGGCAAAGTCTGTTGTATTTTCGGACACGAAGTAAATTTTTGCGTGTTTAGCTATTGCATTCTTCTCAACTAATCCTCGCCAAATAAGATAGTCCCGGTATCCTTTATCTTTTTCCTTATTCTTGAAAGGTGGCAAAGTATCGAGCAACCTATCCACAACTTCTTTGTGCGCAATCGCCGGGTAGTCTATGGGTTCAACAGCGGTTCCAAACAGCCCTGAAATTTTTGGAAGGACAAAGTCGTTAAGGTATTTATCCCGACTAGGAATTGGAACTTCCAGATTTTCTAAAGCCTCAAGGGTTTGAGAAATATCATGGCCCTTTTTGCTGACTATATGTAATCCTGAATTCTGTAGTCCCCTGAAAAGCCCCAGGCTGGTTTGAGCATCTGAGCATTTCTTCCTGACTTGATCCAGCAGCTTTGATGCATATTCATCGAGGACTACTTGCGAAATTCCCACGGTGCAACTGCTTTTGCCTATAAATGCCCGAAGAAGCGGCCAATAGGGGCTTGACTCCTTTGTATTTAGCAAAATGTTTGTATCTACTGAAAGTAAAAGTTCGTCGGGCATTAACCTAGTCATTCCGTCTGTCAGTATCGCAAGCTCATTATAGCCCCCAGGCAGTCTGCCGGATCGACTGCTAAGTATTCTTGTAGCTGGGATAGATTGGCGTGACCGGATATTTCCTGGATTGTGCGCAGGGGGATGCCGGCGCGGGACATGTTGGTTAAGCAGGTCCGGCGCATGGAGTGGGTGGAGGCTCCGTCGACGCCGAGGTCGTTGAAGGCCTCAGTGAGGATGAGGTGGGCGCGGGTCCGGCCGATGTGGGTGCTGGAGTCGTCTCTGGCGGGGAAGAGCCAGATTGAGTCTTCGGGTAGCTCGTCCATGACGGATTTTTTGTAGGAGATGAGCTGTTCGCGGAGCTTGGGGTGGATGGGGATGTTTGAGTAGACGGTGTTCTTTTTCTTGAGCCGGACGAGCTTGAGGATATTTCTGACGCCACCGGATGTGGTGAATACTTGTGATT
>JAFEAV010000114.1 GCA_018266215.1 Cyanobacteria bacterium SZAS LIN-3 | reverse complement strand
TTGTGGTTTCAATTGATCTTGATTTGCAAAAAGTGGCTTATGACGCGCTCGGTGATAGATCCGGCGCGGTCGTTGCCTGTGATCCGCAGACCGGCGAAATCCTGGCCATGGTCTCTCGACCCAGTTTTGACCCCAATGACTTTACCAAACGCATTACTCCAGCTGTCTGGAAAAAGTTGAACGCACCCAACCATCCGCTCTTCAACCGCGCGCTTTCCGGCTTCCCACCCGGTTCTATCTGGAAGCCCATCACCATGCTGGCGGCACTGGAAAACAAAGTGGTCAAACCCGATACCAAGATTCAGGTGTCCGGTGGTATCTCCCTTGGTGGCTTCTTTTTCGGTGACTGGACGCATACTTCGGGCCTCTTCGACCTGGTCAAATGTCTGGCCTGGTCTAGAGACTCGGCTTTCTATCAAATGGCCCTGCACATGACTCCAGAGATGATTAAAGAGTGGGGTGAGAAGTTCGGCGCCAATCGTACGACCGGTGTGGAGCTCAGACATGAAAGCAAGGGTCTTGTACCCGACTCGAAGTGGAAACTGCTCAACTATCACGAAAAATGGTATCCCGGTAACACGCTGCACATGTCCATCGGGCAGACCTATGTACAGGTGACGCCGACCCAGGCTGTGCGTATGTTCTCTGGTCTGGGCATGAAAGGCCAGGTGCCGGCTCTGCACTTTGCCATGAAGATTGGCGACAGGCAAATACCAACTCCCAAACCGGAGCGAGTTAAATATCACCCCGAATATCTCAAGGTCGTCCTCGATGGACTCAAGGCCGTTGTGGCCAGCGGTACCGGGGGCGCCACCAAGCTTGGTAATGTTGAGGTGGCCGGTAAGACAGGTTCCGCCGAAGCCCCGCCCGCCGGCAGTAAGACCCATGCCTGGTTTGCCTGTTACGCACCGGCCGATAAGCCGCGTATTGCCATCGCCGCCTTCGTCGAGCACGGCGGCCACGGTGGTAGCGCTGCTGCCCCCATAGCTAAACCGATTCTGGAAAAATTCTTCTCGGTCTCTCGACCGGAGGATTTGAAGGCCGAGGCCGATGCCAACAAGGCCGCCGCGGCAACAGAAGCGGTGCCGGCTAAAGCAAAAACCAAAAAGGCCAAACATCATTAAACCGGCCGCCATGTTTTCGCCATAACCGTCCCCTAGATTGTTTGCAGGTTCCCCCCAACCGCGACTTACTAGAGGACATCCCCCATGCATAAAGATGCCTATCACTCTGCTGGTGACGGTATTGCCAGTCAGGCCCTTGGTGGTCTGGACCGCCCTGCCCAGCATCAATCCTCCGAAAATTTCTCCGCCGCCAGCACTGACTTCTGGAAGAACACTTATGCCGACATTGCCAGGCTTGGCGGAGGCAGCGGCCGCTCTCATTCTGGCGGCGGTGACAGTGGGCAGCTCGATTTTGGCAATTCGTCTTCTATCTATGGAGGTGGTCAGGGTTACAGTCATAGTGGCCGTCATGATCACCATCACCATCACCATCATCATCATCATGGTAACGATCATCACCGTGACCATGGTCATGGGGCCAAACCTGGCGGGTCGAGTCTGGCCACCGGAGATAACGCCATTAACCAATCCGTGAATTTATCTTCCGCTTTCGGTGGAGTCACTGGAATGCTGCTTGATGCGATTAATCAGACCGGCGATTTGCTGCCCCGCAACAATACCGATGCTCCTGCCGCTAACAGTAGCGACGATGTGCAGTCTCAAATTGCCGCTTTGACCCGTGTCATGGAAGACTTTATGCAGGCGGAGCTTCTGCTCATCCAGCAGCTCGCGCAACAAAATGACGGTGTTGCCGCCACCGATGTCGCTCCGCCCACTGCTCCGACTGATACCACTGCTGGTGGTAGTGACAGGGTTTCCGAAACAACTGGCAGTGTCGCTAACGGTACTTACAGTCTGGAAGATGCCATTAATCAAAATGATATGAACAGTCGGGGGCAGGTCGTGGCCGATATCCCCTTCCATGGCCCCAACACCTGGGGTGACGGTAAATCTGTCGTCGACAACAATGTCGTGCCGCCGGGCGTAACCAACTACGCTCCCTGGGGAGTGATCGCTCCGGAGCAGGGCAAAGTCGCCGATCCCAATACGGTGATCGATTTGAAGGACCAGCACGTCTATTTCCACAAGAAAGGCGGCGGCTGGGTGGAAGCGGCCAATCCACAAAACTCGGGCTTCTGGGAAGGCAATTTTTACAATGACTTCCATGGCAATTTGAGTTTTGCCAATCCCACTGAAACTCTGGCTGACGGAACCTTCCAGTTTAAGGCCGCCGGAGACGGCCAGGTCAGTCATTTCGGCAACGGCAATACTCCCGTAGCTTTTGATCCCGGCCTGTACGATGGTGTCTTCCAGCGAGTTGACGCCAAAGCCGACCGCAATGATTCCAATCTGGTCATCGATGCCGCCGGTGATTATTATCGTGACTCCGGGAAAATCTGGGGCGAGGAAGGGCAAAACGAATCGAATTTGCGCAACCCCGGTGCCGGAACCAGCAATTGGACCCGCCTCTCCGACCAGTGGCAGACCACTTATTTCACCACTATGAGCGCCGATCAACTACGCAACGAGCCACCACCCGGAATGTCGTAAACCAAAGGTATTTGTATGTGGTGGCACTTGCTATATGCACCACGTATAGGGTCGACCCTCTGTGGACAGAAGCATAAAAAATACTGATAATATGAGCTTGGGAGCACGCTTTTATTGTTGGTCAGCGACGAAATTCCGGGAGTTGCATTATGCAGAGTGGTCAGATTACAGAGACAGTTCAAACTGTAAGTACTTTGGTCGAAGATGTTAGCGACATCCACGGACAGGACTTCGCTGAAGTCAACGCCGCGGCGGAAGCCGCTGTGACGGCTGCTGTCGAAGCCCTGGCCGAGGCGCTTGCCGACGATGAAGACGAGCAGGATGTAACCGAGAGTGTGGAGGCTGTAGCGAGCGAAGCACCGGTCTGTGAATCTTTTGATGCCAGCCCGGTCGGTCAGCCGCCACAGGGCACCATGGTAGGTGCCGATGATAAAGTCTCCAAAAAAGATCTTGTCCAGTTGCTTGAGGGCTTCGTCCGTATAATCAAAACCGACGAGCAGGAGGGTGCCGCCGCCACCGGTACCGGCATTGAGATTTCTTCTCCCCGCGGTATGGTTGTGTCCGAGACCCGGGTCGACGATCGCACCGTAGAAATCGACCAGTTGCGTGGACTGGTGATTGAAGCTCAAGACACGATTATCAAACTATTGACTGACCGGGTTGACGATCGTTCACGCATTGCTACCCTGGAAGCTCAGCTGGCCCTTCTCCCCGATCTTCAGGCTCAGGCCGACCGCGCCATGTCGGTAGCCGTCAGGACCGAAGAGTATCGCACCGAGCTGACCAAGATGAAGTTTGAGCTGGACAGATTCCGCCTCTTCCGCGTACGCATCGAAGGCGAACAGCGCAAAGGCACAGTTTGGAACCGCATTCAAAAGTGGCTCTTCAGCAGACCAAATGCCGCTGATGAAACATTGCAGCGCGGCGAAAAGAGCTAAGGCCCGAAGATAGCGCAGTCTTTGAGCTTGGTTTTTAACCGGGCGGCACCAATTTCGGTGGCTGTCGTATCGCGCAGCTCCAGATGGACCAGATTTTCTATCTGTGCCAGTTGTTCTATGCCTTTGTCGGTTACCTTGGTGCCGTTGAGGAATAGCACTTTCAAACCAGGATGGCCGGCCAGATGTGCCAGACCGGCATCGCTTATGGCCGTATCATTGACATAAAGCGTCTCCAGCTGCGGCATTGCCTTGATAAAGGCCAGGCCACCGTCGGTGATGCTGGAGTATGAAAGGTCCAGTTCCAGCAAGCTCTTGGAAGCCGAGAGCGCTTCCAGGCCCTGATCGTTTATCTGTCTGGGTAAATGAAGGTGGGTGAGATTGGGGAACTTTGCCAGGGTGGCCAGGGCGGCGTTTGTAATGGGCGTGCTCTTCAGCGCCAGATGCTGGATGGCCGCCAGGTTTTGGAAAGCGAGCAGGTCCCCGTCGGTAATCGATGTGCCCGTAAGCCATAGTGTGACGAGCTTTGTCAGTCCTTTGCCCCGGGCAAATTCGGTCAAAACCTCGCCTGAGAGCGGCAGAAAGTCCAGGCGAATCTCCACCAGCTCGGTTATTTCAAACAGGGCCTGCAATAGCGGGGCCGTCAAAGTGGTGGTGGAGAGGTCGGCCGAGGCCAGATTGGCGATAGCGGCCTGATTTTCGGTGAGATGCTTGGACAGGGTGGTACTGGCGAACGCCAGACCGGCCAGATGCTCCGGCGGCACCTTCAACTCGACCGTCCCGGCGGCCTGCCCCAGCCACGAACGGTTATGCGGGAATTCCTTCCGACATACATATAGATTGCCCAGAGAGGGCTTGGCTGGGAAATTGAGGCTCAGTTGGTTGGTCATATAAAGGTTAATTTTAGCGCCCACTGTGGGAATAACCGGGGGGTAGCCATATTGTAAGGTCTTTACTTTAGACCTATAGTGAATTTTGTCCGATGATTGCGACCGACTGCAAGGCACCTGACCTAATTCCCCAGGGTAACCAATGACAAGATATTCCGACGATAGCGATTTTATCGACCCTCGCGCGCTCAGCCAGGGCGATGGATACGGCAGTTCGTATTCCGCTAATCAGGCTCAGTTTGACGATTACCGCATGGCGCCGCCCGGTCGAGTGCCCAGCTACCAGACCGTAGGATACGTCGATGGCGGCAACGTCGGCGACAGGCTAATGTACGCCGCGGCCAATGGTTTTGCTCACGGTACTCTGGCTCAGTCCATCCGCAATCAGCAGATGGCCTTGAGTATGGAAACATACGGCGCCTATCCTCAAAATTACAGCCATCGCACCTGGGATGGCGGCACAGCCTGGGACGGCAATCAGGGCGGTGGTCGCTATTACCGTGACATGCAAATGCGTCGCATGTATGAGCAGGAAGCCCAGAGAGAGCTCTATTACCGCAATACCACGCCGCGTTTCCGCAACTATGATGATATGGATCAGAGCTGGTATTTGCCCAGTCGCAATCGATCCTATAGACCTGTTAATGGCTACGATCCTGATTATGACCAGGGTTATGCGCCTCGATATCAGAGAAATTACAGACCTCTGCCCGATGACGGCTATGACTATCAGGCGCGTCCGCAGTACAGGCCTGTCCCGCAGGTCCGTGAGCGGTCGTACCCGCCGGTCAACAGTCAGGAGTATACCCAGAGCACGCGCGGCGGCGATTACTGGGATGATGTGCCCGTCCGCAGCAGACAGCCGGAGCAGAGGCAGACCGAGCGCTTTGATCAAGCGCCGCGTTCCGAGCACCGTATCGCCGGAAGTGCCTATGACCAGGCCGTCTACGACAATCTTTATGCACAGGCCGAAGCTCTCAGTGGTCATTCCATTCAGGAATTCGACCGCTCGGTGCCGGTGCGCCTCGGCTGCGCCCGCGCTGTCAGCCTGCTTGTAAACAAAGGCTACGGCTTCCCCGTTACCGACCAATCAATTCGCAATCTGGAGCAGACCCTGCGTAAGAATGGTTTCACCGAAGTGTCGATCAAGGATATGAAACCCGGCGATGTAATCTGCGGCTACAGAGAAGCCGGCGATTATCCGCATGGTGCGGTCTACATGGGTAATGGTCAGATCTTCAACAACGACAGCGACGATGGCGTGATGGAAATTCAATCCATTGCCAAATACAACAAGTCTGAGTTCAAGCACTTCGTTATCCTGCGCAGACCGGAAACTGTACCGGCTGTTGCTCGCAATGATTATAGTGATGCCCCTGCCAGAACGGCTGATCGCCCTGTGCGCAGAGATCTGCCGCAGAACCAGGGTAATGATTCCGGTGATTACTGGGACGCCGGTTAGGCACCACCCTTAGTGTCGCCTAAGAAGCCTCTTCGTCGCCTTCCAGGCGCTTGAAGATCGGTCCGCTGTTGCGCACTTTTTGACCGACAGGCACCATGTCCCAGAAGCCATCGGGTTTGTCCGAATCGCCCGGGATGCCAATCTCGTCATCGTTGCCCAGCTGCCACCAGATATCTGAGGCCATCTTCGGAGCAAAAGGATAGATGTGGAAGGCCGCACGTCTGAGCATTTCAACCGAGGTAAAGAGCACTTCGTGCCCTTCTTTCATTTTGCCTTCTTTGAAATGAGTCCAGGGTTTCTCATCGTTCATATATTTGTTTGTCTGATCGACAAGAGCAAAAGTGGCATCGATCGCTTTGGCAAATTCCAGTTTCTTCATGTGATTTTCTATCACCACATGCAGTGCGTTGGCTTTTTCTCGCAGGTCGTTTTCCGGCTTGGCATCAGGGATCAGGCCACCCGCATTTTTATCGATCAGTGTCAGTGTGCGGTTGAGCAAATTGCCCAGACTGTTGGCCAGATCGGCGTTAACTTTGCGGCGGAAATCTGCTACTGAAAAATCACCGTCTTGATCAAAGGGTGTGCCGCTCATCAAGTAATAGCGCACCGCATCGGCGCCGTAGTGCTCAACCATGGCGTTTGGATCGATCACATTGCCGAGACTTTTGGAGATCTTTTGTCCTTCTACGGTGATAAAACCGTGGGCAAAAATTTGTTTGGGCAATTCAATGCCGGCAGCCATCAAAAATGCTATCCAGTAGATGCTGTGAAACTTGGTGATGTCCTTGCCGATGAGATGCAGGTCTGCGGGCCAGAAGCGCTTGAACAGCTCATCATCGGTCTGATAGCCCACCCCGGTTATGTAATTGGTCAGGGCGTCCATCCAGACATAGATGACCTGGTCTTCGTCGCCGGGAATGGCAAAACCCCAGTTGAGAGATTTGCGCGAACGCGAGACGCTAAAATCTCCCAGCTCTTCATCGGCGAGCTGGTTGAGAACCTCTTTGCGCCTGCCGTCGGGCTGAACGGCGTCCGGATTTTCTTCCAGCCATTTTTTAATTGCCGGTTTGTACTTTGTCAGTTTGAAGAAATAATTTTCCTCGGCCAGTTCTCTCGGTGGCTTCTGGTGAATGTGGCAGTTGCCGTTGACGAGATTTATTTCACGCACGAAGTCTTCGCAACCTTCGCAGTACAGGCCGTTATAGGTGGCCTTGTAGATGTCACCCTGATCCTTCAACTTGGTAAAGAGAGACTGCACCACTTTTTCATGGCGGGCTTCGGTGGTGCGCATGAAGTGGTCGTAAGTGAGGTTGAGATTTTTCCAGGAATGCTCGAACTTTGCCGCCATTTCATCGCAAAATTCCTGCGGTGTTTTGCCTGCTGCCTGGGCTGATTTCTCCACCTTGGAGCCGTGTTCATCCACGCCGGTGAGGAAAAAGACGTCATATCCGCGCACCCGGTAGAAGCGAGCAATCACATCGGCGGCGATTTTTTCGTAAGCGTGTCCGATGTGCGGAGCGGCATTGACGTAGTCGATAGCCGTTGTGACGTAATACTTTTTCATCTTGGGGCTCAGGTTCCTTAACTTAAATAGATAGCATTTTTATTTTTTTGTTTGGGTCTGGACCAATAATAATACAGACAGTTGTGCGAAACTTGGTTCATAGGCCACTGCCAAGAGCACCAACGGGAATATTGTCGTAATGAAAAAGTCGTCGAAGAAGTCTCCAGCGAACTTTGATAGTTTTAACCCACTTGAAAACAAAACTGTTTTACTGGGCGTGAGTGGCGGGATTGCCGCTTACAAGGCCTGCGACATCGCTTCACTGTTGCGTCGCTCCGGTGCTTCGGTGCACGCGGTGCTGACTCCCAATGCCCGTGAATTTATTACCCAACTTTCGCTCACGACCATTACCCGCAACCCGTCTCATTGTGAGCAATACGGAGCCCAGGGTACCTGGCGGCCCGAGCACATAGAACTGGCTAAGAATGCCGATCTTATTTTGATTGCTCCGGCTACCGCAGACATTATCGCCAAGCTGGCCGGTGGCATTTGCGATGATCTCCTTACGACCATGGTGCTGGCCTCCCAGGCTAAAGTCATGATCGCCCCGGCAATGAATCCGGTGATGCTGCAGCATCCGGCCACCCAGCACAATCTTTCTATCCTGGAAAACCGCTACCGCTACGATGTCATCCCCTCCGAGTTTGGCGAAGTAGCCTGCGGTGATTGGGGATCCGGCAAAATGGCTTCGGTTGAGACCATCATCGCCGCTGTGGCAGCGCGTCTTCTCGCTCACAAAACCCTGGCATCTAAGCGGGTGATCGTCACCGCCGGCGGCACCCGCGAGCCCATCGACCCGGTCCGATTTATCGGCAACCGCTCCTCGGGCAAAATGGGCATTGCCATGGCCGATGCCGCCTTCGCCCGCGGCGCTGAAGTGACGCTCATTTCCACTGTTGAAGTGGAGCGCGAATACCCGGTTGTAGTCGTCGAGACCGCGCAGGAAATGCAGGAAGCGGTGGAAACCGAATTCGATTCCTGTGACGCCCTGGTTATGACCGCTGCCGTGGCTGATTTCCGCCCGCTGGCTGTGGCCAATCACAAGATCAAAAAGACCGATTCGGAAGATCTGGTGCTGGAATTGACCAAGAATCCGGACATTATCGACTTGCTGGGTCGGGTCAAGCGCAAAGACCAGGTCATTATCGGCTTCGCCGCCGAATCGGAAGCGCTCCTGTCGAACGCTACCCAGAAATTGAAGCGCAAGAACCTCGATGTCATTGTCGGCAACGATATTTCGGTACCTGACATAGGCTTCGGCTCTGATGACAACGCCGTAGTCATACTCTCGGCCGAAGGCACCCGTGAAAACCTGCCGCGAATGCCCAAGCGGGCCATTGCCGAGCATCTTTGCGACGTGCTTGCCGAGCGCTTTTTGGCCCTGGAAAAGTCCCCGGCGCGCTCCTGATCCCTGCTCCGTCCGGCATCCCGCAATCAGCCCTAATCTGACAAAAGATGTAGGAAAAGTGCTGAAATCGAGCTTGCATAAGCGTTTGGTGCTATACTCCCGGTGATTGTAAGCTTGCGCGGAGAAAAGTCATGGGTAGAGGCAACAACCATCCAACAGTCCAATCGGACTCAAACCAGAGTGGCTCCCAGTGGGGCTCTTGGCTTACCGGCCTGGTTATCGGCGCGGTGGGCGGCGCTGCTGTGGCCTATTTGACCGCTCCCAAGTCGGGCAGTGAGATGCGCGACACCTTACAGAGAAGCACCCAGGATGTGCCTGAGCGCCTGAGCGAGATTGTTGACGATTCGCTCGACCTTTATGCTTCTTTCCTCAATTATGCTCAGCTCTCGCTGGAAGAGCAGACTACAAGATTTAAGCGCGCGATTGCCGCCGGCAAGCTGGCAGCAGCTAAGAAGCGCGAAGAGATCGAACTTGGCGGAACAGCTCCGTTGCCCTTTCAGCACAGATAAAACTGATAAAAGAGGAAAGTCGTGGACCCTACACTGAGCAGTTCTTTTGGCGGCAGCCTCAATATCCTTGTGGCCGTTTCGCTCATATTTCTCGCTGTTTCCCTTATGGCCGTAAGTATTCCTCTTATGTCCATGGTCAAACAGTCCGAGCGCACCCTTTCCTCCCTGGATAAGTTGCTCGGTACCGTGGACCGTGAGCTGGGACCGACGCTGAAGCAGGTTGATACTTTGCTCAGCTCCGTGGTCGAGCTCAAGAGCGCGGCACAGAAAGGCATTACCGATGTCGGATCTAAGGTCGGAGACGTTACCGGAGGCCTGACCAAGGCAGCCGATGATGCCAAGCGGCAGACCAGTGTTTATGGCGCCGGCTTTATGGCCGGTGTGCGGGCCTATCTGGAAGGACAACCTGCCAGGAAGGAAGCTCGTGAGAAAGCGAGACAAGAGAAGAAAACTCTCAGCGAAGTGGGCAAGTAATATTTAGAGCCATCTAATTTTTAGGAAAACGGCCCAAGGCTTTGAGCAATTTTGAGGCGAGGTAAGGAAAATGAGCAGATTTTTTGAAGGTTTGGTGGTTGGCGGAGTGCTGGGCTATATCGTCGGCATTCTTTCGGCACCGAAGACTGGTGAGGAATTGAGACGGCAGATCGCCGACAATTCGGAAGATATCTATAAACAGGCCTCCGACTCGCTCGGCGACATCCGTGAAAAGACCGAGCAGGTCGTCAACGACGTGTCCTCCCGCAGCAACGAAGTCTTGAAGAAAGCCACGGACTCGGTCCAGGGCGGCAAGGATAAGCTGGCGCATCGTCTGCAGGAACTGGCAGGCAACAGCACTAAAGTCCTGGTAGACGACCACGAAAGCGCTACTTCGGGCTAATAACGGACCTTTCACTTGGATAAAAATGACGGCGAACTCTATCGCCTCAATCGGGCCTTGGCGTTGTGCGGACTTGCTTCCAGGCGTAAGGCCGATGATTTCATTCGGGCTGGTCTGGTGCGGCTGAACGGCCACGTCGTCACTGATTTCAGCGTCCTGGTCGACCTCAACAAAGACAAGCTGGAAGTTGATGGCGAGCCGCTCGCCAAACAAGCTTTCGAATACATCATTTTGCACAAGCCGCGGCGGGTCGTGGTGACGACTGACGACGAGCGCGGTCGCACCTGTGTGCTCGATCTTTTACCGCAAAATTTGCGTCACTTAAAACCGGTAGGTCGGCTCGATGCTGATTCCGAAGGGCTTTTGCTCATCACCAACGATGGAGCGCTGGCGAAGCACCTCACACATCCTTCCCATCAGGTGCCGAAACTGTACGTTGTGACTGTTGAAGGGCGTATATCGGATCGCCATCTAAACGAGCTTGCAAGCGGCGTTCGGTTGTCAGAAGGAGTAACGAAACCCTGTTTTGTTCAAAAAATTTCTGCTAATGCGCAGAGTTCAATTTTTGAAATCGAGCTCTGTGAAGGGCGTAACAGGCAGATCCGTCGGATGTGTGCGAAGGTTGGATATAGTGTCATTCGATTGGTCAGGGTTGCCATTGGTGGGTTACAATTAAGGGAGCTTGGTCCCGGGAAATGGCGCCGTTTAAGCAGTGAAGAAGTTAAACAACTGAAGCGCTTGCTTGGCGGAATAAATTAAGCTCCCGTACCGTTCTAAATCGTGTCCCTCTGACAGTAGTCACCGGTAATCTGTTCGCGCACTTTTAGTACTTGGAATAATCGAAATGTCTCTGGAGCAAATTGGGCAGAAGCTAAAAGCCACTCGTGAAGGGCGTAGTCTTACGCTCGGACAAATTTACGACCGGACAAAAATTCCGCCCAATCATCTGGAAGCCATCGAAAACGGCATTCCCGACGATCTGCCGGAGAGTGTTTATGTGGCCGGCTTTATCAAACGCTACGGCGACATGCTCGGTCTCAACGGTCAGTCCCTGGCCGACGAATACAAACGCGGCAATCAGCCTGTGGACACCGGTCGCGGTATTTTCGGCGGTGGGCGCATGGCCACCCAGCAGGTGAGCGCGCCGGTTGTTTATGTGAGCAAGCCCCGCACCTCTGATGCTCCCGGATTTGCTAAAACATTTTTCTATCCCAGTTTGTTGCTCATCGCCGTTATTGGCGTGGTCTGCGGCCTGGCTGCCTGGTACCAATCGCAGCTCGTGGCCCAGCAAGATCCGGGCGTGCTGGCCCTCAATCAGTCGGCTTCTCGTTTCAACAATCTCAACGGCGCTCAGATTCCACAGACCACTGTGACCGCGCCCAATGCCCTGGCCACGACCGGCACCGCTGGCGATCCCAACGCAGCTCCGGCCCAGCCCCAGGACAGCAAGATTTCGCTTTCGGCTTCCCAGCACGTATGGGTTGAGGTTAAAGCTGTTTCAACTGGTGCCTCACTCTTCACCGGTTATCTGGAGATGGGTGAACGCCGTGACTTCCAGGATCCGCAAGGACTACGGGTCCGCGCCGGTAATGGCGCCAGCCTCTCCGTCGATTACCAGGGCAAGGCCGAGACAATGGGCGCGCCCGGTAAGGTGGCCGAAAAAGTCTATGCCGCTCCCCAGGTTGCAGGCGCTCCTGGAGCCACTGTTGCCGCCGGCACGGCTGCGACCGGTACCGGTGGTTCTATCCTCAAGACACCCGGTGCGACCGCTCCTGTTAAGAAATCTACGTGGGTCCGCCGCAATGCCGATGGCATCGCAAGCAGCCCCAGGCCCCGTCGCGCTTACGATACCAGCGGCACCAGAGATATCCCCGGCGTATCTTCCGGTAGTGGATCGCGTGCTATTGACGTCCCTTACCGGTACAATGATGGTCGTCTTGATAACGACTAAATTGAGTTAGGCCGGGAGAAATTAGAAATGCGTAACCCCAAGATTGGGGTGGTATCACTTGGTTGCCCCAAGAATGCCACCGACACCGAAGTCATGCTTGGACTTTTGAACGAAGCAGGCTTTGAGGTTACCTTCGATAACGACCAGGCGCAGATGTGTCTGGTGAACACCTGCTCATTTATCGGTGACGCCCGCAAAGAGTCGGTGCGTACTCTGGTCGAACTGGCTGATCAGGGCAAAGAACTGATCATCGCCGGCTGTCTGGCCCAGCACTTCAAAGAAGAGCTGCTCAACGAAATCCCCGAGGCCCGCGCTGTTGTCGGCACCGGCGACATCACCAAGATAGTCGATGTGATTAAAGCCTGTGCAGCCGATTCGTCTCTGCGACTGGTTGAAGTCAGCGACATCCCCAACAATTATGACGACGAAGTTTTGCCCCGCATGCAGACCGGTGTCGGCGCCTCCGCCTATTTAAAGATTGCCGAGGGCTGCGATCACCGTTGCACTTTCTGCATCATCCCGCAGCTGCGCGGTGACTTCCGCTCCCGCACAATCGAATCGCTCGTCAAAGAAGCGCGCATTCTCGTCGCCGGCGGCGTCAAAGAAATCATTCTCGTCTCGCAGGATTCCAGCTACTACGGTCTCGATATCTACAAGAAGCAAGCGCTGCCCCAGCTTCTGGAAGCACTGCATGAGATTGAAGACCTGGACTGGATTCGCATCATGTATTGCTATCCCACCGAGACCAATCGCGAATTGCTCGCCACCATAGCTTCGCTGCCTAAAGTAGTTAAGTATGTGGACATCCCGCTGCAGCACTCGCATCCCGATGTACTCTCAGCTATGGCGCGACCCAAGCATCCTGAAAAAACGATGGACCTGATTCGCGAGATGGTGCCCGGTGTCAAAATTAGATCTACGTTTATTGTCGGCTTCCCCGGTGAAACCGATGAACAGTTTGAGCATCTGGTCAAATTTATTGAGAAGTATCGCTTCGACAGACTGGGTGTCTTCACTTATTCCAGGCAGATGGAAGTGCCCTCGGGCAGTATGGACGATCAGATCACCGAGAAAGTGAAAAAGGTTCGTCGCAATCGCATCATGAAATTGCAGCATGGCATATCGAGCGAACTGAACGCCAACATGGTCGGTCAGGAAATTGATGTGCTTATCGAAGGCTACGACGACAGCAAGAAGCTCTTCATCGGCCGCAGCCAGTGGGACGCTCCGGGCATCGACAACACTGTCTATGTGCGTGAAAGTCTGACCGGCGAGCGTTGCTTCATGGGCGAAGTAAATAAAGTCTTGATTGAAGAAGCGAAGCCTTATGATTTGTTTGGTGTCGCCGGTGGTGCCACGCCCGAAAACATGGCCGAAGCCGCCGAGCGCAAACAAGCAAAAGCATCTAAGCCAATTCCGGTCCGCGCGCTTATTTCCTGAGCCGCGAGCTAGTGGTTAAGAGCCTGAGACTGAAATCAACATCGACCTGGTTTGCGCCGTCGGTGGTGATAGGTCTGCTCTTCCTTGTTGTTGTCTTTACGGACAACACACGCAGCACTGACTTTTTGCTGTACCTGCCGACACTTCTCGGTCGGGACCTAACCGATCAACTGGGGCCGGGACCGGTCGGCGTCTGGCTTGGCTTTGTCATGTTCTTTATCGGTCTTGGCGGCCTCGACGTGATTGCTTTTGTCACATTTGCTGTGACTTTTATAGCGTCGGTCATCATGGCTGTCACTTCTTCTGAACCGCGCAGTATCTTTCGCTATCGCTTCGTTTTATTCAACTTGCTGGTACTCGGGATTGGACTGCAGGCCGCGAACATATTCGTTACTCTGGATTTCTACAATCACTATGCCGGGCGCATGCGGCTGGTAGAAGAGATAAAGGCCGGCCGATATTTGATTTCGGAATTTCCCCAAAGTTACTATGGCAACACGCGTCTATTGCGGGTCTGCATCCCTGTGGGCCGGGAAAAATATTCCTCCGACCAAATAGTCTCCGCTACAGATCGGGCCAGGCTGCCTAAGGCCAATACCTCGCCTTCCCTGCACGTGCATTTCACAGTCTACAAGGGCGGCCATCTACAGTATTGCGCTGATGATGTGCCCGACCTGGGTGAAAACGATCGCCTGTTGAAAGTCTTCAAACTACAAAAAGACTGGTACTGGGTGGATCTTCTGCCGGAGTCGCCTTTGTAGCTAAATCGCCCGGATCATACTCTTTGCTTTGGTCGAATGTTCAATCGCTATTTTGAAAAGATTGTCGGCCATGGCCAGATGGTCGTAATCAAAATTTTGGCAGAAGAAGCGCAGCTCATCGAGACCGTCCGCGGCCTGGGCAATGGCATGGCGCATCCAGGTGACGGCATTTTTCAAAGTCAATGGTGCGGGATTATCGGTGAAACCATTGCTGGCTTTGCGCAGCGTATTTTCAATTTCATCCACATATAATGCAAATTCTTCCAGCAGCACCTCGTCGTAGAGGTCCTGGGCCAGCACTTTTAAGCGCTGCTTGTACTTCTTCAATATTTTTACTATCGAATTGACCAGCGGATTAAAAACCTGGCGCAGGTATCGCTCGGTCGCTTTTTCTTCGTCGAACGAATCCTGCATGTGCGTGGGCATCCGCACCTGGTTGCGGCGGTAGATCATGGTCGAGTTGTAATGGGCGCGCTTTTCGTTGTCTATCAACGTGGCATAGGCCTCGTTGATGTACATCATCTGCTCGGTCTCGGCGACGACCTGGTGGTCGCTCTTTTCCTTATATGAAGGGTCCGGGTGCAGCACTTTTACGAGCTGGCGGTAGGCGACCTTAATTTCTTCACGGCTGACGCCCGGGGCGACCCCCAGGACCTCATAGTAAGTAGGTTTTTTCTGCGCAACCATAAACTTATTATGCCTCAAACCCGGCCAGCTGGCCCACAAAAACTTATGTGTTCGGGGGCGACATTTTATCAAAGGAAATTTTAGTGGCGTTTATAATTAGCTCCAATGTTCTGCCCTTTCTGCAATCACCGTGAAAGCCGCGTTCTCGAGTCGCGTTTGACGACCGAAAATTCTGTGCGGCGCCGGCGCGAGTGCGAGGGCTGCGGCAAGCGGTTTACGACTTTCGAAAAATTGGAAGTTATTCAGTTTCTGGTAGTCAAACGCTCGGGCATCCGGGAGCCTTATACCAGAGAAAAGCTCCGGGGCGGCCTTTCCCGCGCCTGTTCAAAAACGGCGGTGACGGCCGAGCAAATAGACGACCTGCTCGATACCATTGAAAGTGAACTGATGGCCTCCGGACGGCGGGAAGTGACTTCGGTCATGCTCGGTGAAACGGCGCTCAACTGCCTCAGCCGCCTGGATCAGGTAGCCTATGTCCGTTTTGCCTCGGTCTACCGGCAGTTCCGTTCGATTGAGGATTTCATCTCCGAGCTTACCCGTCTGAAGGACCAGAGCGCGGCTGCCCGAGGCTTGAGCAAGGACGATGGCGGCGACAAAGCAGTGGAACCTGCCACTGTATCTGGTGGCAAAGCCTGATTTTCCCAGGGCTTGGAAAGGCTCGCCAAGATTAGAAGCGTCACATTTGCTCTTGGCATAAGTTTACGCAAAGCCTAAGGTTTGCCTTGAATGCACTGTCGGGCGTGATACAATTTTTGACCGCTTTTATATATATTTGAACACAAGCAGAGAGCCCGAGCGAGTCATCATGAACAGCATTATTAAAGAACTTGAGTCCCCACTTCTCAAGAAAGACCTGCCCAAATTTGACGTAGGGGATACCGTCAAAGTATTCGTTAAAATCCGCGAAGGCGGCAAGGAACGTACACAGGGCTATGAAGGCGTAATCATTAAGCACGGTGGCCACGGCGTCTCCGAGACGATTACCGTCCGCCGCGTATTCCAGGGTATCGGCATCGAGAGAGTCTTCCTCGTGCACTCACCCCGGGTAGAAAAAATTACCGTTGTCCGCCGCGGTCATGTCCGTCGCGCCAAGCTGTATTACCTGCGCGAGCGCACAGGTAAGGCCACACGTATCAAAGAAAAAGTCGGCGTGCGTAGAGATGCTGTAGCGGTTGCTGCTGCCCCTGCCCCCGCCAAGGCTGCCGCCGCCCCGGCTCCGTCTGAGAAGACCGAAGCCCCGGCTGCCGAAGCCTAAGACCCTACTTTGGGCGGTAAAGACAACAAACGGCAAGTGCATGGAGCGGGCGGTAAGGCTAACGCTTTCGCCAAGTTCAGCGCTGCCGGTAAGCCAGCAGTCAAGAGGGCTCCCCGACGGGAGCCCTCTACTCCTTTTCAGAGACTGACCGAGATTTCCAAGTGGGTGGACCTGATTATCGAGGTCCTCGATGGCCGCTTGCCCGAGTCCACACGGCACCCCGCCTCCAAACAAATTTTTGGCAACAAGCCACGCCTGACTATTTATTCCAAGCTTGACCTGGCCGATGCCGAGCGTCTGAAGGCCTTGACATTGGGTGACTTTGAAAGCGATGACCCGGATGATTTCCATCGCTCGCTCATTCTTTCGCTCAAAAGTCGTGAATTCAAAGGCAAGTTCATCAGCTCGGCGCTTTCGATTACCACTCAAAAACGTCAGGCTCTGGAGCGCAAAGGCATTTTGCCCAGACCGATGCGGGCCTGCGTGGTGGGCATACCCAACGTTGGTAAGTCATCTTTAATCAACTGGTTCATCGGCCAGAAGCGTACCAAGGTCGGCGACATGCCCGGCGTTACGCGGGGCACGCAGTGGATCCGCGTTGACCCACAGCTCGAGCTGCTCGATACTCCCGGTATTTTGCCGCCGACGGCCATGAGTGCCGAAACGCACAACCGTCTGGCTTTCCTCAATCTGGTGCCGGCCAGCACGTACAATGTGGAAGAAATCGCCGATTTTGGCGTTAGAACAATGCAGCGCCTTTACCCCGAGCGGCTGGAGGAATACTGTGCCGGTCTGGCGGAAGCGCAGCAAGGCATGATGCACATGGCCGAGACCAGGCGCTACCTGGCTTCGGGGGCGCGTCTTGATGACCTGCGGGCGGCCAATATCTTTTTGCGCGAT
>JAFEAV010000113.1 GCA_018266215.1 Cyanobacteria bacterium SZAS LIN-3 | reverse complement strand
GCAGTCAGGCAGTATCTTAAACACCGCCGCAGAGCAATCTGGGCGGTGTTTTTGTATGCTTGTATATTTGTTTTGCACAGCTTGGCATGACTTTCGTATATACAATTGCATCAGCATTTACAGACCGTCTTGTTCAAGCGCTTGGAAATCCATTACTATATCTAGAATGGCCTTGTGGGCTATCTTAAGCATGATCAAAATATCTTTGATCAATGTGCTTTGGGGGACTTCCATTGGGCGTGAATGCGGCTATACTAAGTACATAACCGGTGAGCAATCACATAACAAGTTGATTGCTTTGAGCCGAGGGGCATTGTGGAAACTTCAGGTCGACGTCGACCGGAAACCGTAGCAAGTAGCCCGACTTACGTGACGGACTGACTGAAGCGTAAGTAAATACTGAGCCCACCGCAATGGGCAGTCAGGCAGTAGCTTAAACACCATCGCAACCTCGAGTTGGATGGTGTTTTTTGTTTGCAGCCGCAGTACTAGCGATTTTTGACGATTGTCACTTCGACGTTTGATTCGAGTTTTTCCAACGTCTTCAGCATTATTTCCTGTGCTTTTTTTGCATTGAAACCGCCGGAGCCTGAGCCGATGATTGGGAAGGCCAGCGATTTTACGTGGTTCTCTTCCGCTGCTCTAATGGCGTTGATTACTGAAAGTCGAATCGTCTGCTCGCTTGCTCGCCACATCATATTGATGGAAGCTACGTGGATGATGCAGCGGAAGGGCAATTTGCCGGCGGTGGTCACGACTGCTTCACCCAGCGGTATTGGACCGTTGCGTCCAACTTCGATAAAAGGTTTCATGCCTGCCCTGGAACGAATGGCGCCGGCGACACCTTTAGGTAGCAATAGCCACCATGGCACCAGGTTTTGATTCCAGGGATTGACGATGGCGTCGGTTTTTTGGTCTAAAAGGTCGCCTTGCAGTATCGATACTTTTGTGATGTCCATTCACTCTTTTCCTTTGGCCGCTCGGTCATTGAACTGTGCTTACCGTAAGGAAGAGTCAGGCTAAACATATTCCTGATCTGAGTGTATCACTTCGCCGCGCCCTCGTTTTACCGCAATCCTGCGGCTGATCAATTGCTGCCGAGCCGCCAGGGCTGATCTCCATCATCTCTGATGACGCATTTGACGGCGCAATTTTCGATGGAACCGGCCTTGATACTTAGTATGCGACATATCGCGTGCCAAACGCCCCCGTGAGCGACTATCAGGACCGGCCCTGGCTGTGCCAGAGCTTGATTGAGACCGTTTGATACACGCATGCCGAATTCCAACTGTTTCTCGCCATTGGGCGGATTGGTTCCGGGTTCAAAGATATTGGGCAGGTTACTCCAGGGGGTCTTCTCCCAGTCTCCCAGGTGCCATTCCTTGAGTTCGTCGATAACCACGACGGGCGCATCGATGACAATCTTCAGGGCTTCGGCAGTCTGTCTTGCTCGGAGCAATGGGCTGACGCAAATCGTCTGGGTGTCGGCGCAAACTTTGATCTGTTCGCTTTCAGCCAGAGCTTTTGCCTGTGCCAGGCCGGTCTCATTCAACTCGATGTCCCACCCTGCCCCAGCCGCTAAGTCGGAGAGATTGGCTTCGGTCTGTCCATGCCTGATGAAATAGAATTTCTGCGCTGCTTGCGACACTGTGTTTCCTTCCATTGCCTGAGTTACTGGTACCCGTGATCTTAACCGATGTCATTTTTGCCCGCTATTTGAATCTGTCCGATTTCGGCGGTTGCAGATCGTCATCAAATGTGTCGAGCACCTGCCTGGCGCGCTTCGCTTCGCTGGTATTACCTGAGGCCTCATAAACCTTTACCAGTGCGGCGTGAAACTGTCTTGCCTCAGGTTGGCCTGCCATTCCTTTCTTGCAATCAGCGATTGCTTTCTCAAACTGTTTAGTCTCAGTATATGCCTGGACTCTTCTGAGGAGATTTTCGTAGTAAACCAGATTTTTGACTGTGGCCTTGTCGATAAGCCATGTGAGATCATCGATTGCCTTTTGCCAGTGCTTTGTGTGAATAGCAACATTGGCCCGGCGGCTCCTCGCTAAGGGCTCAACGGAGCTGATCTTAACCACATTATCCAGCTCCTTCTCCGCCAGGTCGAATCGGCCCTGCTTTGTGAAAATTTGGGCTTTGATAATGACGTACGCAGGATTGGGGGAGAGTTTGATTGCGTGATCGATAGCAGCTATAGCGGCGTCGCAGCGCTCCATGCTGTTAAGTATCTGTGCCTGCAAAGCGAAGGCGTAGTCTACTTTGTTGTTTAGCTCTATTGATTTTGTGATGCACGGTAGGGCTTTTTCGCTGTCATCGCTTTTTTGAAGGACGTCCGCTTTCGATTGCCAGAAGAGTGCTCTGCTCGGATCAAGGGCTATGGCTTCGTCCAGGTGTTTTATGGCCAGGTGTCTTGTTTCCGGGGCAATTGATTCGTGCAGCGCCTGCTTGAATAATTGTTCGGCTCTGGGGTTGGCCCAGGCGAGGTTTCCCTGGGCAGCCATCATCGCACCACCGGCCTGCATTACGACAAATAGTTTCCATCCCGGGACCTGATTGGGCATCGAATTTTCTGCATCCCTCGCCAACGACTCTAATATAGACTAAACGCGACAAAGAAAAAGGGCGCATCCGTGGATGCACCCTTCTTTTAAAATTGACCGGCTGAATTAAACAGCGGCGCCCAATTTAGCGTTCATTGTGATCTTGGTGTTGAGAAGGCGGGAGATAGGGCAGCCTGTCTTGGCATTCTCGGTAGCTGTCTTGAATTTGGCTTCGTCAGCGCCGGGGATATCACAGGTAACGTCGAGAACGATCTCGGTAACTGTGAAACCAGCGTCTGTCTTTTCCATGGTCAATGTAGCTTTGGTGTCGATCGATTTGGCTGTCATGCCTTGCTCGCCGAGCTGGGCAGAGAGGGCCATGGAGAAGCAGCCGGCGTGAGCGGCGGCGATCAATTCTTCAGGATTGGTGCCGACGCCATCTTCGAATCTGGTGCTGAATGAATATTGGGTTTTGTCGAGGACTGTGCTCTGGGTGGAAACTGTGCCCTTGCCGTCTTTCAGACCGCCTGCCCAATGAGCTGATGCTGTGCGTTTCATTAATAAAACCTCCCGGTTGTCATGCATGCGCGCCGTTCTATAAGCGCTTACTAGCAGCTTGGCAAGCCGCGATTGAGGCGGCTTGCGAGTTGGATGTTGATCTTGCTCTCTGAGGCATGTTTTTGTCAATTCGGTAACTGTGCTTAATTCTGCATGAATGTGTCAAGAGGCGTATTTTGTGCGGTTCCGGCTGTTAAAGTTTATAGATGTTTAGCTGAGGAACTAATCCATGACCACATCGTCGCTGGTGCCCCCCTTCACCCGGGAGACCGCAATACAGAAGGTGCGGCTGGCCGAGGATGGATGGAATTCACGTGATCCCCAGCGCGTTGCCAGAGCTTACACAGCAGACTGCCGCTGGCGTAATCGTGCTGAATTTATTGTCGGTACTGATCAAATCGTGGCCTTTCTGACACGCAAGTGGAATCGCGAACTTGATTATCGATTGATCAAAGAAATCTGGGCCTTTGAGGGGAATCGCATCGCCGTGCGCTTTGCCTACGAGTGGCATGATGATTCGGGCCAGTGGTTTCGCTCGTATGGGAATGAGAATTGGGAATTTGCCGCTGACGGTATAATGCAGGCGCGTCATGCCAGTATCAATGATTTGCCCATAGCGGAAAGCGAACGCAAATTTCACTGGGCCCTGGGCCGGCGACCGGACGAGCATCCGTCACTTACAGAGCTGGGACTATAAGGGAGGCATGTAGATGGAACCCACCGCAATTCTTCTGATTATTGTGGCATTTATATTTGGCTGTGCCTTTGCTTTGATTATGTCGAAGGCATCATCAGGCTCGAAGAGCGCGGCCAATATTTCTAAGGCGCCTTTCTCGGGCACTTCCGGGGGCACTGTCAGTGGTGGCGTGCGCCTGCAGGATTTCCGCAGACTGGAAGCGAAAGTCGATCTGGTCATGAGAGAACTTGGACTGACCCTGCCGGATGATCCCGGTATTGGCCCCGCGCAGAAGAGCTTGTCCCCCGAAATTCTTGCACTATTGCCTGACAATAAGATCGAAGCGATTAAGCTCCATCGTATGCAGACCGGTCTCGGCCTCAAAGAAAGTAAGGACATCATCGATGCCGCCTGGCGCGAAATGCATCCCTGATTTACCTGTGTTTTACTGTAGGTAGATTCCTGCTACTTTCGGCTCGGTTTGGAAATTGATGGATCCGGCACAGCTAGAGAAAATGATTGATGTGGAGATTGCTCAGCGGGCCGAGGTGATTCGGGTTGAGAGAAAACTGATAGCCGAAAAGTATGCGCTAGCGCAAGAAGAAGAGTTTCGGAAGATTATTGAAGAAAAGTATCCCGGTTCTATTTTTCCTCCACCAGTCCCCGGCTTCTATCGACGTTGGCTACTCTTGGAGAAGTCCGTTCGCCATGCGGTCGATTTTATACGGCGGCACGTAAAACCAACGACCGTTGATACTTTCAATCGTTGTCGCAGCAGGCAGCAAGATTTGGTGGACCTGTCTAGTGCATGTCACTCCATTTTGCTGGACAGTCAGTCGATGGAATTCAGACTTAAGGAGCAAATAGCTAATACGAGGAAGGCGATACACATTCTGCTAGGGCTCGGCGATCGGAGCGCTCTCATCTGTAAAAAGAGACGGAGATTGCGCGAACTGGAGGTCGAGCTGAAGGCATGTGTTCTTCTGCAGGAACAGCGACGCGCTATTGTGGAGAATCGTCTTTTTAGCGTCAACGATAGACTGGTCAAGGTATTCGGTGAAACAACCAGCATTTCCAGAATCCTTTCTCACGGCGTCGAAGGAAGGGCCGAATCGAAAGTTCTGAAGTCTTTGAATGTTTTGGAGCAAATAGAAGGGGGAATAATCGAACGCGAAAAAATAGCTACAGCTATACAGTTGCCGCCTGAAAAGTTCCTTGCTTTGAACGAGTCTTTGTACGGTGAATTGCGCAATAAAGTCGACCTGAGCGAGGCCGCTGCCAGGGAATCATGTGAGCGGGTTTTGTCCATGCCTGCGGTGGACATAGCGAGTTTGACCGAGACTGAGCTCAATGCCGCTTTACTGAATTTTGAAACGGCCAGAGATACGCTGAGCGAGCATTGCGGTTTCGTAGTGTGGTTTCAGGGGCAACAAGAAGCCGTGCTTGCCTCGATGGAAGAAGATGTGGAGTCGTGGAAGAGTCTTGCGGTTGCAGCACAAGCCGCAGGTGATGAGGCTGAGAGCGCTCCATACTTGAAGCGCTGCGAGGAACTGGAGCGCACGATAACAGAGAGGAAAGCGGCTCTGGTATCGTTTTGCGAACAGTTTGCTTCGGTAAAAGAGCTCTACCTGAGACTTGATAAGGCAATTTGGAAGGTTAAGTCGAGACTTGAAGAAATTTCTTCTTCCTGACCTCCTGAGGCGCAGTCAGCATTATGCCGGCTGTGCCCTTTTCGCCATACTGCGGTCGTGCTACTGTGATTTTATTGTGGCTATGTGTCTTTTTCCCGCGTATGGTCTTTAGTATTGTCGTCCGATAGTCGCCAACTGTTCAGTGAGGTAAACGCCGAAATCGAACGGCGTGCCGCTGTCATTCGCGCTGAGATCGAGCGGCGCAAGGAGCTTGAGGAAAGTCGCAGGCGTGAGGCTCAGAAACGATCTGGCGCTCCCAGGAGTTTCCCGCGTGCGCTTTCGCAACCCAGCAAGCCCTCTCCCTACGAGGCTTTTGTGTCTGGCTTGCGGCAAAAACTGGGTGATTTAATCGACAGGACACGGAGCAAGGTCGCCCCAAATACAGATGATCTGCGCGAGAGGATGCAGAATCAGGCTGACGCGCTAAGTGACAAGTCTCAAGCTTGCTACGAATTGATTCAGGAATACGCTCGGATTGAGGTGGATTTAAAAGTACGGTGTAATAAGTTACGTCGTGAGTGCGAAGCGCTCGAGCGCAAAACGAAGAGAAGGCAGAAAAACGCTCCCCGTAAAGATATTCAAAGGTTGTCCGAGAAGAGTGCCTTGCTGCTGGTCGCTGAACAAGAATACGCGGCTCATGTCAATCGCCGCAGCCAGAGGGCACCCTTGCTGGAGCGTCGCATGCAGGATTTTGACGACCTCCTGCAGGAGGTGCTTATCGCCCGTGGGGTTGCAGACGCTCATATAAGTGTTGCCGAGTCTGCTAACCAGGCTAAGATAAGCAGTGCCGCTGCCGAGGCCACAATTCATGAGAGTCGTGCTCGTCGTAGCGAGGTGCAGCGTCAATATGAGGAGCACATTGCCAGGCACGAACGTCGGATTGAAAGACAACTCGGCTTTCTATCCAAAGTTTTCGGAATTGGCAATAAGTTTGGTCGTTACGAGGAGCTCTGCAGTCGCTTCGAGGCCAGCATCGCCGAAAATGAAGCGCGAGCTAAGGCGTCGGCTGATCGGCTTGCGGCTGTGCCGGCGGTGGAGATCGAAGCTATGTCTGTTGATGATCTTCGAACGGCGCTGGCTTCCTTTCGTCAGGCGGCCAGTTCCATGGAAATTCAATCCCTGGATTTCGAGCGTATTAAGGCCGGGATTGAGCTGGAGCTGGCGAAGAAGCAGACTCTGGTTACGACCTGGGAGGATCGTTGTGAAACTGCGCACCGCCAGGACAACCTGGAGCTAGAAAATCGGGCGACTGAAAGATTGAATGCTTACCGCTCAGCCGTGTCCAATTTGCAGGACCTGGCTCAGCGCTGCGAGAAGGACACGAAGTCGTTCAACGAAATGGTTTCACGCCTGGCCAATGTTATTCGAAAATGCGAGCAGCGTCTGTTGGAGCTGACGCCTGGTTCTTGAGTTGCTTACTGGCCGGTTTTATTTAGTTCAGCTTCCAACTCGCCCGGTTCCAGTTTTGGAAATTTATATTCCAGCAACTCCGCTTCCGACGTTACCGTGCCGCTTTCGGTCTTGGATTTGACCAGGCCTACATTGGCGCCGTACCAGTATGTCTTTGTCACCGGCGAGCCGTTTTGAGTTAATTTGGTCACGACCTTCATTGACTTAAATTTGCCGGCCGGCACTTCGACATCCTCGGGACCGGTGGTCGTGCTCGTCTCGTCGATGGATGTGCCCATCATGCCCTTGCCTTCCCAGTGCCAGCTGTCGCCGTTGAAGAGCGGGTCTTTTATGTATTGCCGCGGCGGCACGAAATCGGCTTTCATACCGTTGGCCACATACTCGGTCCGTTGATAGACGACCATACCTTTTTCTTTGCTGTACCAGTCGTGTATCGGGGGGAACGTACCGACTTTGGTCTCGATCTCATGCCAGATTGTTTTATCTTCCTGGCGGTCATCGTGGATGTCCGTGAGGGTATAGGTGTCTTCCTTGCCCGCCGATGTTTTTGAGTGGTACTTCCACCAGTATTTGTAGCGCAGGGGGAAATAATCGGGAGGAGGCGGCGGCTTGCGGACGGCCGTCTTATTGGCCGTTTGAGCCTGGGTCTGAAGTGTTGCCGCGAGTAACGACGCGAGCAAAAGCATAGAAAGGTTCCGCATAATTTCTCCCCGTTAGGCGTCAACTACTATACACAACTTGGCTTCCGTAAAATTAGAGAAGGTACACCTGCGGCGATCTGAAGCCGCGCTCCGGAGCAAGCAATGCCTGAAACGATCAGCCTTACCAGCGATAAACAGAGCGCATTCCAGCGCTTTCGCGATCGCTATAAATCCGAGCTGGCTATTTCCATTTATATTCCTATCGGTCTCTATCTGCTCTGGGTAGCCTTCGTGCTCGGTCCGCCGCTTGTCATTTTCAATTTTGGGCACAGTCTTCTGGGTTTTGTTTGCGGCCTGATTATTTGTGTGCTGTCGTTTATTTGTGGTGTGAAATTCATAACTGCGGCCATCCTGCAAATTGATATCTCTCGCAGCAGCAAGACGACTCAATATGTCACCACCAAGAAGAAGTGTCTGCGCGCGCTGCAGATTACGCGCTTATGGCCTAAACGGATGAATTACGATGCGCACTTCTATGAGTCGGTGCTCGGCACGGTGCATATGAAACTGGGAGAGTATGCTGAAGCGGAAGCGATCTTCTTGCGTATGGCTTCGCGCCTGGAACCTGCATCGCGAGCATCGTCGGCGCAGGCGGCACTGACTCGCAAAATGAGCCTGGCTACAGTTTATTGCAATCTTTCCTATGTCTATTTTGGTCAGCGCCAGTTACTTAAGGCCGCCGCTCTCGGTGAGAAGTCGCTTGCGCTCTATGAGCAATTAAACAGTCCGGCCTATGCCCGGATGCGAATGTTTCCTCTTTTGAGTCTGGCTATGATTCACTATGAATCCTGCAATCCGGATCTGGCAGAAACTGAACTGAATAGAGTCTTCGAAATCTACGGCAGCTGTCCGGAATTGCCCTGTTACGGTTCGACGGCGACGGACCCGCTTTTATTGCTTGGCTCTATCGGTCTGGCGCTGGTGCGTCTGAAAAAGGGTGATGAGGAAGCTTCGTTTTCGCACTGGCATCGCTGTCTGGTGAAGGCAAACGCAATGCTGGAACCTTTCCCCACGTCGGTTATGCGAGGGCTGAATGCCTACGCCACTTTGTGTATGGACTGTAATCATCTAGATGTCGCCCAGCAGGCGCTGGACATGTCCTACCTTGTCGCTCTGCAAAACTTTGATCATCCGGAAGCCGCCGTAACGCTTGATTGTTTTGAGCGACTGCTGCTGGCCACCGATAGAGCTGACGAAGTGAAAGACATGCGTGCCTGGCTGCGACTCACTCACTTGCCGGCTGCCGCTTGCGCGGCCCCAGGAAAAGATAAATCAGAGCCAGGCAGGGTGTAAAAGCGCAGATCAACATGGCCTGGGTGTAGCCCAGATGCAGAGCTGTCAGTACTGCAGCAATCAATGCTCCCATGGCTGCGCCGCCACCCATGGCCAGGTTGTATGAGCCCATTGCCGTACCGCGTGTCCGGTGTGAGCTGTTTTCAAACATGATGGCCATGCCGACCGGCACCACCGACGACCAGGCCATACCCAGGAATGCACCAGCGACGATGACGGTCATCGGTTCGTGGGCCTGGGCCGCCAGTATGCAGCCAAGGAATTGAATTATCGCCGTGGGCACAGCGATGGCTCTGGCCCCGTAGTGCTCGACCAGTCGACCTGCCGGGTAGCGGAAGGCCACGGTAGTCAGGGCGCTGGCCGTAAAAATGAGAGCACCGTTTTCGATACCACGGTCCTGGAAGGCCAGGACGGCGAGGGCACCATTGACGCCACCTTGAAGAGTTGAGCAGGCTATAAAAGTCATGGCCGGCATCCATGTGGGACGGATGAAAAATCTTATGCGCAGCGGCTTTTTGGGTCGCACGTCGTACTGCGACGGCAGAGTCATGACCATTGCGGCGGCAATGAGATTGAGCAGCGAGGCATACATGTATTGTTCGCGGTGGATGCCGTGCTGCCAGAGCCAGACTCCAAAGGCCGGTCCGGCGGCGAAGGCGACGTTGCCCAGGATGCCCATGGCGCCTACGGCTGAGACTGCCCGTTCTTTGGAAAACATGGTGCTGGCGTAGGCAAATTGAGCGGTCATGTAGGCGCACAGTGCGGCTGACCGCAGCGCCATTTGCAGACAGCCGGCGACGATACCCTGGGTGAAGGCCATCAGGAGCATGATCAAAACACCGGCAAAAGCGGCTGCTCTCAGGACCGGCAGCTTGCCTACGCGGTCGGTAAGCACGCCTATAGGCAGACTGACCAGCAGTGCGGCAAACATGCCGCTGCCCATGGCGATGGCCGTCTGACTTTCGCTGGCGCCTTCGCCGACCAGGGCCAGAGGCAGGGAGCCTACCGGAATGTTGCAGGAGATTTCACAGAGCAGTGCGGCGGCAAATAGGACGACAAAATGCATCCGTGCATCTTAACATAGGCCCGGTGACGGCTCTATCCCATTGGTGCCGATACCTGATCTGCCGGCGGTACTTTGTAGGGGCTGCCGTAGATGACGAACTTGTCGGGGTCTGTTACCGACTCTTTGGGATCGTGCTTGGCGTGATAGACCTCTTTGTCGCCGACAATGTAACTGAGAGGATTGAAGGCGGAGCGTTTCATTTCGATTTGCTCCAGGTGACCGTCTTTGTCGAAGTGGATTTCGACATCGGGGAAGTCGCCGGTGGTCTTTTGAATGTCTTTCATGTACAGGCCCAGGCGGTCGCGCTGGCTGAGGGAGCGGCCTTCGTTCAGAAAATCGGTGAAGTTTTCGCCATTGTGCGCTCCCTTGAGAAGGCTCAATGCTTCGCCTCTTTCATGCTGTTCTTTGATGTTAATTTCATTGCCCATGATGGTGCTCCCCTCAAATCCATGGGTTCAGTATATTGACCCCTGCGAGGCGCTTATGTGTCACTGATGTGGCCGTATCGTGACGTTTCAGGAAGCGTCTGCCCGTGCCGTTAATTTGTTGATTTCACTTACTACTAAGTCTTCCATCTCGATGTGCACGCCGTGTTCGCAGCCCGGGACCACGACGAGGGTAGAATCGGTGATGGCGCGGTGCAGGGCTTGCGAATTTTCCGGTGGCATCAGCCGATCTTCTGCGCCGGTAAGGACCGTCACGGGCATTGTTAGCTTATTCAGGCGCTCTGCCGCGTCAAAGTATTTAAAGGCATTGCTGTGCCCGAGCAGTGCCTTGGGTCTGGTGGGATTGAACTTCGCCGCTTCGTAGATCTCTTTTAGCTTTGGCTCTACTTTAAGGTAAGACTCAGGTGAGTACATCAAAGCAAAGGTAAACTGATAAATTTCCCAGAGTGTCTTGCCCTGCGGATTGGCCATCGCTGTCGACAGTGCTTTGTCAGGTCTGGTGTAGACACTGCCACCGCCGGTAGTGGAAAGCAAAAAGAGCGATTGCACTCTAGGTGTATACTGCAGCGCATATTCGATGGCGATGCAGCCGCCCATGCTGTAGCCGAGCATGTGGAAGCGCTCAATGCCCAGTGTGTTCACTACCTCTTCCAGATCGCCCGCCATTGACTGTGTCGTATAGGCGCTCTCGTCCTCGGGAAGAAAACTCAAACCTGTGCCGCGGTTGTCGTAGGTTATGACATCGTAGTGTTCGGCCAGTTTATCGACGAAGGATTCGGGCCAGATGCGCAAGGACCCTCCGTAGCCCATGACCAGCACCAGGGTCTGATTGGTCTGGTGCTTGCAGGAAGTTTTGCGGTAGTAAATGCCGCCCAGGGTTTTGCCTTCGTGGTGTTTGAGGGTTTGGGTCATTGCTGCCACTAATTTCCTAAAATGTCTTTGAGAGTCTTATCCATTAACGGTCCCAGTTTCTGGCCCATGCGTGAAAATTCGCGGACCAGGTCTGATTTTAGCTTGCTCCGGTTATCCAGTTTAAAGTCGATTTTGCAGGAGAATGGTTGTGTGCCGTATTTGCCTGTGCGGAAGGTGTAATCCGGCCAGGTACTGACTGTTTCATAGCAATGGTCGACAAAAGGCTGAGACAATTTGATGCGCTTGATTTTGGTGCCTGGTATCAATGGGGTGTGCAAGATATGCAGCATCACCGGTATTTCTCCTGTGCGCCACTGTTGAGGGCTGAGAAAGGTTTCAAAATGAATGCCCTGATGCGCCTCGTTAAACCAGTGCGGCTTACTCAGGTGCAGGGTGACCGACTCGGGTGCGGCCGGCGGCGGCGGGAAATTATGGACGCTGCACTGCCAGTCGCCTTTTGCGAACCAGGGCTCGTCGGCGAGCGTCTCAGCTACGGCCGTCAGGATGGCGGTGGCTTGCTCGAGGTCATACTTTGGGGCTGACGGCACTGAAAAATCCTTTATGGCTGCGGCATTTGTCGCGAAGAAGGGTAAGATCTCAATGATGGGCGACCAATCCGGCAAGGTTTTTTATGCACCTGCTCCCCGATTTCGACATTCAAACCAAGCTGCTTCATGTCGGGTATTCCGTGCTGGGCATGCTTGTCAGCATGGTGGTGCTGGTCAAGTTTAAGCCGACAATCTTACCGCGGATGGTGGTTGCCTTCCTTCTGGGTCTGGTCCTGGTCTATTGTCTGAGCACGCCCCTGGTCGGCGATCTGGAGCGGGTCAAAAATATCTATAGTATTGGTTGGCTGGCGCTGGGCCTGTTGTTTGGCATTGGGCGCGGTGAATTTATAGTCGAGTGGCTGGTGCGCAAATTTTTCGGGGCCCCGGATCAGCTGGCCGAGGCGCAGCCCGCTGAGGAAAAATCGCAACCCGAAGACAAGCTCCTGGTTAAGGAAAGTTCGACCCAGGATAAGGATGAGGCTTAATTCTCACGATTAATGATACGTTGATAGTTGCCAAGAGTGCGATGCTCCTCCTGGCGTATTACACTCTACTCATCAGCTAATTGAGAATGATTCTCATCTGTTCGTCCGAGGCATCTATGATCGCACCCACCGAAGCAACTGAAGGGAAATTTGGTTTTGGCCTGGAAGCAGAATTCTTGCTTCTCGACAAATTGAGTCACGAGCCGCTTTTCTATCAAGATTTGAATTTTGCTCAGCTTCTGGATCTCCTGGATGCAATTCCTACTGAAGACTTTTCCAGCGATGGCTTTAATATAAAGCCGCTGCACCGCCTGGCCAGCCCTTATCTGGTGGAGGGCTATTACCTCACCGATGCCGCTATGAAGCCTTTGAGCTTGCTGGCCAAAGGTGTGGAGCTGCGCACTCCTATCGCCGCATCTATGGATCAGAGTGTGGAGCATTTGAAGGTGCTTTATGCCCGATTGCAAACTGCTTTGAGAACGCTCGGCTATGAGCCCGCCATACTTTCACATCATCCTGTACAGAGTAAGTTTGATGCGCCACCCAACTACACCAGGCACGACTACTGGCAGTGGGCGCTTACGGCCATGACGACAATGGGTCCGGACATCAACATCAGCATCCCAGGTGCGCTTGCGCAGTCAATTGATCTGGACCGGTTGCACGAAAAAATCAACTATTACATGCCCTCCCTGGTGGGGCTTTCGCTTGCCTCGCCGATTGTTGACGGCGATCTCTGGCGCATTCGCGGTGTGGTCGGCAAGTCGATTCGCACTTACCGTCGCAGTCTCTGGGCGCCGCTCTATTACATACACAAAGAGCCGGCCCTGCGCTTTGAATTTAAAGGCTTCGAAATGGCGACCTGTCTGGATGACTACAAGGCCTTTTTCCTTCTCTGCCTTCCTCTTTTGCTGGATCCCACCCTGGATGGTCGGGCCTCCGACTCCACTCGCATCTTTGACCTGGGACATATTGCCGTTACCGGTGTGGAAGCGTCTTTTGTAAAGGAACGGGCCGAAGCTGTTTTACTCAGTGCCGAAAAAATTGCTCTGGACTACGGTTTCAATCGCTCACCGCTGGACGCATTCTGGCATCGTCTGGCCACCGGTCGGTTGCCCGCCGATGACCTTGTGGACCTTTTTAACCGCGCAAAATCCATCCCTGCCATGATGGGCTCGCTGACTGATTTTACCGACGGCTCGCCGCTTAAGTCTCCGAAGGCGGAAACGGAAACAACGCTTTGCCTGAAATGAGTGCGCTGACAATCGTATGTATTGCTAAAGCCATTCGTACCTTTGGCTTTGGTGCCATATCGGTGATTCTCGCGCTCTTCTTGATGGAGAAGGGTTTCAGCACAGCTGCTGTCGGTGCCATCTTTTCCGCCACATTGATCGAAGACGCTCTGGCCACGGCCCTGGTCTCCGCCTTTGCCGTGCGTCTCGGCTTGAGGCGGGTGCTCTTTGCCTCGTGCGCCCTTGTTGTGCTCTGCGGTCTTGTAATGGGGCTTTGCCAGACGCCCTGGATAGTTGCCTGTGCCGCTATATTCGGTATCATCAGCCCGGCCGGATACGAAGGCGGTCCCTTCAGTCCGGTCGAGCAAACCCTTATCTCGGAGAGCGAGCCGCCGGCCCGGCTGACGCGTGCTTTTTCCTGGTATAACCTGACCGGATTTGGGGGCGCGGCTCTTGGTGCATTGTTTGCCGGACTGGCAACGGCAGGTGGTGGTGCCCTGAGCAGTTCGTCCGCAATTACTTCTTATCAGGCTCTCTTTCTGCTCTATGCGGTCGGCGGCGCGCTTCTGGCTTTACTCTACTGCATGCTTGATGTGCCGGGACATCTTTTAGAGAGAGAATTCGCCAGCACAGTCCAGCAGCGTTTGCCGGCCGTAAATTTGCATAAGTCCCGGGGCAATGTATTCAAGCTGGCCGCCTTGCAGGGCATTGATGCCTTTGGCGGCGGCTTTGTCACCCAGTCGCTTGTGGTTTACTGGTTTCTGGCGCGCTACCATGCCGGGCCGGAAGTGACCGGGCCCTTGTTTTTCTGGGCCAATGTCCTGGCCGCGATTTCATTTGTGCTGGCACCGCTGGTGGTGCGACGCATAGGTCTGCTCAAAACTATGGTATTTACCCATTTGCCGTGCAGCATGGCCCTCTGTCTCGCGCCCTTGATGCCCGACGTTCAGGCCGCCACCTGGCTCGTTTTGGGCCGAAGTCTTTTTTCGTCTATGGATATCCCGGTGCGGCAGGCTTACAGCATGCTGCTTGTCTGTCCCGATGAGAGACCTGCTGCTGCAGGCATTATCTCGACTGCCCGAGCCCTCAGCCAGGGTGCGGCACCACTGCTGTCCGGCCTTGTGCTCAGTGGCGCCGGGGTGGTGCTCGGCCTGCCCTTCATTTGTGCCGGGGCGCTCAAGACTGTTTATGATGTCGGACTCTTCGCCTGCTTCCACAATGTGCCCCTGGAGGTGCTGGAAAGCGATGAAGAGGCTGAGGTCGACGCGCCTGAAAGTGCTGCCGAGATTGTTTCTACCAGGGGATAGACTCAGAAGGTCTGCGCTTTTGCGCCCTTCCAGTAGGTGGCTGTATCCGCGGGCAGTGAGTTCATCCGTTTGATGAACATCACTATTTTCCACATCTCATCTTCTTTGAGAGTCTTGTTGTAGGCGGGCATGCCGGTCAGCCTGACTCCATGATTGATAAACCAGTAGATCAAATTATCATCGTCTTTGGACCAGTCTTCTTTAGCAAAAATGGGCGGCCGTTTGTAGAGACCTTCGGCGGTCGTCGACATTTTTGCGTCGGCAAATCCATGACAGCTGGCGCAGTGGTTGAGGTAGAGTCTGGCACCATCCTGTAGATTGGCATCGGTTACCGGCACTGGGCTATTTTTCTTGGGGACGTTGCTTTTTAGATAGGCGCGCAGGGATGACTTTGCGGCCCAGCGTTCGATATCAGGTATCGGTTCGTCCGCTCCGGGGTTGATGCAGCCGCTTGTGACGATGACATAAGCAGACAGCGCAAAGAGAAGGAGCGATATAAGGAGCCCCAGAAGTATTCCGCGTTTCATATGGTTTCCGAAGAGGTTTTTGTTTTATCCGTCGGCGTTGATTTTTTTGATCAACTCCTGCAGCACTGCTTCGGCTTTTTCGTTTTCAATCTGGCAGGTGCCTGCCTTCTCGTGGCCGCCGCCGCCGTAGCTGAGACAGAGCTCGCCGACATTGGTTTTGGAGCTGCGGTCGATGATTGATTTGCCGATAGCAAATACTGTGTTCTGTTGCTTCAATCCCCAGAGTACATGGATAGAAATATTGCACTCCGGATACATGGCATAAATCATAAAGCGATTGCCGGCGTAAATTACATCTTCGCCTTTTAAATTGAGCACAATCAGATTTTTATGAATGGTCGAGCAGCGCTTCACCTGTTCCTGGAACAATTTGGCTTGCTCTGTGTAGAGGTCGACGCGTTCCTGTACATCAGGCATTTTCATGATTTCTTTGATGTCATGATTTTTGCAGTAATCAATCAATTCCATCATGAGATTGTAATTGGAAATGCGAAATTCACGGAAGCGGCCCAGACCTGTGCGTGGGTCCATCAAATAGTTGAGCAGTACCCAGTCGGTGGGATTGAGGATTTCTTCCTTACTGAACTGCGCCGCATCAGCTTTGTCGACTGCTTCCATCATGCCGTTCCAGCGCTCGGGGAAAGTCTTGGCGCCGCCGAAGTGATCGTAGACAACCCGCGAGGCCGACATGGCATTGGCGTCGATGATGTGGTTGTCGCTCTTATCTTTGTTGCGGATAGTCTCGCTCAGATGGTGGTCAAAAACCAGATGAGCGCCTTTGACGTAGGGCAGATTGGTTGTGATATCACGGCTTGTGATCTCAATCTTGCCGTCTTGCATGTCTTTGGGGTGCACAAAAAGAATGTCGTCAATCATGTCCAGATGTTTGAGCAGGACCGCACAGACCAGACCGTCAAAATCGCTTCGGGTTACCAGTCGGTACTTTGTGCCCTTCTCGACAGCACTAGGCGCAGGATTGGATATGTTTGACATCGCTTGAAGCCCACCTCGGTATAGATGGCGATATTATACCGGGTGCATATCTAAAAGCGGCTTAAATACACGATGCAAAGAGAGTCGCTTAATCTGCCGCCGCCATTTCTGCTTGCAACCGAGCGATCAGATCGGCTGCCGGTAAGGCTCTGGCCAGTGGCGCTCCCTGGCCTGCCCATTGTGCGCCGTAGCCGCCTTCACCGGCCTTCCTGGCCGCAGCGTTCAACTCCTTGCCGGCATGATAGGCAATGGGATAGTCGGGCACGTCCGGTACGTTTCTGTCTTCCCCGAGAGCCGTGAAGTCATTGGCCAGACAGCGGGCGGGACGTCCTGAAATAACTCTGGTCATAACCGTATGGAAGGCCGCAGGCGAAAACAGTGCCCGGCGATAATAGTCGTCGGCTGCCGATTCCGGACAGCCGATGAAGGCCGTGCCCAGCTGTGCCGCCTGCGCTCCCAGGGCCAGGCAGGCCTTGATTCCCGCACCATCCATGATACCGCCGGCGGCGATTACGGGAATGCTCAAATTGCTGACCAGTATGCGAGTGAGGGCTGCGGTAGTGAGTCTGTCGTCTCTTGCATCGTCGGCAAATATGCCGCGATGTCCGCCTGCTTCATAGCCCTGGGCCACTACCGCATCGATGCCGGCCTCTGCTATCAGTTTTGCTTCATCGAGTGAAGTGGCGGTAGCCAGAAGGACTGTGCCGGCCCTGCGTAACTGCTCGATGCAATCCCGGTCCGAGAGTCCAAAGTGAAAACTGACGACACCGGGAGCCAACTCCAGGAGAAGCCGGAGCATTTCATCGTCAACCGTAAATGATTTGTAGATTGAGTGCAGAGCCGGCGGAGGGCTCGCTCCCATTTTTTTGAAATAGGGCTCAAGGGCTGTCAACCATTTTGTTTCTCGTCCCTGATCGTGGTGGGGCTCGCGGTGACAGAAGACATTGACGTTGAATACCCGGCTGGTC
>JAFEAV010000112.1 GCA_018266215.1 Cyanobacteria bacterium SZAS LIN-3 | reverse complement strand
ACTTCGGGTTTGTGTTGCTCAGGAGGAGCCACGGGAGGCTGTACCGGGGGTTTGATCTCTGGTTTGTGTTGCTCAGGGGGGCAGGGAGCTTTGATTTCCGGTGCTCTGGCTGCCGGTATTTCAGGGCGTTGCATCGGCGCTGGGGGCGCTTTCAGTTCCATAGTAGGTAAGTGAGCCTGTGCCACTGCCGGAGGTGCGGCTATGCGTGCCTGCTGCACGAAGACCTCCTGGGACATTTTTATGGATGCAGATCCGGCCGGGCCGTGAAATTCACGCGCCTGATCCGGCCTGATATTTGCGGCGGCATGGTTGTCTACTCTAGGCACTTCAGGTCTATCGTGGCTCATTAGGAATTCCTCAACTATGACTGGCTACCGGGGGGATTTGCCCGATTATGGCCATCTCAGTGGGGCAAAATTGGGTCAACTCAGACGCCCATGCCTTAACCCATCGTTAGTCGGGGCGGCATTACCCTATTGCCAGTTCCTGTTCCATTAATGTAGTTGACGGAGGGTTGAGCCCTGTATGACCGCTGATGATGACTATGATTTGAAGCGCATGAATGCTAACGAGCGGTACCTGTTCGAGCACCTGAGCAAGCAGGACCGCTACGATTACGACCGTATGAGCAATGCCGAGAGATATTCCTACAACCGGCTCACCGCTAACGAGCAGTGGGATTACCGGCGTATGTCCGCGGACGAGCGTTATAAATTTGATAAAGGTGGATAGTGCACCGGCGTGTTTTTGACCCCGGCGAAACAGGTCGCGCAATAAACCGGTTTGTGTCCCTTCGGCTTGAACGGCACTATGGTCATGACTCCGCATCTTTCACAATCCACCGCACTGGTGGCGTCAAAAATTTTGCCGGTTCGTTTGGCCTTGCTTACTACCCGGCAGTTGTGGCAGCGCTTGGGCAAATTCTTCAGGTTTTTTTCTATGAAAAACTGCTGCTCATTTACGGTGAAAGTAAACTGGTCACCGCAATCAATACACCACATTGGTTTATCCGTAGCCATAATCGACACCTGGTTGCGCTGAAGCCGTGCAAGCTAAATCTGCCCAAGGGGTTTGTACCGGTACCGGATTAACGAGGCTTTTGGATAAATTAGCGGATGAGAAGTTTCTCACTGTCCTGGGAGTGGATACGCTTACTTACCTGATGAACTGTGCTTAAGAGGGTTGAACCGGCTCGGCTGGCTCGCTGGGCGGATTTAATTTCTTGAGAGCCATGGCGGCTTGAACGCCGCCTGCCAATGAGTAAAGACCCCAGGCGTGGATGGCGGTTCCCATCCATGCCTGCATCAAGACATTGGCGACACCATCCAGACCATAAAGAACGATCCCTATCACAAAGGCCCAGATGCGGCCCTGGCTTGCCGGTTTCATAAGGGCAAGATAGATCCCCGAACCGATAATTCCAATCACGTACGTTATTATAATTTTGACTTCGGGACTGAGGGCGCTCAGGTCGTTGAAGATGATGGCAGCTACCTCGACTGTGGTGGCACCGAGAACGAGCCGGGTATCATTTTTGATTGAGTACAAAATGATGTTTATGAAAGTGCAACCTGCAATCCACAAAAACCAGCCGGCGCTGGAAGCAATTTTTTGTCTCTGGGCTTCATACATGCAAAAACTCTTTGCGCGGGACCGCGCTGCGACGGCGCCCCATGGTAGCAGTTCGGCTCGCCCTGTCGCAAGCCGCATTATCTGGCTGATGGGAGCTCTTCTACCTGTATGGAGTCTGGGAATGACATTGCCTGTGAATGCTGACGACGCAGATAAGTTGTTGGCTCAGCACTTGCAGGGTTGCGTGCGCTATCTCGGCGCTCCTTCGTCGAAGCCCTGTAAGAGCAAGTGGCCGGAGCTGGACGCAGACAAATCCATGGGGAAAGGGCTGCCCGCTCTTCTGCCTCTGGCCCAGGTGCAGTCAATTGAAATTTTCGGCGATGAAGTGCGCTTGCCTTCACCGCTGGTGCTGCAAGCGCTTTTGCAGGGACGCGTTGCGCGCCGCGACGTGCGGGCCTCTGGCCCGGCGCACAATGTTGATCTGAAATTCAAAGACGGTCGCTGTCTGGAGTTGACTTTCTTTCCAGTTGATCAGCAGCTGTTCCATCAAATGCGGGCCGGCGAACAGTGGTGTGAAATACCGGTTGTCGGCAAAGAAGCGGGTAATTGGTCGAGCACGGTTGCGGCGATCAAACCAGGTGCTACCACACGAGAGCAGCTGCTGCGGCTCTGTTCGGAAGATGGCGGCATCAGTGTGCCTTTCCGCAGTGAACGTTTTATCGTTAATGGTGCCAAGGTGGCGGACAGGGTTTTAAAAATAAACGTGGCATTTAAGGCGGCGCACAAGGAGCCCTCCGGTCAAGACGTCGTCGCCCGGGTATCGCCTGTCTATTTGGATTTTGCCTATTGTGATTGACCTGCTTTAATGGTGCACGATGTTCAATCCGCAAAAGGCCTGGCGGAAAGTATCGAGCTTTACGCGAATGAGTTCCCCGCCGCTGGCTGGATTTCTCATATAGACTAGATGCCTGGCTGCGTCATAGTGATCGATGGCGTACACATGGTAGCCGGAGATGGCTACAGGCTGTCGGCCTCGTATGGCATTGCCACGCTCGTCAACGACTTCCGCCAGAGCCGGAGTTTTGGCCGCGCTCATTTTTAGAGGGTTTTCGCCGGTACCGGCCGTCATGGCCACCACACCGTCGGCGTGAGCAGTGAAGGCCGCATGTAATTCTCGGTTTGTCGTGATAGAGGGATTGAGGACGACTCGCTTGTGTCCTGCCGTTAATGTGCCCAGGGGGTCGTATCCTTCGCAGTGATCCGCCGATGGCTGTGGTGCCAGGACGTCTCCCTTTTTCCTTGCCAGCAACGTGGCGTAGGCCTTTTCCATCACCGCCGGCCAGGTGCCGTTGCCGTTGTTCCCGGCATAGAGCTCAAGTTCGGCTGTGGTTGGTTTGCTCACAGTAGCGCATTGTCCATCGGGGAAGGTCACGACAAACTTGTCGCCTCTGGTGTGAATCATCTTGCGCAATTCTTCTCGACCATGAGTGGTTGAGGCCAGGCTGGCCAGGGAGGCCATGAACGAACAGTCGCCCAGGTTGCCCTGCTGCACCGCCGCTGGTGTGATCTCGCCTCTGGCATTGAATAAATGCCTGGGTACATTCTCCTGTACGCGAGTCTGTTCGATGGCGAAATTAACTTCCGCAATCAAGTTTTCATATCCGAGGGGCATTGGTTTTTTGCTGATGTCGGAGTAACGATCCAGGTCCTGGGTGGATAGATGAGGCTCTTTGGTAATTGGAAATTGCAGAGTCAGTTTGGGCAAAAATGTCAGTTCTTGATCGTTCGTGAGCTTGCTCATTTCCGAATAGGTGCGAGTAAGGGCCACGATGGTTTGATGTGTTTCTCCGTCCAGCCCCTGTCTGGCTGCCGCTCTGCGCAGCTCGTCCATTGTTATGTTGCCGTCTCTGTTGGGGTCGAAGAGATTCATGTGTGCATGCACGATCTCGCTTAACGTGCGCTGTGGTATTTCGCTCATGTCCTGCTCCCTCTTGGTGGTGCTGTGACATTAGCGCTCAGCTGTTAATCAGTCGTTTACGCCAGGTCTTAAAAAAGATGGGCTCGTTTTAATATTTTCCGGGTAAAAATAATAAAACCCGGGTATAATTATTTTGGAATTGTAGAGGCATTAAAGGAGTCGACTATGTCCAGCGAAGACAGTACACACAATTGCAGTGCCTTCCAGGGCAGCAAGAAAATTGGCTCCGGCTCGATTGGCGAGATCGCCGTTCTTTTGCACGGCCTGGCCGAGAATGGCCATGCTAAAGATACTCTGGTGTTTGAGGATGGCAATGCACAGCAAATTGATCTCGACCTGCGGGGCACCCGGGAGGAGGTCCTGGAGCGCCTGCGACTGAGATTCCCTGGGATCAGTGCTCCTGCCGGGGCAGAAAGTGCATCGGGTCAGCCGGGGCCGGGTCGGCCGAAGCTGGGGGTGGTGGCTAGAGAAGTGACTTTGCTGCCGCGCCACTGGGAATGGCTTAATACCCAGCCGGGAGGGGCATCGGTGGCCCTGCGCAAACTGGTTGAGGCGGCTCGTCTGGCAAGCGGTACCAAGGAAGAATCTCGGCGCTCGCGAGAGGCCACTTATCGATTTATCTCAGCAATGGCAGGAAACAAGCCGGATTTTGAAGAAGCGACGCGGGCACTTTTCGCTCGGGACCGCGAGAAATTCAATCAATATATTGCCTCCTGGCCGAAAGATATTCGCGACCACGCGCAAATGCTTGCGGTCTCTGCATTTTCTTAGCGGGTGCTCTGTAAACCCGGATAGTCCGGCCTGCACTTCTCGGCCTCCTCGAGCGGTATCTGCCAGCTTTCGGCATCGATTAATGCGGGCGGGAGCGGGAAAATGTCTCGGCCGTCCCCGGTGTTTTCAATTCTCCCGATAAGTTTCCAAAAGACTGGATATAGCGGCGAATTCTCGCAAATAACTGTCATTCCGCTGCCCGGAATAGTTATCTGGTAGCAGCCGCGTGAGGCACTTTCCTGGCTTCCTCCCACGTTCCACTGGCGCTTGAGAAAATCGTAAATTCCAGGTAGGTCACTGTTTTCTGTCGATGCCATCAGCACGTCGCCGTATATCACATCGAGCGGGGCGCGCCGGAGATATTGAACAATCTCGTCTTTTCTCAACCCCTCGTAACAACGTTCGATCAATTCTTTTTTAGTCAACTGAGCTTTGTATTTCTCAAGCGGTGCAAGGCTCTGATCCTGGTTGCGATTTAAGAAGCATTGAAACAGATGCGGCAGTGCCTGTTTGAAGTGTCCCGCGGCAATTGCGGCATTTGCTTGCTCTGCCTCTGCTTTGATCCAGGCCTGGGATCTGCTTGCTTCCTGCTCCTCTCTTTTCCTGGGATCGTAAGTCGGATCGTTCCAGGATATGGCCATGCCGCTGACGAAGTTGGGCTTGCAAGGACCTAGAGTGAAGCCGATCTCACCGAAGTTGGTCTTATAGAGCAGGTAGTTTGCTTCTTGTGGACGGTGATCTTCTCTTCTATAACCAAGCCGCTTGCAGAGACTTTCTACGTCTTCTTTGGTCAAAGTCGTTGAATCGCTATTTATATTGGCTAGGAGGGTAATATGCTGCGGCTCGGTTGTTTGACTGAAGTCGTAACTTATGAGCGGAAGCGGCCCCTGAGTGTCTTCTGTAGTGCCTATGCCCATGATTTTCTTGTCGGATTTTTTGTCTGTGTAGAAGTCTTTGTGAAATAGTGCTTGCATTCCCGAAATAGTCTTAGCTGGTGGTTCTGGTCTGGCAATCTTTTCGATAAGTTCCAGAGCCGCTGCATTGTCTGTGCTGCTTCTTTTGGTCCTGTCCGGTCCCGGAGGCGCAACCTGAAATTCTTTAAAATACGACTCAAAAGTTTCAGTCGGTTGGCACTGTCTCACCGCTCTAATGTAGGCAGCTTCAGTTATTTCTAAAGCCTCATCGTGCTGCCCCAGTTGATCGAGAAAGCGAGCCTTGATCAATGTGGTGCCGTCGTCCCAATTGCCGCATTTGAGTGAGCGGGTCAGTTTCAGGGCCTCTTTTTTGCGTCCAAGACGGATCAAGATTGTGATTTTAGACCTGGTGTCTTTTTCCCCATTATGTTTGTGCAGGTAGGAGAGTGATTCGGTTTCTTTTCCGAGTTCTGCCAGGCATTTTGCTATTTCTGTGGTGTTTGAAACTGAGGGAGCCATTTGCTCGGCGTATTTAAGATAAATGAGGGCTTGTTCCCAGTTTTTTTCAGCCGTTGCCGTCCGACCTAAAGTCAGATATTTCGTTGCCAGATACCCGCGTTTTTCGATTTCCGGATGGCGCGAATATTTGTCGATCGCATTGTTCAAAGCCGGGTCGTCTAGGGACTGCAGAGCCTCCTGATCGGCTGCCAGGCATTGCGTCGCTGCTAAGGTCGTGACGGCGCAAATGATAGTAAGTGCGCGAATTGTGCTTATGGTTTAACTCCCAGCTCGCGAATCAGTCGCACACTTGAGGCAGGGAAATCGCGCAGACTGGGCGGAATGGCGCCGTGCTTGAGCATTTCGTGCGTAGTGAGTTTCTGGCCCTGGAGCAGTTTCGTCCATGTTTGCTGGTCCGCCGCGTTCAATTCCACCTCGAAGACTCTTACCTGCGAGTGCCCGAGTAGCCACTGGTCGGGTACATTGCTCACGTGCAGTCCCTGTCTGGCCCCGGGACTGAATACGGCGGCCCGATAAGCATCGAGTGGTGTGTCGTTAACGTGCAACCAGGCTCCAGGCTTCCAGGTCCCGTCCTTGGCCAGGGTAGGCAGTGGCCACTGTACCGATGGAGCAGCGGGCGAACGTCCTTCGATGTCGAGTACTTTGTAAGCCCTGGTTTTGTCGCGCGCTGCAATTTCCAGCGCCTCGCTGCTTGCTTTCATTGGTTCGAGCGCGTGACCCAATTCGTGGATTGAGTGAGCAGGTCTGACTTGAATCTCACCCATGAGTTTCAGCGACGGTAGTTCAAATTTGGTGGCCAGGGCGGTTTCAGTGGCACTCGTAGTTTCTATGGCGAGCATCGTTTCCCGTGCGGCAGCAGGTTTTGATACCGCGGCGGTTTCCGTCGCTGCCAGAGAAAGAGCCTTACTGGTTACATAGCGTCCGACGACGGCTACGGCGAGCAATGAAGCAGCGGCTTCGGTGGCGCATTCTATCGTCTCGGAGGTCGTGGCTTGACCGTGCAAGACATTTTTCCAGGATTGATTTGTGTGATCGATTATTCGGTCCAGCATCTTGCTGCTTTTTGTTGCGTCAGGGGATTTATATATTATTGTCGGGTCTATTTGTTGTCTCTGGGGCAATTACGCTCGACCCTTTCTGGCCGAACACGATGCAAAGACTGTGCTTCAAATCCTCGCTTGCAATTTGCAAGTCTATCGCCTATTATGGTTAAGTGGCATTTCACAAGTTAGTTTCTTTCGAGGTTTTCTTATGGCCGCCGTCGCTAACCTTATCGTTCGCAAAGCCCAGCCCGCAGAGCTTCCAGCAGTTGCCGACATTACCAGGGCGTCTTACAGCGAGTACGAGAAGGAGTCGGACCCTGACTTCTGGCGCAATTACGAGTCCGGCACCAGGGCGACTTTACTTGAGGGAAAGGACGAAAGTCTTGTCGCTCTGCTCGATGGGAAAATCGTTGCATCCGTTTTGTACTGTAAGCCTTATGAGTGGATCATAGGTGAACAGACCGTCAAGAATGTCTATCCGGAAATGAGGCTCCTGGCCGTTTTACCAGAGTGTCGCAACTTGAAGGTCGGAGCGCGTTTGATTGAAGTATGTGAGGAAAAAGCGCGTACCGAAGGCTTCGACGCCATTACTTTGCATACTACGGTGCTGATGCAAACAGCCAAGGCCATGTACGAAAGGCGTGGCTATTTGCCATATCCTGCCATTGATTTTTCCCCCGTGCCCGGCTTCACCGTCTGGGGCTTTAAGAAGGTTCTGAGGAAATAATAGACCGGTCTACTACTGGTGTGAAAAAATAAAAGGCTATCCTTTATGGCCTGACCGCCATGGAGATTTTGTTTTGCGCACTGTTTCGAGAGCACAGTTTATTGCTGCCCTGTTCTTATCCTTACTACTGGCGCAGGCCGGCTATGAGGCGATTGCTAAAAAGTCAGCTTACGACGCGCCGCTTAATCGTTTTCAGTCGGCCATCGATGCCTTTGCTACTCAGGATAGCCGCAGTATGCCGGCACCTGGTGGGACGGTCTTTGTCGGTAGTTCGACTTTTGCGCACTGGAAAACTCTGGCTTCTGATTTTAAAGATTTTTCGGCCATCAACAGGGGGTTCGGTGGTTCGACAATGCCGGAGGTCAATCACTATTTCGCGCGATTGGTCAGTAAATACAAGCCGGCGAAAGTGGTTGTATATGCGGGCACCAACGACATCGCCGATGGTCATAGCGGTGAGCGCGTGGCGGCGGATGTTGCGACCTTCCTGCAAAAGGCGCATGAGCAGCTGCCCGACGCGCAGGTGTATTTCATCTCCATGAGCGTGGCGCCATCGCGTCAGGAGTGGACCCGTGAATATGTTGAGGGCAATCGCTTGATAGAGGCCATGACCAGGAAGGACAGCAAGTTTCACTTCATAGACGTCACTAAAATTATGCGTGATGAGAAGGGCCAGTTGCATACCGATTACTTTGGTCCGGACAATTTGCACATGAATCGTAAGGGCTACGAAGCCTGGATACCTGTCATTCGAAAAGCGCTGACTGATGCCGGATCCAAATAGCAAGAAATAGCAGCGAGATCTAAAAAAGTGGAAAAATAGGTGGACCAGCTCTCAGTGAGCCGGTCCACCAGGTGGTTTAGCTAGTCAGTTCGTCGTCAGTTGGTGCTGCTTCTCCGCACCATGCGATTCCAGACGATGCCGATGGCGCCGCCGAGAATGAAGGACGGCCAGGTGACCGAAAGGATGAGCAGCGGTCCGGCGTTGACGGTGAAGAAGAGCCAGAGTATGGCGTTCATGATCAGGGTGCCGATCACCGCATTGAGAGCGGCTGCGGCATCGCTGGTGTCCGGGCCGGTGAAGAGGGTGCGGCAGCGGTTGAGGAAGGCGCCGACGAAGGCGAGCAGGAAGTTGGTTACGATCAGGGCTATGAGCAATTTTTTTGCCTTTCGATGGTGGTTGGCAGAAGGCCTTTAAGCTGCTGGTGAAGCATTGGCAGCGGCTTGCAGACAAATTTGTGTGCATTGCTGACGCAGCTTCGGCAGTTCGGCGCGGAAGGCAAGAACCGCATCGTGGAGATTCATTGCACTCAAGAAGGTGCCGAAATAGTTGGTGGCAGGCGGTGAGTTGTTCGATGTCTTAAGACTGGCTGCGGCAGTGCTGAGCCTTGTCTGCTGGTCACTGATCGCCTGCATCAGCGGCAGGAGATTGCTAACAATTGACTGCTGGTTTGCCCTTGTCATGGCGCTGCAGAGATCAAGCAGTTGACTGCGCAGCTTGTCGCAGGCGTTCGCTACGGCGCTTTCGTTGGCTGCTGTTTGTGATGCGCTGTACGCGCCAAGGGCGAGATTGAGGTTGTGCCAGGCCTGATCGACTGTCTGGATGGCGGTTGCGTTCATTTTATCGGTACTCCACGTAGTCGTGGTTGTCCGCAAGAAAATTAGTCTGATTGTTATGGGCAGTTGTTAGGAGGTTTCTTGTTTTCGTTGTGGGGAAGGTAAATGCTTTCCCAGCTTAGACTGGAGTCCCGAGGCAATTCTGCGATTGAAGGCGTTCTGAGCTATAAATCATGCTCATTTTGCTCAATAACGGCTAGATTTATATGTGCCTGCTGACGCAGGCGTGGCAATGTTGTGACCGTTTCCGCGAGGCGATTTTGAGCACGTATATAGCACCGATTGGCAGTGGTTTTGGCGATGTATTGATTTCACTACCTGTGGTGCAGGCGCTTCTGGATCAGGGGGCGGAAACATATCTTGTGACGCGTTCCTTCCGCCAGAAGGGAATAGCTGGGCGTGTGGCGGGATTGGCAGGGGAAGTGGCGGAGTCTGAGCTTCGCCTGCAACCGGGGGATCGCTATTTGAACCTGCGCGCTCATCCGATTCAGACTGATCATCTCTGGGGAACTCCGGAATTTGAGGCTATCTTCGGTGTGACGCGTCTGGAGAAAATCATTGCTTTGATTGCCGGTGATGATGGGCTCACTGTTTCTTACAGCCGGTTGAAACCATTGCAGTATGCGGCGCGTCCTGACGTTGCTGGCAAAATTGTTTTTGTGCCCGGGACCGATGGGTACTACAAGCACTGGCCGGAAAGCTACTGGTTGGAGCTGTTTAACGAGCTGAAAGCGCGTGAGCAGTCGGTGGTGATTATCGGGCGGCCGGATGAGTCTCCCAGTGTTAAAGGTCTGCTGGAGCGAGGTCTGGCCTGGGTTGAGACGCCCTCGGCCGGCGATGCCATTGATGTGGTGAGTAGCGCGCGGGCGGTGGTGGCTGTAGATACCGGTATGATGCATGTGGCTGTGCAACAGGGGCGACCGACCTTTGCCTTTATTCACCCTGCTAATTATCATCAACGTTCAGCCGACAACTGCTTCAATTTTATTGGTGTCCAATGCCCGGTCGAATGTGGACGAGATACTGTGCTTAAGGCCGGAATCACCGCCGCCGACAGCCTGGAGGTTGATTTGAAGTTTGATCGCCATGTATGTCGAATGCCCCTGGAAGAAAATTGCATGGCGGGCATAGCACCACAGGTGGTGCTGCATAAGATGATTGAACAAGGGGTTGTTTCTTAATCAGCGCACGGCGTGCTGCAGATCGAAGAGGGCGTCATAGACCGTGTGGCTCTTGATTTTTGTCATGCAGTGATTGTGCGGTTCTTCCTGGCATTCCCAGGAGGACCAGTAAAAGGCCGAGCCCTCATCTTCTTTTCCGTCGAAGGAAATTTGTTTGTGGCAGTCGGTGTCGAATTCTTTTTGCACGCAGGCGAAGGGGCATTTTGGAGCTAGAAAGGACCGCACGTGTCTTTTTTGTCTTGTGAAAACGGCGTTGTAACGGAAGAGCGCCACCGTGGGTATGTGCTGGTGAACGGCCAGGTGAGTCAGTCCCGTGTCTACACCGATAACCGCTTTGGCGGCGCTGATTGCATCGACGGCGTCGTATAGCTGCGGTGTCTCCAGCCATTCCACACCGTGTTCTATCAACTCGCGCACGGGCGGATCTTCATCCGGACGGCCCAGGACCAGGCATTTCATGGCATCGGCTTTGAGTCGCCGCGAGAGGGCCAGCCATTCGCTGATCGGCCAGCATTTTTGCAGGCCGCGCGAGGCCGGGATAAACAAGATTTTGCCCAGGCAGCGGGGATCGGGAATACTCACAAGCGGCTTGAGGGTGGCAAAGTCGCCCTTGAGGCCAAAATCCTGGGCGATGGTGCGAACAATATCATCGATGTAGAGGTTGGGAAACTCGTTCAGGAAGGTCTCCGAGCCCCAGACATGTTTTGTTTGCAGCGGATGATCGCGCAAATTGATGATCTTGTTTTGCGGATTTTCCGCCAGTCTTTTCAGGTCGGCTTCGCGGACGGTGCCGGCCAGGCCTTCGATGCGCGATTCCAGACCTTTTTGCTCATTTGAGCGCAGAACCAGATATGTTTCCTGTCCATTTTTTATCAGGGACTGGATCACAGGCAGCGAGCATATGAGGTCGCCGAGGCCGTTGGAGATGGGGGCGACATAGTATGTGAGCGATGGCATGCGTGTTTAGTGGGCGAGGGCCGCTTCGCTTGTGAGGACACCGTGATCGGCGAGGTCAGCTAGAATCGTAGCAACCAATTTGGGATTTTGCCCCAGTTTTTCCGGCGGGAAAACACCGGCTTCGGTAAATTCACCGCGGGCCAGAACCATGGCAACGGCTGCGGTTGTATAGCCTGTGGTGCGACTCATGGCCGATTCTTCGTTGTGGCGGCGGTCGATCAGGCGCCAGCGTTTGGACTGTTTGCCCTTGCTTGCTTCGACAACCATGAGCAGGACATCGGGATACATATCGGCAGAGAAGTTGAAGTTGAGCCGCTCGGCAAGGGGGCGGGCGACGTTCTCGTCTTCGAGCAATCCCATCTGATGCAGGGACTTCATGGCGTCGAGATGTCCCGGCCAGCGCAGGGTCAGCTCGGCCATTTCGGGCACATCGGGGTAGCTGTCCAGCAGAGAGCGCAGGCCGTCGCTGAGGAAGGCCTGGAGTTTGCCCAGGTCATCACTGTCGGTGAAGTCTTCGAAGGGCACATCCATAGGGGCTGGAGCGATGTCTTTGCCGGCTTTGCGGGCGCGGGCCGGGCGCACATATTCGGCAATTAAATCGTGCGGGTTGAAATAGATGGCGTGGTGGAAGCCCGGGGCCGGCTTTTGTGGCATGCCGCCCACCCATATTGTGGCTTTGTCGAGGCCACCAAATTCGGCGTGCGCGGCGCCGACGAGAATATGACTGAGTCCCGGAGCAATACCGCAATCGACCAGACAGACAGCGCCGGAGTGTTTGGCTCTGGCGTCGAGGTCGAGAGGCGGATTGGGAGTGAAGCTGACATCGACAACAGGTTTACCGGCATCGATCAAGTTACTCAGGGCTTGATGGGCGATGGAGCTGGGGACGGCCAGGACAAAGGCATCGGCTTTTTCGGCCAGCATTTTTGCCGCCGCCAGGTCGAGAATGTCGGCCTTGATGAAGTGAGCGCCGGCTGGAAGCGAGTCGGGGTGATGGATGTCGGCAATTACGACATGGGGTTTTTCTGCACGCTCAAGCAGATTTTTGGCAATGACGCGACCCTGCATTCCGCCGCCGACAACAACTATGTGCATGATATCAATCCCATTGAAAGTACAGCCCTGTGGGGCCAAGCGAAGGAGGACTAATGTAGCATCTCAGGGCAAAAAGGTGCTGCAAATCAAGTGTTGCCTGAGAGGCGTATAATCCCCGCCTGTGATTGTTTCTTTCTATTATTCTGTATAGCAGTAGACAACAAAAAAACTCACGCCTGGACATGCGCACGATTTAGTCGTGGCACGCCAGGCGTGAGCCAGCCTTCAGCCGGTGCTTATCGCATCAGCTCAGGCTGTAGGAGCGTCGGTTCAGTCCTTGCTGCTCTTGCCGCCGAGGAAGATTTCGGCGAAGCGCAGAGCGTAGAGGACGAAGTTGACGTAGTCCAGGTAGATGTTCATCGTCAGGTCGAAGGCCGCATCCCAGGTGTCCTCGGAATTGGCCAGACGGAAGAAGTCGAAGACGAAGAACAGCGCGAACACCGTCATGCCGATCAGGCAGTAGGCGATGTTCACCCCCGTGCTCATGGGCACGAAGATGGACACGATGCCGACGACGATCAGGCCGAGCAGCGCGAACATCAGGAAGCGACCCATGCGGCTGAAGTTGATGCCGCTGAGTGCGCCGATGGCACCGCAGGCTGACATCACACCGGCGGAGCCGATGTAGACGAGCAGCACGGTGTTCAGGCCGATGGACTGGACGTAGTGGTGGATGGCCGGTCCGATGAAGAGACCGGAGATGAAGGTCCAGACCGAGAGCGCGGCGATGCCGGCGCCGGTGGAGGCCTTGGCCGCCAGGCGCACGCCGAAGCTGCCGAAGATGAAGAGCACCGCCAGGGCGATGATGGCGCCGGTGGAGGTGATGCCCTGGCCCATGTAGGTGCCGAGAGCGCTGATGCCGAGGCTGATGGTCAGGAGCAGCGAGACCTTGGAGAAGAGCCCGCTCTTGCTGAGAGTGATTCCCGGATTGTTCATATACTGTCTACCTTTCTTCAAGTTGAATGATTGGGCGCCGCCGCTCGGAGCTGAATTGCTCCTCTAAGCGACGGCGCCCGGTTTGCTTACGAGACGGACCGATGGATTCGGTTTCTGCTTGTTACTTCTTCTCGGCCGTTGCCGGCGTTTCGCCCGCACCCTTGCCCACGAGGTTGAGGGAGTGGATGGCGGCGATCGGCTGGTTCAGGTCGAGGTAGCTGCCGGTGACCTGGTCGCCGTCACGCAGAAGCGGCGTGCCGGGATAGGTCTGGACGTTGACGTCGAAGTAGTGCTTGTTGTCGCCAACGAGCTGGAACCGCCACGACGACGTGCCGTTCGGAGCGATGCGCCAGATCTTGCCGTTCAGTTCCACGACCTGGCTGTTCTGGTTGATGGACGGGCCGTTGTTGCCCGAGGCCAGCTTGGAGGCGTAGTCCGACAGGGCCGTTTGCAGGTCCGTGCCGTAAGCCACCGACGAGACTTCCTGGGCGTGGGCGTCCATGAAGCCGATGGCACCGAAGGTCGAGCCGGTCGACTGCGCCTTGGTGTAGATGGCCACCCAGGTCAGATGACCGTAGATGTTGTAGAGCTCGAGGTTTTCGATGCCGTACTTCTGCAGGCCGTTGGCGCTGACGCCGACCATCGTCTGGGCGACGCTGCCGCCGTGGTTGAAGCCGTTGAGGTGCGGATAGAACGTCGCCTTGTTCTGGTCGGTCTCGAAGACCAGGACGCCGACGACACCGTGGTCGGTGGAGTTGCGCGAGGTCATGGGCACGACCCAGATGTTGTGCTCGTCCTTGGTGTAGGACAGCATCAGGCCTTCGTCGCCATCGGCCGGAGCCATGGTGCCGGTCTTGTCCCAGCCCATCCAGACCGAGAACCAGTTGTTGAGCGCGTAGTCCGTGCCCCACAGGCCCCAGTCCTTGGCGTACTCGCGCACCAGGTCGCCGGAGACGACACGGTCCACCCACTTGATGGCGGCTTCGCCCTGGTTGTAGGCGTGGAGCACCGGTTCGGCGCTGGCCACGTCGATGACGAGCACCTTCGAGATCTTGCTGCCGGTGATGTTGCCGATAGCCGGAGTGATGTACGTCAGCGTCCAGTGGGGCTGGAAGTTATCGTCCACTTCGAAGGCGGCGTTTTCCAGGCTGCCCTGGTCATAGCCCTGCTGGTAGGCGAAGCGCTTCAGGCTCATGCCGAAGGCGCCGTCGCTGAACAGCGTGATGTGGAACTCGTCGTGGATTTCCACCGGCGCCTTGTCGTGTTCGGCGTCGATCAGCACGTAGCCCGGGCTTTCGGAGCGACCACCCCAGGCCGGCGTCCAGAACGTGTCGTTGAAGTTGGTCGGCACGATGGGCGCGGCATAGTAGCGGTGGCCCTTGATGGCCTGGAGCGTCATGTCGCCGATGGCGTACCGGGTGCTCAGGTTGTTCCTGCCCGAGAGCGCCTGGCGAGCCGAGAAGCTGGCCATCGCCGGCGTGACGCGCACGATGTGCTGCTCGTCGGACGGCGGGATGGTGGCCTTCGGATCGTTGATGGTGGTCACCTGCGGGATGCTGGCGAAGAGCTTGGCGTTGCCGGAACCCCAGGCATTGGCGGTGTACTGGATGGTGGGCCAGAGGACGAGCAGGGCGCCTGCGGCGACCGTGGTCAGCACCGACTTGGCGGAGCCCTGCGCGCAGATGCAGCCGATGACGGCGGCAGGTACGAGCGCCCAGGCCAGCGGCCAGAAGAAGCCGAAGAAGCTGCCGGTGAGCTCCGGTTGGAAGACATAGAAGCCGAAGCGCTGCAGGACGAGGTCGATGACGAACGTCCAGGCGGCGGCCTTGAGGGCGAACGGTACGGGCGAGCTGGACGACTTCTCCCGGGTGCGATCGCCGTAGCGATCACGCTCGGACATGTCGCGCATGACGGTCAGGGCGAAGGCGAAAGCCGCGCCGAAGGCCGCGAAAAACAGGGCCATGGGCCAGTAGTGTGCGTTGAATAGCACTTGCATAGTTAGTCCTCTCGTTCAAGTTGACAAAATTGCCGTACGGCCGGCGCACTCTTTGTGCGTGACCGAGAACGGCGCTCTGCTCCATCGACAGACAGACAACCTCAAAGAGAAATCAGTACCTTTACCGTGACCGAACCCTGAGCAACATGGTTGCTGGCTAAAGGGGTGGGGGATGGACGGATAGAAGGTTTAGGCGCTGATTAGCTCAAAGAGATTGGTGTTGTTGATAGATACCTGGTCGTATCAAGATGAAGAGCCATGGAGCAAGGCTTTTACCTGTGTGTAAAAGAGAAAGTGACAGAGAAATGGCATATTTAAATTATTAGTGCTAGCTTATCTAGCGCTAACCTTAGGTGACGCTAATCTAGCGCTAGCTTGCTGATGGGAATATGACAGATAGACCCATTGGTGAGAGAAGCGGAAAGTTATGGTCTTGCTGTTGAAGGTTGATTTGCTAAAAAAAGCGAGCTGGTCGCGTGCACTGCGACTGTCTCTTCTCCTGGTTCTTTTTCTGAGTTGTGGTAGCTCAACTATCGCGGCCGAGCCTGCCTCTCCCGTGAAGGCCCTGCGCCGGGAGTACGATGCCGGCCATGACGATGCTGCTTTGAGAATGGCCCAAAATTTGGTCAAGAAAGACCCTCACAATCTCACGGTTCAGTATTTGCTCGGCAACCTTTTGATTAAAAAAAATCGGTCGGTGGAGGCTAAAACGCACTACCAGGTCTGTGTGCAAAAGGGGCAAGCCAGTCATGCACCGGAGGCGGCTTATGCGGCTCAGGCCCTGGAGCAGATCCGGCAGAGGGAAACTGCCGGCGGTTCAGCAAAAGCCGACTCCGGCAGCGGCAGCCGTGCTCCTTTGAGCGGCACCACCGCCGACTCAGCCAGATATCTGCAGGAGCAGATAGCTCTGCTGCAAAAGGAGAAAGAGGAAAAAATCGAGGTTAAGCGGCACACGCGCGACGACAAACTTACTCGCATAAAGGGTGATGCTAACGAACAGATGATGTCCCTGCCTCGTTTGAGCAGCCGGAGAGTAGCCCAGCAAGAGGCTCGCAATGAGGCGCGCGAACAGATTGAAGCTGAAACCAACAGATTGCAAGAGCAGGTCAAAAGCGATTTTGAGCGAGAGGTGAGCAGTCTTTCCGACTATTACGATAAGCGCATCGCCGCATTGAAAGAACACTATGAGAACATTGAGGGGCTGGGGCGCAGGCACTGAGAGCCGACTTGGCATTATTCTCATGTCAGCTTGATGTCAATTTGGGCGGTTATCTTTGCCCTTGTGCGAGCTGTTATTGTCCGCATAAATGCATGAAAACGACTGATCGAGAGATACTCGATCGGTCATTTTGTGTCTTTAATGTGGTATTGCGAGTGGTGGCGCGGTTGGCGTAGTTGTGCTGGGCGAAAGCCGCGCTAGCAGTCTGTTGTGGGATTCCTACGAATTTGCTTGCGGTTAGTATTTGTGCGCCACCCTGGCTGGTGCTATGGCTTGATTATTCCATTCAACCAACAGAAAAGGACCAGACGCGCCAATCTGCAAATAAGCCTTTCACCAGCTATTAATCAGACGACTACTGTCGTTTGAAGTCGACCGGACTTCACAGACAGCACCTCAGGAGAACAGCAATGCTGACCATCATTCTGTTTGTCACCATCTCGCTGCTTGTTGCCCGCTGGGGTTACAAACGGTACTGGCCCAAGCACCCCGACTTCAGGGATGACGGCACCCTCAGTCTCTATCTTCTCCTCTGCCCGCTGGTTGGCGCTGCGCTCGCCATGGCGTTTGCCGCCCTGGTGTTCAATCCGAGACTGCCGCGGGTGAGCATGGTTGAGAGCACGCGCACGCTTGTGGCCATGCGCGGTGGCATCGACACTCGCGGCACCCTGGTCTGGGGATCGGGCACTGTTCAGGGCGTGCACGTCTTCGATGTTTACGTCCGTGTGGGTGGCGCCGCCGTAGTCCCGGTGAGGATCGACAGTGGCCGCGTCATGATTGTTGAGGATCCGAACTTGCGGGACGAGGGTATCTGGACCCGGAGAGTCTCCAAAAATGATCGCAGCAGTGCCCTGGCCGCCTGGTCTCTCTTCAAGGAGGACAGGACTGTTGATGTGGATGAGCTGCGCGTGCCTGTCGGTTCTGTTCAGCACGAGTTTCGCGTGCACTGACCCTTTCTCAGTCTCAATCAACATCTAAACTGAAAATTGCGCTTCCGGTGCTGCTTGTAGTCTCCTGATCGGGAGCACTGCGGGCAGTGCCGGGGGGCACTCTTTGAAGTCCTTTTTCTATGTGTGCGGTTTTGTCAAGGAATGCTCAGGAGACCTACCGTTTTCTGGGCATTTTTTGCCTTTTTTGCACTTTTTGTGATCTTGGAGCCGGC
>JAFEAV010000111.1 GCA_018266215.1 Cyanobacteria bacterium SZAS LIN-3 | reverse complement strand
AGGAAACTTCAGCCAAGTGCAGCCTTCATGCCGAAATAGACCGGGCCGAGGGCAAGGTATTAAAAGACCTGCGCGACCAATCTCTGCAGGAGTTTGAAAGATTCCACGTCGGTGCACGACGCACCCTGGCATTCCAGCAGATGCAATACTTCCTGGACTTCGCCAAATACACGACCAACGCCATCGGCTATGAATTTGCCTACCTCTCGCTGCACAGACATCGCCGCCGATATAACGGCAACGCCGGCGCCCTCTTCATCACATCGGGCGCACTGACAATGTTCGCACCTATAGTCAGCAGAATGACCGGCAAAGCCGTGGGTGAACTCTCCAGACACAGCATCAAACCAATCGTCGGCGACGCCGAGTCTGCCAAGATAGCTACACTGGAAGCAGATCTGGCCAACCTCAATCGTCTCTTCAAAGAATCAAAAGTAGCCCCCGAAGCCATTCAAAACTGCGTGGCCCGTGAAGGTCTCTACGGCGATCATCAGAAATCATTTACCGATGAAATCAACAGCGCCGAAAAGAAACGCAATGCCGCTAAGCTGACCGCCACACAAAACGTCGGTGCCGGTCTTTATGTGGGCGGCACAAAAGTGGCCTCCGGTATCTGTTTTGCCATCGCCGGCTTTAACCATCACTACAACACCAAAACAGTGCGTGCCGGTCACGTCACAAACGACTTGCTCTTCACCGCTTCGGTTATAGCCATTCCCGCCGGTGCCTTCTCCATGCTGGACACCCTGCGCATTCAAGTTATGGGCGAAATCAACCGCCACAAACAGTCAGCTCAGGGTCGCCTGCCGGGACAGATCATCGCCACGAGATTGAAACAGCTCGACGCCATGGAAGCCAACATCAGGGCTCACTGAGACGCAGCTCCTGCAAATGCACCGCCGCCCGGCTGACGCCGCAGGCCAGGGCTCGCTCAAACCAGTAAATGGCCTGCTGCCGGTCGACTGCTCCACCCTTGCCATGCATATGAGCACAGGCCAGATCATACTGGGCGCGACCACTGCCGTTGCGAGCCGCCTGTTCGTACCACTGCCTGGCCTTCTCGAGGTCGACAGGCACGCCTAAACCGCGCTCGCACATGGTGGCCAGAGTAAACTGGGCATCGGCATCACCGCTGGCGGCAGCCTGCAAAAACCAGCGCTCGGCCAGGGCATAGTCACGAGCGATGCCGCTGCCATTCAAATACATGCAGGCAAGATTGTACTGCGCGGCGGTGAAGCCGCCCTCGGCAGCGCGGCAATAGAGGGCAAAGGCCGCCGGCAAATCGCGGGCCACACCATCATTGCCGCCTTTTACCAGCATCAGTCCGGCCTCGGTCATTGCCGCCAGATCACCCTCTTGCGCCCGCTGCAACAAGCTCTGCAATTTATCCTTATCTTTCATCCTTTGATTTTACGCTCAAATGGATAAAGTCGGTTCAGGGTAATCCCGGGGCACCGGCAAAGTCATTGCTGCTTCAATTGATGGATAAAGCACCGATCAAAATTGGAGATTGCTAATGAACAGGGTCCGGAGATGCCTCATACAGACAGCGCTGACAGGCCTGGTGCTGATGCCCACGGGACTCTATCTGCAAGCAGGCGCGCAGGAGTATGGTCATCCCGGGCAAAATGTCAGCCTGGCAAGGACCGAAAAACTGCCCGTTAAGGAAGTGACGATATTTAAAGACGGCCACGCTCTGGTAGTGCGCGAGGGCAAAGTGGCGCTCAACAAACAGGGCGAAGCGATTCTGGAGGAGCTGCCCAATCCTGTCCTGGGGACTTTTTTCCCCTACAGCCTCGAGCCCGGGCAAGCACTGGTCAGTGTCACCGCCGGCAAAAAGAAAGTTGAAACCAGCGCCACGGCCCTGAGCATAGGCGACCTGCTCGAGGCCAATCCCGGGGCCGACGTTTCACTGGTGCGAACGAGAGGCGGCGGAGCGCCCGGCGAGACCACGCAGTTGCCACCCATCACAGGCAAACTGGCCGCAGTCCCGGTCCCTAGACGATCCATCGAAGAATTGAACGCTGTCAAAAGCGATAGCACCGCCGCCGGTGCCACAAGCGCGGCCAAAAGCGCACTGGTTGAGATTGATACCGATAGTGGTGCCACCTTTTTGCCCATCGACAAAATTGAAAGCCTGAGCTTCAAGGGCAAGCACAGTCCCACAGTCAAAAGCGAGGAGCTCAAGAACGTGCTGACGCTGAGACTGCCACCGGCATTCGCCGGCAACGGCTCAGCGCGGCTGGGCATGATGTATGTGGAGAAGGGACTGCGCTGGATCCCGAGCTATAAAATCACCCTCAACGGCCACGGCCGGGCGAAATTAAAGTTAGAAGCAACACTGATAAACGATCTGACGGACCTCGATGATGTGGCCACGCAAATAGTAGTGGGCGTGCCTTCTTTTGTGGCGGAGGACGAGATCGATCCGATCGCCCTGGCCAAAACAGTCACCGAGGTGACGGCGGTGATGCGAAGAGACTCCTACGCCCGCATGAATTTCAGCAATGCCATCATGACACAGACGGCCTCTGACGCACGCTTCGACCAGAACGAACGGCAGACGCCCGCACCTTCCGTGGACGGCGGCAGTAAGAGCGAAGATCTATTTGTCTTCGGCATCAAGCATGTCAGCCTGAAAAAGGGTGAGCGCATGGTCGTGCCTGTGCTGGAGACGGACGTAGAATACGAGGATCTGTACACGCTCGATATACCGATGGTGCCACCACAGGAAGTGCAACATTCAAGCGGTCAACCGGGACCGAAAAGCAATGAAGGGCTGAGATTCACACATAAGATCAGATTGCAAAACACAGGCAGCCAGCCTTTCACCACCGCACCGGCACTACTTGTCGAAAACATCGAGGGCAAAGAAACGGTTCTGGCACAGAGCCTGATGACCTACGCCGCTCCGGGCGGCGCTTCGGATTTAACCGTGACGACAGCGGTTGATCTGAAGGTAAGCAAGCATGAGGAAGAAGCAGGAAGACAGGAATCAGCCACCGTCTGGCTGGACAACAAATATGCGCGCATCAATGAAGAGGGTCAACTGAGCGTCACCAACTACGGCCGCGAGCCGGTGAAAATCGAGGTCAGTCGCAGGGTCCTGGGGCAGGTGGACAGCACATCCCCCGGCGGCAAGATGCAGATGCTGAACGCCCTCAACGAAGGCCCCGACAGTCAGTTCCCTGCCTGGTGGCCATATTACAGCTGGCCCAACTGGTGGTCACAAATGAATGGCGTCGGTCGATTTACATTCCAGCACAAAATCGAACCGGGCCAAAAAGCCGATTTCACCTATAAGTGGCATTATTTCTGGCGCTAATACTGCGGAATCATCGTCGGACATTGCTTGGCCTTGCTCAGCAGCTCGGCATGGGCCGCAGCTCCGGCATCACCCAGCTTGGCCGCCGAGAGCACACCCTTTTCGCGTTCGATCGCCAGGGCGCCCGGATCACTCCAGGTATCGTAGGGAAAATCAGCGCTCTTTTGCCGGCGGAACCAGATCTCCAGACCGCTCTTTTTCCATACCAGCACCGCTGGTAGAGGCTGCTCCTCGTCGCATTTCTGCTGCAGACCCATGAGCACGGAACGCGGCAATTTGACGATCATGCCGCCGGGAAATAACTTGACTTCGCTTTCACGCACGGCCTCGATAATCTCGGACGTAAGCTTGAAAACAGCCACCAGGGTTTCGCCCTCCTGACTACACCAGGGCAACGTCTTCAAGTACTCGATAAACGAGCCCTGCAGGAATGCTGGGGCAAAGGACGTTTCGGAAGTATCGCTCATTAAGCCAAAGTCCTCACAGAAACTGTTCAGTCAACCTCAATACTTTACCTACTTTCCCAGGAAAGATACATTATTATGATGAAACGGGTCGGCCCAGGGTTTCAACGCGACCGATAATCAGGTAAATTGCCCGGCCTGCATTACCATTCTCGGTTCTGAGCGTTTATAGTGGGCGGTCTGTGTGGAACATCTAAATTGGCCTCAGGATTTAATGTTGAAATCAATAAGAAAGCACCACGATGGATAACAACCAAGACGGAAATAAGGCACCGACCGCATTTTTGGTCGACCTGGTCTCCAATAGAAAAATTCCGATTGCCACGCCCAGGTGTCGAGTAGGTCGAGACGACCTCAATGACATCGTCATCAGCGGCGACCAATCTATCTCACGCTTTCATTTCATTATTAGTTATGAGAACGGCGAGTTTACCGTTCAGGACGCCAAGAGTCGTCACGGTACATTTCTAAACGGCAACCAGTTGACTGTCTCCGAATCTATTAAGGATGGGGACGTTCTCAAGGTAGGCGTTTCACTTTTCTGGTTCGTAGTCGAAGGCGCTCAGAGCGAATCCGCCGATCCCGCCGCCCCGACGAGAGTGAGCGCCATTACCGAAAGCGAAAAAGCCGCCGCCGCCGACAGCAAAGTTTCAGTCAAAGCCGGTAGCGAGATGGATGCCACTATGGCCCCGTCGCCTCGCTCGCAGGAAATGACGCAGGAAATGCAGAAGCCGGATGCCGCTCTCATGGATAAACTTGAAGAGGCAGCCAACTCCATCAAAATCGAAGAGAAGCCGCAGCCCAAAGCCTCCCTGGCATCACTGCTCTCCGGAGCCAGCCAGGCCGCCTCTGAGCCCGAGCCGGAAGCCGATAAGAAGAAAGAAGAACTGGCGGCTCTGGCTGCCAAAGACAAGGAATTGCTCTCCGAAATAGAAGAAGAGGAAAGCAAGGCCGAAAAAGTTGACGAAGCAAAGCCCGAACCGGCCGCCCTGGAAGACTCCAAAGAAGAGACCGGGGAAGAGGCGAAGGAAGAAGCCAGGGAAGAAGGCAAGGAAGAACTGAAGGAAGAGCAGATACCGGCTCGCCCTACCAACAAGCCAAGCGATACTGTCACCCTTGAGGCGCTCAACCCACCGGGAACGGCAGCAGCCGCGGCAAATGCGGCCGAAGAAGCCACCAGCACAAGCTCTCAATTGGACCGTGTGCCGGCATCCGCCGAACCGGCGGAAGAAGTGAAGGCCGAAGCCCCAGCCGTCGAAGATGCTGCCCCGGTGGCCTCCAGCGAAGCTGCTGCGACGGATGAAGCAACAACAGAAAGTTCGGATAAAGCAGAACCCATTGCCAAGAGTGAAAATTCAACCACGGCTGAGGCGAATGCTGAGATAATTGACGCCGGCGGAGAGGCTCAGTCAAAAACCAGTTCGGATACTGAACCGGAGCCCTCCCTGGAGACCAATGCACACGACCTCGAAGTCGGCACCAATGGGGCCGGCTCCAGTAAAGGCAAGTCCGACAATGCCGAAGAAGCCCTCAAGGTGGACAGCGGTCGCGAAAGCAAGGTTTCATCGGAATCTCAAGACGTGGAAGTCACAAAGTTCATTAAAGCGGGGGCGAGTGCTGTGCCGGATTGGTGTAAACGATATTTTTCAGACGAAATTGCCAAGCTCAACTCCGAGCTGGACGAGCTAAACGAACAAGTCAGAGCCGCCCAGCAAAAGATTCGCGATGTCGAGACCCGCGTCGCCTTGACCCGCGGCATTCGTAATACATTGCTTACCACCACCGGTGATGAGCTGGTCGAAGCCTGCGGCAAAGTCCTCTCACTGCTCGGCTGGAAAGTCACAATGTCCACCGAGGACAAACACGAATTGCGTCTGGAAGTCGAAGACAAGCATGTCTGCATCGCTCGCGTCATCTGGACGACAACCAAAGCGGAGCGCTCACACCTTGGCCAACTGTCTATTTCGCAGACACGTTACTGGATGGAAAAGGGCGTGGAACCCAAGGGCATTATCATTGTCAGCAAGATAAGCGGCGAAGCGCCCACGGCAGTCGGCGATTCCCCGGAAGAAATCGAACTCAACGACTACGCGGCAAAGCGGAATGTCTGTTTGATGTCGACACTGCAACTTCTTTCACTCTACAAAGAAATTGCTCTGGCCGATGCCTCACCTGACAAGTTGCGCACCTCCATCGTCAACGCCAGCGGCTGGCTTGCCGGCCACAATCTGGAGCCGGGAACGGCCGAGGTTGTCGAGGACGACGCGCCCGCTTCAAAAGATTCGAATAAATTGAGCTCGCTTCTTTCAGCATAATCGCTGACCTGAGCCAGTAAAATGCAGTCGGGCCGGTACCACCATATGTGATACCGGCCCGATGATCAAAGAAGAAAAAGCAGAGATACAATAGAGATAATGGTCAGTCAAAAGAAATCACTCACACAAGCTGCAGTCCGGGGCGCCCTCAGTTTTACTATTCCGGCCCTTCTGCTCGGCGCTAATTGTTTCGCCCAACCATGCCTGGCGGCAGCGACCGGCAATAACTCCTGGAGCGCCGAATACAATCTCGGTCTGGCCGCCGAGAGCAATCAGGATCCGGCCCAGGCTGAAATACATTTCCGCTCCGCCCTCAATGAAATGGCGAAGAGCTCGGACAAACGCTCCAACACTGATCAAGAAATCTGCATGCGTAAGCTTGCCGGAGCTTTGATGCTGCGCGGCAAAACCGCCGAAGCCCAGAACCTTTATCAAAATCTCCTCAATCTATTGACCTCCCGCTATGGCATAAAAAGTCCAAAAACAGCGCCGGTCTTGATGATTCTGGGCTCGATTCAGGAGTCGCAGGGCGACCACAGTGCAGCGATGGTGCTCTACCAGCGGGCGCTCAATATCAACGAAAAAACCTTCGGTCCTTACAGTCCTGAGTTTGCCGGCAACTTGCACAAGCTGGCAAGGGCTAACGCCAGGACCGGACACAAAGATGCGGCCCACAAACAGTACAAACAGGCTCTCTCCATCCTCTCACAGGAGCCCGGTCTGGATGCCAGCACCGAGTTAAAGAGCCTGCTCCAGGACTACGGCGATCTGATCAAAACCGACGAAAATTCCAATACCGGACTGCTCAAAGACTTCGACAAAGACCTTGGTATCAAGCCGCAGCCAACAGCAAAAATTACAGCCGGCCCGCAACCGAACAACAATACGGGAGCCGATCAATCGGCCTGGCAGAAGCAAAATACGTTTGCCCTGCACGCCCAGTCGCAGGAAGCCGTCAATGAGGATCCGCTGGTATCGATGCGCGGCATCGCCCATCCAACGACCGAGCAAAATCTCTCGCCTGTTTTCAAAACAATGAGTGACACCATCTTTAAAGAAAGTCACTTCGAAAAGGGTGAGGATTACTACAAGCGCAAAATCGCCACCGATATAGAAGCCCTGGGCGGGCAGCATCCATCGGTCGCCAATGATCTTTGCGGCCTGGCTGTGCTCTACATATCAAGACAAAATTACGCCGCGGCCAAACCACTCTTGTTGCGAGCGCTGCCCATCTACGAAAAAGCCTGGGGCAACAACAATCTGCTCACCATCAACACTCGCTCATCACTGGCCTCGGTCGAATTTCACCTGGGCAACATAGAGTCCGCCACCAATCTTTATCGCCTGGCTCTCAGCCAGGGTCAGGCAGCCCTCGGTCCGAACAGTCTGGAGACGGCGCGCATACTCAACGATCTGGCCTACCTCTCGTATCACCAGGGTAAGCTGCAGGAGTCCTGCACATTTTATGAATGGGCGCTGGCCAGCACCGAAAGTGCAGTCGGACAAAAAGATCCGCTTCTGGCCGCCTGCTTGAAAGATTACGCCCAGGTGCTGCGCGGGCTGGGACGCAACGCAGAAGCATCAGCCGTGGAAAGCCGGGCCGAAAACATTCTCACCAAAATCCAGTAGTGCTAGTTAGCCCCGGCGGCTGATGGTGCGTGGGGCTTAACCGGCTGTACCCGCGACTGGCCCAGCAACTCCTCGCTGGCGTCCAGGGCAACCTGATCGCCCTCGGCCAGTTTACCGAAAACTTCCACCATGTCTCCCATGAGCTGACCTTTTCGCACGGACACAGACTGCACCTGCTCATCTTTGACCTTGCAGACAAAAGTATTGAGCGGTGTTGAGACCACTGCTGAAACGGGCACAAAAAGCGAGGCCTGGGGCCGTCTGGTGGGCCACAAAACTTTGCAAAACATACCGGGCAAAATTTCATACTTGGGATTGAGGAAGTTAAGCTCAACCGGCATTGTCCGTGTATCTTTATCGAGACTGTTGCTCAAACGCGCTACAGTACCGATGAAGCGACGACCGGGGAAAGACGAAACAGTAAAAGCGACAGGCGATCCCACGACCACACCGGCGGTATCAATCTCAGGCACGGGAGCAACGATTCTCAAAAGGTCAAGCTGCTTGACGCGGCAGATAGGCGGGTAAGCGCCGGTCCCATCCGGTCCAACAAAGCTGCCCACATGCATGCGTCTTTCGGTGACATAGCCATCAAAGGGAGCGGGTATTTCCAGGTAGGAAGCGAAATCCGAAAAACTTTCAAAGCCCCTGATTTTTGCCTGCAGTTCTTCCTTGCGCGACGAAAGCTCGTGGTCCTTGGCATTGACCCGCTTGATGAAAGTGTTTACTTCCTGACGGTCGGCCTCTACTTTTTGCGCCCATTGGACAACATCGTTGTCGGCGATGACACCGGGCACAAGCGAAGCCGTATAAACCCTTTGATAGGTGGATTGATCAGCGAGAAGATCAGCCTTGCTTTTCTTCAGGGCGGCTTTTAGGTCCTCCAGCTCGGACTCTTCCACAGCCACAGCGGCTTTAGTGGCGGCCACTTTAGCGAGAGCTTCATTCCTGTCGGCAAGATATTCCGGCGCGTACATGCGCACCATAACCTGCCCTTTTTTCACCACTGAGCCGCGGTCAACGCCTATCCATTTGACGAAACCGGGGACCTTGGGATAAATCAGCACATCCTGATACGCATCTATTTCCCCGGGCAACTGGTCCTCGCGGAAGAGAGTTTTAGAAACGACCGAGACGACCGGTACCGGTGTCAGCGCCGGCGTAGCGGGCTCGTCCGGCTGCATCTCCTTATTGTGACCGGCCCAGAGGAAATAAAACAAACCACCGGCAATACCAAGAAAAACAACCAGAAACAAAAGGTTGCTGACGCTGAAAATATTTTTGTCATATCTGAAGTTGACGGCCCTGGGCACGCGCTGAGTCATCAGATCGCTTTCATCTTGAGGATGATTATTTGGTGTTGATTCTGATTCGTGTTCCATTACTCAATTTCCATCTTATTTTCAGGTCTCAACCTACACTCCCTGATCTTCTGGATGCACAGAGCCTGAGCGGATCGGTGCATTTTTCTGAATGATCGCAAAAACCAGCGGCAACAGTGTCAATACGGAAAGGGTGGACATAGACAGGCCACCGATAACGGCGCGTCCAAGGGGGGCGCTCTGGGTGGTGGACAGGGCCATGGGAACCATACCGGCGATCATGGCGATGGACGTCATAAGAATCGGTCGCATGCGCTGTTGCGCCCCGTGAATAGCCGCTTCTCTGGCACTCATACCGCCGCGGCGACTGGTCTCGGCAAAGACCACCATCAAAATTGCGTTGGCGATACCCACACCAATACACATAATTGCACCCATGAAAGACTGAACATTGAGTGTGGTACCGGTTATGGTCAGCATCGTCAGCACACCGGTCAAAATAGCCGGCGTTGTAGAAACAACAATCAGCACTATGCGCGGTGCCTGGAAATAGGCAAGCAACATCATTGTAATGACGACCACAGCAAGCAAGAGCCCACTCAAAAGATGGAAGAAGGTATCTTCCAGCAGCGGCACCTGACCCATAACATTGCAGAAGACACCGGCGGGAATTTTTCCGGCTCGCTTGACCGCGGCTTTGACCTGTCTGCCTACCCGACCCAGATCATCGCCGGCCATATTGGCGGTGAGCGAGACCATGCGCATCATGTTATAGCGGTCATATTCGCCATTGGTAACGCCGTACTCGACTTTAGCCACGTCGCCAATGAGCGGATGCTGCGGGTAGCGCACCTTATGGTCAGGATAGAGCTTATCCACCGCCGGGTCGACTTCATTATCATGATGGTCCATCTGTTCGGTGCGCCGACTGGTCATGGTGGGGAAATGCTCGATATCAGCCTTGGACCTGATCTGATCCTGTGGCACCTGCACCTGCAGCTGATACGAAAATCCACTGTCCTTATCGCGCCAGAGGCTGAGATTGACGAAACGGCTGGAGAAGAATGCCGGTTGCAGGGACATGCCCACCTCCTGCGCGGTGACTCCCAGCTGACCGGCCAGTTCACGATCGATATCAATTTCGCAGGTGGGATAGTCCAGGGGTTGGCCCCACTGCAAGTCTCGCAACTGCTTGATCTTGGACATTTCCTTCAAAATTTTGCCGGCCACCAGTTTGTCCGCCACAAGGTCATGACCGGTCACCTGCACAGTAATTGGTGTCGGCGAGCCCAGGTTCATGATCTGACTGACAATGTCGCCCGGTTCAAAGGAAAATTTGGTATCAGGCAGGGCCTTAGTCAGGCGCGTCCGCAGACGGTCTTTGAAAGGCCCCATTTTGATGTGTGCCGACTCTTTTAACTGCACATCCAGCACCGCCTGGTGCGGCCCACTGGTCCAGAGAAAGGCTGAGCTGATGGGGAACATAGCCGGCTGCTGCCCGGCATAACCCAGGGTCTTCTCCACATTATCAGCACCGGCCTCGGCCTTGATCTGGTCGATTGTCTCCAGCACCCGCGTCTCCAGAGCCTCTACCCGCATACCTGTGGGAGCTGATATACGCACGCGGAACTGGCTGCTGCCCGAGTCCGGGAAGAGTTCTTTGGCAATGGACTGATAGAGGGTGACCACGGCCACCCCGGTGATAATGAGATAGACGGGGATTATTATCGATCTCATCGGCATCAGAAAATTGACGAAACGCCCCAGGCCATCCTTGAGGTGATCGATGAAATCCGGCTTGGTCTGGACCTTATGCTCATCCTTCAAAACCCAGACAGCCATGATAGGCACAAGAGTTGATGCCAGCGTGGTCGAGGCGACCATGGCAAAACCCACAGCCAGAGAGAGCGGGATAAACAATTCACGGGTGATGCCGACCATGAAAAAGGATGGAATAAAAACGGCCACAACCGATAACATGGCCAGGAGCCTGGGCACCATCGTCTCGACGCAAGCATCAAAAACGGCCCTGGCTTTTTTGGCCCCGGCCGCCAGGTGACTGTGCATGTTTTCAATACAGACCGTGGCTTCATCCACCAGGATACCAATCGACAGCGCCAGACCGCTCAGGGTTTGAATATTGAAAGTCTGCCCGGTAAGCCACAATCCGACGATGGCCGAAAGCAGCGACAGGGGAATGGTGGTGACGACAATCAGGGTGCTGCGCAGATCCCTCAGGAAGAGCAAAATCATCAATCCGGGCAAAATGGTCCCCAGCAGCCCTTCGTGAAAAACATCATTGATGGCCTCACGCACGTACTTGGACTGGTCAAACTCGTAGCTGATGAAAACACCCTTGGGCAGCACCGATTGCATGCGCGGCAGGGCGGCACGGAGCGCATCTACGACCGAAACGGTGGAGGCATCGGAGCGCTTGACGGCGGGGATATAGACCGTCCGCCGCCCCTGGAAAAGAGCGTAACCAGCCAGAATATCGGAGGAATCTTCCACCCGCCCTATGTCTTTGACAAATATCTGCGGCCCGTGACCGGTGCGAATGGGCATGTAATCCAGTTGATGAATATCGGGCAGGTCCGAATTTACCGGAGCAATGCGCATCAGGTCGCCGGTACGCACGTTGCCCGAGGGCAAAACCTGGTTACCAGTTACCAGAGCCTGAATCACCTCATCGCCGGAAATATTATACTGGCGGAGCTTATCAGCATCGACATTGATGACGATGGAGCGGATATTACCGCCAAAAGGCGGCGGCGCTTCGGCACCGGGCACGGTGGCAAGCATAGGTCGGATACGGGTGTAAGCCAGGTCCTCAAGCTCTTTTACCGACTCGGTTTCCGATGAGAGCACCAGTTGCCCGACTGGTAAGCTGCCCGCGTCGAAGCGCATGACAAACGGGTTATAGGTGCCGTGCGGCATAAGACTGGTGGCCCGGTTAGCCATCGCCACCACAGCGGCCATGGCACTGGCCATGTCTGTGTCAGGCTGAAAGAAGACTTTTATGACGGCCACATTTTGAATCGAGCGAGACTCGATGTGCTCGATTCCAGGCACATAGAGGAAATACAGCTCGTAGGTGGAGGTGATGTACCCTTCCATCTGCTCCGGCGACATACCGCCGTAGCCCTGGATGATGTAGATAGCGGGGATTTTCAAATCGGGGAAAATATCCTGCTTCATCGAGGTGATGGCCATCACGGCCACCAGAACCATGCTCAGAACCGCCGTCACAATCGTGATCGGTCGTTTCATCGCTGTTGAAATAATCCACATCTTAGTTGGCGGGCCTCGTGCTGCCTTCAACCGTGTTTACTACTTGCATAAACGGTTTCAAATCACCCTGGACGTAAGCCAACGACAAAATCGATCGCCACACTTCAAGCTGGGCCAGGGCGTTTTCCACCTCGGCGTCAGCCAGAGCCTTTTCCGCCTGAGCCAGGGAGACCATATTGGTCAGACCGGCGCTGTAGCGCTTCATCACTTTTTCTTCGCGCACCCTGGCCGATTCCACCAGCACCGGCGTTTCTTCCGCCACCTTCTTAGACTGCGCCAGCAAAATACGGGCCCGAGCGTCTTTCTTTTCAAGAATCTGAATTGCCAGGTCAAAATCGGCCCGGGCAGCCAGTTCATTTGAACGCGCCATCTGTTTTTGCGCCCGCAGGGGGAAATATTCCATCACCGGGAAACTGAAAGAAACACCGACCATGTAGTTGAAGACCTGGGGCAAAACGCCCCCGGCCACCGAACGGATGGGATTGACTTTATCACCGCTGCCCCGTCCCCAGACCGAAGAGTTGAGCCACAAATGCGGGCGGTAGGCGCGATCGAGCACCACCTGTTTTGCTCGCCAGCGGTTGATTTCAGCCGTCTTGAAGAGCGCCAGCGGATGTGACGAAAGATCAAACGGTCCGGGCATCTTGATTGCTTGCGGGCTGCGCACCACAGTATCGGACAATATTTCCAGATCGGTTTCGGCCACCCCCATTTTTTCCGCCAGATTAACAAGGGCGATGCGTCTGTCTTTTTCAGCCTTGATCAGAGCAATTTTGGTGCGCGACACTTCATAGTCAAAGTCAGCGGCATCTACCCCCGGCCTCAATCCCTCGGCCACAAGAGTGTGCGCACGCAGGCTCGCGGCCTGCATATGATCAAGGGCAGCGGTGGTGGAAATAATTATTTGCTTGGCGGCGACTGCGGTGAGATAGGCATCGGCGGCGTCGAAAGCCACATCCAGTTTGGTTAAATTAAGATCGGCGCGAGCGGCGCGCGCATCGGCGTAGGCAAAATTATCATTGGCATGACGCAGGCCAAAGTCGACCATAAGCCAGTTTAAGTTACCACCCTGGAGATTGTTGACGATCGGCTTGTAGCTTGTCCCACGAACGGGCGGGCCGGAATCGACCGGCACAGTATCAAAGCCCGAGACATTGTTCATAACGGTACTGGCGATGCGGTTGCCGGTGATACCGGATTCTTGAATGTCAAAATTCAAGTTAGGTAAGTACTGGGTCTTTGCCAGAGAGACATTGGCCTTGGCGGCACGCAGTTTAAAAAATTTATTGCTGATGGCGGGATAATTGCGCAGGGCGATGTCCACGGCATCTTCGATGGTCACAGGTCGGGTGGGACGCACCGGCTGAAACTGAAACTCAGGCACATCCACTTCGCGCCCGGCGGCGAATGCGCAGGGCCAGGTATTGGCCAGACAAAAAATGACTGCCATTGAAAGGTTAATCAATTGCCTTGCAACGCGCAGGGAAATCATTCAAGTCGCCTCGGCCTGACCACTAAAGCCTGGAGAGTATTTTACTCAAAGGCTTAGCGCGAACTGTGAATGGAATCTTATATGCCGGGGCCGCTCCATACGCCCGCAGGAAATTAGTACAATGCCGAAGTCCAGCCCCTGCGCCCCCCGGTGGAAAAACCGACTTTGGCACCTTCTACCGCTAGAAAATGCTTTTATGCGCCATCCCGGCCGCGCCTTGCAAAGGGGCTGCCGACGGCAATTATTGCAATATCCTGCGCCTTTATTTGTGCGCCGGCCGAGGCCGACAATGCAGCCGATCGCACTATGGCCAAAAGTAATCTTGGCGATTACAAGAGTCTGGCCAAGCGAGCGGAAGAAGCGGCAATGGACGACGACAGGGAAGAGAAGCGACAGGAGAAAAAAAGACTGCGCGCCGCCGAACGTCGGGAGAGAGAGGCGGCAATCAGAGCGGAAGACGATGGTCTTAATCCCGATATTGGGGTGAATGACTCTCAGTTTGATGCTTCGACCTATCAAGACACTGATTTCAGCCGTCATAGTTTCATAGACCTGCTGGTCAAAAGCGGCAGTCAGCAGCAGGACAAGCCACTGACGCCGGATTCGGACACGGCCTCCGGCGAACTCTTTAGAAAAGACGGACGAATGAGCGACAGCGAAGACCGCATGCACAAGCACGCAGATGGTGACGACGGCGGCGAAAACGGCAGGACAGATAAGGATTCGTCGGTTTCACTGCATCAGGATCTGCGCCGCGAGAAGAAAAAACATTTTGACGATTTGCAGGAAGTACTCCAGCCGCCAGTGCCGCCGGGCCCAAATAACTGGGTGCCGGACAAACTCGATCCTATCGACAACGGCGGCTTCGAGTGCTCACCGGATAACGGCTCTCCAGTGCCTTACCGCCTCAATGGCCACGTCGATATAGAACGCGGCAGACCGTGGAAAGACTCAGACTGAGCCCTTTGCGCAGGTAAACTACTGATATGCCCCGGCCGCCTGCTGGGACAAAACACGCCGGGTGATAGCCCGGGCATCAGATTCCAACAATTCGGCCCGCACATTATTGCCCCGCGTGCGCAGGACCCGGGCGTAATCTTTGAGCGCCGCAGCCAGGAGCAAACTGCGCTCACCGGTGGTGTAATAGGTATCGGCTACGGCCCAACCATAGACGGTTTCGGCCTCCTCCACTCGACCAAGACTGTAGAGCAGACTGGCCAGATAACTGAGACTGATTGAGAGATCCAGCCTCTGCGCCGAGAGTGGCACAGCAGGCAGTGAGGCGATGAAATTGGTGCCGGCGTTGTCGCCGCCCTGGGCCGCGATTTGATTGTCGCTGACGAGCTCAAGCATGCTGCGGGTCCGTTTTACCATCAGGGCATCGGCACCGTATGTGGTTTCATAAATTTTGAGCGCTCTCATCAATACGACCTTAGCGTCATCGTACTTACCGGCGGCCATATAAACGGCACCCAGACCGCTCAAATCCCGTGCCACGCTTGGATGCTCCGGCCCCAAACTTTTGACGTCGACTGCGATCATACGCTCATAAAATGCGATTTTCTGCTGGCCGATAGACTCGTCGCCAACAATGTCATTACGCGAGGGCAGGGGCACCGGTTCCGGCGCTTCCACTTTTTCCGTGCCGTTCAAAACCGTCGGCGGCACCTTATCCATGGCCTCCCTGGCCAATCGCACCGTCACTTCCTTTTCGAAAGACGAAGGTGCCACGCCGCGGCGCTGGGAGAGATCGGCCAATCGATCCTTGAGCAGCTCAGTGCGGACCGAGGAGGGCAAAGTCTTGCCGGGGCCGTATTTTTTCTCGAGCAAGTCGGTGTAATCGCTTACCAGCTCCTGCAAAGGCTCGCTTGAAGGCAGCGACTTCTCGCCCATATAGAGCGCCAGTGCCTGCCGGTAAGAAGACAGGGCCAGGCCGGCATCGCCGTCCTTTGAAGCGGTCCGCCCCAGGCTGTGCTCGCAATCCGCCAGCCTGAGAGTGGCTGCCCCAGCCGCAGCGGGAGAGGCTTTGGCGCCAACATCAGTGGCTATTTCCAGGGCCTGCCGGTAAGTTTTTAGAGCCTTTTTAAAATCACCGTCACTTTCTTCAACCAGCCCCAGTGCCCTCAAGGGCGGCAGAAGAGTCTCACTGTGGGGACCATGCGCGCGGCGCAATTCTTTTATCGCCTTCTTATAGAGCGGCAGCGCATCCTGACTTATGTCCTCAAGCTGCAAAACAGCAGCCAGTTTTTGCATACAGAGTGCCCGATCATCAGCACCGGCGGAAGGATCGCGCTTAGCGTCCCGGAGAGCCTGACGATAGCAACCTTCGGCCAACTCGTACTGTTTGGACTCCAGGCGGCGGTCGCCTTCTTTGATACCATCGCGAAAACTCAAGGCCTCAGCCGCTGAAGCCTGACCGACAATAATTGAAAGGCTGAGAGCCACAGCCGGCAAGCAACCGGGCAGGACCTTGGCAAGGCTGAAGTCGAAAATATTGAAGCCGGACATGAGCGTTTCCTTCGGGAGCAGAAATAGTACCACCTTCAAGCGGGCTCAGAGGAGAGCCCCGGCGCAGCGCCGCTCCAGCGCCGCCTCTACGGCAGCAGGCAGAAGCACAGGCGACGTGGGCTCCAGTTGCTCCAGCAGTCGGCCAAACTCGCCGCTGGACGTATGCAATTGTCCGTAAGCCGAAAGTACAAGATTGGTCAGTCGATAATCAGGCTCAAGCTCTTTATCAACCCGGAAAAATCCCCGCGGCTCTGGCTGATTAGAGTTCAACCGACTGAGGCAGCGCCGCCGGGCCAGCTGCTCCGTCGGCAGGCGACAATCACGCAAAATATGGCCGGCAAAATCAGGATCGATACCATAGATATGCATCACCAGCATCTCCAGCCAGACGCGCAGTCGCAATCTTGATACAGGGTCGGGGGCTTCAAGCGAGAGCCGACCGGACAGGTGAACACACAGGCCAAAGAGCGCCGGCTCAAGAGAGCCGGGCTCGGGGAAGGGCAGGTCCTCAAGCACATGGTAGCTGAGATTGTTGCCGCTGAGGCGCAAACGTAGGATCCAATCGAAGACGAAGCTGTTAAAAACTGCCACCGTATACAGTGCCAGCTTTCGGGCTGGGTTCACGCCGGCCTCGTCCTGCTCGCCGGAGCGAAAGACGACTGTCGGCAATGAATTGCCTGCGGGCAGATCGGGCAGCAGGGCTGCGATCATCGATCTCGTGTTGAGGGCGGAACTAACCGAAACAAAACCGACACGAATGCAATCTTCGGGAACGCGTCTGCGAAAATCCTCGCGCGAAACAAAATATCGCGGGGCGGCAGACTCCTTTCTTGCCTCAAATTGAGCAATCATTCGCCCTTCGTAAAGCGGCAAGTACTCGCTCTTTTGCTGCACTCGCAGTTTGCGCAGGAAGCGCCGCCGATCGAGTGTCATATCAAACTCACGTCGCAAACTGCCACCGCTGGCATCGAGAAAGTTCTTGAAATTGCCGTGACTGCCGTACAGACCGCAAAGCTGCTCCATATCAACCGAGCCATTAAGCTCGAGAATGGCTCGGGACGAACCGCCGAGCTGCTCCACCTCGGCCAGAGAATAGGTCAACCCTCCGCTCTGCGCGTCCTCACCGAGCATCCGGCTGAGTCCGGCGACCAGGCCAAATCGAGTGATAAAGGTCTCCGTCTGCGCATCGGTCTTGAAGCAGAGCAGCACGTATTTAAAATACTGATGGATGGCAAAGGCACAATCCTCATTGATAAAGCCATCCAGAGAAAGCAGGGCGCAGCGCTCAAGCAGGAGTCGGCGCAATTGAGCCGCCCCCTTGTCCCCACAAAAGGCGTTGGGTACAAGCAGAGCCGCCACACCGCCGGGCCGCAGCAGGCGGGTTGTGAGTTCAAGAAAAATCTTGTAGTAGCTGGTATCACCCTCACCCTGATACTCCAGGCCGCGGCGCAGAGTCGCTATCCGCGCCTGGTTTACCCGAGCGCCGCCAGATCCGGCTTGCGCGGATTTGACCAGATCCCAGGGCGGATTGCTCAGGACGATGTCAAATTTCCCGGCATTGCCATCGCTCAAGACCGTTGAATCTTCCCAGCTGATGTTATTTTGCACAGCCTCTAACTCACCGGCCGCTATAGCCAGGCAAAGTTTTGCCGCACCACAGGTAATGGCATCGAAATCAGCGCCGTACAAGCACTCAAGGGCGAGAGCGGCGCGGCGAGAGGCATCGCCTGCGGCAGCGGGCAGCGGAACCGGCAGGGTGTCCAGAGAATCGAGATAGTCGAGAGCCGCCACCAGATACAAACCGGTGCC
>JAFEAV010000110.1 GCA_018266215.1 Cyanobacteria bacterium SZAS LIN-3 | reverse complement strand
GTCACAAATACCTCTTCACGTAGCTACCACTTTAGCTATACTTTGGCACTCAGCGGGGTAGAATGGGACTCTGAGGGAGCGCTCCGGGTAAAACCGGGTCGATTCATTCAGGCATCCCAAGCTAATCAAGAAGAACGTCGAGCAAAATGGAAGCAGAAAAACTAGCCGAGCAAAATAACAACAGAGACGAGCGCCAGCAGGCCATAGCCGACGCAGGTGGAGCTCGTCCCAACGACAAAAATTTCATCCCCACGATGACCAAAAGAGCCGAAGAGTTTTTTGGACCGGGCGGATTTAATAAAGTCATAGAGCAACTGGGCGCTCTGGCTAAAGATGCCCATGAAATATCAATCGGCAAGGCAGTCGACGATCTGGGATTGACTGAATCTCATCTTTGCGGCGCACCGTACGGCGAAGCCAATCAGGGCTGGCCCCACTGCGGCGAATGCAGCAAGTCAATGAGCTTCGTCGGCCAGCTCAATACCGGTGTTATCGAAGATTTCCCGGAACACGGCCCCGGCCTCTACACATTTTTTGTCTGCTTCGCCTGCGATACGGCGTCCCAGGACTCCCCCGCTCCTCCCGGCAACGGCTGGTTGGTACGCACCTATACGACAGTGTCCAACGGTTCGCGCATCAAGCCCCCGCGCGACACTAAAGAAACACCGGCCCGTCCCATGAAGACCAACGATGTCGTCAAGACAATGCCCCAGTGGGACTTCGTCGACAAAATGGATCCCGATCTGGTCGACATGCTGGTCAAACTCTATCCGCCCGATGTCGAGAGTCTCTACGAAAAGCTCAAAGACGTCTGTCTCGGCCCCGATCATGAGGCATCTTTCTCTCATGTCGGCGGTTTCCCCGAATGGGTAGCCGGAGAAGAACTGGTCAACTGCAAAAAATGCCAGAGCCCTCTCAGCCTGCTGATGCAACTGGAATCAATCGAATCCCTCGGCGTCAAATTTGGCGACGGCGGTACGGCTTATCTGATGTACTGTCCCAACCACCCCGCTGATACCAGTTTGGTAGTCCAGGGCGCCTGAGCCCAGGACTGAGCAAGACAAATAATAGAAGTCCGGACAGCCACAAGGGATTGTCCGGACTTTTTGTTTATGTATGACTTGCGGACCGGACTTATCTGGACTGGGTCGTGACCGGAATCTGTCCGGCCAGTGTGCTGCCCTGGCTCTGCAATTTAGCGTGCTGCGAAGCGTAGGACAGAATAGCCTCCACCTGCGAGAGATAGTTGGCGATGTACTGAGCGCGGAAACCTCTCTGGATGAAAGCCTCGAGCCTGAGCCATTCTTTGCAGGTATTGTGCAGGGCGGTCACGTCTCTGAGGACATTATCGATGTCCTCGGAAGAAGCTTTGAAATTCAAAGCGCGCACACTTTTTTGCACCGAGTCAATCTGATTGACCACATCGTTGGTGCTGGCCGTGTCAGACATGATGCGCTTTTTGGGGTCCTGCAAATAACGATTGACCATCAAGGCAAAGTCATCAACCAGCAAACGCGAGGCTTTAATAGGCTCCGCCTGTGGTGTCACAGCCGTCGCTCTGCGGTACGGTCCGACCTTGAGTACATTGACCTTTTTCTCATCCAGGTGGGCCACGGCAAACATAGTCGTACCGAGCGTACCGACAACGCGAGCGCCGTCCATCTGCTCAATCAGACCGGCCGTATCGAGCTGACGAATAGACAGTCCCGGATAGGACAGAGCCTTATCCGCCGTCGACTCACGCACATAGGAGGCCATTTCGCTCAATTGCTTGGGCGAGTCTACATAGGTCATAGGATTGAGCGTATCCACCCAGCCATTGGCCACCCATGTCTCCCATTCCTGTTGAATGGCGTTGACACGCATGCGGCGAGGCATGGCATAGACAGCCGCTGAAATGCGAAGGCCGGGCGAGGCACTGCGCAAAGTCTCGGATATGTCTTTGACGAAGCTGGATACCTGGGCTACTTTCCAGGCCACCCACAACTGTCTGGTGTCATCATCGAGACGATCGAGACTCATGCCGGTCTCGCGCTCAAACTTCTGGCGACCAAGCCAGTTGAAGCCCATTTCGGAGCCCTTGTTATTAAAGGGATAGCGGATGTAATCGAGCTGGAGACCATCAACTTTATAGCGTGTGACCATTTCCAGGGCGAAATTTTTGATGTACTGACGGCATTCCGGATTGGAAGGATCGAGCCAGAATTCAAACTGACGGGGCGGCACAAAGGAACCATTGGACGAAGCCAGGGCCCAGGCATAATCATGACTGGAGAGCACGGGACCGGGATAATCGGCTTCTTTGCCGATTATGGGATTGTGCTTGACGTTGCCTACGTTGAAGGTCCACATCCACAGGTGAAATTCCATATTGCGCTTGCGAGCTTCGGAAAGAGCCGAACCAAGCGGATCCCAGCCAATGGTCTCGGGGTTTTGCGTGCCTACCTTGGAAGGGAACATGGCAAAACCGGCGTTGTTGGTTTCGAAATAAACAACGTTTATGCCGGCGGTCTTGAGCTTGTCAAAAAGCTGGGCCATGCCCTGCGGATTGTGGGTGGCGACGATGGTGCCGCGATCCAGCCAGATGCAGCGAGCTTCGACCGGACGAATAGGCATGGACTGAGCAAAGGCCATACAAAAATCAGCCCGGGCTTTCTGCACCTGTTCATCGGCGTCAAGAAATCTGCGATCACTGTAGGCCGTCTGAAACTGCTTCACATGATCCATAGCCGAATCATAGAGGGCCTGAATATTTTTCAGGGGCACGGAGAACTCGGCTTGTTTAGCGGTTTTGATCGACTCATCGGTGCGCTTGGCCAGATAGTCGAGTTCCTGCGAAATTGTTGTGTAATCGGCAAAGCTTATCTGCACCGCCGCCGCTTGAGTGATCCCGGGGGAGAGCTCATCCAGGGCCTGGGCCAGAAGCTGTGAATTGCTTGATATTTCACCCTGCATGCCGGGCGACCAGCCCAGATAAATGGCACCACCCTGACGGCTTATAGCCGAGGCCTGGACCTGGTTCTGGCTGTCCTGCCAGGTGGCAAGCGCCGTGGCCGAGGGGGAAAGGGTCAGCTGTGCCACCACCGAGGCGATGGCAAAGTCACAGGAGAAAGGCATGACCGTGCGGGGCCAGACCAGCTTCTGCACGTCCTTTAAAGTATTTTGCTTGAGAGCGGTTACCCCGGCCAGGGCAGCCAGGGCCTGCGCACCGGCCTGCGGTGAGCCGGCGCCGTCGGCGATCAGCAGTTTGCCGCCGTTTTTCTGAAAGTCGGCCAGGGCATTTACTTCGGACTGCGGCAGATCGACGAGCAAGGGCACGATAATCAATTTATAGGAAGAAAGTTTCGCCGGACCGGCATCGATGTCGGCATCACCTATCTCGTCAAAGCGCACATTGGCGCCGGCCAGGGCATTTCTAAAGGCTTTGAAATCGTCTTCCATGGAGCCGATATGCTGGTCCTGATAAGCGGCGGCGTTGCGCGCACTTTTAAGAACAGCCACCGGTGAGGCGGCCAGAGCGGCCGGTGAAAAAACTATCTGGAGAAGGCCCGCAAATAAACTGGAAGTCAAAAATACTGCCACCAGATATAGTGCCTTATATTTCACTCTGTCACCCTTGCCTTGCTACTTGTTATTGATAGTTTTTACTGATATTTGGAAGCGTTTTTCATAAGCCGATCGAGTCCGCGTTTGGACTCCTTCTTGGCAATATTGTCGCGCTTATCCCAGAGCTTGCGGCCTTTGCATAAAGCCAGATCGATTTTGACAAGATTTCCTTTGAAGTACATTTTAAGAGGAATTAGGGTCAGGCCCTGCTCCTGCATCTTAGATTTTAGTTTAAGAATTTGCTGATGATGCATGAGCAGACGCCGCTTGCGCAGCGGCTCGTGGTTAAAGCGATTACCATGGTCATAAGGAGATATATGACAGTTATACAGCCACAGTTCCTGGTCCTCTATTCTTACGAAGGCGTCGGCCAAATTAGCCTTGCCGGCGCGAATCGCTTTAACTTCGGTGCCGACCAGTTGTATGCCGGCTTCCTCAGCTTCCAGAATGTCGTATTCGTAGCGCGCGCGACGATTGTCGGCCACAGTCTTAAAAAGGGGCTGATCGGATTTTGGCGCACCTTTTTTAGGAGCGCTCTTATCGCTTGTGTTCGTGGGCTTCGCTTTGGCCATCTGTACAAAATCAGGTGCGGAACGTTTAAGTATAGAACGATTGAAACAAAGCAGCCTGAAGCCTCTGCGCTTGGCAAGCGTGCTATCATCTTTTTACCAGCGAAATGCAAAAACATTGATCAAGATTGAGCCTCTATTTGCTACAGATTCGGCCCAGGTGCGCGCTCTTTTGCGGTACCAGGACGAGCACATGCCCTATGAAAGTTTTTGCGCCGAAGAAAGACTTTTGTTTACAGGTCTCAATTTCTGGCAGCACTGGCTGCCCTGCACCTGGCACGTATCGCCCTCGGTCTACCTGGCTAAGGAAGACGGCATCGTCCTGGGTCTTATCTCACTGCGCCCGACCGGCAAGGCCAAGACCTGCTGGCAGGTGGAGCACCTGGTCATCCACCCCAATCAGCGCGGACGGGGCATAGCCCAGGAGCTTCTGCGCTTTGCCTTTGCCCTTTTCGGCAGTCAGGGCGTGGGACATTTCGTCGCCGAAATCTCGGACAAAAACCCGGCCGCCCTGTCCCTTCTCGGCAACTGCGGCTTCCGCCGTTGCGCGCGCATCACCCACTACCAGGTACCGGCCGACCTTAAATTAAAGGATGACGGCACCTATTCAGGCGTGAGCATCGACAAACTCTACGGCTCCGACACCTTCCGCCTGGCCGTACCCGAGGATCAGGCCGGTCTGCTGGCCCTGCATCAGGATATTTTGCCCCCGGATCTGCGCAAGACCTATGGCTACGTCAGCGAAGACTTCCGCGTCTTTCCTTTACAGGTAGAGAGTCTGGACAAGCTGGCACGTCGCTTGATCCGCCGCCGCTCCTGGTTCTGGGTGCAATTTGACCCGGAACGCAAAGTCATCACCTCAGCCTGCCGGGTCACGGCCCACCACGAAGGCGACTACCATCTGGAATTTGCCGTCCACCCCGGTTGGACCCATACGGCCAAGGACCTGGTCTTTTTCGTCCTCTCTATAATGCGCCGGGCCGGCATGAAGGGCATGGTCGTGGCCAAGGCCTATGACTACCAGGGGCCGGTGGTCGGCGCCTTAGAGGAAGCAGGTCTGGTGCGGGTGGGCGACTTTTCGCTCCTGGCTCGCGACCACTGGCTGCGCGCCAAAACTCCCAAACCGATATCGCTCAGGCGCACGGTCTCGGGTCTCGGCGCCATCGGCAAGCCGGCAATTAACATTCCCCGGGTCAGCCCAAGTCCACTTGGCAATGTCCGACCGGGCAAAACTTAGTTCTTCAGCCCTGAGCGCGGTCCAGATTCGTCCATTCCGGCTAAGAATTCGATAATCTGGGCCCTGCTTTGTAAAGGATTTTGGAAAGTCTTATATATCCGTTTAGTCATCTGATAATCTGGAGCGTTCGTGGTCCCAGGTTCTCACTTAGAGAACTTGTGGCGACGTGACGTAATCCACAATGTAATTTCAAACAGAGTTCTAGGAGTGTTCTGGTGCCTACCATCAATCAGCTGATCAGACGTGAACGTGCCAAGGTGACTTACAAGACAAAGTCTCCCGCGCTCAAATCATGCCCCCAGAGACGGGGAGTATGCACCCAGGTCAAAACAACCACTCCTAAGAAGCCCAACTCGGCCCTGAGAAAGATCGCCCGTGTGCGCTTGACCAACGGCATCGAAATCACAGCCTACATCCCGGGCGTCGGCCACAACCTGCAGGAGCACTCGGTAGTGCTCGTCCGCGGCGGCCGTGTTAAGGATCTGCCGGGCGTCCGTTATCACATCGTCCGCGGCGCTCTCGACACCGCCGGTGTCAAAGACCGCATGCAGAGCCGCTCCAAGTACGGCGCCAAGCGTCCTAAAGCTGGTGCAGCAGCAGCCGCAGCCGCCAAGGGCGGCAAGAAAAAATAAGTTTGCCCCTAATTCTCGTACCTAACAATCCGATAGTGGAGCCAGAAGACAAAGATGTCGCGTAGAAAACAAGCCGATAAAAGAATTTCCAAGCCGGACCCGATTTACAACAGCCAGCTTGTCTCCCGCTTTGTAAACCGCATGATGCAGTGCGGCAAAAGAAGCACCGCTCAGAGCGCATTCTATGATGCTTTGATGATTCTCAAAGATCGCACCAAGCAAGAACCCCTTGATGTGTTCAACAAGGCCGTCAAAAACGTCACTCCTCTGGTCGAAGTAAAAGCCAGACGTGTGGGCGGTTCTACCTACCAGGTACCGGTTGAAGTAAAACAGCAACGCGGTTTTGCTCTGGCCACCCAGTGGATCATCGCCAACTCCCGCAAACGTCCGGGTCGCACTTTCGCCGAGCGCCTTTCGGCCGAACTGGCTGATGCCAGCAACGGCACCGGAGCTTCGGTCAAGAAGAAAGACGAAACCCACAAGATGGCTGAAGCCAACAAAGCGTTCGCTCACTACCGCTACTAAAAACCAGCAAGCGAAGCAATGCAATATCGACGCCCCGGGCCTGGCTACGCCATCCGGGGCGTTATTTTTTGCGCACCTGATTCAAGATTGGATCAATACCCGGGCAAAATTTTGGAAACCTTATACACTTAATTGTTATTACATGGGCCCCCGGGCTTTTGTAACAATTGCCGCTACAACAAATAAAGATATTTATGAAGGTTCGCGCCTGGAAGCGGTCCAGGTGTTATCTTCAACTAGTCTTTTCAAGTAGCCGAGAAGCGGCGCCCCCGGCGCGCAGTCAGAAATTGGGACAAGTACAAAACAAGTAAATCGGAAGGTCATTATGGATAGCGTCAAGGAAAAAAAGGCGGGCTCTGTGGCAGGAAGAACAGTTCAATTACAAGATATCCGCAACATGGGTATCGCCGCGCACATTGATGCCGGCAAAACCACTACAACCGAGCGCATCCTGTTTTATTCAGGACTTATCCACAGAATGGGTGAAGTGCACGAAGGCACTTCCTTCACCGACTGGATGGAACAAGAAAAGGAGCGCGGTATCACAATCACCGCCGCCGCCATCACCAGTCAGTGGAAGGGCAAACGTATCAACCTGATCGACACCCCCGGACACGTCGACTTCACAGTTGAAGTAGAGCGCTCCATGCGCGTACTCGACGGTGTGGTCATCGTCCTTTGTGCCGTAGGCGGCGTACAGCCCCAGACCAACACAGTTTGGAAGCAAGCCAATCGCTACAAAGTACCCCGTATGATCCTGGTCAACAAAATGGACCGTACCGGTGCTGACTTCTACAAAGTAGTCAAACAGATCAAAGAACAGCTTCCCGGCATGACGACAACATGGGCCAATGCTCATCCCCTTCAGTTGCCCATCGGCGCCGAAGGACAATTTGCCGGTCTGATCGACCTGCTCGATATGAAAGCTCACATCTATGATGAAAAAGACCCCATGGGTCAGAAGTTCAACATCGTCGACATCCCCGCCGACATGCTGGAAGACGCCAAAACCTGGCGCCAGCAGCTCGTCGAGTCCATCGTTGAAACCAACGATGAACTGATGGAAGCTTATCTGGAAGGCAAAGACCTCGACCTCGACAAACTCAAAGCCGCTCTGCGTAAAGCAATTTGCGACAACAAAGTGATTCCTATCCTTTGTGGTTCGGCTTTCAAAAACAAGGGCGTACAGCAGCTCCTCGACGCAGTCGTCGATTATCTGCCGGCTCCCATCGACGTAGAAGCGATCAAGGGCACCCTGCCCGATGGCTCCGAAACCGAACGCGCTCCTGACGAAGCTGCTCCTTTCTCGGCTCTGGCTTTCAAAGTCATGAACGATCCCTTCGTCGGCAAATTGACCTTCCTTCGCGTTTATTCCGGTACCCTGGCCGCCGGTTCTTACGTTCTCAATTCCACCAAAGGAAAGAGAGAGCGCATCAGCCGTCTGGTACAGCTCCAGGCTGACAACCGCACCGACGTTGACCAGGCCTTCGCCGGCGACATCATCGCCGCTGTCGGTCTGAAAGACACGACCACCGGTGACACACTGTCCGCTGAAAATTCACCTGTAATCCTTGAGTCGATGAACTTCCCGGATCCCGTTATCTCGGTTGCCATCGAACCCAAGACCAAGGGCGATGCCGATAAACTGGGCGTTTCGCTGGGCCGCCTGGCGGAAGAAGATCCCACCTTCAAGGTACGCGTTGACCATGAAACAGGTCAGACAATCATCTCCGGCATGGGCGAACTCCACCTGGAAATCATCGTCGACCGCCTGCTTCGCGAATTCAAAGTAGAAGCCAACGTCGGTAAGCCGCAAGTTGCTTATCGCGAAACAATCAAAAAAGCCGTCAACAAAGTCGAAGGCAAGTTCATCCGTCAGTCGGGTGGTCGTGGTCAATACGGTCACGTCGTCCTCGATCTGGAACCACTGGAACCGGGCAAGGGCTTCGAATTCGTCAACAAGATCGTCGGTGGTACCGTTCCCAAGGAATACATCCCCGCAGTTGAAGTCGGTATCCGCGACACCCTCGTCGGCGGCGTACTGGCCGGTTATCCCATCATCGACGTCAGAGCGACTCTCGTTTTCGGTTCATACCACGAAGTTGACTCCAACGAAATGGCGTTCCGTACAGCCGCTTCAATCGGCTTCAAGGAAGGCTTCATGAAGGCCAACCCGATACTTCTCGAACCGATCATGAAGGTTGAAGTTGAAGTACCGGAAGAATTCATGGGCGATGTAATCGGCGATATCTCCTCCCGTCGTGGCCGCATCGAAGGTATGGAAACCGTCGACAACCTCTCCAAGGTAAGATCCTCGGTTCCGCTCTCCGAAATGTTCGGCTACGCCACCGATATCCGCAACAAGACTCGTGGTCAAGGTACATTCACAATGGAATTTGCCCACTACGAAGAAGTGCCCAAGGTTATCGCTGAAGCCGTAATCTCCAACAAAAAAGAAGTCAGATACTAACCACTGACGGTTCGATCTCTTCTTTGAAGCCCCCGCAAGATTTAGTCTTTCGGGGGCTTCTTTTTGGTAACATCTTCTAGTCGCGTGGCGATTGTATAGAAAGGGACCTTTTATGAAGTATCTGCACAGCGGGTACATCCTCTTCTGCCAGGAAGCCGATTACGAAGAAAACGGGCGCATAGACACCCGCGGACTCTTCGATCTTTTTGTTGTGGAAGCGCTGCCTGCCAAGATGGATTGCACCTGTGTCATCGGCTTCGGCACCCCCTATGAGCGTCGCCAGTACAAAGGCACAGTGACAATCGAAGATCCGGACGGCAACGAAGTCTTCAATAAAGAGTTTCTGGCCAACGATCCCAATGATATTTTCAAAGGGCACTATATTTTTAAGCCCGACGTCACCCTGACAAAGGAAGGCGCCTGGTCGGCAAAAGTAGTCCTGCGCAACTACAAAGACGACACCATGTGGGATTTCGAACGCAAATTCTGGACGATGGTGGCCGGCGACGCTCCGCCCGATCCCTAATCAGCTCAGCCGCTAGCCGGTCTAACAAAAATCAAGCAGCGGATACTTTCCACCCAGCACTGCTCTGCTGTCGCATTGCAGCCAGTTTTCCAGTATGGTGGCGTAGACGGTGCGAAAATCGACGGTGGCTGAAAATTCCGCATCTTGCAAATGACTGAGATCGGGATAGCCGCCGTAGACTCCGCCGCGCACCGCCGGTCCCAGAACCATGCAAAGCCCGCTGCCGCCGTGGTCCGTGCCGACATTGGCGGCGGCCGTCTCTGATACCACAGGTAGTGCGACATCAGCATAAAGGCTGCCGCTGTTTTCCTGCAGACGGCGACCAAACTCGGAGTGCACCAGTACCAGCACTCTCTGGTCAAGGCCATCGGGCAGACGCTTTTTCAAATCCTCAAAAAATCCGGCCAGGGCTTGCGCCAACCGGCGCAGCAAAAAGTCATGACGCTGGGCCTGGGAGGCATGGGTATCAAATCCGTCCATGGCCGTGTAAAAGATCTTCGTCTCGCCGCTGCCTGTAGCGATACTGTCGGCAATCAGGGCCAGTGACCGGCCCAATCGAGAGTCCCCGCAGAGATCGCTCTGTTTGCAGGACGCCGGGTCAAGGCGGACGATGTCGCGGCCGCTCTTACCAATAAGAGCCAGGGGCAATTCAACGGGCTCGTGGCCGGCATCAACCAGGGCCGAGCGCCCCGAGCCATGCTCGTCTAAATAGCGACCGAGCCATCCGGTATCGCCGATAATATCAGGCCTGCCGCTGTGCCATATCTGGGAAGCGCGCACATGGGAGCGACTGAGAGACGAGCCCGTCATACCAACCGCCGGCAAAAGAGCCAGTTCGCCGCGCTGATACAGGGCGTAAAGCGGGGCCGCCGCCGGGTGCAATCCGGTGCCACCATAATCACTTTCATGTCTGATTTTGAGACCGGCCAGGGGCAGGACCTCATCTTCTTTGAGCGCCAGATGCGGCCTGGCATCATAGTAAGCGCCCTGACCGCAGGGCACCACGGTGTTGAGACCGTCATTGCCACCCTTGAGCTCAACTACGACGAGCAAGGGATCAGCCGGTCTCGAGGCCAGGCGATTTTTAGTACCGGCGCCAAAGAGTGCGGGGGAAGTGACACCCAGCCCCAGTGTAAGACCCAAACCGGCGGCCAAAAATTCTCTGCGCGTTTGTGCCATGTTAATCTATGCTAATTGAAAAAATTTGGACGGTACTGGATTCGAACCAGTGACCCCCACTATGTCAAAGTGGTGCGCTACCAACTGCGCCAACCGTCCGCATGCCGCCTATTGTATCTTGAACCGCGCCCAAGGAAACACCTAGAGACTAAAGGAGGGCCTCACTTTAATCAGTTTGCAACATTTGACCCGAGAATAATGATCTCTGGGGAGTTAAAAATCAGGCGGCACCCAGATTCGAACTGGGGGATAAAGGTTTTGCAGACCTCTGCCTTACCACTTGGCTATGCCGCCATGCCCTCAAGTATCTAGTAAGCTTTCGAATACGATTGCCAAGACTGGCTGAGGGAAGGCATATTAAATGCTACTGACTGCGGAAGTCGTTTGTCAATTGAAAGGAGTCCAAGGTGTTAAGCCTGATTGTAAGAAGAGCGCTTTCTGCAATTCCCATGCTCTTCCTGCTTTCACTGGTCAGTTTTTTCCTGATCCGATGCCTGCCCGGTGACCCTGTCGATGTAATGCTGGGCTCGGCGCAAAAGGAAATTCCCCCTGAACAACTGCTCATGCTGCGCCAGGAATTTGGCCTGGACAAAAGCCCCGCCGGGCAGTACTGGCTGTGGCTCAAGGGCTGGCTCGGCCCCGCCGGCGGCAGCGGCGAAAGAGCAAAAATCAATGATTTAAAACGTAACGCGGCCCTGGGACTTTCCTATCGCGACGGCCGCCCGGTCAAGGATGTCATCATTGAACGGCTGCCCGCCACCCTGGCCCTCGTCAGCCTGGCCCTGATCATCTCCTTTGGTCTGGGCATCACCCTGGGCGGCACTCTTGCCTGCCTCGGACTGATCGCTTCACAGGACGGCAACATGTCACACTGGGCGGCTCGCGGTGAGACCCTGGCCGTGACCATAACTCTGGCCGTCTACAGCGCCCCCAATTTCTGGATGGCTTTTATCGCCATCGCCATCATTGCCCGCAGCGCCCTTCTGGCCCCGGTGCCCATTCTTGGTCTGCACGCCCCGGGAGAAGAGGCAAACCTGCTCGGGGTACTGGGCCATCTGCTCCTGCCCGCCGCCCTGCTCAGCGCGCGAAGAACGGCCAAGATAGCCCTTTTCATTCGCTCACTCGCCCTGGATGAAATCAATCGAGAATATGTCCTCACCGCTCTGGCCAAGGGTCTGAGCATGGGACAGGTGATTGTGCGTCATGTCCTGGGCAACTGTCTTCTGCCCATAGTCAATCTGGCAGGTCTTTCCCTGCCCGGCCTGATCAGCGGATCGGTGCTGATAGAGACGGTCTTCTGCCTGCCCGGTATGGGACGGCTCATGTTTGAGTCCACTCTTGGCCGCAACTATCCGGTACTCATGGGGCTTTTCATGCTCTACGGCACAGTTGTGGTCATCTCCAACCTCCTGGCCGATATCGCTTCAACCTGCCTGGATCCAAGGCTGAAAGAGGCAAACTGAATGAAGTCACTTAATACCAGTATGACCACCGGCCTTTCACTGCTTACCATCTTTGGGCTCCTGGCCCTGGGTCCGGTGGTGATGGTCTGTCTGCACCTGGGCCAGCCACCCCTGACGGATCTGAACCAGACCAATATCAGCCCTTTTACGGACGGCAGTCATCTGCTCGGCACCGATGCCATGGGTCGCGACCTCTTCGGCATGCTGGCCTGGGGCGCCCTCGGTTCGCTCAGCGTGGCTCTGGTAGCCTCTTTTACTTCAGTCTTTGTGGGCAATCTGTTTGGATCCTTTTCAGCACTGATGGGTGGATTGATTGACAACATCATGATGCGCCTTGTCGACAGCCTTCTGGCCATTCCGCCGGTGATCCTGCTCCTCACCCTCAGTACATTTTTGACCGCCCCGGAATTTACCGCCCGGCTGCCGCAGTTGCTTTGCGGCCTGCTGGCGGTGACACCCTCTTCCGACGGACTGCTGCCTCTTTTCACCGTGACCGTGGCCATCGCCGCCACCACCTGGCTGGAATCAGCCCGGGTGGCCCGGGCGCGCGTACTCTCAATCAAAACCGAAGAGTATTGCACCGCCGCCCTGGCGCTTGGCGACAGTAATATCCAGCTTTTGCGTCGCCACTTGCTGCCGGCACTCTGGACCACGGCCATCGTGGAGGCCACCCTCCTGGTCTCCGACGCCATTATTATGGAATCAGGCCTGAGCTTCCTGGGCCTGGGTCTTGGTCCGCAAACGCCGTCCTGGGGCAGCATGCTGCGCGACGCACAGGTGAGTTTGATCCAGGGCAACTGGTGGGGCGCCCTCGCCCCCGGGCTGGCTATTATCCTTACAGTAATTAGTATTCATCTTATCGGCCAGGGTTTTCTAGAGTTGCGCTCGGCTAAGGTACATGGTCATTTGCATGGAGTCAGACTAAAGGCAAGGTAAAATAGATGCAGAGTCCAGGGGTAAGAAACCGTAGCGTGAAGATAGCCATGAATGTCAATCGAAAATACAGCTCCCTTGCGGCCATCGCAATTATCCTGACCCTGACGGGATGCGGCGGAAAAGAGGTCAACTTCTCCAGCGGCGGCATGTCCCAGACTCAGAAAATCGGCAAAGACTCGGTCCCCAAAGATCTGTCCGCGCTGGTTTATCCCGGTGCCACTGCCAGTGGTTCGCAGTCGGCCAAGGCCGAAGACAAAGACATCACCGACGAGTCGCAATATTTGCAACTCTCCAGTCAGGACGCCATAGAAAAAGTAGCGACCTGGTACGAACAGACGCTGAAGAATGCCGGCTGGAATATCGAGAAAAAAGAAACCATGGGCAACATGGTGACCATATCAGGCACTATGAAAGATTCCGAAGTCTCGGTCACCATCTCCGACGATACCGGCAGCACGGCTATCCTCATTACTAAGAGCACCTCGGTAGGCGTGGGCGCCGTGCCCGATGAAGGCGACAACGAAAATTACAAGCCCAATAAAGACGTGCCACCAACCGACTGAGAAAAGCCGTGCCGAAAATTTCCACTAATGAAGCAAATTCGCAAAATCTGACAAAGTTGCCTCTGGCGGAAGTTTTGACATCGTCCATCACCGGCCTGACCGCCGAAACCCTGCCGGAAAAGCTCAACCAGGGGCAGCCCGCAGCCCGGCCAAAATTTGGCAGTTTCGTCAAAGTGGCATCGCCGGAAAACGGCATAGATATTTTTGCCGTCGTCTTCGACGTTGTCACAAATCCCCCGGATTCGGTGCATAAACCTTCGGCCCTGGGCATGAGCCGCGATCGACTGCGCCTGGAGCAGCCGCATATTTTCGCTCTGCTCAAGACCCACATGCAGGCGGCCATAATCGGCTACCGCGAAATCGCCGAAAAACCGGGCGCGGGAGCGGAAGAGGAAAGGGGCGCCATCTATCAACACCTGCCGCCGCAACCGCCGGATGTACACGACTTCGTATATGAGGCCAGCCGGCAGGAAGTGATCTCTTTGACCTCCAATTTTGAATTCCTGCGTCTGCTGGCTCACATCAATTCAGTTCCGACCGACGAATTGATTGCCGCTGCTATCAGGCGGGCAGCCACGGCGAGAGTAGATGGCGGCGCCGATATCTACCTTATCGAAGCGGGACGGGCAATCGCGCAGCTGTTTCGCTCGGATTACGACCGCATGGTTTCTATAGTGAAAAAGATACGCCCGCCTGTCTGATTTTCATCTAATCAAGCGAAAGCCTCGCTGTCCGCGTATTTTAAATAAATCCAGATGGCAGCCGAGACTATCAGGATCAAAATGGACGACACCGCTGAGCCAAAGGCCCAGTCGCGCACGGTCAGAAATTGATTCTGAATCAGATTGCCGATATACATGGTCTTGGCCCCGCCCAGCAAATCAGGCGTCACATAATCCCCCAAAGAGGGGATGAAAACCATGACCGATCCGGCTACGATACCACCTCCGGTGAGTGGTATCAGTACGCGGCAGAGGATGCGCAGAGGACTGGCCCCCAGATCCAGAGCCGCCTCCAGCAAACGCATGTCGAATTTCTCCAGAGAGGTGTAGAGGGGCAGGATCATATACGGCAAATAGTTGTAGACCATGCCAATCCAAACCGCCAGGGGCGTATAGAGGATGGATGGAAAATGAAGGCCAAAGCCCGTCGCCAGGTGGCTCAATATGCCGGTCGGCCGCAAAAGAGTAATCCAGGCGTAGACGCGCAGAAGCGAGGAAGTCCAGAGCGGCAAAACAATCAAAAGCAGCAGAAAATTGCGTTTTTTCTTAGGTGCCACGACAGCCAACCAGAGTGCAAAGAGATAACCTAGTACTAAAGCTGAGAGAGTTGTAATAGTGGAGAGCAGGATCGAACGAGCCAGGGTAATAAGATAAGGCCCACTAATAAAACGCAAATAATTAGACAGACTCAGCTTCAGCACCACTCTTCCCAGATCATCGCGTCCGCCGAAACTGTAAACAAAAAGGATAACAAGCGGTATCACGACAAAAAGAGATAGCCAAACGAAAGCGGGCATTACAAGCCATAATCTACCCAATTGTTTTTTTGTATTTTTTTTCTCTTGCATTTACAGGTAGATCACATCAGACTAAACTAGAGAGACAGTTTCTTGTTTGGTATCTCGGGAGCATAGAGGTCGAATCGATGACACACCCCAATAGAGATAAGCTAGTTTACTTGAGACAGTGGGTGGGTGATAAGGTCACGGTCAAAACAGTCGGGCAAAGCACGTTTGCCGGTGTCCTGACCAATATAGTCTTCGACGGCACACGGTTGTCCTATATAATGCTGGACGATAAAGTCCTGGTCAATTTTGACCACATTGTAGAAATCTCCGTACAAAGCTGAACTGCCTCCTTAAATGTTACGAATTATCTATCTGGGCACGCCGCAATTTGCCGTGCCGACGCTTGAAGCTCTGATTCAAGCCCCCGACGATTTCACCGTGGTGGCCGCCGTATGCCAGCCCGACCGGCCCAAAGGTCGGGGCAATAAGCTGGAAGAACCGCCGGTCAAGCAAACGGCCCTGGCCCACAACATCCCGGTCTTTCAACCCGTCAGCCTGGCTAAATCGCCCGAAATCGTAGAAGCGATGGCGACGCTCAAACCGGATGTCCTGGTGATGGTCGCCTTCGGCCAGATTCTCAAGGCACCGGTATTGCAGATGGCCCCCATGGGGGTAATCAATGTGCATGGCTCGCTGCTCCCGCAACTGAGGGGGGCGGCGCCAATCAACTGGTCCATTATCAATGGTGATACCGTCACTGGTGTCACAACCATGCAGACTGAAGCCGGTCTCGATACGGGACCCATGCTGCTCAAGGCTGAAATACCGATAGACGACGAGATGACCGCCGTGGACCTGGCACAAACAATGTCACATGTCGGTGCGGAGCTCCTGGTCAAAACTTTACGCCTGATGGTTAAAGGTGAAGTTAAGGCCCAACCCCAGGACGACAGCCAGGCAACGTTCGCGCCGCGTCTGGGCAAAGAGCTCAGCCCAATCGACTGGCAAAAGAGCGCAGCAAGCATCCACAATCAGGTGCGTGGTCTGACACCATGGCCGGCGACGACAACTCAGTTTCGCGGTCAGGAATTGAAAATCGTGAAAACAAGACTTCACGGTCCGGAAGTAAACCAGAAAACCCCGCAAGAATCAGCGAAAGTGGGTACTATCTACAGAAGCGGCCAGGACATTCTGGTGCGTTGCGGCGACGGCCTGCTCCAGATACTGGAAGTGCAGCCACTGAGCCGGGCCAAGCAGGACGCTAAAAATTGGACCAATGGAGTGAGACTTTTGGACGGCGAATGTTTTGAGTAGCGAGGACACGGCGGATAAGAGCAGCAAAAGCGCCCAGCCCGCCAACAAAAAGGGTACAGCGGCTCGCAAACTGGCAGTCAGCGTACTGGTAAAAGTGGAGCAAGAGGGCGCCTTCGCCAATCTCGCCCTGGCCAACGCTCTTAAAGGGGACGCCCTTTCCCAGAGAGACAAGGCCTTCGTCATGGCGCTGGTGCTGGGAGTGCTGCGCAATCAAAAAAGACTGGACGCAAAGCTGGCCGGTCTTTCCAAAGAGCCATTAATCAAACTGCGGCCGGCCGTGCGCAACTTGCTTCGCCTGGCTATTTTTCAACTCGACTACATGCAGGACATTCCGGAAAGTGCAGTGGTCGATACGGCAGTAGAACTCGGCCGGACAAAATCCATCGGTCATGTCGGCATCAGTCGCTACATCAACGGTGTCTTGCGCTCTTACTTGAGAGAACGTCCCGCCAGAGGAGCGGTTGACGACAACGGCGACGACAGTGGAGAGGAAAGAATCTGGCACTACGACCAGCGCTACGATGGACTGAGCGGCGCCGACAATTTTTCGGGCAATTATTCATCGCAGATAAGCGGCAACCAGAACAACCTGGTCGAGGCCCTCAGTCAACGCTACAGCATGCCATCATGGCTGGTATCACGCTGGCTGGACAGATTTGGTGAAAAAGAAAGTCTTTCTCTGCTGGCGGCCTGTCAGAATCCGCCAAAGCTCACCCTGCGAGTCAACGAAACCGCCTGCGAAACGGGCGCCTTCGCCACCATACTGCAGGACAAAGGCATCAAGGTAAAAAGGTCGGCGCTTGTACCGTCCTGTTTGACTATCCTGGACCGGCGCGCCGTACGCGGACCGATTGAAAATATTCCCGGCTACACCGACGGCATCTTCAGCGTGCAGGATGAGGCGGCGGCTTTTGTATCCCAAATAGTCAATCCGGCGCCCGGCGATCAAGTGATTGATCTGTGCGCGGCCCCCGGCGGCAAGGCGCTCAATTTAGCCGAGCTCATGGATAACAAAGGCAAAGTCACAGCGGTCGATATAAATGAGAACCGTCTCAATTTGATCAAAACAAACCGCGAGAGATTGAGTCTCACGAATATAGAAATTGTCCAGGGCGACGGCACAACAATCACACTGCCGCCGGCCGATAAAGTGCTGGTGGACGCGCCCTGCTCAGGCACCGGCGTCATCAACAAAAGAGCCGACATCAGATTGAAGCGCACCAGAGCCGATATCGGCAAGCTGACTAATCTGCAAAAGTCACTCTTAAAAAATGCGGCCACCCTCGTCAAACCGGGCGGTGTGCTGGTCTACTCCACCTGTTCGCTGGAGCAAGAGGAAAACGAAGACATCTTTTCCTGGTTTCTCTCCAACTTCAAAGATTTTAAGGCCGACGACCTCAGCCCGTTCTTCCCCGCAGATACGCTGATCCAGTTTGGACTGTCCGATTCGGCCAGACACGGCTATGCTCTTTTCTTGCCGTCAAAACACGACGTATCAGGTTTCTTTGTGGCGCGCTTCAAGCGCAAAGACGAAAGCTAAAGCGCACCGGGCCAGGGAACTGCATCGCCGGCAGTGGCTAGGCCGATAGGACGCCTGCAAAAGAACATAGATGAAGACAAATGTATCGTCTTTATCCCGTTTGTAAACCACCGACATGACAGGCAAGTACCGCGCTGGTTATTATTGGCCCGATGGTAAGTGATATTCCTCTGCCCAGCAGTGCTTCCCGCCAAGGCCGACAGGCTTGCGGTTCGTCCATAGCAGAATTTGGACCGGCGCTGGGTGTGATTTTGATCTGTTTCTTTTTTCCTCTGCTCGACTTGCTGGTCGTCGGCATCGCCTACGAAACCTGCCGAGTGCTCAACAGCAATCAAGCCCATGAGGCGTCACTGATCAACTGGGAGCAGGCAACGGATCCCAGCGGGCCAATCTGCAAGGACCTGGTGGATCAGTGGCAGAGCGGCATGGGCCAACTTGTAAAAGCGGCCGCGCCGCCGACCACAACTATTACCTATCGCGACGGCGAGACCGGCTCCGATAAAGTCACCGATAAAATCGTCAGCGTTGAGACGACAGTGATCTGCAATCCCTTTTTGCCGATTCCGCTGCCATTCATTAATGTGCCGGGTCTCAATGGACCTATGACCTTTGCGGTCATATCAGAAAGACCAATGGAAAATCCAGATGATGCCGGTCCGGCTAATCAGGCATTTGCGACAGCGAGCGCGCCACCACCAGCCACAGCCGCTGCCTCCAGCGGCCCATCTCCGGCCTCCGGAGATTCAGGCCCCAGTGGTCCCGCAGGGCCGGCGGGTCCAGCAGGTCCGGGCGGTCCCAGTGGTCCGGCGGGTCCAGCAGGTC
>JAFEAV010000010.1 GCA_018266215.1 Cyanobacteria bacterium SZAS LIN-3 | reverse complement strand
TTACGCCCAGGCCCTCGGCGGCCAGTAAATAACATTGCGGTTCGGGCTTGCCCAGAATGACATCATCAGCGGTGACAAAAACGGAAGGCCGGGGAAGTTGTACGAAGTTTAGACGATGGTTGGCCAGGCGGCTCGATCCGGAGGTGACAATGGCCCAGCGTGCGGCATTCCGGTCCAACTGTTCCAGGAGATCATGGGCGCCGTTGATCGGTACGAGTGATTCGGTGCATCCGCATTCCAGATCTTCCAGGCTGATCATTTCGGTTTTCAGGTCCAGATGCGGAGTGAGCAATTTGAGGCTGTCCGCCGTGCGCATACCGTGAGCACTTTTTTTGATCCATTCCACATCAAGGTTGTGGCCTCTGGCCCAGGTTTCCCAGGCGGAGTCTACACAACAGGCGGAGTCCACAAGAGTGCCGTCGAGGTCGCTCAGGATTGCGCGACAGGTGATTTTTATTGTTGCCATTTGTTAATTGAGCCGGTTGGCGCTAAGCGCGGAGTTTCGCTGAAAGCTTCAGGAGCCTTCGTTCAGTTCGACCAGCAGGGATCCAAGAGCGGCGAGATTATGCCTCAACTGCTGCTTGTGTTGCCCGAGCGAATCGACTGTCAGGCCTAGCTTATCGGCGATGGACTTATTATTCAAGCCGTCGGCGATCATTGAGATTATTTGCAAATCGATTTCGGATAGGGCAAATGGTTGGCCCTGACTGTCTGTAAGACTGCCGCTCGACTGTAGATCGCGCCAGCAGGCAAGTATGTTTCCGGCGATGGATGACTCGATGGTCAGTTGACCGCTTAAGATTGCCTGCATAGATGCGTAAACTTCTCCGGCGGAGGCGTCCTTGCGGCAGTAGCCGGCGGCGCCCACGGCGAAGCAAGCAAAAATATCGCTGGCTTTGTCCCGCGAACTCATAATCAAAATCTTGATTACAGGGTCAATTTGAGTGATTTTGCGCGTCGCTTCAATGCCGTCTAGTTTTGGTAGACCGAGATCCATAATGATCACGTCCGGCTTCAGTGAAATAGCCATTTCTACAGCTTGTTCACCGTCTTTTGCGAGACCGAGAAACTGAAGATTTGGGTACTGTTCCAGAGACATTTTTAGCCCGAGGCTCACGATGTCCTGGTCTTCAACAATCATGAATTTGATGTTTGGATCCACAATCCACCGCCGTCCAAATAACCACCACTATCACCATAGACCAGCGCACGTGAACTCGATGTAAACATTCTGAGCCAGTATTCGCTTTTTGGATCAGTTCTACGGCACAGTCGTCAAAACATAATCGCCAATATTGCCCACGGCGTCAATAAATGTTTTAGGGGTTGCTTCATCTTTGTGGCATATAAAGTTTGACCTGGAGGGTTGCGGTCCATGGACTTTAAGGAGCTGGAGGTAGACCAGATTAAGCTTTCGGCGATGGCTTCAGGGGTGGAAAATTTCTGCTCGGATGCGATTGCTGATTTTGAAATTCTTGATCGCCTGGGTGAAGGGTCAATTACGACCGTCTATAAAGCGAGACGCAGCGATGCCGACGAGGTTTTTGCGGCCAAGGTTTTGCGCAGCCAGTATGCTGAAAATCCAAGAACGGCCAAGCGTTTTGCCATGGAGGCAAAAAAGGCTGTCCTTCTCAATCATGCGCATCTGGTCAGTGTTTATGCCACGGGAAATACTGCCGCCGGTCTGCCTTATCTGATTTGTGATTTCATCGACGGCGGCAGCCTTGGGGAGCGCCTGGCCCAGGTCGGACGCATGGGGCAAACGACTGTAATCGATCTTTTTTTAGCCCTTTGTGAAGGGTTAGAATTGGCTCACAGTAAGAATATTTTCCATCGAGATATCAAGCCTGGTAATATTGTTTTTACTGGCGACGGAAAAAGCGAGCGGGTGAAACTGGCGGACTTCGGCATTGCAAAAGTATTGCCCAGTGCCGGTCGGGAGACAAAGTACTTTACTCCTGACGGTGATGCTTTTGGCAATCCCGCTTATATGTGTCCGGAGCAATTAGAGGGGCAGCGTCTCGATGCTCGCTCCGATATCTACTCCCTGGGCTGCGTTATGTATGAGTGCTTGTCCGGGCGCCCGCCTTTTGAAGGCCAAAATGGGGTGCAGATTGCTCTCAAACAGATGCAGGTCGATCCGGATTTTGAAGTCTTTCGACAGCTGAACATCAGTGTTGAGTCCAATTTGCAGCTGGTAATGAGCGGTATGCTGGCAAAATCTCCCGCTGATCGCTATCAAACCGTAGCGGCTCTGGCAGCGGATCTCCGCCGAGTTAAGAGCGGCGGCCGACCGAAGTATAGACCGCCGCCTCTCAAGGCTGTGCCGCCGGTCAGCGCCAAACCTGCTGCTGTTGCGCCTCCGCCTTCTTCGTCGGGCTTGCGTACCGCTGAAGAGGAGCTCGGTCCAAAACGCAGTCCCATTGTTTTTGATATGTCGCTGGCCAAGCACAGTCTGGAAATTAGCGAACCGCTGGAGCGCCATCCGCTCGAGCGCACCGATGCGAAAGTGTCTGCTGCTCCGGTGAAAGCCTGGCCACTGGGGCAAAAAGCCAGCCTGACCATCGCCGCCGCGGTTTGCGTGTTTGTCGGGCTGGCCGCTGGTTTTTGTATGATGATGGCCAGCACGCCGCTTGCGGATCTGGATCCTGATCGCAAGGTTTATGAGGCTGGGGTGCCCGAAGTACCCAAGCCGAGATTTTATAGCTTGCAATCATGGGAGCAGCGCGATTACGCTTCCGATCAAGCGCCGAAGGCGCTTTTAACCCGAGACGGCCGGGTGATTTTCTGGTATCAGTCGGCCTATCTGCGTGAAGCATTGAGTGAGGCGGCTAAAAACGGGGTGGATATGAGTTTTGCTGATCTCAGTCATTCTGACCTGCGCAATGCGCGTCTTGCCAATGCCAAGTTACGCGGTGCTGATATGAGTCACTGTCGTCTGGATGGAGCGATTCTGGCCGGTGCCGACTTGAGGGGCGCGGATATGAGCGATTCGACCAGTCCATACAGTGAATTTGCTGGTTTCTGATTTTGGTCTGCCGGTCTTATACTATAAGAAGTCATAGAAAAGGGCAAAAAACTAAAGCAAGGGGCCGGGGTCATTGCTGCTTTTCAGCAGTGAAATGACCCCGGTTGCCCTTGCTCCAGTTTGAGTAGAACGGTTAGTGCAACCGGTTCAGAGCTTAGTTGCCCTTGCCCGGCTTGACGAACATCGCTTCGATGCGGTCACCGTAGCGCTTCATCACCTCGGTCGGGCGGACCTTCTGACTGGCGGTCAGCAGGCCGTTCTCGACCGTTGCGGCGTCTTCGATGATCTCGACCTTCTTGACCGTTTCCCAGTGTTCCAGGGTGGCGTTCGCCTCCTTGACCGCCGCAGCCACAGCTTCCTTGACCAGCTCGTGTTTGGCAAAGAATGCCTGTTGCGCGTCGGCGTCGCCGGCGGGAATGCTCACGCCCTTGGCGCGGAGCAGCTCCTTGGCGGCGATGGGATTGATGAAGATGACGGCGCCGATGAAGGGCTTGCTGTCACCGACCGGCACGATCGCCTGGATGATGGCGGCGTTGTCGAAGGCCTTTTCGATCTTCTCCGGGGCGACATACTTGCCGCCGTCGGTCTTGAAGAGGCGCTTCAGACGACCGGTGATGTGCAGCCGGCCGTTGGCGTCGACGAAGCCCTTGTCGCCGGTCTTGAACCAGCCATCGGCGGTGAAGGCCGAGGCGTTCTCTTCCGGCAACTGCCAGTAGCCCGGCGATACGACACCGCCGCGCAGCCAGATCTCGCCACTGCCGCTGGTGTCACCTTCGGCGGGCACGATCTTCACTTCGGCGCCGTTGACGACAAAGCCCACGGTGCCGATTTCGGTCTGGCCCGGGCGATTGGCCACGATGGCGCCCGAGGTTTCGGTGAGCCCGTAGCCTTCGATGATTTCGAGGCCGACTGACTGGAAGAACTTGAGCACATCCGGCGAGATGGGAGCGCCACCGGAGCCGAGGATGCGCAGGCGGCCGCCGAGACCGTTGCGAACGGTGCGGAAGACCAGCATGTCGGCCAGCCAGTGCTTGAAGGTGCCCTTCTTCTGCGCGAAGGCCCACTTGATCAGCTTGGACTTGAAGCCCTTGGCGGCGTCCATCTGACTCTGAATCTTGTCCTTCATCCGGCGCCACACGAGCGGGACTCCGAGAACGATCGTGGGATGCAAGTCAGGCAGCATTTTGCCCACCTCTTCCACCTTGCAGAATGCGACGGTGACGCCGTTCCACAGGCAGATGCCCATGCCGTTCACGTTTTCGTACACGTGAGCCAGCGGCAGGTAGGAGAGATACAGGTCTTCGTCGCCGAAGTTGAAGCCGTGTTCGTACACGGACTCGCAGGAGCAGGCCACGTTGCCGTGGGTGATTTCGACGCCCTTGGGCACGCCGCTCGAGCCGGAGGTGTAGATCAGCTTGGCCGTGTCCTTGCGGGTCACGCCCTGAGGCTTGACGCCGTCTGGGGTGGCTTCCATGAAGGTGGCGCCTGAGCTCTGGCCGGTCAGGTAGTTGAAGATGCTCTGCGCTCGGGGGCTGAGGGAGAGCACCGCTTCGTCGTTCTGGAAGGTGATGCCTTCCTTGCGGCCGTGCAGGCGCAGCTGGTAGTGCTGCGAGCCGGCGGTCAGGTTGTCGAAGAGCATGGCGGTGAGGCCATGACCGTCGGTGCTGGTGACCTTGTCGGCCTGTGACTTGCAGTCGGCGATGACGAGCGAAGCGCCGGCGTTCTGGGCGACGAAGATGACCTGGTCGGCGCCGTTGTTGGGATAGATCGGCACCGAGACGGCGCCCAGGGATTGGATGGCCAGGTCGGTCCAGACCCATTCGGGGCAGTTCCAGGAGAGCAGGGCCACGCGGTCGCCGCGACGCACACCAGCGTCCATCAGACGAGCGGTGATTTCGGCGACGATGCGTCCGGCGTCATCCCAGGTGATCTTGCTGTACTTCGGGGGGGTGACGACGATTGCGCCGCCGCCCATTCCCATCGGGCCGACGCCGCCATAGACATACTTGGATTCGGTGTCGGGATTCTTCACCAGCACAGCGGTAGCGTCGGCCTTGGCGGTGACGTTGTTCCAGAAGCGGCTGATGAGAATCTGCTGACCGGGTTTCAGAGATTTCGTTTGCATGTGTAACTCCAGTGTCAGGTTTGCAGTCAAAAACGCTCGCGAGATAGCTGCGCGAGGGTTTGGGGGTTGAGAGCGGCTCCGGATGCACTGACAAGCCTCGAAGGGAGGGCGTTGTGTCAGCGGAACAGGAGCGTTAGAAGCGAACGGTGTGTTGTTGCTTGGAAGAGATACTCAAAAGTTGAGAAAAGGAAGTAAGGCCATGACCTTAGGCAAGAGGAGATAGTGATCTCAAGATTCGCGAGAACTTATGAGAGAAAAGCTAACTTGATAACCAGGAAGCCAAGATGTACGAGGTGCGCAATACGTGCACGGACTCGGTATGACAACCTTTTGCCATTGTTCGCGCAGCCGCAGTAGCTTCAGAAAAGTTGATGTTGTAAAGAGACCAATTTGAAGTTCTATTAAAACAATTGTCATGATTTGTTTACCTGGTAGGTCCAGATCTCGGTTGTATGGACTAACAGCTACTTCTTAATATCTCTAAGCAACTCCAATTTCTTTTTCTCGGGAAAAAACCCAAGACCCCTTTCTTCTCCAATCCCATTTTTATTTCGAACCCCGCTTAGTCGCCTTTTTGCGCCTTTGTCTTTCTACGGGGTTCGAACGTAACGCTGCTCATTCGGGCGGCTGAAGCTCACGGAGCTAACATGAGTACAAATACTAATAATCCGCGGGCTGACGGTAGTCAGCAGGCGGATCTACACCTGCTTATTTCTAGTGGAGGCTCGCGAGCGATTTTGGCCGGTGCCGGTACCATCCTCCTCTGCGATCACGCTGGAATCAAAAACTGGAAGTCGATTGGTGGCATCAGTGGCGGCTCTCTGCCGACCGCTCTTTACGCCGCCGGCCACGACGCCAGAACCTCAGTCAAAATTGCTCTCGACGTCGACTTTTCCAGTCTCCTCACCCGGCGCGGCAGTATCCTCAAGATTCTGTTCGCCTACCTGATGCAGAGTCGCTATGAGAAGACGCGCCCCAAGAAGGGCGTTCTCAGCAGCGAAAAGGTCGGCACGTATGTCGAAGACCAGGTTGCGGCCGCCGGCACGCAAGGCTGGCCTTCACTTTACTGGACCCAGGCGGGCGTGGAAGACGGTCAACTCGTCTACACCTCGACTGGCATCCATCACATCAAGCGCACAGGCTCATATCGCCTGCTGATGAGCGAGCCCGGTCCCCTGGGTATCGCTGTGCGCGGTAGTTGCGCGGTGCCCGGCATCATCGATGCTGTGCCCGTGCAGATTGGCAAGGACCACTTCTGGTTGCATGACGGTGTCCTCTCCCCCGAGGGTCGCACGCCGGTCAGCATCCCGGAGCGTTTCTTCGGTGCCAAGCCGAGCCAGATCATCGTCTGCGACGTAGGCGAGAGCGATGGTTCGCGCGAAACCAAGAAGACCAAAGCCATGATCTTCTGGCGCTGGTTCTGTGGCAAGCTCTGCATCCCGGAGTTTTACCCTGAGCCGCTCGACGCCGAAGACGGCTACATCATCTGCGAGCCCACCGTGACTAACTTCAAGTCGCTGCAGTTCACGCTCACCCGTGATCAGAAGTGGCAGGCCGTTATGTCTGGTTACATGGGCGCTGCGATCGCTCTGGAAAAGGCTAATCTGCTCACAGGAGATGCCCTCAAGGCCTCCAGGGAGATCTGTGCCAAATTCCAGGAGATCGTTGCCGACTGTGAGGCCCGCAAGAAGACCGTCAAGGAAGGGGAGCTCACCGCTCGCACGGAAGAGCTGCTCAAGTCCTACGGGCTCTGGTAAGTCGCAACTTCTTTACTTAACTCCAGACAGCAAGATCGCTTGCAAAACAACCCTGCCCTTGGCAGGCGGGCACCGGAACAGGTGGTGGCAAAGTGTTGTCTTCCACCTGCCGGTGCTTGAAAATAATTCCAGAATTTACGGAGAAGCTTATGAAATCCGGTAAGAAAATCTTTCTGCTCTCTGGCAGCCGCACGCCGATTGGTTCTTTTGGTAAGAGCCTCAAGTCGGTGACTGTGGACAAGTTGGCCGGCCACGTGATGGTGAATGCCATCCGCCGCGCCAACATCAATCCCAGCCAGGTCGACGGTATCATCCTCGGCCACGGTTACCAGAGTTCCTACACCCCGAACACGGGGCGTTTCGCCGCCCTCGAGGCCGGCTTGCCCGCCTCTATTCCCGCCATGACCGTCCAGCGTCAGTGCGGTTCCGGCATGGAAGCCGTCACCCTGGCCATGCGTCAGATCGCCCTGGGCGATGCTGACATCATGCTGGCGGGCGGCGCTGAGTCCATGTCCACCATCCCCTACATGCTGCCCGGCTCCCTGCGCTGGAACGGCCTCATCGCCAAGCATGTGAAGATCGCCAAGATGGGTCCGCGGCCGACGCCGTTTGCCCTCGCCGACAACGGCCTGGCGCCGACCAAGCTGCTCAAGGACATGCGCAGCATCTACATGGCCGGCACTGCCCAGTGTCTGTCGGACGCTTACGATATCTCTCGTGAGGCGGCTGACGAGTACGCTCTGCGTTCGCAGACTCTCGCCAACAAGGCGGTTTCGTCCGGTCGTTTCGACATCGAAATCGACCCCATCGCCGTACCCGGTCGTGGCTTCTTCAGCCGCGACGAGCATCCGCGCAAGACCAGTGCGGAAGCCCTCAAGGGTCTGGGCCCGGTGCTCGGCACCCGCGTCATCACCGCCGGCAACAGCTCGGGCATCAACGACGGCGCTTGCGCCCTCATTCTTGCCTCCGAGGACAAGGTTGCCGAGCTCAATGCCAAGCCGCTCGCCGAGCTGGTCGACAGCGTCTCTGTCGGCGTCACTCCCGAGCAGATGGGCATCGGTCCGGTGGAAGCGATTAAGGCGTTGCTCAAGCGCAACAACCTGACCGTCGCCGACATCGACCTGATCGAGCTCAACGAAGCTTTCGCCACCCAGTATCTGGCCTGCGAGAAACTTCTTGGTCTCAACCGCGACAAGGTCAACGTCAACGGCGGCGCCATTGCCCTCGGTCACCCGATCGGCATGTCCGGCGCTCGTCTCATCCTCACTCTCGCTCACGAACTGAAGCTGCGCAACGGTCGCTACGGCATCGCTGCGTTGTGCATTGGCGGCGGCATGGGTATCGCTACCCTGATCCGCAATGCCGAAGCACCGACGGCCTAGTGGTTGAACGGTCCTTTTTCTAAAAAAACCCACGAAAACCAAGAGGAATATCATGGCTAATATCGTTAAGCTGTCGATGCTGGATGGAGGCATTGCTCTCATCACCATCGACACACCAAACAGCAAACTCAACGTTCTGTCCGAGGACTTTTTCGCGGAATTCGCCGCCACCCTCGACGGCCTCGAAGCCCGCAAGGACCTGAACGGTCTGATCATCGCGTCGGGCAAGGAAGACAACTTCTTTGCCGGCGCCGACGTCAAGCAGATTCGCGAGCTGCAGAAGCAGCCGGCGCATCTGATCTACGAAGCTTCCAAGGCCGGCAAGGCTGCGTTCAACCGCATCGCCCAGCTGCCCTACCCGACCGTGGCCGCCATCAACGGCACCTGCCTCGGCGGTGGTCTGGAGCTTTCGCTCGCCTGCAAGTACCGTCTGGCTTCCACCAGCCCGAAGACGCAGCTTGGCCTGCCCGAGACTCAGCTCGGCTTCCTGCCCGGCTGGGGCGGCACCATCCGCCTGCCCCGTCTGATCGGTCTGCAGCAGGGCTTCACCCTCATCTCCACCGGTAACAAGGTGGATGCTCACAAGGCCTGGAAGCTCGGCCTTGTCGACGAGACGACGGCTCCGGCCGATCTGATCAAGCGCGCCAGCGAAATCATCCGCGTCGGTCGCGTCAATCGTTTCAAGAAGCCGATCAAGGTGGCCACCACCGAGAAGCTGCTTGAGACCAAGCCGGGTCGCGCTATCTTCCAGAAGATGGCCACCGGTCAGGTGATGGCTGCCACCAAGGGCAAGTATCCGGCTCCGCTGGAGGCGCTCAAGGTCATCCTCGCCACCTGGAATATGCCCATGGACAAGGCTTTCGAAGTCGAGTCCCAGGCTTTCGCCAAGCTGGCAGTGACGCCCGTTTCGCGAGCGCTGGTCGGCATTTTCTTCGCCGACACAGAGTCCAAGAAGATGCCCGAAGGCGTCAAGCCCTCCATCGACGTCAAGACCGTCGGTGTGCTCGGCGCTGGTGTCATGGGCGGTGGCATCGCCCAGGCCGCGGCTTATGCCGGCTACAAGGTCGTGCTCAAGGACGTGGAGCAGGGTGCTCTGGACAAGGGCATGGCCAACATCAAGGCTCTCTTCGATGGTCTCGTGCAGAAGCGCAAGATGAGCCAGGCCGAAGCCGACATGAAGTTCGGCGCCATCACGGCCACCATCAACTACGGTGACATGGCCGACTGCGATCTGGTGATCGAAGCCGTGGTCGAGAAGATGGCGGTCAAGAAGGCCGTCATCGCCGAGCTCGAGAAGGTGATCGCCAAGCCGTTCGTCTTCGCCTCCAACACCTCGTCCCTTTCTGTGGATGAGATGGCCAAGGCCGCCAAGAATCCGGCCAACGTCGTCGGTCTGCACTTCTTCAACCCCGTCCACAAGATGAAGCTGGTTGAGGTCGTCGCCGCCGACACCACCTCCAACGAGACCCTGGCTCTGGCCAAGGCTTTCGGCATGAAGGTGGGCAAGACCACGGTCGTTACCAATGACGGCCCCGGCTTCGTCGTCAACCGCGTGCTGGCTCCCTACATGAAGGAAGCGATTCTGCTTCTGGAAGCGGGCGTGCCGGCCGAGGAGATCGACAAGGCTGCGACGAAGTTCGGCATGCCGATGGGTCCCATCGCGCTGCTGGATGAAGTCGGTCTGGACATCGTCACCCACGTCATCAACGTCATGCACGCCGCGCTCGGTGAGCGTCTCGCTCCCCCGGCCATCGTCTCGACCATTCAGCAGCTCAAGCTGCTGGGTAAGAAGGGCGGCAAGGGCATGTACCTCTACGATGAGAAGGGCAAGCGCGCCGGTTTCAACCCCGACATTCAGGCGGCGATCAAGGCCCCTGCTCGCTCGATGACGGTCAACGCCATCCAGGACAGGCTCTTCCTGCCCATGGTGAACGAGGCCGCTCTCTGCCTGCAGGAAGGCATCATCACCGACCCGTCGCAGCTCGACCTGGCCATGATTTTCGGCACGGGCTTCGCTCCGTTCCTCGGCGGTGTGCTGGGCTATGCTGATTCGATCGGCATCAAGACCCTGCATCAGCGCCTGGAGCACATGAGCAAGGTCAATGGCGACAACTACAAGCCCGCTCAGCTGATCATCGACAAGGCGGCCAAGGGCGAAGCTTTCTACAGCTAAGCATTGGTCGTTGTTCCGAGCATAAACAATTGGGGGGAGCGCCTTCATCACAAGTGAAGTGCGCTCCCTTCGTTGTTGTGCCTGTTCCCATAAGAAGAAAAATTCATGACCCAGAAACGCGCATGCGTATTTCTAGACCGTGATGGTGTGATCAACACCGGCGGTCTGATCAACAGTGCCTCTGACCTCAAGCTCATTCCGGGCGCGGCCAGGGCAATCGCGTCTTTGAAGAAGGCCGGTTATCTGGTTGGTATCTGTACCAATCAGGGCGGTCTCTCCGAAGACTTCGACGGAAACGTCGTCTGGAAGCAGCGACCGCTCAATCGCGAGAAGCTTGCTGAAATCCACGCTGAACTTTCGCGACAGCTGGGTGCCAAGGCCCAGCCGGATTTCATTAAGATTTGCCCGCACGCCAAGAAGATCGTTTGCACCTGCCGCAAGCCCAAAGGGGGCATGCTTACCGAGGCCGGGAAGGAATTCGATGTCGACATGAGCCGCTCCTTTATGGTCGGCGATATGGCGACTGATGTCCTTGCCGGTATCGATGCAGGTGTGGCGCCGCTCTTCGTCCTTTCCGGTTTCGAGCCGGAGCAGAAGGACAAGTGCCCGGCCGGTACGCTGGTTTTCCCTTCCCTCAAGGAAGCGGCTGCTCACATAATCAAGACGGGCCAGGGTAAGTAAGCCCGGGGAAAAGCAAGGAGTTGCTTTCAAGGGGAGCCAGTTGAGCAAGGTCTTTGGACCTTACTCTTCTGGTCTTCCCCTTTTTGCCTGTTGTTACTAATGCTTATAGTGTATTTCTGTTCCTGCCGTTCCCTTGGCAGCCGACAGGGAAATCACAGGCAAAAGATTGGATAATAGATTGATGTCAGAGCCTCCGGAAATTTTCTCCACCCCATCCATGCCCAGCGAAACTCCGACCAGCAGCCGCCGCGATTTTCTCGCCACCTCGGCCGGTCTTCTCGCCTCGGCCTTATTGCCGGCCACCCTGCTCTCCGGCTGGCAACAGCCGGCCCAGGCGCGCTTTGCCCGTGCGGCATTGCTGCCGCCCATCCCCGACTTTGGCACCAATCCTTACGCTCAAGCGGCCATGGCCAAAATGACTGCCCTGCTGGATGCCGAGAAATCCCGAGCTTTCCCCGGATTTTCCCGCAGCACATCAGCCTTTGATGTGGGAGCTGCTGCGGCCGAGACCCTGGAGCTTATCCGTGCATACAATTATGAGGACAGTGATCTGAAGGGGCGCGGCGACTGCCTCAAGGCCATCATCGCGCGCTGTGACTGTATTTTTGCCTATGCCGCTGCAGTGCGCAACGGTGATGAATATGGCTACGTTGCTCAGATGGCCGAAATATTGCTGATGCTGACCGAGCTCATGCCCGGCAGCGTCAACACCGCCCGAATGGAAGAATGGCAGTCTACCCTGGCCACGGTCATGGAAAAGATTCATGCGCTTTACTCCGAGCGCATCAATCTCGGTCTGCCGACAAAACTCTGGCCCAGCACCGATGTGCGTTTATTGGCTGCCATTATATATAGTGGCACTGTCCTGACCCTGCCCAAGTACAGATCCCTGCTCTCCACCTCGCTGCATCTGCTGGAGAAGCTGACTCAGCCCGATGGTGGAGTCAATTATTGCGATGAGCAAAACGACTGCTTCGCTTATCATTCGGTTTATGTCACGACCCTGGCCCGGCTCTGGCAAGTCACCGGGGAAAAGGCTGTCCATGACCTGGTTGCAGCTACCCAGTGGTACGTCCCGGTGAGCGCCGGTCCCGGTGGTGCGGCCGAGTATTACACGGCGCCCTCCTGGAAGCAGCTCTGGGACCGCAGTACAAACGTCGAGGCGGCGGTGATTATTGTCGGTCTGACCGGCAATACTTTCAACGCCGGGCATTTGAAAAATTTCCCGACACCGGCCAGTCTTTTCCTTGCATCCTTCTATAAGGATGGCGTCAAAGCCGACAGCCTGCCTGAGAACTTTCTTTTTTACGATCAAAATATTAAAGGGCCGCGCGGACGCAACGGCAATTACAGTTTTGCCGCCACCGGCCGCACCACCCTGGCCAGCACCAGGGGTAAATCTACCTTTGTCGGCTGCATGGTGACAGCTGAGCCGGACAAATTGCCGGCCGAAGCCGGCGGCTATTTGATTGACTCGGCCCTGGCCGGTGCCGCCGTTGAGGTGACCACTAATCGCCGCGTGGACTACAATCGCTCGACGCCCGCCGATCTTGTCTATCTCGTGCAACGTGAGACTGTCTCCACGACCGCCAACTCAAAAATTGCCGCCGTCACTTCGCACCATCGCATTTCCGCCTATCAGCATACGGCTTCCGAATGGTTTGTCTCCGAGGCCTGGCTTTTGACCCATGAGAGGATGGTGGGCCTGCTCAGTATCCATGCTCTTTCCGACCAGCTTGGCTGTTCCATTAATGGTGTGTTGCGTTTTGTCAGCGGTTGTGCTGATTGGGGTGTGGCTAAAGAGTTTGCACAGGACGGCAATACATTTACTTATGGCGCACTGACGGCGCGCATCATCGAGCACGATTTTGATCATATCGCCACCACCTACAACAATACTTTTAACGACAGCGCTCGCAAGAGCGGACGCCTGGTGCTTTCCAGCACGGCGCCCAGTGTACGCATGTATCCGCTTGGCACCGGTCATTATTTTGTTTGTGAGGTGCATCCCAGCAGGTTCGCCCCCGCTCGAGCGATAAGTCGCATTACCGATCTCACCGGCATTATTGGTTTAAACGTAGAAGAGGCAAACGGTCGCACTTACAAACTGATCGTCAATGATACTTCCGGACCGGTTGATTTGAAGCCGGCCTTTGGACAATTGCCGCCCGGTGCGCTGATGATAAGCAGCGGAGATGCTTTCCGTCCCTCTTATTTGCCGCCCATTGCGCTGGCTCGCGGCAAAGCCGGCAGGCCCGGTGATCACCAGGGTCTGTCTTCGGTTATGCTTGGTGAAGGCGTCGACTCAAAAAGTCCGGCTGCTAAAGACGATAACGCTCTGGATGCCAGGCTCTTGCTCAAGCCGTATCGGCATAAGATAATAATGACCGATCCCGGTAGGAGAAAATAGGTGCTGGCACTATGGCGGTCTCGGGCCGGTCGATTATTGTTTGGATTTGCTGCTGCGCTCTGCCTTTTGACGCTCGCCCTCGGCTTTGATGATGGGGCCGCCCGGGCAGCCGAAAGCACGCCTCGCGGGCTGACGACCAGCAATTTTAAAATTTATTCGGTGCGCATGGATACTACTGTTCGGGCACCGGCGACCGGTCCCCGATGCATCAATGTGCGGGTCTGGCATGCCCTGCCTACGCACCGCCCGTGGAGTCAGATGGCAAGTCCTTACGGCACTCTCGACCAGCATGCCCAGCCGGCCGGCAGTATCTTGGAGGCCGAGAACGACAAGCGCTCCACACACATATTGTGGAACAGCAAAAATGGTCAGTTACCCAATCAGGAAATTCACTATATCTCCGAGTTTCGGGTGGTTTCTCCCGACAGGCGTTTTGATCCTTCCACCTGCCATCTGATCTGGTCGGATATTTTGCGCTATGCCGCCGAAAACAAAGTCAATTTCCCCACTCAGTCGACCGAGGTATCGCTCCTTTGTGACCGGCTTAAATACAATAAGCAGCCGGTGGATACGATTATTGAATTCAGCAAATGGCTCAAGGAAAATTTTACCTATGACGCTTCGGTGACCACGCCGGGTGATGATGTGGTCGGCATTTTGACCGCCAGGCGCGGTCATTGTTTGCACCTGGCTACTGTGTTTGGCGCACTGTGCACGGCGGCGCAGATCCCCTGGCGTCCGGTCAAGGGCCTTAATTTGCACTTCCCCACCGGCAACAGCGACATCGATCAGTCACGCAACGATTACACCAATGGACACGTCTGGGGCGAAGTTTACCTTCCCGATGTCGGTTGGATCGAAGTGGAGCCCTTCGGCGGTGAAAAATGTTTCGTTATTCCGGCCAATTATATCCAGAACAATACCAGCTTCCAGAACTACGCCGTCTGGGTCTGGGAGCAGGGCTCGGCTCCCCGCACACCGCGCTGGGTTTTGCGGGGCGGTAAGTACGTCTCCGACTACGGCGTCGATCATCGAATCACCTTTACCGAGAGCCGACGCTAGTTGTGGCCCGGTCCGACGGGTCGGGGCCGGGGAGATAATTACAATATATATTTGCTTGCCTGATCCGGGGGCGCGGCCCGGGCAGTGTTGTTCTATCATTGACCTGAATAAATGACAGAGAAGCACAATGACCGAAACAGTAAATTTTGACCCCAACAGTATCGGGCAAAAAATCGCCAATATATACGGCCTGCCCTTTGACCAGAAGAGCGCGCAGATTGTCATCGTCCCGGTCCCCTGGGAAGTTACCGTCTCCTACAATGCCGGCACAGCAGAGGGGCCGCGGGCCATCCTGGACGCGTCCTTTCAGGTGGATCTTTTTGATCCCGACGTCCCCGATGCCTGGAAGATTGGCCTGGCACTGGCCGAGACTGCCGAAGAATTGCCGGCTCTCAACGCTCGCCTGCGCCCCCTGGCCGAGCGCTATATCGGCATGCTGGAAGAGGGTCTGACGCCGGCTGAAGAACCGGCCATGGCCGAGCTGCTGGAGCAGATCAACGCCGGTTGTTTGACCATGAATAATACTGTCCAGGCTCGCTGCGAGGAAGTCCTGGCCGCCGGTAAAATGGCCGCTGTAGTCGGGGGCGACCACAGTACTCCGCTCGGTCTGGTGCGGGCCCTGGGTAAATACCACAGCGATTTTGGCATTTTGCACTTTGATGCGCACGCCGATCTGCGTGATGCCTACGAGGGTTTTATCTATTCCCATGCTTCGATCATGTTCAATGTGCTCAAAGAAAAGCACGTCAGCAAGCTGGTGCAGGTGGGCATCCGTGATTACTGTGAGCAGGAAGCTCAGCTGATTCGCGACAGCAAAGGTCGGGTCGTCACTTATTACGATCGCGATATCCGCGCTCGGATTTTTGAGGGTGAAACCTGGAAGCAAGTCTGCGACGACATAGTCAGTCAGCTGCCCGCCGAAGTTTATGTCAGCTTCGACGTGGACGGCCTCGATCCCAAACTCTGCCCCCACACCGGTACACCGGTGCCAGGTGGCCTGGAGTTTGAGCAGGCGCTCTATGTGATCAAACAGGTCATGCTAAGTGGCCGCAAAATCATCGGCTTTGACCTGAACGAAGTGGCGCCGGGTGATGAGGACGAATGGGACGCCAATGTCGGCGCGCGTTTGCTCTATCGCATGGCTAATCTGGCGGCCAGGTCCAGCGGCAGGGCTTAGAAATGCTTCTGACAATCGCCACCACACATAGCCCGGCTACTGACCTGGGTTTCCTTCTGCACAAAAACCCCGACAATGTGCAGAGTTTTGACCTGCCTTTCGGCACGGCTCGGGTCTTTTATCCCGAGGCCGGCGCCGAGCGCTGCCAGGTGGCCCTGTTGCTGGAAGTCGATCCTATCGGCCTGGTGCGCCGCGACAAGGGCTCGCGTGACAACATGCCCCTGGAGCAATACGTCAACGACAGGCCCTATGTCGCTTCTTCTTTTTTTAGTGTGGCAATTGCCCAGGTTTTTCGCTCGGCTCTGTCCGGTAAGTGTGAGGCGAGGCCGGAGCTGGTGGACACAGCGATACCGCTGGAGGCCACTATTGCTCTTTTGCCCTGCCGCGAATCGGCTGGTTTTTTGACCGGTCTCTTTGAACCGCTCGGCTATGAGGTGGAGGCCGTTCGTCATCTGGCCGATGATAAATTTAGAGAGTGGGGAGACAGTCCTTATTACACTCTAACCCTGCGCGGAGTGAAGCGTTTGAGCGAGCTTCTCGCTCATCTCTACGTGCTCATTCCGGTGCTCGATAACGCCAAGCACTATTTTATCGGGCCGGAGGAGATGGAAAAATTGATCCGCCACGGGCAGGGCTGGTTGGCTTCTCATCCGCTCAAGGAAAAAATCGCTCATCGTTATTTGCGTCGTCGGCGCAGTCTGGCGCGCGAGGCCCTGGCGCGTCTGGTTGATGATGCAGACGATCAAGATGAGGTGGAGGAGAAGCAGTCGACGGCGGAAGAGGCACTGGAGGCCGGTGTTGTGGCCGAGTCGCCCTCGGAGCCGGGCAGGAAAATTACTCTCAACGAACAGCGCCTTGAGTCTGTTGTTGATGCTCTCAAGGCCATTGGCGCGCGCCGCGTCATTGACCTTGGCTGCGGTGAGGGTAAGCTCTTGAAAGTGCTGTGGAAGGTCAGTGCCATTGAGAAAATGGTGGGAGTTGATGTTTCTTACCGCGCTCTGGAGATTGCCCACGACAGACTCAATATAGATGAATTGCATGACCGCCAGAAAGAGCGGATCGAGCTGATTCAGGGCTCTCTGACGTATAAAGATAAGCGCATGGAAGGCTTCGATGCGGCTACCTGCATCGAAGTGATTGAGCATCTGGATCCGTTTAGACTGACGTCCTTTGAGCGTGTGGTTTTTCAATATGCCAGACCCATGGCCGTTATCCTCACGACACCTAACGTTGAATACAATGCTAAATTTGAGACTTTGCCCGCCGGTAAGTTGCGTCACAATGACCATCGTTTTGAATGGACCCGGGCTGAATTTCGCTCCTGGGCAGAGGCTGTGGCTGCGCGCTACGGCTATAGCGTAGAGTTCAGACCGGTCGGTGAAGAAGACGAAGTGCTCGGTCCGCCCACGCAGATGGGGGTATTTTGCCGATGAAGATCAAAATCCCGGAACTCTCTCTGGTAGTGCTTATCGGCACGTCTGGCTCGGGTAAGTCGACCTTTGCGCGCAAGCATTTTAAGCCGACCGAGGTGATCTCGTCCGATTTTTGTCGCGGTCTGGTCAGCGATGATGAAAATGATCAGGCCGCTACCAGAGACGCTTTTGACGTCCTGCACTATATTGCCGCCAAACGACTGGATGCGGCCAGGTTAACGGTGGTCGATGCCACCAATGTCCAGCCCGAGTCACGCAAACCGCTGGTGGCCCTGGCGCGCGCCCACGATTGTCTGCCGGTGGCCATTGTTTTAAACACTTCGCCGCGCACCTGTCAGGACAGAAATAAGGCGCGTCAGGACCGTGATTTTGGCGAGCATGTGATACGCATCCAGAGTCAGCAACTGAAGCGCGGTTTGCGTGGTCTGGAGAAAGAAGGCTTCCGCCATGTTTTTGTCGTCAATGAAGAAGACATCGACAATGTCGAAATCGAGCGGCAGAAACTCTGGAACAATTTGCAGCATGAGAGCGGCCCCTTCGATATCATCGGTGATATCCACGGCTGCTACGACGAGCTGGAAGGGCTCCTGATCAAACTCGGCTATTCCATAAAGCGCAGGGCGGATGCCGAAGCGGCAGAACAATACTTTGCCAGCGAAACATTTAGTGTCTCCGCTCCCGCCGGTCGTAAGGTAATATTTTTAGGCGATCTCTGCGATCGCGGACCTAAAACGCCTGAAGTTTTGAAGCTGGTGATGAGCATGGTTGCCGGCGGCACGGCTCTCTGTGTGCCGGGCAATCACGACGTCAAACTGATGAAAAAGTTTAAGGGGCGCGATGTGCGTCTCACCCACGGTTTGCCGGAGTCCCTTGAACAGCTCGCTCCCGAGCGCGAGGAGTTGAAGACTCAGATCGTCAATTTTGTCGACAGTCTTGTCAGTCATTATGTGCTGGACAAAGGCAACCTAGTCGTGGCCCATGCCGGCATGAAGGAAGCCTACCAGGGGCGCGGTTCCGGGCGCGTGCGCGAGTTTGCCCTCTATGGTGAAACAACCGGTGAGACCGATGAATATGGCCTGCCGGTGCGCTTTAACTGGGCGGCCGAATATCGCGGCCGGGCCCACGTGGTTTACGGCCACACGCCGGTGGCGCAGGCTGAGTGGATCAATCGTACAATCTGCCTGGATACCGGCTGTGTTTTTGGCGGTAAGCTCACCGCTCTGCGCTATCCGGAAAAAGAACTGGTCAGTGTTCCGGCTGCCCGAGTTTATTACGAGCCCAGCAAGCCATTGTTTTTGCATCCTGCCCCGCTTGAACGGGGACAGGATGACATGCTCGATATTGAGGATGTGTCAGGCAAGCGCATCATTGAGACGCGTTTGATGCGCAATGTCATGGTGCGCGAGGAAAATTCCATCGCCGCCCTTGAGATAATGAGCCGTTTTGCCGCTAATCCGCAGTGGTTGATTTATTTGCCGCCAACCATGTCGCCTACCGAAACGACACAGCTGGAGGGCTATCTGGAGCATCCGATCGAGGCTTTTAACCACTTCCGCGACAAGGGTGTGGGCAGTGTGATCTGTGAGGAAAAGCACATGGGCTCCCGGGCCGTGCTTATTGTTTGCAAGGACGATTCTGTTCCCGGGAAGCGCTTTGGCGTCAATGAGAAAACTTTCGGTATGTGCTGCAGCCGCACTGGCAGGCCGTTTTTTAACGACAAAGCAATGGAGGCCGAGTTTTTAGACCGCCTCAGTCGAGCCTGCACCCGGGCAAATATCTGGGAAAGATTTGATACGGAGTGGATTTTGCTTGATTGCGAAATCATGCCCTGGTCTCTGAAAGCGCAGGAGCTTCTGCGCGATCAGTACGCCGCTGTAGGCACCGCCGGTGGTGTGGCGCTCACGGCTTCGTCCGAGGCTCTGGCGCGGGCGCGAGCGCGCGGGCTGGATATCGGCGATCTGGGCGACAGATTTATCGAACGCCGGGCCATGGTCGATCAATTTACCGCGGCCTACCGCCGTTACTGCTGGCCGGTGCGCGGCATTGAAGACGTTAAGGTGGCGCCCTTTCATCTGATGGCCACCGAAGGGGCCGTGCACACCGACAAAAACCACGCCTGGCACATGGAAGAACTGGCCCGTCTGGCACAGGTGGACGAGCCCATCATCACCGCCACCAGACATAAATTTGTCGAACTGGCCGATGCCGGCAGTGTGGCCGCCGCCGTTGATTGGTGGCTCGATTTGACCGGAGCGGGCGGTGAAGGCATGGTGGTTAAACCCATGGATTTCATCACTTACGGCAATAAGGGTCTCTTGCAGCCGGCTATCAAATGTCGCGGACGCGAGTATCTGCGTATTATTTATGGCCCCGAATACACCACTCCCGAGCATCTGGAGAAGCTCCGCCGACGTTCGCTTGCGGTCAAGCGCTCACTGGCGCTGCGGGAGTTTGCCCTGGGACTGGAAGCTCTGGAGCGCTTTGTCGCGCGTGAGCCGCTCTACAGGGTGCATGAGTGTGTTTTCGGGGTTCTGGCAATGGAAAGCGAGCCGGTCGATCCCAGGCTCTAACGCACACAGCGGGTGGGAACCTTCGCCACGCGTTGGAGTCTTTTTGAATTGGCCTTCGGGCCAAGAGGTATTTATGTTACCCAGTGAATATGACGAAATGAGAGAATTTGCTTCCCAACCGGAAAAAGTGTTCGACGCATCGGGTGTAGCGCTCGGTTTTGCGTTTTTGATTGTCTTGTTTGCCGTGGCTCTACTGGCTGTGAAAAGCCTTGACTACGAGTCGGCACACAGCCTGCCGTCTTCGCCTTTTCATCACGCGACAGTGTCAATTTACGATAAGGCAAACTAGCTTTTTTTTGCTTTTGCTTTCGGCAATAATGGGCTCGGGAGAAAGCAATGGCACAAAAGGGCAGTCCAGGATTCAGCCGCCACAAGTGGGTAGTCGTCGTTTGGACATTTTTGCCCTGGATGTTTTTGAGCATCGGTCTGCATTTCTTTCACAGCATCTTCGGGACCTTTTTCCTCTACCATGCCTGTTGCCTGCTTCCCATTATCATCTGGCGTCGCAGGAGCTGGTCGCAGCATCTGATCGTGCCGCCGCTGCGTCAGATCCTTGCAATCGCCGCCCTTGGCGCCGGCTTTGGTCTTTTTACCTTCACCGCTTATCATTTGGTCGGCAATTTTATTCTGGAGAAACAGCATGCGCTCACGGCTATGGAGATTCGCGGTTTTAGACCCTGGATGCTTTTGCCCCTGAGCGTTTATTTCGTCACCATCAATCCCATTGTGGAAGAGCTTTTCTGGCGGGGTGTGGTGCTCAATGACCTGACCGAAGGCGATCACAAAATTTTGACCTGGCCCTACGTCTGGACCAATGTCAGCTTTGCCGCCTGGCATTTGCTTCTAGTCCGCTTGTTCGTCAATCCCTGGCTGGTGCCCGGGGCGGTGATGATTGTCGCTTCGGTGGGTTTCCTGCTTTCCTGGTTGTACCGGCGCACCGGTTCGGTCATTTTACCGATGCTCTGGCATGGGCTTGTTTTTGACCTGGCTGTTGTTGTATTACTTTGGTTAATAGTAAAAGGCTAGTAGCAATCGGGAGTGTCTGCAGTTGACCGACGAAAACCTCGACGCCGAGGGCAAAATCGATGCGCAGGCGAGCGTTTGGGCGCGTGACGGCGAGGGCCCGCATGCCTTTGTTGCTCCCGAGGCGATTGAAGCCGAACCGGAGCCGGCCCCTGTGTCAGCCGCAGCTGAGCCCGCTGTTGAGCAAGCCGAAACACTACAAACTGAAGCAGAGACCGGCTCCGTCTCTGAGGCTCCGGCTGTGGATGTGGAGTCCGACGACGACGACACTGAAGAAGCCAGTGATGAGGCCGACGATGAGAATGAGCCGGAGGTAGACGCTCCCGAAAAGCCCGCCAGGGGTGACGGAAACCCGACTCAAAACGATGTTGCAATCGGTTATTTGATTGTTCTGGGCGTTTATTTCTTTGGCTATATCATCAATCAGTTTGCCGGTGGTTACTGCATGATGGGCGATAAGATGAACGCTCTGGGTGACCTGTGCTTCTTCTGGACCCCGGCTCTGGGAGCGGCGGTGATGCTTCTGGGATCAAAAGCTTTCAAGATCACCGGGGCGGTTTTATTTTTGCCTCTGGCCGCCGCCGCCGTCTATGCCGGTCAGTATTTCCATACCTATGAGGGCTTCCTCAATAACACAGGACCTTATGGTCCGATTGTCTCGGAAAAAGACGAGAACGGCTGGCATATTTGCCAGTATGAAAGCAGCTGGACAACTGGTAATCAGCCCGGGACCACATGGACTCGTGAAAAGGATGTGGCCCCGGGCATACGTTACAGACGCAAAATGCGACTGGGTGAACCGCCTTAGGAGCGGCGCCTAGATGTGATGGAGCAATTCGTCGTAACGCGCGGCTACGGCTGTGATTAACTCCGGCGGCAGCGGCTTTGTGCCACCGGCGATGGAGGCACCATCGGGCTTGAGCGAAAAGTTGATCAGTTCTTCGTACTCGGCAGGCAGTTGATAGCCATAGTGCGCCCAGACATAACGAATGCCGCGGGAAGCGGCAACCGGTCCGTCTTTGGTGAGACTGTCCCCGACAAAAATTGTTTCCTGCGGATAGACGTCGAAGTCTTTCAGCACACGGTCAAGACCTGCGGGGCAGGGCTTTTCATATGATTTTGGCAGTACGTGCAATTTTGTCTTGAGGTCGGCGCACTGAGCGCGCACCAGTTTGATGCGTTCGCGGCCGTGCTCCAGCGCTATTGGCTGATAGACGTCATCGGGCTCTGGCTCGACTGTTTCCAGGGCGTAGATGGCGTCCAGCAAGCCGTCGAATATCTGGCGATTGCGGATGCGCGCCATGTATTCGGGGGCGTCACTGAGTGCGACAATCTTGATGCCCTGTTCTTTCAGCTGCTGCAATGTTTCCAGCACTGTGGGAAATGGCCGCAGATATTTGGCCCGGTTATTGTCCAGGGCTGTCCAGAATGGTTTAACGAACTGCTCGATAAACTGCTCCGGTTTATCACTGAAGTACTTCCAGGCAAAGCTGGTTTCTTCCAGGAGCCACGGGTGTTCGTGGGTGCCTCGGCGCTCGATTACGTGGCCGATGTCTCGCGCCAGATCGAGGATGGGAATGTCTTCGCTGACGCTGACTTCTTTGAGGAAGTCGCGCATAGCCGGGACAAAATAGTCCCAGAATGAAGACAGGGTGCCGTCTACGTCGGTAATGACCAGTTTGGTCTGGGGTGAAACTTGTTTGTGTAATTGTTGTTGCAAGGTTTGCATGGGCTTGGGGCCTCCTTTTTCAAGGTCGATATTGCTGCCTGTACTTTCCGTACAAACGGCGGGCCGACCTCTAAAATTTCAAAGTGTTGAGAAGCGGGATCGGGGCTTTAGTAAAGGGTCCACCAGTCATTAGAATACGGACCGGGTTAAGACACTACTAAAGAATTTTATTGCTGTGACATCCTTTCTCCTTGGCGCCGAGCAAGCTGATTTGCCCATTGGCGACTTTCCCCAGGGTATGTCCAGCCGGGAGAATAGGCAACCTTTTGTGACCGGGTGTTAACCGCTCAAGATTTGTGCATCCCTCGAAAGCAGCGCTATATGAGGGATACGACTATTTGAAAAAAGCTTGAGTGATCAAGTGCTTTGGTTACGTTTGTGAATTTTTCTTGTGAAATGTAAGCAAAAATGGCTTCAATATTAAGAAATTGCGTTGCTGCTCCATGAGTGGTGGCAGTCGAAATTTAGTGCGCGGAGGGCAGATCGTCGGCGGTGGTGGTTTCAAAACAGGCGCCACAGGCTCGTACGACACGACTGAGGCGCAACAGAGTATCGAGAGATTCGGGCGCGTCCGGTCCCAGTATTTCTTCCTGACTCTCAAGTATTTTGAGATAAATCCATTCGGCGCGAGAATATTCACGATCGACACTGAAATGATCGGCAACCGAGTAGAGGCCGTGGACGAGGTTTTCGTCCACTGTCGAGTATTGCCGGCCCTGCTTCAAAACCAGCAGCAGCAGGTCCACTATCTTGTCCGCTCTGGTTTTGTCACCGCGATCCCAGGCACCAATAGCAGTATCAATGTAAGGTTGCCACAGCTTGCCCCAGGATTCTTCACTCACAATCCAACACCTCGGCCATCGCCATTTTCGAGTCAATCTACTGAGGCATGCCCAAAGAGCCGGCGGTGATAATGGTCGGTTAAGGAATTTTTTTGCGATCTTTAAGTGGACATTTTTTCAATTTTTTCCCTGACGAAAGGAACCAGATTATCTAAGGAGACGTCCACCGACTGTGTCTCCAGGCGACCTTTGACCTCCACCAGGCCGTCTTTTATTTTCTTGCCCAGGGTGATGCGCAGGGGAATGCCTACCAGATCGGCATCGTTAAACTTGACGCCGGCTCTCTCGTCGCGGTCGTCGAGAATGGTGTCAAAGCCCTCGGTTTGCAGCTTCCGGTAGATGTCTTCGGCGGCGCTCATGATCGCTTCGTCGCTTGTATTGGTGGGCAGGACGACCACCTGAAAGGGTGCGACAGCAAGGGGCCAGACCAGACCGGCTTTGTCGTGGGAGAGTTCGGCGATTGCCGCCATCATCCGCTCCACGCCAATACCATAGCTACCCATGACGATAGGCACACGGTTGCCCTGCGAGTCCAGCACATGCGCACCCATGGTTTCGGAATAGCGCGTGCCCAATTTGAAGATATGACCAATTTCCAGGGCTTTGTGAAGGTGCAGGGTGCCGGAACAAAAAGCGCATAGCTCCCCGTCGCCCACCAGGCGCAGGTCGCTCCAGAGGTCGACAGCGATGTCTCTGGCGATGTTTACGCCCCTGAGGTGGATGTCGTCCTGGTTGGCTCCGGTAACCATCTCGGTACGGCCTTCCAGGCTTCTGTCCGCGAGTATCCCGGCAATCGGTCCGGCGGCCCCTGATTTTATGCCGACGGCGCCGAGGGAGCCCGGTTTTGCTCCGAGGGCTTGGACGATTTCGTCTTCCATGGCCGGTCTTGCCGCCTGTGCTCCGGTGGCGGCCAGTAGCTTGGTCTCGTTCAATTCATGGTCGCCGCGCATCAAGATCATAGTCAGGGCCTGGCTTTCGTCCAGGACGTAGACCAGTGTCTTGATCTGTCCGTCGGCCGGGGCGCCGCCCGGGAAGTTTGCCAGTTGTTCGATGGTTTTGATGTTGGGGGTGTCGAAGCGCTCCAGCTCGGAGGGTGCCCCCTCACGGGTTTTGTGGTTGGGCACCCGGGATACGGCTTTTTCTGTGTTGGCGGCGTAGGCGCATTCGGAGCAGATTGCCACCTCGTCTTCACCGGCTTCGGTCAGGACCATAAACTCGGTGGACTGACTGCCGCCCATGGCTCCTGAGCTGGCGTCCACCGCCGTAAATTTCAATCCGCAGCGGCTGAATATTTTTTTGTATGCTTCATAGTGCGCGGCAAAGGCTCTGTCCAGGCCCGCGCTGTCCATGTCAAATGAATAGGCGTCTTTCATGGTGAATTCGCGTACACGCAAAAGCCCTGATTTGGGGCGGGCTTCGTCGCGAAATTTTGTTTGCATCTGATACCAGATTTGCGGCAGCTGGCGATACGATTGCAGGCCGGTACGCGCCAGCGAAGTAAATGCTTCTTCGTGGGTGAGACCGAGCGCCATTTCGGCGTTTTTGCGATCGCGCAGACGGAACATGATTTCGTCCAGGCTCTGCCAGCGCCCTGACTCTTTCCAGAGTTCCGCCGGTTGCAGGGCGGAGAGCATAAATTCCTGGCCGCCGATGGCGTTCATTTCCTCGCGAATAATCTGCATGATTTTGAGCCGCATGCGCTGGGCCAGGGGCAGGAGGGCGTAAACTCCCGCCGTTACCTGGCGGATGTAGCCGGCCCGCAGCAGCAGCTGGTGGCTCACTGCATCAGCCCCTGCCGGTACGTCCCGGGTCGTCGGTACAAACAATTTACTCCATCTCATAAAAATGCTCCTGCTTGGCTGTGAACACTGAAAACAAAACGAGCCCCCCGATGCGGGAGGCTCGTGAAATGACTTTGCCGATACAACTATCCGCTACGCCACACAAGACTCCGCTTCTGGGAGGAAACGTACTGGAGCTGGTGGGTTTTTAAGATGTTGAAGCATGCCAGTAATTATGACCGGCCAATTTTTATTGTCAATGATTCACTGGTGGAATTTGTCCAATTGGTCACAGCTTGCTGCAGTTCTCCTGTGCTGCAGGTTTTTTTCATCAGGGCATCCATGCCTGCGGCCAGGCATTTTTCCTCCATCTCCTCTTCAATGATGGACAAAAGACCAATAATTACAGTTTTGCTTTTGCTGTGGAGTTCGTACTCGCGGATTTTCTGCGCGCATTCTGCGCCGTTCATCAGGGGCATTTCGTAATCGATCAAAATTACGTCGTACTGATTGGAAATGAACCGTCGCAGGGCATCCAGCCCGTTGGCGGCCTGGTCGACTGCAAAGCCGGCAAGTTTCATTGCCGATGCTGTTGAGAAGCGGTGAATCGCTTCGTCGTCTACGATCAGAAGATTTTTCTTCATATACTAAATTCAGACTACTCCCGTGCGGACGCCATGTCACAGGAAGGGCAGCCCCATCGGAATGGGGCTGCCACTACTTCGAACATCGAACAGTGAACAACGGTCATTGAACAACGGACATTGTCAGCTGACGGCGAACATCGGACATCGAACTACGGACATCGGACAGCGAACAATGTCAGCTGACGGCGGACATCGGACATCGAACTACGGACATTGGACAACGAACAGTGTCAGCTGACGGCGGACACGGACATCGAACAACGGACTTGAACTCGAACTCGAACATCGAACTAGATCATCGGACATCGGACAACGAACAGTGTCAGCTGACGGCGGACATCGAACATCGGACATCGGACTCGAACTTGATCGAACAAAAACAGTCTAGCAGCAGATTCTTGTCCGCGCTAAGTCCATTAAATCCATTGTTCACAATCCTTTACACCTTGATCTGGTGGGCTTTTCGGGCGTTTTTTTCGAAAGAATTATTAGTACAAAAGGTGTAATTTTGGCTGATATGATTGAGGAACCATCCTCCCTTGCTCCCGTCACTCCCCTGGAAGACCCGATGCGTTGTGTATCGGCAAAAATAAGCAGTGCGGTGCCTGAGGAGGAGTTATGGCTCAATTGGAAAAAACCTATTACACCGTGGACGATCAGCCTGTTGAAGTAAAAACCAATTCTTCGGCCACCTGGTTCGCCGGACTTATCCTTGTATTGGTTGTGCTGATTGTCGGCGGTTTCGCCTTCATGATTAATAATGCCAATAATGAGACCGCGCAGGAGCTGGAAAAGATGCAGCAGGAACAGGCCAATATCCAGCAGTCCAATGTCGCAGCCCAGGAAGCTCAGCAGAATGCTGTGCGCTTGCAGCAGGCTGACACGGATGCGCTGCAGGCCAGTACTCAGAACAGACAGAACGCCAAAGATGCCGAGTTGGCCGCCAAAGAGTCCCAGTTGAATATGGCCACACCGGCTCCCGTTCCCGCTCCCGCTCCCCTGCCCAATCAGGTGGAAACCCCCGCACCGACCGGTTCCGACGTCGGTCACTGAGTCCTCACCCAATGATGCCAGTTAGCGTGTTAAGATGCAAAAACGATCTTAAATCCTTAGTGGAGTCATCGACTTATATATGCGTAAGCCTTCGGTCCGGGTGCATCTTTTTGCAAATGTTGCCCTGTCCGTCGGCTTAGCCGCTACTCTCAGCCTCGCTGCCCCGGCCGCCGAGCCGGTAAATCGCGAGCCTCCTGCGGATTCGCAGACAGGGTCACCGTCGGATATCGTCATCAGTGCCATGAAAAAAGAGCTGGACCGCTCTTTCAGTAAGCTGAAAAATGCAGCCGCAGCACCCCTCTATTTCATGAGCTACAGTCTCTACGATATAGAGAGGACCAGTTACCGGGCCACTTATGGGGCGATTAACGGAGACGATAATTCGCACTACCGCGTGCTCAATGTCGATCTGCGCGTGGGCGACAGACACCTGGATAATTCTCACCAGTTGCGCGCCGGTGCTTTTTATTCTCCGCCGCTGGCTCTGGGCATGGGGCACTACCGGGGCGGATCTTTTCCCCTGCAGGACGATGCCGATGCTATTCGCAATCGTCTGTGGATGGCTACGGACTCGGCTTTTAAGAGTGCTCAGCAGAGCTATATGCGAGTTAAATCCAACCGTGACACCCGGGTGGTGGAAGAGGATGATTCCGACGATTTTAGTGAAGCCAAACCGGTTACATATTTTGAAAAACCGGTGCCGCTCAAGGTCGACGGGCCGGTCTGGAAAGATCGTTTGCGCAAGGCTTCGGCCATATACAAAGAATTCCCCGAGTTGAGCGAATCGACCGTAGTCCTCAATGTCGATCAGATGCGGCGCTATCTGGTCAACACCGAAGGCACGCGCATCGAAGACACGTGCCGGAGTTTTCGCGTGGCGGCCGAGGCCTCGGCTGTGGCGAAAGACGGCATGGTTGTGCGCCTTTATGATGCGGTCGAAGTACCGAAGATGGATGAATTGCCCAGCCAGGAAGAGCTGGAAAAGATGGTGCGCAAGCTGGCCAGAGCCGTTGTTGTGCTGAAAGACGCGCCGCGGGCTCAGCCCTATGTCGGGCCGGCGATTTTGAATTCCAAAGCCACCGGTGTATTTTTCCACGAAGTGCTCGGGCACCGTGTAGAAGGGCACAGACAGAAGGATGAGACCGAGGGACGCACCTTCACCCAGAAAGTAGGCGAGCAGATCATGCCGCCCTTTATGTCGGTGGAAGACGATCCCACGCGTTCGTCCTTTGGCAAAACTCCTCTGGTCGGCAACTATAAATACGACGACGAGGGCGTGGCGGCGGAGAGGGTCAGTCTTGTAGAGAAGGGAGTCTTGAAAGGCTTCCTCATGGGACGCAGCCCCATCCGCAACTTCAAAGTCTCAAACGGCCACGGACGCAGCTCGGCCGGTAGCGATCCGGTCGCTCGCCAGGGCAATCTTATTGTTGATTCCAGCAAGCGGGTGCCTTATCCCAAATTGCGGGCCATGTTGATACAGGAGGCAAAGGCGCAGCACAAGCCTTATGGCTTGATCATTGATGAAATTGCCGGTGGTTTCACCATTACGCATTCTTTTATGCCGCAGTCTTACGTGCTTTTGCCCCTGCGTGTCACCCGCGTCTATGTCGATGGCCGACCTGATGAACTAACCCGGGGCGTAAATATAGTCGGTACGCCTCTGAGCAGTCTGGAAAAAATCATCTGTGCCGGCAAGGATGATGACACGTTCAACGGCCGCTGCGGTGCTGAGTCCGGCTGGGTGCCGGTGTCGGCGACCGGACCCAGTTTGCTTGTGAAAACTCTGGAGCTGGAAAAAGAATACAAAGAACAAAATCAGCCGCCGGTGCTGCCTCCACCCATTTTAGAAAAGGTAAAGGGCAAGCAATGAAATTGAAAAATCTACTGGCTCTAAGCTTATTGCTCTGCCATTTAAATTTGCCGACCTGTCTGGCTGCGGGTTTGACCGAGGCGGAGAAGTCGGAGAAAGAAAATGCCCTCAAGTCGGATGTGGTGCTCAGAGCCATGAACGATGAGCTGGCCCGCTCGATGAAGGGCTTGAAATTGCCCGCGCATCAGCTTCCATACTTTGGTTCGTATACGATTACGGATCAGGATTTTTTGCAAATTTCAGCAAATTTTGGCGCTGTGGAGCTGAATGATCGCAGTTTTGATCGCTATGTCGATACCAACTTGCGTGTCGGCGATAAGAAACTGGACAATAGTGCCATATCCGGTGGCGTGCTTTCCGGCCACAGCTGGGGTGCCGGCTCCGATCTCGTCATCGACGACGATTACGACGCCCTGCGCCACGGTTTGTGGATGCAGACCGATGCCATGTACAAAGCTGCCGTCGAATCGCTGGAGTCGGCTAAAGCCAGGCTGCAATATGTCAATGTTGAGGATCGGCCCGATTGCTTCTCCGATGCCCCGCCGCTGGTTTCGGTGAAAGAAGGCATCAAGGTCGAACTGGACCGGGATGCCTGGCAGGAGCGCATTCGCAAATTGTCGGCCATTTTCAAACAATATCCGGATGTGCAAAATTCCAATGTTTTCATGAACGTCAGGCAGACCACCCGGCGCTTTCTCAATAGCGAAGGCACTCTCACCAAGGACAGCGAGACGGGCGTATTGATTGGTCTGTCGGCGGCGGTGCAGTGCAAGGACGGCATGGATCTTAACGACTATGAGTTTTTTGCCGGCGACAGTATGGATGATCTACCCAGTCAGGAAACGATGGAGGCGGCTACCCATGAGCTTTGTAAGCGGGTGACCAGCATGCTTGATGCCCGCAAGGCAGAAGAATATCAGGGCCCGGTCCTGTTTGAAAAGCAGAGTGCCGCTGAGCTGGCGACGGCGATTTTGCCTCGTCTTCTCTGTGCCAGACCGGAATACGGCGGCCCCATCGGTGGCGGTTCGGAGGAAGACCAGGTGCTGGGCAAGCCGGTCCTGGCTGCTGCGGTGAGCATTATTGATGACCCCACTCTCAAGACCTGGCACGACATAAAACTCAAGGGCGGCTGGAATATCGACTATGAGGGTGTGCGCGCCTCGGAGCTCAAGCTTGTTGATAAGGGCATTTTGAAGACGGTTTGTTCCACGCGAACCCCTACCCGGGTGATCAAGGTAAGTAATGGTCATAACCGCGGTGGAGCAGCCTCGCCCGGCCATTTGCTGCTGTCTACCAGTCAGAAGACAACGCTGGCCGATTTGCGGGCCAGGGCTATTGAAATGGCGAAAAAGGACAATCTTTCCAGTGTGCTTATTGTGCGTCGATCCATTCCGGCATTTCTTTCCTATTACTCTTCCATCGGCGCTCTTACCCGCGGGCGCTCGCGCTCGGTCGGCTCACCGGTGCTGGTCTATCGCCTGGATGTGAACAGCGGCAAGGAAGAGCTTATTCGCGGTGCGCGATTTAAGGAGCTGCCCAAGAAAGGCATGCAGGATCTGGAGCTGGCCAGCGACGATACGCAACCGTACACAGTGGAGATGCCCGGCGATCGCAGCAGTACGACCCTCAGTTTGATCACGCCGTCGATCCTGGTCAAGGATATTGAGGTGGCCAAACCGGGTCGCACAACAGATGCGCTGCCGTATTTGAAAAATCCTTACTTTGAAGAGCAGGGCAAATGAGAAGCACCGGCTTGATTTGAAAGCGGCTCCGGCAGGGGCTTGCGGTCCGGTGCGATAAAAGCGCGCCGTGCCTCATCCGTCGCCAGTATTTCGGGCGAGTAGTAGAGATGCAAAATGGGGCTTTCTTTGCTCAGCAGGTCGCCATTGCGGGCGAGAAAATCGAGCCAGGTTGTGCCGCCCTGATTCGCTTGCCGCCTATCATAGATGAGGCGCGCAAAGGCGACGGTAACAGTCTCGTGGTAGCCGACGCTCTGGATGGCTTTGTTGAAAGTCATAATGCCCGTGCGAATTTTTTGCAGGGCTTCTTCGTATGTTGAGGCGCGTTCCATTTGCAGCCAGGCCATGCGCACGTGGGCTGTGTGCGTCCAGCATTTACCGCTGAGAGAGCAGGTTTCAAACATTTCAAGAAAGGCGGCGTCATCATCCGGCAACGGATCTCTCACCGATTGGCAGGTTTGTTTTTCAGTTTCGCTCACAACAGGCAGTCCTTTTTCTAGTCTTTCTTGCCGATGCTGACAGCGATTGTCTGCGCCGCCGGGGCGCAGCATGCTGAATTTTGCTGCGTATTGAAATTTTCGTCTTCGCCGTATGTCGTGGCCGTTCCTGTTGTATAGAAGCTTTCCCAGGCTATGCCCTGCGGATCGTGCACCCAGGCTTTATCGGAATTGGCATAGCAGCAAGTCGTCTGCTCCTGCTCCAAAATCGGTTGTTGAGCTTGTTTCAGGCGTAGAGAAATTTCTTTGAGATCCTCACCGCTTTCTACTTGAATGCCGAGATGGTCGAGACCAGGCTCTTTTCTCCTGGTGCTGATGGCAAAATTTATCCGCGGATCGTCCAGCATCCACTTGGCGTAGTCTTCCTTTAGCACCGCTGGCGGTGTGTCAAAGAAGGTGGAGTAAAACTCGATTGACTGCTGTAAATCGGCCACCGCAAGGTGTACGTGGAATCTTTTCATTAGCATTGGCCCCCGTTGTCGGCACAGCAGTTTTCCAGTAAAAAGCCCATCAATTGCTGCATCTGGTCGTAATTGGCTGAGTAAATAATAGAGCGGCTTTCTCTCCTGGGTGTTATTAACGCCGCACTGGTCAATTCTTTAAGATGAAAGGACATTGTGGCGGGCGGCATGGAGAAATGATCGCTCAATTCTCCGGCCGCCATACCCGCGACTCCTTTTCTTACCAGGAGGCGAAATATTTCCAGGCGTGTCTCTTGAGCCAGGGCCGCCAGGGCGCTGACTGCTTGATTCGTTTTCATATTTCCAATATAATCGAAAGGTTGATTAAAAACAAGAGGGTCTGGCTAAAAAAAGAAGGGGGTTGTGACGCCCCCTTCTCTACGCTTGCGGTCGTTTATCAGGATTTGAGCAGCCTTTCTTGCGGACGAGGGCTTGTGATTGTGATTGGATGCAGGTTTTCAACGAATTGCAGGGCGCAGGCGCGCCAGGATTTGGTTAATGCGAATTCCCTGCACGCTGCCGGTTGTATTGCGAGGGCCGCCAGGGCTGCTGCCTCGAGATTGGTACTCAAAACACCTACAGGAAGTGTATCGATGATGTCCTTCGGTCCAGTAACCGGGTAAGCCGCGACGGGGAGGCCGGACGCCAGTGCTTCCAGCACCACCAGACCGAAAGTGTCGGTTTTGCTCGGGAAAATGAATACATCTGCTGCTGCATAATATTGCGCCAGTTCCGTGCCTGTCTTGTTGCCGACGAAGTGGGCGTCTGGAAAGTTACGTTTCATCTGACTGAACTGCGGTCCGTCTCCGACTACCAACTTGCTTCCCGGCAGGTTGCAGCTCAGAAATGCTTCGATGTTTTTCTCCACTGAAATCCTGCCGACGTATACAAAGATTGGCCTGGGCAGTTCAAGAAAGTTCTTCTCTTGGGGCCTGAAGAGTTTGGTATCTACGCCTCTGGTCCAGAGCCGAACGTTTTTGAAGCCTTTGGATTGGAGCTGTTCGAGCATGGAGGGCGTGGGCACCATGACTGCCTTCGATTGCCGGTGGAACCAGCGCATCGCTGCGTATGAGATGCTTTCCGGTACCTTGCATTTTGCTCGCAGATATTCTGGGAACCTGGTATGGAAGGCGGTCGTGAAAGGCACCTTTTTCTTCAGGCAGTACCTGCGTGCCTGAAGGCCCAACGGGCCCTCGGTTGAGATGTGATAGGCGTCAGCGCCAAATTCGTCGAGCATCGCCCTCAATCTCCTCTTGCTGCCGTAAGCCAGCCGAATTTCCCTATAGCCGGGGCAAGGGAAGTTGTGGAACATGTTTGGGGTTATGACAAGGACTGTGTGTCCGAGGTCGTTTAGCTCAGTCTGAAGGTGCGTCAGCGTACGAACGACGCCATTGACCTGCGGGTGCCAGGCATCCGTTATGATTGCTATTTTCATATGATGAGCTTTCTGTTATGCGGTTGATCTTGCGCCCTGGGCCGCCCACGAATGGAGAATTTCGTGAGCGTCGTTTAGGCGCCATTTGAGGACATGCAGAGTGCCGTCAAAGTCCTCAACTACACAGCTGCCGGTCTCTACCCAGTCCCCGTCATTGAGATAGAGAACGCCTTCGATTTCTTTCATTGCCGGATGGTGAATGTGGCCACAGATGACGGCGTCGAAACCGCGATCCGCAGCGTGTCGTGCAACCGTCTCTTCGAAGTTGGTTATGAACTTGACGGCTTCTTTTACACGATGCTTGAGAAAGGCTGAGAGTGACCAGTACGGTAGGCCGATCTTCCTCCGGATAAAGTTTACCCAGCCATTGACCACAACAGTCATGTCATAGGCCCAGCTGCCCAGGTGTGCCAACCACTTGTGGTAGCGGACGACACCGTCAAATTCGTCCCCGTGGATAATGAGCATGGTTTTTCCGGCCGCGGTCGTGTGTTCGGCACTGTTCAGGACCTGAATGTCGCCGAATACCATGCCGTCATATTCGCGGGCAAACTCATCGTGGTTGCCTGGTACGAAGACAACTTTGGTCCCTTTTCGAGCCTTGCGCAGCAATTTTTGTACGACGTCATTGTGCGCTTGCGGCCAGTACCAGCGTCTCTTCAGGCGCCAGCCGTCGACTACGTCACCTATGAGGTAGAGCGTTTTGCATTCAGTGTTCTTGAGAAAATCAAGGAGAAGACCGGCCTGACAACCGGGCGTTCCGAGGTGGATGTCTGAGATAAAAATAGTTCGGTACTCGCGTTTAAAAACTTCACCATGGCCGTCTGCAGGGAGGTTGTTCATTGCTTTACTCCGCTTTTGCTTGGGGTGGAAGGATCTGCTCGTATTCGCCACAGATCGGCATTTTCCGCGAGCCTCGACGGCTCCGAAAAATGACAAAATCAGTGACGGATTGGCTGGGAAAGGTGGTAAAGGGGTGTCCTGAATGGAAATGAACGAGCAGATAATTTAGCCTAGCAAAGCGATCGCGGCTGGCTTGTATCAGGCCTCTTGATACTGAGAATTGCTAAGGGCAATGGTTAGCTAGCAACGTTGATTTTATGAATTTTTAAGACCGGTGGAATATATTACGCTCGCGAAGCTAGCGCGTGGCACCAAATACGCCACTATCAGAATAAGGTTATGGCGAGGTTAATAGGACGGGCGCTTAAAAGCGCCTTCGGTTGTCAATTGTTTCAATGAGTGGGTTTTAGTAGCTGGTATCGTATCCGGTGCACGTTTGAGCAAATACCTTCCAGAGAAAGTCTGCTGTTAAGGTGTAGAGCTCCATGTCTTCGTCGCTCGCCCTGTGCGTAGCCACCGCGATATTGGGACGTGAGGTCCTCTCGAAGGCCAGCTCCAGGTTGGCTGAGGCTTTCAAATTGGACGTGGCATAAACGTTGAGCAGTTGATAGTTATAGCGATTGGGTATGACAATGGCCAGAATGCCGCTCTTGTCCTGCACCTTGCTGTGGCAATAGTGTGGCCCCTGAAATATTACTGGCCCTATTTGTATGAGCCCCGGACTGTGCTCTGTTTCGTTTATGGGCGCGATCAGTAAATTCATCGTTCCGCTGTCAGTTAGGGTTCCCGTAGCATTTTGCTGAGTGAATCATCCTTTGCTTCGATTAAGGTAGGGTAAAGGTCTATTTTTCTGTTAACAAAAGTATCCGTCAGGCTTTTTTTGCATGTGGTGTGCCCAGGTAGGGGAACACATCGAGCGTGTCGGTATGCGGCGATAGTCCGTCGGGCGGAATGTCGCCTTTGGAGAGAAAGGACAACCGGGCATTGATTACATCGTCGGCAAAGGTGCGTCCATTGGGATAGCCGGCTGGTTTTGAAGGATTGAAGCTGAGCATGTCGGGCAGAAGGCTGTGCTCATTGATGGCCGCTATCGCTTCTTCCCTCGTGTAGTCGCCGGTGTGCCCCATCAGATGGACAAACAATTCCAGCCAGCGGGAGTAGTCGTTGACCGGTTCGCTGGCGTTGTATTCCTCTTTGGTTTCATCGGTGTTGAAGAAGCTGCTGACCGATGGGTGTCCGGCGCGGTCCACGTGCAGCAGTTTGCCGTCACGGCGCACGCTGCAACGGCCCCAGATGCGTATGGCCGGGTTCGCTCCGAGCTCGGCTGTCGGCAATTCCAGCACTATGGAGAATACGTTGGCCTCGGTGTTTGAGTCCACGCCTGTCCAGGGAGATGGTCCGCCGATATGCGGTGCCGTGAAGTTTCTGCCGCCGCTGGTATCGTAGAGCGCTTTGATGCCGTCAAAATCGAAAAAGAATGCGTCGCTGCGTGCGCCGGCAAAAAACGTGTAGGAGCCGGCCTGGACGATGTTGGGCGTGGGCCCGAAGGAAACATCGGCGTCGGCTATGACTTTCTCTCCGACCGCTTCCGCTGAGCGGGCTTCCTCCCCTTTAGCCACGAAGACGTTAACGGTTTGCTTGCCGTCTTTTGGCTCGGAGAAGACAAAACTGAATGAAATATCGTTGAGCAGATCGCCGTCGTTATCTATCGCCAGGCGATAAATAGCGTCCGGATGAAGGGCGTCGGCCGATGGGTTGGCATTGAGAATGAGCACCGTTCTTGTCGGATCAGCCGGCGACTGAAAGGCGTAAAGATCGCAGAGATCGAGTCTCTGGTCCCCCAGGGGCGGTCCGAGGCTCAAGCCTGTGAAATGATTAGACATTACAATCTCCTTTTGTCGGTGCTATTCTTCTATATCCGGCGAGCGTCGCCCTTGCTTTTTGCGCGCATTTGCTTTTTTGCCCTCGGTGCGTCTGATCTGCGAGCCCAGAGTCGGCTTGGTGGGCCGTCTTATCACCGGCGCGACGGCGACGGATAGAAGTATTTCTTTCAATTTTTCCAGGCAATCGTCGACATTGCTCGCCTGATCGCGGTGCTTCTGGCTGGTGATGATCAGGTCGCCGTCCACTGTCAGTCGGTTGCCGTATCGTGTCATGAAGCGCGCCCGGACATCCCAGGGCAGACTGGGACTGGCCACAACCGGCCAGCGCAGGACGGCTTTACTGTTTACCTTGTTGACGTTCTGGCCGCCCGGGCCGCCGCTTCTGGCAAAGGTAAATTCAATTTCGGTCAGCGGGATGCGTATCCGCTGATTGACGTACAGCATATGCGCTCCTAAAACAGACCGCCGGGAGGCACATGGGGCCTGGAGTCGGGACGCGGTGCCGGATCGATTATCTGTGTATGTTCCTCGCGCTCCCGCTCGTGTTCTTCCTCTTTGTGATGGTCATGGTGATGTCCTGAGTGCACGAGCGAGTGCGGTACCCGCACCACTTCCACCGAGCACTGTGCCTGCGCGGTCACTTCTCTTGTGGTGCTGCCCAGTATCAAAAGGGCTTTGCTTTCGTGGCCGTGTGAGCCCATTACAATCAAGTCGGCGTCCCATTTTTCCGACATGTCGATGATGGCCGCACTGGGCTTGCCTTCAACGACTTTGCAGGTGAAGCGCTCGTGTCCCATGCGCTCGGCCAGATATTTGGCCCGTGCCTTCAGGGCAAACATGCCGGCGGCGTGGATGGCGGCTTTGTGTTGTGCCGGTGTTTCGTGCTCTCCGTGCCGCGCTTTGGTTTGCTCCGGCGTCTCTACAAGATCATGATTGGCCACATGCAGGAGGCAAAATTGCGCCCCTTCCGCCCATTGTCTGGCGGCTATCCAGTGCATCGCTACACCGGAAAAATATGAGTCATCGAGGGCGACGAGTATGCGCTTGAAGTCGGCTTTAGCGTTGGCGGGATCTTCATTTTCTTTGTGTTTGATGACCATCACCGGACAGGGGGCGTGGGTGACAAGCGCTTCGGAGACGCTGCCGAGGAAAATCCGGGCAATGCCGCTGCGCCCATGCGAGCCCACCACAATCAGGTCGGCAAGAAATTCCTCGGCCACAACCATGAGCCCTTCGGCTATATCGCCCAGTCTTACATCGGCGCTCCAGTGGCAGTTTTTGACAATGTGCCCCAGGTCAGCGGCCATTATTTCCAGCTGTCTTTTTGCTTCCTGGTAAATATCGCCCAGAGCCGCGCCGCCCCGGGTGTCAAAGAATAACTCGGCCGCCGGGATGACAGTATCCAGCGTCCTGATAACCGAAATCAGGCGGATTTCGGAGCCGTCCGGCCATGGGTGATTTAAGACTGCTTGTATAGCAGCCTTGGAATGCGCCGAGCCGTCCACGCCCACAACTATTCTCAAAATCGACCTCTGTCCTGTGTATCTTGCCCGCCTCTTTCAGGGCCTATATATTATGCAGCAAATGAGCAAAGCATTCTTTCTAGTTTAAGGAGTCTTGCGCTAGCATTGGGAGATTATGAACGGGAGAAATAATGACAGCTAAAAGTCCACGCATCGGCATTATCGGCTTTGGCCGCTTCGGTCGGCTCCTGGCCGGCATCCTGAAGGCTGATTTTGAAGTGCGGGTAAACGATGCAGGTGAAGGTGCCGCCGTGGAAGCCGCCAGTCAGGCCGCCGCTGCCATGGGTGTTACTTTCGCTTCTGAAAAAGAAACCCTGGACTCGGACGTCATTTTTTATTGCGTGCCCATCTCCCAGCTGGAGCCGACTCTGACCAGGCACGCTCAGTATCTCAATGATGGCAAGAAGCGTTTGTTTGTGGATGTACTCTCGGTCAAGGTACATGCCAAAAATGCTTTCAGCAAATTGCTGCCGGCCGACAGCGAAGCGCTGCTGACACATCCCATGTTTGGCCCGGATAGTGTGGCGGCCAAGGGCCTGGCCGGGCAGACGATTGTGATGGATCAGTTTAGATGCACAGCCGAGACTTACAGTTTTTGGAAGAAATATTTTGCCGGTAAGGGCCTGAAGATTATCGAAATGACAGCCGAAGAGCATGACCGGGTGGCGGCGGAAAGCCAGGGGCTGACGCACTTTATTGGTCGGGTACTGGGCGAGTTTGGCTTCAAGCACACACCCATCGATACCTACGGAGCGCAGATGCTGCATCAGATCAAGGAGCAGGTAAACAACGACAGCTGGCAGCTTTTTGAAGATTTGCAGACGCACAATCCCTTTACCATTGAAATGCGAGTGCGTCTATCCGATGCTCAGTCGCGTGTGTTTAACAAGCTTTTGCCTAACCGTGTCAATAAAGAAAATCTGGTCGTCGGCATTCAAGGTGGTCGGGGCAGCTTCAATGAAGAGGCCGCGACCTACTATTTGAGTCGCACACCAAATGTGCCCTATGAGCTGGTTTACCTGCACACCACCGATAATGTTTTGCAGGCCCTCTATGAAGGACGTGTAGACCGCGGGCAGTTTGCCATTCACAACTCCACCGGCGGTGTGGTGACCGAAAGTATTATGGCCATGGCCAATCATCGCTTCCATATTGTCGAGGAGTATGCAATTAAAATTGCCCATGCTCTGATGATCGCTCCGGGAGCTGATTTCAATCAGTGCGACACGATTATGACCCATGATCAGGTCCTGCGGCAGTGCAAAACCAATCTGGAAATGAAATATCACCGTCTGCGCCAGACCAGTGGTGAAGGCGATCTTGCCGACCACGCCAAAGTGGCCGAGCTCCTCTCCAGAGGTGAAATCCCACCCACTGTTGCCACCATGGGCAGCAAAGTGTTGGCGGCAATTTACGGCCTGGATATTGTTGAAGAAGGGCTGCAGGACTTGCAGGAAAACTTCACCAGTTTCCTCTGGGTGGAAAGACCGCACTAAAAACGGACGCTCGGCTCAGTAAATTTCGCCCTGCAAAAGTTGCTTGACGATGCCTTTTGGTGTGGCCATGCGGAAAGGGATTGTTTGCACTTGTGGTGGATTGCCTACGCGGTAGATCATAAAATGCAGATGCGGGCATGTCGCCCAGCCGGTCTGTCCGGAGTAGCCGATGACCGTGCCGGCGTTGACCGGCTGTCCCAGCCTCACCGCCACGCCGCCCTGTTTCAGGTGCACGTAGGCGGCGTAGGTGCCGTCGTCATGCTTGATGTGGATGTAGTTGCAGCATTCTTTGAATGATTCTGAGTTGCCGCCGCTGTTTGAATCGTCGCGGTAGGCGATGACTGTACCGGCTCGGGCGGCCAGGACCGGCGTGCCCACCGGCATGGTGATGTCGACCGCGTATTGATCCGCTGTGCCTGCCTGGTGACTCTTGGTGCCGAAGTACGACTGGCCAATTTCGCAGTGCATGGAGGCGGGATAGGGGAGGCTGTAAACGTGGTCAACTGTCGACCTGCTGCTGGCGCTACCCATGACGAACATGAAGTGGTAGCCGAAGCGCGTTGGTATTTGCTTGTCTGCTTGCGTCAGTCGCAGCACTTCGTAATTGTTGTAGTCGCGTGTGACCAGGAAGGTGTAAGGCAGAGGGTGTGATGGACTGAGATTTTGCAGTAAGTCGCAGCGCAGAAGCACCGAAGCCTCGATTGTCCGGTGGGATGTGACGAAGAAGCGCACGCTGCCGTCCTGGCTATCGGTTGAAATCTTGATGGCTTCGTCGAGGCCCTGGGCAGATGCATGCGTCCTGGTCAGGGCGGCACCGATCAGTGCGGAGAGCAGGGGCAAAAACAATCTTCTCAGAGGCATCAGACGATTGTACAATAGCGGTGCTTCGGAAGACTTTTGCCTTTGTCGACACAAATTACTCCATCAACTCAGTCAAGCCAGCGGGTGCGCAAAATTATCCATGTCGACATGGATGCTTTTTTTGCCTCGGTGGAACAGCGCGACAATCCTGAGTATCGCGGCAAGCCTGTTGCAGTAGGCGGCTCGCCGGATCAACGTGGTGTGGTGGCTGCGGCCAGCTATGAAGCGCGGCAGTACGGAATACATTCGGCCATGCCCTCGCGCACGGCCATCCAGAAGTGTCCGCAATTGATTTTTGTCAGACCCAGATTTGATGCTTACAAGGCAGTGAGCGAGATGATTCGCGAGATCTTTTATCGCTACACAGATCTGGTCGAGCCTCTGTCGCTCGATGAAGCGTATCTGGATGTGACCGAGAACAAAAAAGGCTCGCCATCGGCAACTCTGATTGCCCGCGAAATCAAGGCTGCGATACTGGAAGAAACAGGATTGACCGCTTCGGCCGGAGTGTCGATCAATAAATTTTTGGCCAAGACAGCATCGGGGATAAACAAGCCGAACGGGCTGTATCTGATATTGCCGGATAAGGCCGAGGCATTTGTTGAGACTTTACCAATCCACAAATTTTACGGCATAGGCGACGTGACAGCCCAGAAAATGCGGGATCTGGGTGTGCACACCGGAGCCGATCTCAAACAGTGGAGCGAAAATGATCTGCTGAAAAAGTTTGGCAAGGTGGGCAGCTACTACTATCACATTGTGCGCGGCCAGGATGATCGGCCGGTCATGCCCAATCGTGTGCGCAAATCGATTGGTACGGAAGAGAGTTACGCTCACGATTTGATCGAGAGACATTCGATGATTGTCGCCCTGGAAGAGATTGCCGCGGACTTAAAGCGTCGCGTCGAGCGCAGCGAAACCAGCGGCCGCACCCTGACCTTGAAAGTCAAATACGCCGACTATCAGCAGGTGACGCGCAGCCGCACTCTGACTGAATCTATCTATTCCGCCGACGAGATGGTGAAGATCGCCATCGAGCTTATGGACACGACCGAAGTAGCACAGAAGCACGCCCGCCTGCTCGGGCTGTCGCTTTCCAATCTCGACTGCGAACGGGAAGAGCCGGAGTATGTGCAATTGATGATTGATTTTAGTTAGGTGAATCTTGACATGCGGAGGCCAGTGAATAGAATTTGCAGACAGGGAAGGATGCCGATATGATTGTGGCCGTATTGAGGTCAAGTCAAATGCGTCACGTCTTGCAAAGAACTGCTATTCAGCAATTTGGGCGTTTTCATGCTGCAGCAGTATTGACTATTCTCGTTTTAGTCTTTCCTTATGGTGGCAAATTGTCAGCACAACAAGCACAGGCCCAAGAGATAAAAACAAGACGCGCAATGACCGGCATCGGTATTCCGGCGGAATTGAAATCTAGCGTAGCTCTGGCCGATCATCGTCTCTCAGAATGGTACCCAATTCTTGGCCCCAAGTTGGGTGTTCATCTAACAAATCCCAATATCGTTTTGCTTCTGGAAAATGAGCGTGGGCTGGCCGATCTCAATTTCTATAACTGGTCAGAAAGTGACGTAAAGGCCATTTCCAGGTTCAATGAAGTGGCGTTCAAAGACGGCATTAGGATCTCTTACTCCAAAAGCGCCAAAATTGGTGACGCGGAAGTCGATGGCTGGTTTGAAAATCTCACCGGATACGATCGCGTATCGCATAACACCAAACTACCTGGAATAATCCCTTACGAGGCAAGTACAGGCTGGAAAGGTCTGGCTTCTTGGAAAGAAAAGGTGGTAGAGGCTGTCGTCGACTGCTCCAAATCCGGTACCTATACTACCGAAATTGATAAGTCAATTGTCCCGCGCGCCGATGATTATTTCCCCACGGCTGAAGGCGCCGCGGTGACTACGGCGGTTTTGCGCGGTTTAGCATACGGATATCCGGACTCTGCCGTGTATTTGCCGGGTGCAAAAGGCAAAGCTGTTTTCACTGTGATTCCTTACGCTGAGTTTCACAGGGCCAGCGCACCAAATTTTTCATACGCTTCAGACGCGAATCTTGACGATATCAATAAGAAAGTAGCGCGTTGGGCCATGCTTCTCGGCGAGTTTTATCACAGTCAAGACTATTTGAAACTGGCCAAGGATGACAAATTCAAGAAGGCAAGAATAATTGCCGATGGCTGCGGCGAAAAGTAGCGCCCTTCTCTTCGTCGGCCATTTGAATGTCGCTGCTTTAGGTCGGCAATGGTTGTGCGTCATTGGCGCTTTGGGCCTGGTTCTCATGTCGCCGGACATTCTCGCGAAGGCAACGAGCATGGTGGCTTGAACCTCAGAATTCAGCTGGGCCGATCAAGTAGATCCGTAGCCGGGACTTCTATGCTCTGCATGATAGCGGCGCCGTCCATGTGTTTGGGAGGATGTTTTTCGGTTAGATGCAGCCAGACACCGAAGGCCATCAATGCGCCGGCAATGAGCATTTTGACGCTCAGGACTTCGTGCAAAAAGATGACCGAGAGCAGTGCGGCGATAAATGGTTCGGTGGCGAAATAGGCAACGGCCCTTGCTGCGCCCAGATGCCTCAATGCACGAACAAAACAGAGGATACTGATCCCGTGCGATATTACACCTGTGACGGCCGCACCGCCTATGATGGCAAGCTCCGGTAATTTGTCGCCCATGGCCAGGGCCAGACAAATATTGAAAGAGCCAGCAATCAGGCCTTTTATCTGCGCTATGCGCACAGCACTCATGTGCTTTACTTGATTGCAAAAGTTAGAGTCTGCCGACCAGCAGATACAGGCGCCGATTACGAGAAGTAATGACCAGGAGGCGCTGATGTTGGTGTCCAGCGAAAGACATACCCCGCCCAAAAACACTGAAATCAAGCCAAAAACGACTCGCCTGTTGAGCGTTTCTTTGAATATGAATCTTGCCATCAGAGCGGTGACGACGATTTCGAAATTGAGCAATAGAGCCACTGTCGAGGCATTAGCGATTCTCATTGCCCCGAGCAGAAGCAGTGGAGCAAAGATGCCGCCCACAACAGAAACCACGAGCACCCAGATCAGATCGTGGCGATCTATTTTTCCTTTCTCTGCTGCCTGCTGAGCGGTAGCCGGCGGTAAACTTTGAGCATTGCCGGCCGATGCTGATTTACCGGCCATAATTTTCTGGACCAGTAAGGTAAGAGTCATGGCTGTGCCGGAGCTGAAATATAGGAGCCCGGCCAGCATTATCGGCGTCGTCTGTGCCACCAGCCATTTTTCACTTGGCATTCCGGTGGCAAAAAACACGGCCGATGCCATGGCAAATAGTGGTGCTGGCAGTTTCATCCAGCCTATAGTACTCAATCCTTAGGATTGAAGGGTGAGAATTCCTGAAAATCCCACTGCCCGAGAGCACCGCCGCTGGTCCGGATGACGTGTTTAACGGCGACGTCGACATGGCCCTGTTTTTCGCCGTTGTGCCAGTGGAAAGGCTCAATTGATTCGGCCTGTCCGCTGATTTGCAGGGTGTTGCCACTATTGAAGTCAATAAAAAGCATGCCCAGATTGGGATTTATGGAGAGATTGCCCAGGGTGTTGAACATGTTGTTGCCGGAATAATCGGGAAAGCGGATATGAGTTTCATCAATCATTCGCACAAAGCCGGGCTTGCCGCCGCGATGTGAAGCGTCTGCGCCACCGTCTTTGGCGTAGGAGCCGATGAAAAATGTGTCGCTGCGAGCAATGAACGCCCGGTCGTCTTCGTTTAGAGTTGTGTCCCTGGTTGTTTCCAGTTTCGCTATTTCGACGGCTTCGGGGGTGTGCTCCAGCTCTCGGCGCTGGATGTATTTGGGGCAGTTGGAATAGGTCTGCTCAATTTCAAAAACAATAAACTCATCGTCGGCCCTGGCCTTGCCGTTTATGCGCAGGCGGCGGCGGAGGGCAAAATTGATGGCCACCATGCCGGCGGTTTTGCTTTTGCCTGCGTTGAGGTTGGTCCAGAGGATGTCCTGCCGGGAGAGTTTGTGGGCATCTATGACGATGGCTTCCGCCGATATCGGATGAAGGAAGCCAGGCTCCCCTATCAAACCGGAAACCCAAACAGAGCCATCATCTCCAACGGTAGACAGGGCGGCAAAGCGCTGCTCCAGGAGAAAATGCCCGGCCGGCATCGACAGCCCATCCTGCACCATGCCGGATAGCTGATCCGCTTGCAGGGTGGCGCCTGCGAGCTCTTGAATACGTCTTTCGCCTTCGTGATAGGTTTCCATTTTTCTAACCGGCTAACTGCTCTTACGATGGTTATACGCCTTTAATCCCAACCTGTCAAATGCCATTTTGCCGGTTATAATTGATCCATGTCAGGGCAGGACCATTTCATCTTTATCGCCAATCATCCGGGTCTGGACTTTATCAATACCCGCATGAAGAGCAAAAACCAGCTTGTGGAGCTACTTGGCTCACCGGCGGATTTGCTTCAGTGGATGTTTGCTGCTTATCTTATGTCGGCTGCCGATATTGCTTTTGCCAGAGAAAACTGGCCCGCCGAGGCCTTGCACAAGGCCTTTATCGATGCGCTGCGCCTTCGCGAAGCCGGCCTGCGTGCCATGGAATCGGAAGTGTACAGGGCAAAGGCACTGGGCATCGTCAACGAATATCTGGCCCGGCCTGCCATCGCTTCTGAGCTGGTAGCAACATCCTCCGGCTATGCGCTGAGGGATTATCCTGTTTCAGCCGAGGGGCTCGTGCCGCTCATTGCCCGGCAGGTAAGCGGCATTTTCACCGACCTTGATGCGGGGCTGATAAAAAAGTGCCGCAATGACAAGTGTGTGCTTTATTTTTACGACACCAGCAAAAACCACGCCCGTTCCTGGTGCAGCATGGAGATTTGCGGCAATCGGGCCAAGGCTGCCAAGCATTATCAAACGCATGCAAACCAAGTACCATAGCTGCTATTAGAGCCGCTTAAGGCTCCCGTTTGATCAGTTACAAAGGCATCCATCAGCTGTAACTCCCCGCGATGAAGGAATTGTTCGATGAAATATAGCCTCAAGCACATGCTGCCGGTCGCGCTCATCATAAGCATGGCCGCCACCAACGCTGTTCTAGCTGCCGATCCCGCTCCGGCTGGTGGTGCACCCGCCGCCGCCGCCAATCCGGAAGAAGCTACATGGCGCGGTTTTGTCGATCAGGGTACAGCTGCCTTCCAGGGCGGCAAGATGAAGGAAGCTGAGAAGCAGTTTGTTCAAGCCCTTGCCGAAGCCAAAAAATTCGGACCTGATGATGCGCGCTTAGCCGCCACCCAGAACAGTCTGGCTGAGGTCTATCGCATCACCAATCAGTTCGGCAAAGCCGAGCCGCTCTACAAACAGTCGATGGCCATTCGTGAAAAGACACTGGGCAAAGAGTCGCTGGAAGTTGCCGGCAGCGCCAATAATCTGGCCGAGCTCTACCGCGCCCAGGCTAAGTACGCGCAGGCCGAGCCGCTCTACAAACGATCGATTGCTATTCGCGAAAAATTGAACGGTAAGGAAGACGCACAGACGATCATGGCTGTGCACAATCTGGCTGAGCTTTACCGCGCACAAAACAAATTTGCTCAGGCCGAGCCACTCTACAAGCGCGCTCTGGCCTTCCGTGAAAAGGCCGCCAAAGCCGATCCGCAGCAGGAAGCATTCGTCGGGATGGACCTCAAGGGTCTGGCCGACATGTATAACGCTCAGGGTGCTTATGGTAAGGCCGAGCCGCTCTACAAGCGCACTCTCAGTATCTGGGAAAAAGCTCTGGGACCGAATGATTCGGACGTCGCTTCCTGTCTCAACAACATGGCTGAGATGTACCGCGCCCAGGGCAATTTGAAGAAGGCTGAGCCGCTCTACAAACGTTCGCTGTCCATCAGAGAAAAAGTGCTGGGTGCAAACGATCCCGAAGTGGCCCTGACTCTTTCCGGCATGGGTGCCATGTACACCGCCAAGGGCATGTACAGCAAGGCCGAGCCTCTGCTCAAGCGAGCCCTCAATATCGATGAAAAAATCCTGCGCGCCGGACACCCGGATATTGGTTCCAGTGCCAGTTCCCTGGCCGACAACTATAACTCGCAGGGCAAGTACGCTCTGGCCGAACCGCTCTACAAAAAATCCCTGGCCATTTTTGAAAAATCCTACGGTGTAGGCTCGTCGCAGGCGATTTCGATCGTCTCGGCTATGGCCACAATGGAGGCCAAACAGGGCAAGTACCCCGAAGCCGAGGCGCTCTTCAAGCGCGCACTGGCTAGCGGCAAGGGTGATACAACGACCATTCTTTCCGACATGGCCGAGATGTACACCAAGCAAAACAAGTATGCCGAAGCAGAGCCGCTCTATGTGCGTCTGGTTGCGGCTAAGGAGAAAGGCAAGGGTGCTGCCGGCAGCGGCATGGCTACAGTGCTTGTCGCTCAGGCCGCCAATCTTGTGAAGCTCAACAAGTATGCCGAGGCCGAGCCGGTCTATCAGCGTGCTCTGGCTATTCGTGAGAAGGTCTCCGGAGCCGAGTCCAAGGATGTGGCCACCACTCTGGAAAACATTGTCTCTGTGATGATCAAGCAGGACAAATACGCTGAGGCCGAACCGCTCAGCCGTCGTTGCCTGGCCATTCGTGAGAAGGCCCTGGGAGCCAACAGCGCTACCGTGGGAGCGACTTTGATGCAACTGGCCACTATCTGTCGCAAGACGGATAAGGCTTCCGATGCTGATGCTTTTGAAGCTCGCGCTAAGGAGATCGCAGGTAAGCCGGCCGAGACCAAACCGGGTGAAACCACCGAAACGGCTGGAGCTGCCGGCACCACATCTGGTGGCGAGACCGCTGCTGAAACCAAACCGGCCGGCGAGACCATGCCGTCTGAAACAGCTGCCGGTGAGACCAAGCCCGAAGGCGGTGAAAAACCGGCTGAGTCGGCAAGCGAATCCAAGCCCGCTGAAGGTGCTGCTGCAACCACTTCCGCATCGGAAAGCAAACCGGCGGAAACGCCGGAAGCGAAAAAGGACGACAAGGCCGCCGACGCTCCGGCTGACGATAAGAGCATGACCAAATAGGTCAAGTTTGGTTCACAGAAAGTAACAGAGAGAGCATCGCCGGGCGGTGCTCTCTTTGTTTTTGCGTTGACTCAACGTGCATGAACGCCGTTAAAGAACTTTATGTATTAACACGTATACGGTCTTTCCCACTGAGATCTCATAGACAGCGCGCAATTAATATAAGCGCGTTGATTGAGCACCATGTTTTTACTTAGGCTCAGGCATCTAACTACACATTTTCATCCAGTAAATCAAACCCCTCAAGTTTTCAACTCTAACCACGAGATCCGCCTTTTTCCGCAGCCCCGAGCTGTGCCCGCGGATCCCGCAACCGGAGTTTCACAACATGCACACAGCGATGCAGTTGCTCTTCATCGCCATTTCGCTCTGGGTCATCTGTGGTGCGCTCCGCTATGGCGGCTCGCAGCAGATCCGGGTGATTGGCGTGTTCGCCTCGGACGGTACCCGTCTCGATCGTCCCGCCAGTGTCTCTCGTTCCATCAGCGTCACCGGCCCCGGTGATGTCTCGATAACGGAGTCCGGCATTGTCATAACCGCTCGCGGACCCGGCGTCTGCCGGGTTCAGATGCGCGGTTGATTTTTCAAATCTCAAACTGAAAGCGAACAGGAAACTATGACAGCAAACGTGAATCCCTCCACCGTCTCCATCCGCAGCGTCTGCGCCGACATCGCCATTCGCCAGGGCGAGGGTCCCAACCTCGAAGTCTCGCCCCAGACGCCCGGCTTCTGGAAGATCACCGGGGACGGCAGCATCACCGAGATCGGTGGTCCGGTGGCCGAAGCGCTGAACGAGAAGCCCTCCGGCAACCGCATGGTCTCCTTCAGCAGCGGCTGGGTCGACGGCGTCTTCTACGTCAACAACCGCAAGGTCGACGTGCCGGACCCGCGCGAGCAGCTCGTTGTCTACCTCCCCGCCGGCTTCACCGGTAACCTGGAAATCGAAGCCGAATACTTCGGCGCCATCTCCATCGAGGCGGCGCTGGCCGGCAAGGTCAAGGCCAGGGTTTCGTCCCGGGTCTCGCTCGAGATCGTCGACCAGAAGACCCTGGCCGGTGCCAAGTTCGTCGCCTCAACCGGAGGCTCCATCCGCGCCGGCGTGCTCGTCTCGGTGGAGGGCAAGGTCAAGGTGGAGGTCAGCACAGGCTCGGTCATCACCGTCGGAGACATCCGCTGCGCCGAGCTCTCGGCTTCGGCGGGCACCGGCGGCAAGGTGAACGGCAAGAACGTTCGCTGCACCGGTGATGTGGACCTCGAGGCCAGCACCGGCGGCAGCCGCGTCGAGTTTGCCAACGTTTCCGGCGCCAGTGTCCGCAACGCGGCCAGCACCGGAGGACGGGTTGTCGGCAAGCTCGTGTCCGGTCGTCGCAGCGTGGACCTCGAGGCCAGCACCAGCTCGACCGTCCATCTGGCCGATGTCTGGACTCCTGCGCTGGACCTCGAGGCCAGCACCAGCGGCAGTATCAATCTCGACAACGCCGATGTCTTCGCGCTGAACGCCAGGGCGTCGATGTCGTCCGAGATCACCGTGGGCAAGGGCTCGGCCGAACAGGGCAAGGCCAACGCCAGCATGAGCGGCGTCATCGAGCTCAATGGTGAGTTCGGCTCGGTCGACCGCAAGGAAAGCATGAGCGGCAAGGTGCGCATCAAGTCGGTCGTCGGCGACGCCGGAGATCGTTTCGTGCGGGCCGCCCGGCGCCACTACAACACCGACCTGGCCGACGACGTCTTCGCCAGCAGCATCGCTCTGATCATCGTCGCATCGATGGCTCCGGGCCTGCAGCAGGGCATGGCGGAAGCGCTCGCCGACGAGACCTTCGTCAGCCTGGTGTGCAAGGCCATGCGGCCGACCCTGCGTGACCCCGCGTTCCTGACCGCGATCCGCGCTTGCGGCGCCGCTTTTGGCGAGGCCGTCGGTGCGGTGGAGAATCTCAGCGACCAGGCCCTGGTCCTTGCGGCCTTCCAGACCCCGGCCGTGAGCGGCCTCTTCGGTCCGGCCTTCCAGATCTTCCTGCAGCATGCCATGGAGCACGCCCAGAAGCTCGTCTAATCCGTCCCTCGTCCAAGCAGTTTTTACCCCAGGAGAAACTCCAACTATGATCGCAATCACACCCAACGACCTCCGCCGCCTGACCGAGGAAGCCATTGCTTCGGCCAAGCGTGAACTGTCCGACAAGAAGGACCAGATCTTCCGCGCTGCCATGCAGCAGCTCAAGGCCGACGTCACCGCCGGCCGCAACTTCAGCGTGGCGATGAGCCTGAAGAATGGCGTCGACTACACCGGCGCTTCTTCCAGCCGCGCCCTGCGTCCCGAGCAGCTCACGGGCGTCGCCGCGCTGATCTACGAGGCCTGCAAGGCTTTCGCCCCGACCCTCGAGTACTGGAGCCGGGTGGAAGGCAGCCAGCGCGACGAGTACGTCGTCGACGGCTTCAACATCGTCCTGCACTGGACGACGGTCGAAGACCTGCTGGCCAAGCTCGGCACCCTGGGCGACGACACTACCGCCCGCGCCGTGCGTGAAGGCATCCAGGCGGCGCAATCGGCCATCGCCGACAAGGCGGCGGCCATCCTCGGCCAGCTCAAGGAGAAGGCGACGATCCAGGCGCGCTCCGGCAAGAGCTGGGCCATCGTCATGTCGCTCAAGAGCGGCGTCGACTTCACCTGTCCGAGCGGCTCGCGCGTGACGCAGATTCAGCCGCAGTGGCTGGGTCCGGTGGCCAAAGCCGTGTGGGACGCCTGTCAGGCTTTCGCTCCGACCTTCGAGTACTGGAGCCGCGAGGAAGGCGATCAGCGCGACTCCTACACGGTCGAAGGCATCAACATCGTCGTTCACTGGTAAGCACCAGTCTGTTTTGTTTAACCCGAAAGAGGAAATTTCATGAAACAGATCGAAGACAACGGCATCATCGAAAAGGACGGAGACGGCTACGTCGTCAAAGTCCAGGGCAAGCCCTACGTGGCCAAAATCGCCGGCGTGTTCTGCGAGAATCCCGGCGCGCCGGAGGCTGAGCAGGTGCACTGCAAGCGTTTCGCCCGCAAGCGCATCTACCTGGCCGGCCAGTACCAGCAGGCTGTGCATGAAGTGCTCAAGGGCAACGATGTTGTCGTCCTGGGCATGAACGGCTACAGCTCGCTCAATGACGAGCAGTGCCGCGCCTGGGGGGTGCAACCCGGCGCCTACGAGGCGGCTTGCGAAGGCATCCTCAAGTCGGTGTGTCGCTCTCTGGTCGAGACCTTCCCCGGCATCGACCTGCGCTTCGCCGATGGTGCCTCCAATGTCGGTGTCGACGCGGTGCTGCTGAAAGTGGCTCGCGACCTCAACCGGCCGCATCTGGGCCACAGCTGTCCCAAGTTCATGTTCTACGTCGAGGACGATGACAGCCCCGTTTACGTGGCCGAAACGCAGCAGGCTTATGCCGATGCCTTCATCGACTCGCTGCATGTCCTGATCGCCGCCAACGGTCGCATGCAGGCCTTCGAGCACGACATCGACGCCGTGTTCAAGAAGCTCAAGCACCTGATCCCGGTCAACGTGCTCAAGAGCATTTCCACCACCGGCGGTCCTCCGGCGATCGGACCTTCGGGCAAGATCGAAGACGCCGTGGCGGCCTTCGAACAGCGGGTGCACATGGCGGCTCAGGCGCTCTACTCCGGTCGTGATCCGTATCGCAACATGGTCAGCCATGTGAGCGAATCGACCACGGCGATCGTGCGCACCCTGATCTCGCCGGCGCGCGCCTTCGGCAACGTCTGACCGCTCCGGCGGCCGGATTCAATCATCAACCATCAACCAGAAAGGAGAAAACCATGACAAACAAGCTAAGAATGTAGGTCCTGGTGGGCACTTCGCCATGGTGGCGGAGTAGACGAGTGCGCGACGACTGAGGGTTCACGGCCCTGTCGCTCGCTCTGCCTTTGCTTGCACCAGGACCTCCATTCTGGAGGTTCATCATGGGCAAGTCTTTCCGTGAACGCCGCAAGGCGGATTTCGACGACTTCGACCGCGCTCCCGGCGCCGCCGATGACGTCATCTTTGTGGCTCTGGCCGATGTCTATATGGCCGAGTCCACTGTGGCCAAGCTCCTCGCCCGCGATGGTGCTCAGATCGAGCAGCATCGTCAGGCGTACGAGTGCGGTGAGGATATGGTGCGTGTCGTTCTGCGTCCCCGCTTCGGCGGTGGTTACAACGTCGAGGACGGCCGTCATCGTGTCATCGCCGCCAAGCAGGCCGGTATCGGCTTCATCGAAGCCAAGCTGATCTGCTGATTCCACAAAACGTCTAACCCTAACCCAAAGCAAGTCAGTGTGCCTCTCCCGGCACTCTGGCTTGCTTTTTTTTTCGGTTCTATGATTGCATATCGTATGATTCTTTTCCATGACCTGGGAATTGATCCTGTAAAATGCCCCTGTGCAGAAACTATTATCTGGTCTTGGTTTTTACTGCTTGTTCGCTGTTTCTTGCGGCAGCGTCATCGGTGCCTGGGCGCAGAGTAGTGAAAGTGCCGAATTGTATTTCAAACGGGCAATGAGTGAGTGCAGCGATCTTAAGTTGCAGGATCGGGCCCCGGATGATTTTGCCACCGCCATCAGGCTGGCGCCGCGTCGAGCCGATTTCCGGGTGGGCCTGGCCAACTATCTATTTGACTGTGAAGAGGATGAAGCGGCCTTGAAAGCGGCCGATGAAGCCCTCGCACTGGACGAGAAAAATCCTCTGGCCTGGGCCATCAAAGGCAAGTGTCTGGCGCGGCAAAAGAAAGCGGCGGAGGGTTTGAAAGCGATGAACCGGGCCGTAGATTTATCCCCCAATAATTTGGCGTTCTATCGAGACCGCGCACGGCTGTACATGCTTTCAGGCCAGAATGCGCAGGCGGAAAAAGATCTGGACCGAGTAATTGCCGGGAATCGCCTGATGATGGCACCCCTTGCCGATCGAATCGAGGTGTATAGACGTCAGAAAAAGTGGTCTCAGATGATAGGCGATTGCAATACTTTTTTGCTTGTGGACCGGGCGCACCACTCTCAGATTTATCGCAGCCGGTCTCTGGCCTATGAGGGCCTTGGCGAATACCCAAAGGCGATTCAGGATTTGCAGTCGGCTGTAAAAGCGTCCCCCGATAACCTGCAATTGCACGAAGCGCTGCAGGCGCTCTACAAGTCGGTTGGGGACGCTAAGGGAGTGGCGAGGGAGGCCGCAATCATCGCCGAACTCTTGAAGGACTACAGGTAAGATCGCGCGATCCTAAAAAAGTGTGGCCCCCTGTCCAGAAATATGAGGCAGCGTATAGCTAGTGTCACCTGCCCCCACTCAGGTTACTATCCCCATAGAGATTTTCTTTGATGTTTACCAATCCGTTTCACGGTGCCGATCATACGGATCAAAATGCCGAGACCAGACCGGACAGCAACACGGTTGCCCATAAACTCCTCGATGAAGTGCATCAGGAGCTGCGCCTGCAGACTCAAAACAAAAGCAAGCAGAACATGATCGGCGAGATAATCGATCTCGCTTATGATCCGGTGACCGAAGACCACAGACGTCTGACCGGCATCGCCAATCGGCTCGATAGAGCCGCGGCTGCCGGGGACTATGCCATCATTGCCGCTCAGCAGAAAATAATTGAGCAGGAACTCAGTCGTGATCAAAGAGATCGCAATCGTCGTCAGACCATTGATTTTCTTGCCAATGATGTCGTCAGCGTAGCCCCCGAGCTGGGCTCGGCGGCAATCTCGGCGGCGGCAAAATTTATCGGCGGGTTCCGCGATAACGCCGAAGCCAATCGCCGAGCCGACGCTAAAGAGCCCTTGCACATCATGCAAAAACCCGGCGACTATCAGGAAGAAATTACTATCGATGGCCAGAAGCGTACGTACAAAGTGCATGTGCCCCCCGGTTATACCCCGGACAAGCCGATGCCGGCGGTTGTGATGCTGCACGGTATTACCGAAAACGCTGATGTTTTTGCCGACCGCACGCAGATGAACGCCAAGGCTGATCACGAGGGTTTCATCACCGTTTATCCCGAAGGCAATCCGCTGCTGAAAAATCAGACGCATCTGGCCTGGAATGTCGCTAACTGGGATATCTTCCACCCGGCCAGACACGCCGATGATGTGGAATTCGTCGGTAAAGTAATCGATCGCATCGGTCAGGAATTAAATGTCGATGCCAACCGCACCTATCTGGCGGGATTTTCCAATGGCGGTATGCTGGCTCAGCAGGTCGCTGCTGAAAAATCGGACAAACTTGCTGCTGTGGCGCTTGTCGGTGCGGCCCTGAGCGGCAAGGATAAGGCGCCCAAAAGCCCGGTCTCTGTAATTGATATTCATGGCACTCTCGATCCGGTCGTCCCTTACGAAGGCTGGGACAATTCCCTCGGCATCGTTACCATGCAACCAGTGACCTACACGAGCGATTACTGGAAGGCCGCCGATGGTATAAACGATGCGGGCGTGGAAACCAGTAAGAATGGTGTGATCGTTCGCGACTCAGTCAATCCCTCCACTGGTATTGAAGTGAAACAGATAGGCATCGTTGGAGGCATGCACACCTGGCCCGGTGCTACCGCCACTATGGCTGCCGATCGCGTGATCAAGGCCACTGATGAAATCTGGGATTTCTTCTCGCACCATACTCTGGGCCATGGTGATCTGAAAATGGCCAGTGCTTCGCTGAGGGCTTTCGCATGAGCGGCGGGGCGGACAGGCATGAGGAGAGACCGGAGAGCGGCAATCAGGCCTCGGGAAATCAGGCCGGAGACAATTTTCGCGCGCAGTATTTCCAGTGTTTGGCCGCCGGGCAGGGCGCCTGTGCCGTGCCCGAAAGCCGGCCGGCGCGGGCTGCCGATACCACTGCCGCAAACGGCTCGCTTGAGCTGACCAATCCTTTCGCCGGTGATGCACCCATCACCGCGCCGCGTCCTATCGCTGCCGACACGGTGATGCCGCACTCCAATTGGACCGTGGCTATCAATCTCACCACTACTCTTAATCATCTTCGTGGTGATTCGCCTGACTCGGAAGCAAGGGTCTACGCCGGTGCCCGCAACAAAGCCGCACAGTTACTGGATCTGGCTGACAGCACCAGGGGCAAGCCCATTACTCTTGTGGTGCAAAATGCCGAGCCCGATCCCGCGCTCTATGGACATGGCACCAGTGGCCAGGACCGGGCCAATCCAATGCTTTTGCACACTTATATTATTCGAGACGGCCAGATAAATGAGCTGCCGGCGCGCCCTTCAGCCGGCATAGCAGCTGATACGGAAGCGCTTCTGGCCACCGCCGGCAGGCAGGCGCCGTCCGATCGACTGGCTTTTATTTCGCAGTCCCATGGCGGTGGTCCGCATGGTATTGAGGGCGACACAGGTAAAGCCAGTCTGGAACAACTGGACGCGGCCATTAAAAACGGTCTGGCGGTGGGCGGGCGCGATAGGCTGGACTTGCTCGATTTTGACGCTTGCTCCATGGGTAATACCCGCGCTCTTGCGGCCCTTGCCGGTAGGGCCGAACAGATTATTGCCTCACCTGAGACCGAAACTACCGCCGGTCCCAATGTCGACGCTCAGAATACCAGAGCCATAATTGGCAGTCTGCTGGAGCATCCGGAGATGAGCGCCGCTCAGCTGGGACAGCGCATTGTCGGTCTTGCCGATCAGGGAGCCAACGGCGGAGAAAATGCCGCCAATCCGCTGGACCGGGAGGCCGGCACTAATACTCTTGCTCATTATGACGCTGCACAAGTGGCGCAATTTACGGCCAGCATAGACAATCTTGGCGGGGCACTGAACCGGGCCTGGACAGAGGGCAATAATCGTGTCGGCATCGCCGCGGCAATAGAAAACACGCCCATGGCTTCTTCCATCCGCAGGGCCCACCTGGCGGATCGGCCTGTGGCTGAAGAGCGTGACGTGAAAGGAATGGCCGACAATATTTTGCAGGGCATTGCCGGCGGTACCATAGTCGATGCCGACGGTGGGTTGAAGCGGGCAGCCGAAGGTGTGTTGGGCGCGCGCAATCGCATGGTGCTTGGTTATCACGGGGAACACAATGGTGGTTATGACAGACAGGGAGGCGTTTCGATGTTTTTGCCCGGGGATCGCTTTCTCAATAATCAGGCGCGCGCCGATGATACCAATCCCTTGCTGGAAATGGCCGGCTTGAAAGACAACAACAAATTGGCGAACATCAGTAACAAAGAGTCTTTGCTCGGCAGCCTCAATTACAATCTGGAGCGCACAGGCGCCGAGCTGTCGCCCCAGTTTGCCGGGGCGATGCGGCCTTTGCAAGTGGCGCGTGATGCCATTGCGCACGCCGAAACTCAGGAGCAGTACGCTGCTGCTGTGGCGGCCTTTTCCCAGCAAGCTGAACTTTTCCGCCGGACTGAGGCGGGCAGGGAAATAGATCGCCTCACCCTGGAGCATGTAAGGGGTGAGATGGAAAGTGTTTTTAATGATGAGCTGGAGCCGGCTACGCCGGGCTGGAACCAGTTTTTGCAGACTCTCAAAGCTGATCGCCGGTAAACTTATCGGCCGCCGCTGCAAAAAGTAACTATCACTGGGATTATAATTGTCGATCAGACACGAGTACTTATAATCCGGGATTTGTAAGGATGAGCAAGCGCGCAATTTATCTTCGGCGATCTCTGTATGCTTTGTCGGCTCTGGTCCTTTCCCCCGCTTGCTGCTTGCAGGGGCTGAGCCAGGTGGTCGATTTTAAAAATCCCCCCAAGGCCCCGATCCGCACAGGACAGGATCCCAATGCTGAGGTGATCAAGGGGCCGGGTTTACCCACGGCCGGTATATCAGCCGTCACCGGTGCTTCCCTGGGTAATGCCGCGACCGTCAACGGTAAGGACTATGCCGCTCCACCGGCGCCTTCGCCCGGCTCGGAGGGACCGCCCCCCGCGGCTCCCGCCGCGGCACCGGTGGTGGTGGCGCCGGCTCCTCTGCCGGAAGAAAAACATCCGGCGGAAATGCCCGCTGCTATGAAGCTTTTTAATGCCCACAAATATGCCGAAGCGCAAAAGATGTTTGAGAAGTTTATCAATACCGGTGTGGCTGATGAGGCCACACACATGAACCTGGCTTATTGTCTCTATTACCAGCGCAAATATACGGCTGCCCTCAAACAGTTTCACTGGGTCAGCTCCAACGCCAAGCACGATCCTCGCATGCGCATGAAGGCCGAAACCACTTCCTCCGCTCTGAGCACTTTGATGAGTGGTATTTGTCCGGCCAATTGTCTCAAGCCCAATGATCCCCATTGGGCTGTCGATCCCAAATTCGGTTCTGGCAAAATCTATAAGTTCAGTATGGGCAATGGTGCCTGGAAGGGCTTCAGTGAAGGACATATGGGCGATCTGATTCAGTTTCAGCACGGTGAGCCCTTCGATGTCGGACCCTGTCCTACCTGTGGCGGCAAAGGCTATCTGGTGCCCCTGCGCGATGGTGATCCGCTGCCCAACGGTTAGGTGCTTCATCTATGCTGCTTCAGTTGGTGCGGCCGCGATAGGCTCTGAGCCAGGGATTTAGATAGTAATCACTGGTTTGTACGAAGTTGCTCTTTTCGTTGGTGGTGCCCCAGGGAGGCTGTGTGCCTCCGTGTTGTGTGTAGGCCCAGATGGTCAGGTTGGCCGCTTCGGTCGGCGTCAGCTTCTGGTGATAGAGGCCGGAACCTATCATGGCGGCGAAATACCCGTTGCGCACATCCCCTGGATTGACGTCCGGTTTGTCCAGGTAGAGTGTGGCTTTGTCGGCGGCTAAAATGCCGCTGTTGAAGGCTACCATGAGCACTTCACGGTAATGATGGGTAATGGAATTCGACTTATCAGTGTCTGCTACATTGGGATTAAAACCCTGGTCGGCTCTATTTTTGATCAAGGCGGCATAGTTTTCTTCAATGGCAATGCCGGCGTTATTTACCGGCGAGCCGGCCAGCCCGCGGGCAACGTCTTTGGCCAGACCAAGCGAATGGTCGCAAAATGTTTGACTGATATATTGGACGTAAAGTTCTTGCGCCGTTGGCTTGAAAATATTCCAGCTGCCCGGAGCGCGTCCGTTTTCTTCCGCCAGGCTGGCGGCTTTGCGCAGATTGTCGGCCATAAAATCAGCCGGTGAAATTTTATTGTCGGCCAGCTTCTGCAATTCATCAATGGCGAAACGGTACATTTGTTTTTCGCCCGGGCTCATCATTTCGATCTGCGCTTTCTGGCTATCAGTCAGTCTCGGTCCGCCGGCGCGCCGGGCTACGGCATCGAGATCGGCAAACATTTTTTTGTCTTCGTCTGAAGCCATGCGATCGACCAGGGAGCGATCTCCTGTCAGGTCCAGTTTTGGCAGCGTGCCGACATGTTCCAGGCTCCTGCCGCTGGCCTGAGCCAGACGGTAATCGGCCCTGGCGTCGCCGGGATTGGCCAGTATACGGGCTCCAAGATGGCTGTCGCCGGTGGCGGCAGTTTGTTCCACCGCCCTGTCCAGTTGATGATGGATTGTATTTTCACCGTTCAGGTGTGCCACAAGATAGTCCTCGGGGGGGGTCCCTATTGTTTATATGCGGCCAAGATAACAACTGGACAACATTGAAAAACTAAATTTATTACTACTCTGTACAGTATAAAAATCCCAAAGAACATGGCCAAAAAACGGAGTGGGAGCTGGCACCATGCAGTTTTACCTGCATGGGCCAGTCCCTGCTCCCGGGCTTTTTATGACTTTCTCAGTCGGCCAGCTCCGAGCCGAATGAGAATGAATGCGTGGCCTCGAAATGATGGACCAGGCAGGCGGCGGCGATGCTTTCCCAATCCGTGGACTGGAGCTTGCGGTCTCGCCGGTAGATGTAAACGCTGCCGGCTCCGACGACTCTGGCTTTACCGCCCTCGATCAGCAGAGCGGTATCCTCGTCGAGGCCGATGCCTACCGTGCCGTTCAGGGTCGCTACAGCGGCTCGAAGCCGGTTGTGGCGATTCCTCTGACCGAAGTGGGTGTCGATGACGCTGTTGGGCAGAAGGCTCAGCCCTTTACCCAGCAGCAGCGCATCACGGCGCAGCACGCAGTCGCGCATGCCGCCTTCGATCATGACCGGCGCGCAGGCTGCCGCTCCGGCACTGCTGCCGCCGACCAGCACACCGCGCCTCCAGGCATCACGAATCTGCTCGCTCAGGCCGTGCTTGTCGAGCAGTTTGACCAGGCGTGCCTGGTCTCCGCCGGCCATGAAGATGCCCTGGACATCGGCTGCGATCCCCTTCCTTGCTGTGCTGCGCGGAGTCAGCACTTCGACATTGCTGGCACCCAGGGCCTGCAGACTGGCTTTGACCGCTTCGCCGGCCTTACGCGGCTCGGAGCTGGCGTGGCTGAGCACGACAATGTGCGCATCCTTGCCTCCGGCCAGTTTGAGAAATTCGACATAACAGCTGTCGGCGGCGCCTCCGACAATGAAGAGCCGCTTTGGTTTGGAATTGATCATCGAGAGTCTCCTTGATGAGGTTCACTTCAAGGGAAAAGGAAAACTGATTGCAAACGATTGCCGGGCTAAAAGACCAGGTCGCGCAGTCGCAAAGCTGTGAAGGCCGCTCGCAGAGCCAGCGCACGCGCAGGCGATGAATTGCTTGCGCCGGGCAGCATCTGCAGAAGCCTGGTGGCGGCTGTCCGGCGACGGCTGCCGCTGAGCATACCGGTCAGTTGGACAGGCGGGCTTTCCGGCGTCTGCAGCGACTGGGCAATGAGGCGACCAAGCAGCAGTCCAAAGGGCAGACCGTCGGTGACGGCGCTGACCAGGGTGCTTTTGCCCAGGCGTTGAAGGTTTACCAGTGGGAGGCCGTCAGCTGGTATGACCAGACTGGCTCTCCAGCAAAATTCTATTGGGGGCAGCTTGATGCTGTGATGTTTCTGCGCCCACTGGTAAAGCTTCTCAATCTGCGGATTGGATGCGTCAAGCACCTTCCCCGCTATCGCTCCCGGTGTTTCTTCCCCGCCTACAAGCAGGCGTCCGTCCGGTAGATAGCGCACGTAATGGTACAGCTGCAAGCTGTCCCACATGGCTAAGGTCCCGCTTTCGCGCGCCATGGCTGCAAAGTCCTCCCCGGCTTGTGTGACGAAAACATTCCCCACCACCGGTATCAGGCCGCGGTTGATGTTTGCCGACTGGCTTGTTTCAGAGCCTTTCAGCCCGGTGGCCAGCACCAGATTTTTGGCTTTGAGCGAGAAACCGGCACCGCAGCTTACCGTGAAATGATCTCCCTGGTGCGTCCAGTTGTGCACTGGCGTATTCTCAAAAACGAGGCCGGAGCGGCTTTCTATGCTCCGGCATAGATGCTGCAGGAGGGCCACCGGATGGACCGCGTGTTCATTTCCCAGAGCAAGAGCCCCGGCAAATCCCTGCAGCTTCGTCCGGATGATTTCCTGCTCGCTCAGCATGGAAGCCGGCATCTTGTATTTCTGCCTGGATTCCAGCTCTTCTAGCAGGTAGGCCAGATGACTCTTCCTCGTCGCCACGTACAGTGTGCGCCCGTTTTGCCAGAGTCTGTCGTTGGCAAACTCCTGCCGGGTGCTATTGAGTACGTCGCTTAGCGAGGTGGCAAGCCAGTCGGCCTGCTCCTCCCCAAACTGATCTTCGACTGCGCGCAGGTCGACTGTGGTATCCACCGACAAAATGCCGGCATTCCAACCGCTGCTGCCCGAGCCTATCTGACCTGCATCCAGCACCACAACCGAACGGCTGCGACTGAGATTTTCGGCGATGGCCAGACCGGTGATACCGGCTCCGACCACGACCGTATCGCAGGTCATGTCCGAGCTTGCCCTGCGCGGCGGCGTGCTGCGCTCGGTTTGCCAGAGCGGTGCCGACGAAGTGCTTGCTAAAACTGCTGGTATAGACGTGCTGTCCATAACCTTCCTGCTGCTTCTTTCCGCTCAGGTTTTACCTGGGCATCTGTCCCAGCTCCTCGAGCAGGGCGACCGCCTTATTATAGAGGTCGCGGGCCTGATCATCGGCAGGGTGGCTCAGCGTGCGCTCCTTGAGGAGTGTGAGCAATTGCCCGACCTTGCGGATGCTGCGGCTGTGCTTGTAGGAGTTGGTGACGAAAGCGGCACGCTCGGCCGGTGTCGCCTCCAGCAGCACATAGCGCCAGTTGATCAGGTCGGAGGCGGTGAGGTCGTTGTCGCCGAGGGCGATGGCCAGCTCCTTTCGGTGCTTCCTGGGCGAGAGATAGGTGCCGAAGAGCATGTCCATCAGGGGATGGACGATGGTGAAGTTGGTGCGCTGGTCCCAGTGGTGCAGGATGTGGATGTCCTCCAGCCAGTGGAAGTATCTGCTATCGGCCCAGGGGTGGTTGTTCATGTGAAAGCGGCTGTGCGTCAGGTCAATGACGTACTTTGCGTAGAGCCCGAGAGCGAGGATGAAAACTGCGCTGCTTGCGTTGAAGCCGTTGCTCAGAGCAAACAGGCCCGACGCCAGCAGTGCGGGTAGCAACCAGCTCCAGCTGAAGCCCTTTTCCGCTGTCACGTAAGCAACCGCGCGCTTGTAGAAGCGCCCGATGGGATAGATCCACATGTGGTGCATCCAGTGGTAGCGCTGATTCTTGCGGAAGACCAGTGCCCGGCGCGTGAAGAAGCCGACATGCTGAAAGAAACGGTGGTAGAGATAGCCGAAGGATTCGACCAGGAGGATGGCGCGAAGAGTCATTACCAGCGGCATGCCCACGAAAGTGATGAAGTTGTGGGGGATGCCTCTGGCCTGCAGGAGGTTGAAGAGTGAGGTGCTCCAGGGCTCGGCCCAGGCGATGGCCATCAGACAAAAGAGTCCGGCGACCAGCCAGGCTGAGTACAACACCCTGTGAAGCAAGGACTTGGGCGGCTTGAGTGCTGCCTCGTAGATTTCATTGTTGCTCATATGTTCTCAATTCTGTGCTCAAGGAGAGCACGCTTCTCCCTGTCTATCGGAGATGTCGATCAACCAATCGCCTTCCAGAAAAAAGACATGCACCTGGCAGGGAATCTGCCGGGGAAGCTGGAAAATTGGTTGCAATAAATCTGCTGGAGATCGATAGTGTCCGGAAGATTGAGGGGGAGAGGATATATACACTCTATGAAAACAGAGCTTGGCATGCCTATGGGAGAAGATCTCATGACAAGTTGCCAAAAGGCTCATTCCGGGGGCTTCTGAGAGAAAACTAAATGTCAGGAGGCTTTGCTTACCGACGCGCTAGCTCGCGCAGGGGCCTTAGCGAAGCGGCGCGTGGTGGTTGCAAAGATGTGTGGCTATTTTTGGCGCTGGGCCCGCAGGTTGAACAGTGCTCTGGCGAAGGGGTCAGCGAAGGGCCGATCGGTGACGACAAATTCGACCGGGTCGGAACAATAACCGACAACCCGGCCGCGGCTGTCGCAGGCCGCCACGCGCATTTGATATTTTGCCGGCTGAGGAAAGTCTTTGCGCTTGAGATGAAGGGAGCCTTTGAGCGTTTGTCCTTCGATTGTTTTCAGATTGTGTTTGCCCAGTTCAAACTCACGGAAGCCGCCGGCATAAGGGGCATAGAGGAAGTCGGGCAGAGAAATTTCCAGCATTACTCTATCGGCGCCGGCTACTTTTGTGGCGTCCCAGTTGACCGAGGCGCTCTGGCTCTCATTTATTGCTATCATGCCATCGGCTTGCGGATCGTCGCTCGCCAGCGGCGCGCCCTCCGAGCTGCCGCTGAGAAGCGGCACCAGGTCTGATTGATCGTGCAGACTGACGCTCTGCACCTTCCAGTCGGCGGGTAAATTACCCAGTATCAGATGCTCGATGCGATCGGCGCATTTCCAGCTCAGGCGGTCGCCTACGGGGAAAAGATAACGACGTCTGGATTTGTCGAAGGCGGCGGTGCTCCAGTTGATGTCGGGATAGATAACCGTCAGATCGCTTATCCACAGGGCAAAGAAGCGATTCTCGCTGGGGCAAAGGAAGACAGGCTGAGCTCTGCCTGTGGCCCTGGCGGCGCTGCTCTTGCTCTCGGCGGCGGCTTGCGTGGGTGCCACCAGGACCTCGATGTAATCTGTCCGCTGCGGCACAGTCGTCTCTTTTAGCGATACTTCTACGGCCTGTACACTTGCGTTTGATTGATTGGAGCTTACCTGGGGGATGGTGCAAAAGGATACGCTCTGGTTGATGGGGGTAAAGCGCTTTTGCATTTCAGCGCTGCTTGTCAGTTTGAAAGGTTGACCCAGAGCCAGACTGGAGATGACAAAATCGACATTGCCCGCGGCGGCAGAGGCTTTCAGTCTGGCTTCGTCGTTGCAATCGGCGATCATACGGAAGTAAGAAGTGGAAACCACTCGCTCGCTGATATCGCGGTCATTGGCCGGGGGCCGCAGCAGTGTGCGCATTTGCTCCAGGTCGTAAAGACTGGAATATTCTTTTTCGTCCAGGGGCATATTGAGCAGACAAATCTTTTGCTGCGGTGGCGCGCTGAGGGCCCAGTTGTTTATGGCCGTCTGCAGCGAGCGCAGAGTCTGGCTGCGGGCTGTCCAGACATGGTTGTCGGCAATATTGGTGTAGAGCAGGACAAGCAAATAGACGGGCACGATCAGATTGCGCAGGGCTTTTGGCCTAAGCCCCAGCAGCAGCACCGCCAGCGCCATGGCGATGAAGGCCTGAAACATATAAGCGTAACGCGCGCCGTAGAGAGATTCGAGAATGACGAAGGATTGCACAACGGGCAGCAGTACGATGGCGGCGCAGGCTGTGAAATAGCCTATCAATTTAAATTTGGCGGCGCTGAAGCTGTTGTCGCGCCAGGCAAAAAATGACCCCGCGCCCATGAGCAGGTAAAGGAAGCTGTAGACCAGCGGAAACCAGGGCATGGATAAAAAGGCGTTTCGATCGAGCGGATAAAAGAGTTTGTTCCAGGCCACGGGACTGAGAAATCTCAGCAGTGGTGTGCCGTTGAGCATGTAACCAATAGTGCCGTGATAGCCGCCGATATTACCGAGCAGCACCAGGCGCAGAGCCAGCATCAGCAAGAGCAAGAGGACGTAGGGCGTGATCCGGCGCAGCGGCCGGTCTTTTGTCTGGGGAAACATGACATAGTACAGAAACAGTAGAAACGGCACCATAAAAGCCTGTTCCTTGGCCAGGAGTGCCAGGGTAAATGCCACCATACTCAGTACCGCGGACCAGGCCCTGGTTTTATCCGTGCGCCAGTCGCTGTAGTCCCGCGCCAGTACCGCCAGATAGAGGCTGGCCAGGGAAAACATGGTGCAGAAGCAGTCGCAGCGGCAAATGATCCAGTAGATGGTTTCGCCCTGCAGAGGATTGAGGCCAAACAGGAGGCCGGCTACAAGGCCGGCAGCTGTGGCATTTTGTTTTGTCCGGGCGCCGTTTGCCGCATCGCTGGCGTGCAAAAGGACGAGTTTGCGGGTGAGGAGCAGGCAGAGCAAGGCGGCCGCTGTATGGCTCAAAATGTTGGTCAGGTGAAAGCCCGCCAGGTTGCGGCCGTAGAGAAGCGTGTCGGTGACGAAGGAAAGTTCTATAACCGGTCGGTAAAAAAGACCCATGTTCGAACATTGAAAGAAGGGGGCGCTGAGATATTGCAGCAGCACTTCTCGGTGCGCTCCCAGAGCCTGGGCTGCCATATAGCAGTGGATCAGGTCTTCGCTGAAGTAGAAGCAGGAGAGGGCCGGGCTCCAGGCGGCAATAGTGAGAACAATCACGATAGTGACTGAAACTGCCAGAGTCAGGTGATCGCGACCGCGCGCCGTCATTGATTCTTACCCGTTTCTTTGAGGGCGCGCAGATTGAAAATTGATTTTTCGTAAGCACCGCCAAAGGGCCTGTCGCTCACTATGCAATCAATTGGATCCGAGCAAAAGCCAAGGATCTGGCCGTTTGCATCGCAGGCCGCGACCCGTACCTGGTACTTGCCCGGGGCGGCAAAACTCTCTCTATTGAGGGTTAAGGATCCGCTCAGGGGCCTGTCTTTGAGCGTTTTGCTGGTATGCCCTTTTTCCAGGACAGTAGTCGACTCCCGGTAGCCGTCGGCGTAGTTTGAATAAACAAAATCACGACTGGAGATCTGCAAGACTGTGCTGACGGCCCCCTTGATCCGGCCGGCATCCCAGGAAACTTCCGTTGTCTGTAAATTGTTGACGCCGAAGTAGCCATCAGATATGGTGTCGCAATTGGCCGGGTCTACCGTCGCGGTTGTCCTGGTTGCGGCGCCCAGAGTCGGCGTGTAGGCCGATTCATCCAGCAGTCGCACCGAAGATACGGCAAAGCCCGGGGGCATATTGGTCAGGAAGAGTTTATTCACCTGCCCAGCATACTTCCAACTGAGCCGGTCGGCCAGGGGGAAAAGTAAAGTCAGTTCGCCGCAGTCTCCGGCGGCAAAGGGCGCTGTGCACCAGCTTATTGCCGGGTCTATGAGGCTGAGATCCGTTTGCCAGTTGAGGGTGACGGTATCACCCCGGGGGCAAAACATCAGGGGCTGCCCACGGCGCACCACCGCCCGACCTCTTTTTGTCCTGTTCGGCGGTGCACAGACAATCTGGACGAGATCGGCTCGTTGAGGGCATTTCACCCCGCTCAGATCCAACTGGTAATACGAGCGTCCGGCCTCTGTTTTTGTCTGGTTGAAGGGAATGCTTTCATCAACAGGGGCAAAGTGTTTTTGCAGCTCGGCGCTATCCAGCAGTTTGAAAGGGTTTTGCAGTGCGGCACTGGAGAGGACAAAATCGACGGTGCCTGTATCCAACAGTGTTTTGATGCGACTCTTGCAGACGACGTCGGCGGCCATGCGGATATAGCTGGGCTCGACAATGCGATTGCTGATGTCCAGGCTGTTTATCGGTGGTCGGAGCAGATTGCGCAATTGCTCAAGATCATAGACACTGCTGAATTCGCGTGCATCCATGGGCATGTTGAGCAGACAGAGTTTTCGTTCCGGGTGCGCTTGATTAAGCTGCGCCCAGCGATTGGCCCCCTGCTGAAAGGCGCGCAGATTGTTGCTGCGCTCCACCCAGGCCGAGGAGTTGATGACGGTGGTGCAGGCCAGCAAGATGATATAGGCGGGGATAAAAATATTGCGCAGTGTCAGGGGTCGCAGTGAAGTAAGGAAGACGGCCATAGTCAGAGCGGTGAAGGCCTGGCTGAGGTAAAGGAAGTGGCCGCCTACCAGACTGCCCATGATCAAAAAGACCCGCAGGGAAGCCGGCATCAGGGCCAGAGCGGCGCAGACGCCGAAGCACACAAGTCTTATTTTTGTCCGGTCGAATGTTTCTTTCCGGATGCCTGTAACCGCTCCCACAGCCATGATTAGATAGCTGAGACTGAAGAGGAGAGCGTACCAGGGCAGGTTGAAAAATTTCTCTTCATCCAGAGGGTAGACAATTTTATTCCAGGCGGTGGGATCGAGAATTCTGAGCCAGGGCTGGTCTTCAAATACTGCGCCGAAGGTGCCGTGGTAACCGCCCAGGCCGCCCAGGACCTGGTAGCGGAGCAGGGCGCATATGGCCAGGACCGGCAGGTAGGGCCAGATTGAGAGTAAAGCGGATTTCCAGACCGGTTTTTTCGTAGCGTAGAAGCAGCCGTAGACAAAGAGTGCCAGTGGCGCCATGACGGCGTTTTCTTTTGATTCAACGGCCAAAAAATAAGTCAGCGCACTCAGGGCCGTGCACCAGGGTGTGCCTCTCAAACCCAGATAAATAGTGGCCAGAGCCAGCATTGTCGAGAGACAGTCGCAGCGACAGCAGAGCCAGTAAAGGGTCTCTATTTGCAGGGGATAGATGCCGAAGAGCAGGGCGGCCAGAGCCGCGGTCAGTGTTGCGTAGCGACCGCCGACATTGAGTTCTGTGGCCAGCTGGGCATTGAGGATGCGGCGGCTGATGAAGAAAGAGAGTGCTGTGCTGGTGAGATGGCACAGGAGGTTGGATAAATGCGCTCCGCCGGGGTTGTTGCCGAAGAGCAGACGGTCGGCGATGAAGGAAAATTCCACCAGCGGCCGGCAGAAGAGTCCCATATTGGAGCATTGAAACCAGGGCATGGTCAGGTGTTCGATCAATAGCTGCGGATGAGCGCTCAGGGCCTGGAAGGCGATCCAGGTTTGAATGATGTCTTCACTGAAATAGAAACAGGAGAGGCAGGGGGAGAAGACGGCAAAGGCCGACAGCAGGACAAAGAGCAGTGCGAGGGGCAGCAGCGCTTGGTCCGGTAGTTTCATCGCCTAGAGGGCGGTCCTTTTAAGGCGCAGGGCGTTGAGGATGACTGAAACCGAACTGATGGACATGGCCAGGCTGGCGATCATGGGATTGAGCAGGATGCCCAGGGGATAGAGAATGCCGGCGGCAATGGGCACGGCGAGCGCATTGTAGCCGAAGGCCAGGGCGAGATTTTCTTTGATGTTGGCCTTCATGGCGTGGGACAGTTTTACGGCCTTGAGGATGCCGGCCAGGTCGCCTCGTACAAGCACTATGTCGGCTGATTCCATAGCGATATTGGTGCCCGTGCCCATTGCTATGCCCACGGCTGCTTTGGCCAGGGCGGGAGCGTCGTTGACGCCGTCGCCGGCCATCGCCACATTGGCTGCGCCGTATGTTTCTTGAAATTTGACTATGTAGTCGTACTTCTCTGCCGGATTGACCTCGGCATTGATGTCGGTTATGCCCAGCTGGGAGGCCACGTGTTTGGCCGTCGCTTCCTGATCGCCTGTGAGCATGTGCACTTTGATGCCCAGCGTTTTGAGCTCGTCGACCGTGGCTCTGGCATTGGGTCTGACGCTGTCGGCAAAGGCCACGACCGCGGCCAGCTCGCCGTCGCATGCCACCAGCACCGGTGTCATGCCTTCGGCCGTCATGGTCTCCATTTCGCCGGCGGCTACGGTCAGAGTCTTTTCCAGATCTATCAGGCCGGTGGTGACCACTTCGCGGATAAATTTGGCGTTGCCGATGGCCATCTTGTGCCCGTCGGCCATGGCCGTCACGCCGCCGCCAGGCTGGTAGACAAAATCGGTGGCTTTGCAATCCGCCAGGTCGCGCTTGTCGGCATACTCGACAAAAGCCCTGGCTATGGGGTGTTCGGATGCCCCTTCCACTGCCGCTGCCAGCATCATCAATTGCCCCTCCGCCCAGCGGCCCAGGCAGACGACTTTTTTGACCGAGGGCTTGCCCTCAGTCAGGGTGCCGGTTTTGTCTACTACAAGCAATTTGATGGTAGACATTGCTTCCAGGGCGCGGGCGTCGCGCACCAGCACTCCGGAGCGCGCTCCTCGGCCGATCGCCACCATCACCGACATGGGAGTGGCCAGTCCCAGGGCGCAGGGACAGGCGATGATCAGCACGGCGATAGCGTTGAGGAAGGCAAAAGTAAGAGCCGGGGGCGGACCCCAGATGGACCAGACGATGAAGGTCGCAATGGCGATGAGGACAACAGCCGGGACGAAGACGGCGGCGATTTTGTCTACCTGTTGCTGGGCCGGTGGGCGGCTGCGCTGGGCGCTGGCGGTCAGTCTGACTATGCGCGAGACGAGCGTATCGGCGCCGATTTGCACCGCTTCAATTGTGAGGTTGCCGTTGGCATTGGTTGTGCCACCAATTACGGTATCGCCAGGCGCTTTGTCGACCATGGTGGACTCACCGGTGATCATACTTTCATCAACCGAGGAGCGGCCTTCCAGCACTACTCCGTCGGCGGGGATGTTCTCACCCGGCCGCACGCGCAATTTGTCGCGCACCTGGAGCGTGGCGGCATCGATGTCCACCTCGGTGCCGTCCAGTTTGACGAAGTGCGCTATTTGCGGCGTTAGCCTGAGCAGTTCTCGAATGGCCATTCCGGTTTGTTTGCGTGCTTTCAGCTCCAGCACCTGGCCGAGCAAGGCCAGAGTGGTAATGACCGCGGCCGGCTCAAAGTATGTGAAAGGCATTCCCTCATTCATGCCGAACCCTGCCGGTATCATGTGCGGCGCCAGGGTGGCGATGACGCTGTAGCCGTAGGACATGCCTATGCCGGTGGCAATCAGGGTAAACATGTTGCCGCTTTTGTGCTTGATCGAGTCGACGGCGCGCTGGAAGAACGGCCGGGCCAGCCAGATTACCGGAGTGGTCAAAACCATCTCGGTGACATTGGCCACCGGTGTCGTAAATCCGGGCACAATTTGCTCCGGCAGCAGGCCGATCATGGCCGGCAAGCCGCAGAGGAATACGCCAGCGGTGAGCGGCAGCGCCCAGCGGAAGCGCTGCTCCATGTCCTGCAATTCACCGTCGTCTTCGTCGGCGCTGCTCGGGATAATCGCTTCCAGAGCCATGCCGCACAGAGGGCAGGGACCGGGCTTGTCTTCGAGGACCTCGGGGTGCATGGGGCAGACGTATTGCGAGGTCGGCTCCACCACCGGCTGCTGGCAGGCTTCCATGCTCTCGACCGTGACGGTCAGGGCCGCTTCCGAGTCATCAGCCTGGTCATCGGCGGCTTTTTCTTCCCCGGATTTTTCAGGGCTTGCTTCAGCATCCGTGTCCGCTTCTGTTTTCGTTTCAGGCTCGGTCGACTGGCCTTCGTCCTGGGTATCGGGCTTGGAGGTCAGGCCCAGGTCCACGGTTGTCTCCAGTTCGTCCAGGCTTTCGCTTTCTTCCTCGCTGCTGCCCACCACTACTTCGGGCTGCGGCGCGATGGTGAATAACTCCGGTTTACGACTGAATTTGACGACACAATTGGTATTGCAAAAATAGTATGTGATGCCTTTGTAGGCCATTTTATCCGCGGCCCCGTCCGGCGAGACGGTCATGTGGCAGACAGGATCGGTAAACAATTCAGGACTCGGCGCCGGGGAGGCGTCGATTTGCAAGAAAACCGATGATGTTTTGCCTGAGTCTTCGGTGGGCTCCACAAGATCCTCTGGACTGTTGCCAAGCGGCCACGGCGGGAAGTTTCACCATTTTTCCATAGATCTGCACCATATGGAGTTATTTAAGTAAGAGATCTCTTCTCAAGGTGTAATAAGTCAGATTTAGTGGCAATTATTAAATGGCAACGGACTGATCAGGTTTCATGCCCACAGCAAATTCGACACCGACCGATAAAGAAAGAATCAGACGACGTCAGATACTGGTCGTCTCACTCAGCCTGCTGATTTCCATCGTCTATGTGGCTGTTTTCTGGCTCAACCAGCTGTTTTGCACGCCGGTGGAGCTTTATCACCGGGTCTGGGACACCACCGACAAATATTTCTATGAGCGTAAACCCATGGAAACCTGGAAGCAGTGGGAGCATAAATATGACAACCAGATAAAGACCCAGGAAGATGCTGAGAAGTACATCAAGGTGATGTTGAAATCGCTTGATGATACTTTCACTTGCTTCCTCAATTCGCGCGATACATCGCGTCAGGCGGACGCTCATGATGGCTTTTACAGCGGCGTGGGCATGGTCATGAATTCCAAGACCCATCCGATTTCGGTGCGCCGTGTGATGAAAGGCAGTCCGGCCCAGAGTGCCGGGGTTAAGCCCGGTGATCAGATTCTCTCGGTGGACGGCATTGATTGTTCCAAGATCGAGGCCACCAAAATAGGTGACCACACGCGTGAACGCATGTACCATCAGGTGCATTTTATGATTGGCCGCTCCGGACAAAAACTGGACATCGTGATGGTGCCGCAAAAAATTCCGGTCTCATCGACAACGGCAAAAATTTTACCGGGCAACATCGCCTATGAACGCATAGAAGCGTTTTCGCGCAAGGATTTGCCCAGTATTGTGGCCCATGATTTTGACACTCTTAAAAATTGTCGCGCTTTGATTCTCGACCTGCGAGGCAATGGAGGCGGCGGAGTGGATCTCTGTCTGGAGATCGCTTCCAGCATGATCGATCAGGCGCCCCTTGTTTCTCTCAGGAGTCGCAACCCTGATGGTCACTATCTGACGAGCCGATATATTTTGACTGAAGATTCGCTCAATGTCGAGGAAGAGCTGGACGGAAAAGCGAAAATGGGGCCGCATCACAAGCGCATGAACAATGTCTGGGGAGATAAACCGATTGTTGTGCTGGTCGATGAATACACGGCCTCGGCAGCCGAGATGGTGGCAGCCGCACTGGGCGAGAATAACCGCGCCCGGTTGGTCGGTGAGCGCACCTTCGGCAAGGGGATTGCGCAACTTTATTTCCCACTGCCCATGTCCACTTGTGTGGGAGTGACAGCCGGTCGCTATTTCACGCCGGCTGGGCACTGGCCCGGCGACGGCAAGGATCTGACCGATGCGCAGCGAGCCACCGCCGAAGGCAAGTTGCGCGGTATCGAGCCTGACGTGTATGTAGCCGCCGATAAAGAGCTTGTCTATGGAGAGCAGCATGACAACCAGCTGCAGTATGCTCAGGATTTGCTTCTGGAGAAGAAGCGGTGAGCGTCAAGAAAGAAGAAAGCGCTAATGCCGGTCTGATTATCGCCATCTCGGTGATGCTTCTCGGTATTGTTCTCGTCGGCGCGCCCATGCTGGTCAGCCATCAGTCCGCTTCGCCAGGCCCGGAAAGCGAGCGCTTCGGCCGCCCTGTGCGGGCTAAACCTGCCGGCTCCGGCAGCAGGGACGGCGATACGGCCACCAGTAATGCCACCGCCAATAATACCGCAGTCGATTTGATGAAAGAGGGCAAGGTGGAGGCGGCAATCGACATCCTTGAGCCCCTTGTCCAGACTGCTCCGGACTATGTTATGGGGCGCGAAAATCTGGCTATCGCTTATAACAATCTGGCCCTGCAAAAGTCAAAAAATCCTCGCGTCGCCCTCGATGCCATCTGGCGCTCGTACTGTCTGGCTCCCGAGGTCGGCAGTACCGCTGAAAATGCCAGTGCTCTGCTGGAGCGTCTGCATGTCAAAGCAAATTCTTTTGATGAGCGCCGGGCGCTGGCTGACACCGAGAAAACTAATGGCTGTCTTTACGGCGCCTATGCTGAGTATAAGGCGGCCCTGGCGATCAAGGATGATGCCGCTGTGCGCGCCAAATTGGATGAAGTTATCCATAAGGCGCAGGCCAGCAGTGACGATGACGTTAATGGTGCCTTCTTCGTCAAAGTGGCTGAGCGCGCAGCGACGGCCGGTCCTGAGGCGCGGGAGACGGCGGTGGACTTCGGCTCATATATGGCCGGATTGCAAAGGTCGATCAAACAACACTGGAGGCCCTCCCGAACAGAAAACTCGCGAAAGACTGTGGTCAAGTTTACGGTTGGCCGGGATGGTGAAATTTCGCATGCCCGGGTCCTGCACTCAAGCGGCGACAAGGACCAGGATCAGGCTGCCCTGGACGCTCTGACCGATCTGGGCCGGGCCGAACCTTTGCCGGCCGGATCCCCGCCGGCGGTGGAAATCGAATTTACTTTTGACTATAACGTCTTTAAAAAAGGCGAGAAGATCTGAGCTCTTCTTCGTATTTCCCCCAATGACTGCGTGCCCGCCGGTCCATACGATGGAGGCGTCGGGAGATCCCGACTTTTTCTTCCCGCTACAGGCCCCTTTGATGAGCCCACCCCGCGACATACCGGTACTGCAGCCTAATGCCCAGACAGTTGTCGAGACGTCGGCGTCGGCCCTTGATGCCATTACTCGCGAAGTCTATCAACGCAATAAAGACGCTGTAGTTTCTGTCTCGGTGCAGGCTCCCAATGGAAATACCTTCAGTGGGTCCGGTGTGCTGGTGAAAGAAGGCGAGAATGTCGTCATCGTCACTAACGCTCATATCGCCGCCAATACGCGGTCGATTCAATTCGGCAACAGTGCCGGTGAAAAGTTTGCCGCCACCCTGGAGAAGCTGGGCGATACCGACGATCTGGCTATTTTGAAGCCTGACGGAATCAAGATTAATCCCGCCAATGCAGTCGATATCGGTGATGCTTCAAAGCTTTCAGCCGGGCAGATGCTCTATGCCATGGGACATCCTCGGGGCTATGCCAAACCGACCATTTCATCCGGAGAAATGCTGGGTGTCGGGTCGCTGGACAGGCTGTCGCCTGCCATGACTCGTCTGACGAGGGACGCTGTGAGCGCGCTGTACGGCAAAGATAAGGCCTACCAGAATGCCGGAGATCAGTTTATCCAGTCAAGCCGCATTGATACCCGGGTGACCTCGGATCACGGTAGCTCCGGCGGCGGCTTGTTCGACGAGAAAGGCAAGCTGGTTGGTATTCTTCATGCTCTGCCCGACGAACATGTGCGCGATGAGATACTCTCGATATCGGCGCAGCGGGTGCAGCAGTTGCTCAACGACCCCAGCTCTAAGTTTGACTTTGGCTACAGGCGCGAGGCCCTGGCTAGTCAAAATCCCGAAGCGGCCATGGCCAAGTTTGTCGGTCTGGGTGCCCTGGCGGTTAAGCCGGTTTCGCGTATGATTGCCGCCCCAGTCATCGGCACTTATTACGGTGGGCGGGCTCTTGAGGATCTACGCCTTTTGACTGAAGATAATGTCTATCGCAGCCGCTCCTATTATGCCGAGAAATTGGCGGTCGACGGTGGTACCTTTGCCGCCGGCATGCTCTCCTTCGTGCCCCGCTTCCGCCTCATCGGTGCGGCCGTAGTCGGCGCTCGCCTGGCGGTCGATGCCATCACCGACTTCACCGAGACCAGGCCGGTCCTGGACAAGGTTGAGCGCCGCGGCGCGGAGACCCCGGAACCGCTTTTCTGGAAACTTTCGCACCACTAAAAATAGTCTAGAATACTGAGTATGTAGGCTTGGAGAACTTTCTGGGATGCCCTTACCACCGGATCAAGTGCCAGAAGAGCTGTCCGCTCATGAATACAAGCGTCTGGTAGCCCTCTACACCTTGATGGGGCGGCATGCCGAGGCCAGCCTGGCTCAGACACACGTTAACTCGCTGGAACAGGCAACCCGAGCTCTGACCGGGCAGAACGAGAAAAGTGAACCAGAGAGCGGCAAAAATCAAGAATTTGTACTGACGCTTGTGCGTTTGCTAAAGCATCTGGCCAAGGACGAAGCGCGCAGTGATGACAGCCAGGATGCCGGTTCGGGCGGCTTTTCCGGCTCCGAGAGCGATGTCGACGATGAGCTTGACCCGCTGCTGGCTATGCGCGAGCAACTTTTGCTCAGCGGTCACAGTGAGGAAGAATGCGACCAATACATCCAGAACCTGCAAAAAGCAATCAAGGAGATGACTCATTCCGAGCCGCCACCCCGCGATGTACCGCAAGATTTGAACGCTTCCGAATATTTCGAACTGGGCCTCAAATACAAAGAAGTAGGCTGGACCGAGCAGGCGCGTGACGCTCTGACGATGGCCATCGAGCTGGACGGCGACGGTGAGTTTGGTCAGAAGGCGCAGCGCTTCCTGCGCTCCAAGATACCGCGCTACCCGGTGCCGCTTAAGGCTGAACAGATGAACATCGAGGGCTACAACCTGATGTTCATGAAAGACGAGGGCGGTGCGCGCAAGACTTTTGAGACATTAATTCACGACTACCCGGACTTTGAGTGGCCCTACGGCAATCTCGGCTCGCTCCTTATTCGCCAGGGAGATCTCTCCAAGGCGGAGGATCTCCTGCAGCACGCTCTTAAGATCAATGCCTATTACATTAATGGCTGGCTGCACCTGACCCGGGTTTATGGCGTGCAGGAGCGGTTTAAGGAAGCCTACGAATGTCTCTCGCGGGTACAGGCCATCGATCCCCAGGACGCAAGCATGAAGGGCATCAAACAGCTGATCGATCAGCTCAAGGACGACCAGTTCAATTAAGCGCGACTTTCAGGGACGGCCTACGTATTTTCCCCAATGACGTTGACTGCTGATCTAAATACTATTACCTCCATGGTCCGCACTTACTCCGTGGGTTAATTAGCAGATGGCGAGTGGAAATTCTCAAGAATGCTTAGACATCCCGGCGGTGATCCGCGCCCAGGATGATCTGGGAACTGTTCACACCTGTGCCGGCGACCTGTTCTACGAAGCCTACAAAAATCTCTCGCCCAAAGTGGCCAAATTATCCACAGTATTGCCCAGCGGCAAGGATGATGCCGGTACCGGATTTTTTGTCCAGGATGGCACCCACATGGTGACCAGCGCCCACGTGGTTTTGCCGGCGGCCGAGATCCACGTCAATTATCAGGGCAAGCAATACAGCGCTGTCGTGGAAAAACTGGATGACGTAAATGACCTGGCTCAATTAAAAGTAATTGGTCTGGGAGCTGATCCCTCCCGGGCGCAGGCGGTGCGCGATGTGACGTTGCGTGGGCAGGAGCCCGTGCTGGCTGTCGGCATCCCCGGTGTGCACAACCAGGAACAGTATGTCAGCCCCGGCAATCTTGTCGGCTCCAACAAACTTTTCAATATACTCAACGATCCCAATATCCAGTCGCCCGAGGTCAACAAGATCAGAGCCGCTTTTAACAGCGGCGATCCGGTGCTGGCTCAGCAGGCTGAGCAGGTGGCCAATTCTCCTCGTTTGATCCTCAGTCAGGGTGTCAGACCCGGCCAATCGGGCAGCCCCATTACAGACCTTGACGGTAACCTTGTCGGTGTCGTCACCGCCGCCAACGCTAATAACGCCAGCGTTGATGTGCCTTATACCAAGGTGCAGGATCTGCTCAATCGTCCGGAGAGCAAATTCAACTTCAACTATCAGATTGATACCCGCTTCGCTCTGCCATCGTCTCAGACTCTTCTCGCTGACACGATTGGTCTTGGTGCCACCGCATCCGGTGTACTTGGTCGCGGCCGAGCGCTGCCCATCGCTTATGCCGGCATGAGGGCCGTCTCTCTCGTTTCCGAAATCAAAGATCTGACCAATGCCACCGACAGCCAGACCAAGCATGACCTGGAAGTGAATATCGGTCAGGATGCGGCCATGGTGGCCGGCGGTGTGGCCGCTACCGCGCTCTGGTCCAATCCCTACGGACGTATCGCCGGTGTCGGCCTGATGGGTCTGTCTCTGGCTTCGCGCTTCATCACCGATTCCCAGGAAAAGCACTATGTGCTCACCGGTATCAATAGAAAGAACGGCGATTATCACCGTCCCTGGGGCATGTAAATCGACGCACCGGGATTCGTTAACGGTGCAGGCTCAAAGTCCATAAACCGTTTCGACGTCATTGATCGGCACACTCATGCCCACCGATGGCTTGCCGCCGGTGATAAAGATCAGGTCGAAGGATACTTCGCTGCGTCTGGAGTGGGCGGGAAATTTCAGCAGGGGCGAACCTTTTAGATTGTTCAAAACCTGAAGTGCCGCTGCGCGTGCCGCGTCATTGAAGCGGCTGTCCCATGGATTGGCGCTTTTCCAGAGATTGACGTCGCAGCCTGTCACCGCCAGTGTGCCGTTGGCGTAAACTGTAATGTGGCTTGTCACCTCGGTATTGAGCTGATTGTTGTAGCCCTGCCAGCTGCTGTTGGTCACAGCCTTGATGCGGTTGTACCATGGGTCCCAGCGGATCTGTGTCGGCTGTCCGAAGGGTTTGAGTGGTTTGGCCTCGGCTGATAGTTCTCCACCGTTTGCTGCGTGCGGCGCCAGTATGTTCATGAAGCGCCTCAGTGTTTCCATCGGCAGGGCGGAAATGTTTTGCCCCTGGCTGATCATTTGTAAGGGTGATGGTTGTGCCACTATTTGCTGCTGAGCGATGTACTGTTGCCCGACCACCTGCTGGGAGAGCGTCTGACCGTTGATTTGCTGCTGGCTAACGATCTGTTGCATCGGCCCGGCTGGTGCGCTGTACGGCACAACCGGCACGACGGCTCGGTGATAGCGCCGGGTCAGGAGTTTCTGGATGTCGGCTTCGTTGCCGCCGACTATGGTCATAATGGCCGGGTTTTCCCGGTCGACTTTGATGTCCACGCCGTTATGGGCTGAGCTCTGCTCCCTGCTTGTGCCGATATTAAATTTAGTCTGGCCTGTGCCCAGGTTAAACTTTGCCTGTCCCGCCCCCAGGGCGAATTTCTTGCCGACATTTCCGGCTGGGGATCTTGGTACATGCACACCCGGCAGAGTGCGGGCTGTTGCGGTTAGCTCCGGCTCCGCTCCCAGTGCTGGACCGCAGCCCGGCGTTATCAGATAGGCCAGTGCCAGAGCGGCGCCCCAGAGTTTGAGTTGTGTCATGCCCCCGGGATCCTCAAGTGCGCCCATTACTCTTGTTCCCAGTTTTAGATTTTGCAAGTGAAGGCTGTGTGGAGACGACTGCGGTGCTAATGTATGGTCTGACCGGGGGATTTGCTTTGCCAATGAAAAAGCCGGCGCTGCTGGCCCTCTATTTGATCTGTCTGCAGTTTCCCGCCCGGGCTCAATCCGGCGGACAGGCAATGGCGGCAGAACTGGCTCGTGGTGATGCCTTTAAAAGTCGCGGTCAGATCAATGAGGCTTATGACTGCTATGTGCGCGCCCAGAAGGCGGCGCCGCAAAATTATCTGCCGCACCGTTCCCTGGGTGAAATCCTGGGGGCGCAAAAGAAATACGATCAGGCATTGAAAGAGACAAATATGGCTCTGGCACTCAATCCTGCTGACTATAAGCTGTACGTTGATCGGGGCCTCTGTTATATCGGCCTCGGTAATGTGCCCCGGGCGGAGGCCGAGTTTAAGCGGGCCATAGTCTCGCCGACGTGTGGACATGCCGTTTACAAGTATCTTGAAGACATCTACAAAAAGAGCGGACGTATCGATGAAGCGATTGCCGTGTGCGATCTGCGCATCAAGCGTGAAGCCGGTGGGGAAGAGATGTACCGTCATCGCGCCGAGTTGATGATTTTGAAAAAGGACTATGCCGGTGCCCGTAAAGTGCTGGCGAAAGCCACTGCCCAGGCGCCCCTCAATTTTGCCAACTACGAACTGGATGGCGATATTTGCATGCTGATGAATAAACCGCAGGAGGCGCTGGCGCTTTACACAAAAGGGCTTTCGCTGGAGCCGTTTTTTCCCAGCGAAATCTATCTCAAGCGAGCCAAGGCCTTCGCAAAGCTCGGAGATCCAGTCAACGAAAAGAAGGACATTGAAAGTGCCCACAACAAAGATTGACATAAAAGTACTTGCATACTGATACGAACCTTCTAAAATGAGTAAGCCATAAAGGTAAAGGTCTCATAGGAAGGATGTGTCGGCGACATGTTCGATCAATACAAGCTGAACGGAATATTTGACGAGATGTTCTCGTCCGAAAATACGCCGCGTCCGCATTATGAGCCGGTTTTTGGCCAGCTGGCCGGTCTTGATCAAGCTGACTTTCAAAGACGCCGGCGCATGGCGGATTTGTCTTTCCGCAATCAGGGCATTACCTTTACTGTTTACAACGACGACACTGGTGTGGAGCGCATCTTCCCCTTCGATCTCGTACCGCGCATTGTGCCGGCGGCCGAATGGCAGCGCATCGAATTGGGCCTGGAGCAGCGCATCATCGCCCTCAACATGTTTTGTCATGATGTCTATCACGAGCAGCGCATTCTGCGCGAGGGCCTGGTGCCGCCCGAGCTTGTATACAGTGCTCAGATGTTTCGCCGTGAGATGATCCATGTCAATGTGCCCAACGGTATTTATATTCATGTTTGCGGCACCGATTTGATCCGCGACAAGGACGGCAATTATCTGGTACTGGAGGACAATGCCCGCACCCCGAGCGGTGTGAGCTATGTGCTGGAAAATCGCGCCATCATGAAGCGTGTCTTCCCGGGCTTGTTTGAGAGCTATCGGGTGCGATCGATTGAGGACTATCCTTACAATCTATTGCAGTGTTTAAAAGAGCTGGCCCAGTATCACAGCGATGATCCCACGATCGTAATTTTGACCCCCGGTATTTTCAACTCTGCCTATTTTGAGCACAGCTTTCTTGCTCGGCAGATGGGCGTGGAGCTGGTTGAAGGCAAGGACCTGATCGTCGATAACAACTTTGTTTATATGCGCACCACCGCCGGCATGAGGCGGGTGGATGTGATTTATCGCCGTCTGGATGATGATTTCCTTGATCCGCTCTGTTTCCGTTCCGACAGCATCCTGGGCGTGCCTGGTATGATGAACGCTTATCGCTGCGGCAACGTCGCTCTGGCTAATGCTGTCGGCACCGGTGTTTGTGACGATAAGGCGGTCTATCCTTATGTGCCGGAGATGATCAAGTTTTATCTCTCCGAGGAGCCTATCCTCAATAATGTGCACACCTATAAATGTACGGACAAAGACGATCTCACCTATGTCCTGGAACATCTCGATCAGCTGGTGGTTAAGTCGACAAACGGCTCCGGTGGCTACGGCATGCTGATGGGGCACATCGCCTCGCAGTCAGAGCGTGATGATTTCGCCCGGAAAATCAAAAGCGATCCCCGCAATTTTATTGCGCAGCCGGTGGTGCAATTGAGTCAGCATCCCAGTCTTGTCACGGATCACTTTGAGGGGCGGCGCATCGATCTCAGGCCCTATATTTTGTTTGGCAAAAAGCCGATTGTTATGGCCGGCGGTCTCACCCGCGTGGCTCTGGAAAAGGACAGCCTTGTCGTTAATAGCTCCCAGGGCGGCGGCTCCAAGGATACCTGGGTAGTGGAGGAAATGCGCTGAGTAAGGAAACCAGACGAGCCGCCGATGACAGCCGCCAGCGCCTGGACGCTCTCGGTGTGCCGCCGCACCGCACAGCCGAGCGTATAGTGCAGAGCGCGCTGGTGCAGCAAAATGTTGGTTCTCGCCCCATGCTTTCGCGTGTGGCCGAAGCCATGTACTGGATGAGCCGCTATGTTGAGCGAGCTGAACACATTGCTCGTATTGTTTTGATCAATTCCAACATGCTCATCGACCTGGGTGAGTTGGCTCCGGCCATGCAGGAGAAGCAGTGGCTGGGCGTTTTGCGCATACTGCGGTTGGACCAGCGACCGGAGGTGCAGGAGTATTTGCTCTCCGGCAAAGTACCGGAGGAAAATCGCTGCCTGCTGGGCTATAACTTTGCCAGCTTTATGGCCAGTGAAAGCAGTAAGAGCATCATTGCCTGCGTCACCAAGGCCCGTGAAAACGCTCGCAGCATCAGGGAAAACATCAGCGCTGAGATGTGGGAGACTCTGAACACTCTCTACTGGAATCTCACCGGTGACGACGTCAAATTTCGTTTTGAAGAATACCCTCAGGAAATGTTTCTGTCGGTGATCATGGGCTCGATGCTCTTCCAGGGCGTGGCTGATCAAACTCTGCCTCACGCCCAGAGCTGGCAGTTTACTCAGCTGGCCAAATATCTTGAAAGAGCCGATATGATCTGTCGCATAGTCGATACTAATTTTGACATTTTGCAGGACTCCGGCGATGTCTCGGCGATTGAAACACCACTGCGCAATATTCAGTGGATGGGCATGCTGCGCAGTTGTTGTTCGATTGAAGCTTATCAACGCAAGCATCTGGGTAATCTTGACCCGCAGACCCTGGCTTCTTTTCTCTTGCTCGACGCCGAATCTCCGCGCAATGTGCGCTACTCGGTAAATGCCGCTCGTACAGCCATTTCCGGCATTGCTACCAGTGTGCATCCGCAGCAGGTGGACGCCGCAGAGAGAATATTAGGTCGTCTCAACGCCCATCTTGAGTACGCCGAACCCAAACAAATGGTGGGCACGGCCCTGGGCTTCTTCCTCAAGAAGATTCAGGAAGACCTGGCTCTGGCCTCGATCGCCATCGAAAACGCTTACTTTCTGCACTGAGACCATGCTTCTATCAATCAAACACACGACTGATCTCTTTTACAACGACTACATCAACGAGTCGGTGATGGAGTTGCGCATGGCTCCCCGCCAGGAGCAAAATCAGCGCAGGCTCTCCTTCAGTATCGATATCGGTCCGGCCACCTCGGTCAAGAGTTATTTTGACTGGCTTGGTAATACGATTCACGCTTTTTCAATCAATGCCCTGCACGATCGCATTCAGATTATCGCCACCAGCATTGTTGAGACCGAATCCCGCCAGCTGCGTCTGCAAAATTTTCCCGATGTCTGGTTGCCCGATGCCAATTTTGACTATACGCTTTGCGACTTTCTTTTGTTTGACGGCGCTATCGTCGACACCCCGCTCTTGCGGGAGCTGGCCGCCGGCGTCCTGGCCCAGGTGAGCAATCGCAACGGCCCGGTCAAGCTGGGCAATCTGGTGCTGGCCATGCTCAAGTTGATTGACGAAAAATTTGAATATCAAAAAGGTATCACCAGTGCCGCCAGTCCCATTACCGAAATACTCGAACACGGCAAAGGCGTCTGTCAGGACTTTACGCATTTGATGATTGGACTGGCCCGGGCACTGAATATTCCGGCCCGTTATGTCAGCGGATACATCCATCCTGACCAGGAGCGCTTGCGCGGTTACACCCAGACGCATGCCTGGGTGGAAGTGTTTTTCCCCTCCATGGGCTGGGTGGGAGTCGATCCGACAAACAACTGTGTTGTCGGCGAAAACTTCGTCAAAGTGGCTATCGGGCGCAACTTCCAGGATGTGCCGCCGAACAAGGGCGTGTACAAAGGCAAGGGCGTGGAGACAATTCACGTGGCGGTCGATTCTTTTGAGCTCAAAACCGTGCCGGCGGAGCTTGCCGCCGAGCGCTCCGGTGTATTGAACGTGCCTATCTACGAGGGCAGTTACTTGCAGGGTAAAGAACAGCACCGTGAGCAGCAGCAGCAAGAGCAGCAAGAACAGCAGCAGCAGTAATTTCGCGGTCTCAGGTCTTATGCTATGATGACCATAGTGACTATGTTGACTATCGGGGTGCTCTTGTGTCTAAGCGGGAGAAATTATGGACCATTGCCACCGCTAAGGCTCGTTTTAGCGAGGTGGTGGATCTGGCCATCCATAGTGGTCCGCAAGTGGTTACCCGAAGCGGTGTCGATGCTGTAGTTGTCGTGTCCGTTTCGGAGTGGGAAAAAAAGACAAAGCGCAAGGGTAACCTGGCGGAATTTCTATTATCTTCGCCGCTGCGTGGTTCAGGAATCGTGATTGAAAGGGACAAATCACCCGAACGCGAACTTGATCTGTGAATTATCTTCTGGATACAAATGTCGTTTCCGAGGGCATCAGGCGGAATCCGCATGAAGGTGTTATGAATTGGCTTGCCGGCGCTGATGAAGACAGGCTGTTCCTCAGCGTTATTACGGTGGCGGAGATCGAGAAAGGGATCGAATTGCTCTCTTCCGGTGCAAAGAAGAGGTTGCTGCAGGATTGGCTGGAAGTTGATGTGCTCAATCGATTTGAAGATCGACTTATCGTTGTCGATGCTCAAATAGCTATGCAATGGGGCATGTGTATGGCGGTTTCAAAAAAGAAGGGAATAGCGCTTAGCGCAGTTGACGCTCTCGTGGCGGCAACTTGTATTGTTCACAATCTGATTCTGGTTACCCGTGACACAAATGATTTTCAGCATTTAGATTTGCCGATCTTGAATCCATGGCTTGCCTGATTCCGCGACCGATCACGCTTTAATAGCCCGGGGTGTCAGTTCCGCTGTTTGCACTTCGTCGGCCCAGACAGTAAATTTTTCCAGGATGTGCGGACCAAATGATGTGGTGATGGCACAGTCGGCGGCGTCGCGACCGACGGCCAGGAGGACCCAGCCTATGCGGCGGACGTTGTGGCGTGAATCAAATATGTGCCACTTCCCGCCCAGGTAGACCTGGTAGCAGGCGCTGTAGTCCATGGTGGCGCCATCGAAGGGCACGCCAATGTCCCCCAGGTAGCCGGTGGCGTATCGAGCGGGGATGTTCATGCAGCGGCAAAGTGTGATGGCCAGATGCGTGAAGTCCCGGCATACGCCCCTGCGATCGTTGAAAACATCGAAGGCTGTTTTGGTGGGGCTGGCAAATTCGTAGCCAAACTGGATGTTGTTGTAAACCCAGTCATTGATGGCCTGCACCAGGGACCAGCCCTGAGGCAGCTGGCCGAAAATTTGCCAGGCTATTTCAGTCAGGCGGTCTACTTCGCAGTAACGGCTGGGAAGCAAAAACTCCAGAGTCTCCGGAGGGAGATCCTGCACCTCGTGCTGCAGAGCATCAGGAGCGACTGGACAGGGCAGCCCTGAGTCTTCGATCACAGTATCACCGCTGACTATCAGGCGTCCCGCCGGCGCCACAAATCGGGCGCTGCGATTGCCGAAGCAGTCGATGTATTCATCGATGGGCAGAGGTGGATCGAGGAATATGGTGTCCGCGTGCTTGAGGTCGGCGACGCGATCCGGCAGCACCTTGAGCAGCACTGATACCGCCGTTCGGTCTGGGATTTGATAGATAATCTCGTAGCCGATGCGGATTAACATCGGACCAGTGTAGCAGTGTTCCCTGTGCTTCATGCGTGCTTGAGGCGAAAAGCCTGAATTCGCCGGGCGGTCATCACCAACATACTAAAAAAAGTAGTACATGTGATCAAAATTGAAAATTTCCAGTTCTTTGATTTGGTTTAGACAGGGGAAACGGGCGCAGGTAGAGAGGTTTTGCGAGACGAGAAGCGGAAAAAGTTTTTGGCTTTTTCCGCTTCTACAACAAGACGAAAGTCTGACTCAGGATTTCGTGCGGCGGCGATTGAGAGCCTGCGGGTTCGTAACTTTCATTTCCCACTGCACGTAAGGTACTTGCATGTTGGGAAATCTGGGTTCGTTGTGCAGTTTGATCGCGCGCCTGAGGATGCGTTGGAAGTGCTTCACACCTGCTTCGCTGCCCGTCACGCAAAAGTGGGTAGTGTTGACGTTGGAGAGTTCGGTGTCGATTCTGAGATGGACCTGCGCATAGAGGGCGAAGAACCAGAGGTCTCGTTTGACTGCCCAGCCGGTGATTTCGTCGCCCGGGCCCAGTTTGGCTTCGGGTACTTGAATCCAGCCGGTGCCAATGAAAGTAGGTTGTTTCATTTTGCTCACCGTTGATGAGTTAAAAAAGCCGGCTAGCGATCGACTGTCTTCTGGCTCGGGGCATCACTTTTGCGCGCGCTGAAAGTTGCTGTCCGGTATAAAACCTGGCAGCAAACTGTCGCTGGAAAAGTCTGGAGATGCAGAGCGGGGACGGTTAGATCAGATAGGGGTTGGCATGCAAAAGAAAAATAGAAAAAAGAGTACTGAGGAACCCTACACAATCGCCTTTGATATAAGCAAATAAGGCGGCGCAGCCGGTTGGTATAGCCTATCGATATCGACGCCCGGGGTGGGCCGTTTTACCCCACCGTTGCCAAGATTGCGCGGCTAGCAGGACTGGAAATGCTTAAAGCGAGGGCCGGCCACAATTGGCGCAAGCGTGGCCACCCTGATTGCAAAGAGATGCAAGGTCGCTGTTGTCAGCATCCTTGCATCTCAAGCAGTGGCACGATTACTTTTTACGGTTATCGTGTTTTTGTCGTCGGCACCACCCCTGATGCCTTCGACGAGGCCCGGTAGACGGGTTCGTTCAATCAGAGCAACTCTTATGGTAATGAGTGTTTGTGGCAAAAGTTGGTCAGCAAATATTTTTTTGCGGGCCGCTATATTAATCGCTAAGCGCGGCGTTTCAAAATGCTCAGCATATTTTCGGCGCGCATGTGAAACTCCTGCGCTTCCTTGTGCTTGCTCATGCGGCTGAGACAGCTGGAAATGCGCATCAGGCATTCGGCTACGAGTTTGTGTTCCAGTCCAAACAGGACTTCTCTGGCCCTGAGGGCATCCTCGAAGCAGGCCCGGGCCTTTTTGTACTGGCAAGCTTCTTCATAGACGGCGCCCAGCTTGATCAGAGTATCGGCATAGAGAGACGCCCTGGGCAAATTGCTGCCTTCGTAGAGCTTGACCAGTTCTTCCAGAGTTGCCTTGTATCTGGCTTTTTCACCGAGCTTGCTGTAGCAGGTGGTCAACTCAAATAGGCAGGCCGCCATGAGCGAAGGGTCCACACCGCCCTGGTCGCGCTGGTTGCGCAGTACCAAGAGGGCCTGGGTCAGTTGCTTGCAGGCCGGCCCATACTTGCTTTCATTGTTTAGACAGTTACCTATGGCAATCAGCCTGCGAGCCGTTTCCAGATGCGCGGCGCCATAAACCGCGGTAGTGATTTTCAAAGCTGCTTTCAGGGAGGCCTGGGCTTCCTTGTAGCGCTTGAGCTGGATCAGAGCCAGGGCCACTTTGCTGTTCAGCCCGATCTGCGCCGTATCGGCATCGTTGGCCTGCGCTGGATTTTCCTCCCGACGCAGCTGGATTGCCTTCTGCAAAATCGGCACTCCGTCGGCAAAGCGTCCCTGTTGCAGGACAACCTCACCCAGATTGGAATAATTGGTGCTCAGGTAGGCCCGGCAGTCCGGCAGGGTTTCATAAATTGCTATGGCCCGACGAATGGCCTTTTCCGCTTCCCTGATTTTGCCATTGGCGGTCAGGCATTTGGACAGGCCCCAGAGGCAGTCGGCCACAAATCTATCTTTGGGGCCGTTCCAGCTCTCGGATATTTCCATGGAGCGCCGGAAAAACTTTTCCGCTTCATCGAAGCGCTTCTCGTCGGACAGTGTTACTGCCAGGGCCCAGATGATCGACGCGAATCGTTCGGGATGGGTGGCGGTGTGATAGCGCTCCATCAGACTGAGGGCTTCTCTGTAGTTTGCTTCGGCCTGGGCCAGTTCTCCCAGTCTGTAACGACAGTAAGCCAGGCGACTGACACTCTCCAGAAGTCTGACGTCGCTTTCTCCGAAGTCACGAGCCATCAGAGCTGCTTCGGCGTAATCGGTAGCGGCCTCGGCATAGTTTTCAAATTCGCCCGAGGCGCGGGCACGGGAAAACACGGCTTCGAACCTGCTCTCAAGAGGGCAGGCGTCGATATCTTCGGCATTGAGGTCATTTACAGCCAAAGCCGTCTCCGAGAAAGACTATTACTATGATGGCTCTTTAGTCGCACTTTCGCTAGTTAGAAAGAGCCTTCTCGGCTTTAAATTTGCACTTTCATTTACCGTCTGCCGGCATAGCTACTTTTTCCAGCTAGAGCACCGGTAGTTCCCTTTTGTACTTTCGGTAAAACCAGCTTGCCGTTAACTATTCTGGGCGCATGGTCTTTTTTGTTTGTAGGAACGGGGGCTGGAGTAGCTGCCGTAGAATAGGCGCCCCAATAGGTTCCGTCGACTGCCCCTTTTCTGGAGGTGTTATGGAGAGCGTGGGCTCGATGAATAATAATGGCCGAGAAGGTCAGAAAAATGAGTATCCCGAAGAAAGCGACATCGAATGTCAGCAACGTAATCATGGCACAAACCCCTTTGCAACCTACATTTATGGTCTAGCAGAGAAGCTGATCGCGCTCCTAGTAACGCTATTTATCGGCCACCGTGAAGGCCTGTGATCGAGTTTTCTACAGATCCCCGAGACCCGCACCGGCACACGATTGTTACACCAGGGTGACAGAGCAAGTGGTAACCACTAACCGAGGTTAGCGCCAAACCTACGTGAACTTACGCTAATACGCAATTAGCGCAGCTGAGCTGGGTTTAATATTTGGGGCAAAATTTGTACTGCACGGGCAGTATAATCAGCCTTGAAGTAGCGCAGACTGTCGCGTCGCCCAAAAGGCGATGAGGAAAGTCCGGGCACCACAGGGCTGGTTGCTGGGTAATTCCCAGTGCGCGTGAGCGTGAGGATAGTGCCACAGAAATGAAGACCGCCTCTCTCGAGAGGTAAGGGTGCAACGGTGCGGTAAAAGCGTACCAGCAAGGTCGAGAGGCCTTGGCTAGGTAAACCCCGCTGAAGGTGCAAGGCGAAGGTATAACCTGGGGCTATGGCGGCCCGTCATCCCAGGTTGCTGAAGCCGCTAGAGGGTACAGGTAACTGTACTCCCAGATAGATGATAGTCGAACACAGAACCCGGCTTATGCGCTACTTCAAATTTTCAGATTTTGCTCTTCTGCTCGCTACGGGGAGAGGCACGCACAGTGAGACTTATTTTGACCGTGGCTTGACCTTGATGGTGGCGGGTAATTTGAGTGCCGCCTGTTCTGATTTTCAGACCTATCAAAAGATGCTTGCCTGGTCCGGGCCGAACACGCTGCAAGCCAGTGTCTGGCAATATCTCTGTCTGTGTAAATTGGGTCGGTCGGCCGATGGCAGGTTATTTTTGCAAGAGGCGATCAATAAAGCACCTGCTCTGGCGAAGGCGCCGGAGATTGCCTATCTGCGTGGGCGCCTGTCTGCTCAAAACCTGATCGGTGTGCACCCCACTAAAGCGGAGCTGACTTCTCGCTGCACTCTTATTGGTTTGGATCTGGTCAATGCAGGCAAGTCACAAGAGGCGCTGCCTTATCTACAGCGAGTAAAGACACATGGTGAAAGTCGTATGGATGAGTACGCTCTGGCTCTGGCCGAACTTGAAAAAATTACCAGAGCGACTCCCGCTAAGGCCCCTCGGTAGGGTCTGTGCTTTGTACTCTACTGAGTAGTAAATAGAGCGAAAAAACAACGCTCGGTGTCGGTTGGCGTCGACGGCCGGGCGTTGTTTGGGGGCTAGAAGCCTGTCATCAGCCCCACTTGAGGCAGCCATCGATCTGTTCGATCAACAGCCTGAGGCCTTCGCTGGACTTGCCGATCTTCATCTGCGGCCGGGCGCGGTGGATGCGGCGCAGGGCATCGGTGAGCTGGGCGTAGCCGTCTAGCATCTCGTGCATGGTGACGACGCCCTTTCCCATGCCGCGATGCGCCTGCACCGTCGCTTCCAGGCCGAGAAGGAAGGACTGCTTGAAAGGCAGGAGCATGGGATCGCTCAGGACGCGCACGAAGAGGTTCCAGAAGCACTGGATGGCCACTTCGCCGATTCCGATGTCTTCGATTGCCTCAGCCACGTCCCGGGCGTTCAGGTGTATGGTTTGCATTTTCATCATAGTCCTTTCTCTTGCAGGTATTTTACTTTTCTTGCTTTAGCTGCAGGCCTGCTCAGGCGGTGAGGCTCTCCGGAGCGAAGAGCGGGTTGATGATGATCTCGTCGAGGTCGAAGGGCTTGGACCGCACCAGCACGACACCGACGGCGGTGCGCGAGCACAGCTGCGCCGGCGTCAACGTGTCCAGAGGCTTGCGCAGGTCGTACTTGTAGGAGAAGTTGGCTCGCATCTGGGCGATGGCGGCCTTTACCGCTTTGAGGCCGATCTGTGCGTTTGCGTCTTCGCTGTCGTCGCAGAGCACAGCGCCCCTGATTGCTGCCCAGAGCCAGTAGATGTTGGGCATGGTCAGCAGGTAGGCCGTTGCTTCGGCGCTGAAGAAGGTGGGAAGGATCTCGGCGTTGGCCATGCTCTGCACCATCTTGGTGCGGCAGGCCAGCAGGTAGACCTGGTTGTTCAGGTAGCTAGGATCGATGGGCTGGTGGAAGGGGCGATAGTCCTGCGTTTCCAGCTGTGAAGCCTGAGCCAGGTTGTACAGTTCTTGGCGAGAGTTCTGAGACATGGTGTTGCCTTTCAAGTGCGGATGATGAATGAGGAGGACCAGCGTGGCCGGTCCTCCTTGCTAGCGTGGTCTCCTCAGCGAGCGCTCAGGCCTCAGACCAGCTTGATGATGCGAATGGACGGGACCTCGCAGGCCACGCGGCGGATGACCGTCGCACCTGCGGGGATGGGCACCGTCATGTTGCGCCCGACCTTGCGGCCGTTGACGTAGACCGTGTCGTAGTCGGGCGGACCGGAGCGGTCGCGGCCGGTTTCGCAGAAGGCGCAGTAGCTGCCGTCGCTGTTGCGGCGGATGCCCACGCTGCCGGCCCAGCCGTCGAGGCTGTCCACGTAGTTGTTGAAGTCGCGCTTCTGACCCGGTCTGAGGCACAGGCTGTCGACCTGCAGCTTGCCGGCGAGGCTGCGCTCACGCGCGACCGCGTACCAGAGGGTGATGCGGCTGCGGAAGGCGATCAGGACCAGGGCGAGGATGGCCAGGGTGATGGTGGTGCTCACTTGCGATTTCCTTGGTTGATTGTCGAAGCTGACTGCTTCAGTTGCAGATGGTGGGGCGGTGTTGGATTTGCTGTCGATCAGTCCTTTCTGTATTTGAGGGCCACTTGCTCGAAGGCTTCGTCGATGGCCACTGCGGTGCGCTGGGGCAGATCGGGCCAGTGCAGGGGCTTGGCGTTCGCTCGCATCATTCGCCGGTGGACGTGGAAGGCACGGGCGATGGCGCTCTTGCCTGCCAGGAGGTGGAGCTCCACGGCCTGCGCATGCCACAGCGGCAGGGCGAAGTCCTTGCGGCTGATGTCCGCTGCCATGGCCTCGATCAGGCGGTCGACGCAGGCGCTGATCGTCTGCATCAGTTGCCCGGCCGCCGCTATGGTCGCTGTTTTGCTGCCTTCGAGCAGTACCAGGCTGTCGTGCGACTTGTCGATCAGCGACTGGACTTCCGCGCGCGGCTTGGATGCGACGAACGTGCCCCACATGTTCTCGCGCTCCAGCGCCGCCATGTCGAGGGCCGTGCGCTGGCGGTTGAGCCGATCGCCTTCTTCCGTGGCGGCGAACAGGACTTCGCAGGTATTCCGCAGCAGGTCGAAGCGGGAGTTGGGGGTGAGAAGCACCGGCGTGGGGATTTGCAGGGGCAGGCCGAAGGACGCCATCGTGGCGTCGTCGTTGCCGGCAAGGGCGCCGACGAGGAAGTTGAGCTGGTCTTCGCCCGCCTTCAGCACTTCCTCCCCGCCGACAGACAGGGTCTCCTTCATCTCCGCCAGAGACTGTGGCACCAGGTCGACCACCCGCGCGCAGACGATGGCGTTGCCCTTCAGCTCCCGGGAGTTTGCCGTCCGGCTGAAGTCAATCAACTGCGGCAGGCAGGCTTTCAAGTCCCCCAGCAAGACCTGGGTGAGCAGGTTCCCCTGGTAGCGGAAAGCGCGCACGCAGGCGGCGTAGTTGGCTTTCAGCGACAGGCCCTTCTTTTCCAGCACCGGGCTTTTCATGCCGTTGTACTCGGCGATCGCCGCAGTGGTCGCCTGGTCGTGTTCCTGCACCGTCTGCAGTGCTTCTTCCGCCTGTTGCACCGTGCTTGCGGCCTGGGTCATCAGTTCCCTGATGCCCCTGATCAGGGTGTCGATGTGGGACGGGCCCTGGTGGCCAGTCTGGTTGTGTACGTAGCTGTCGAATATTTCGAGGTTCATCGATGTTCCTTCAGATGCTGTTGCGCAGATGCTGTTGCGATCAGTTGACGACCAGGTAGTTGAGGAAACGGGCGGGGAACTTCGCGGGGATGCCTTCGAAGGCGGTCTCCGCCGCGGAATAGGACTTCGTGCACAGTTCGTGACACTGCGGCTTGGTCCTGTTATCGGGGAAGCGCGTCGCCATGCGCACTTCGTCGGCAGCGACAATCTCGCAGCGGACCGAGACCAGGTTGCTGTCGGCCACGATGCGCAGGTACGGGACCATGCTGGTGCTCCCCCGGTCTTCGTGTGCGGCCTTGAGCGCCTGGCGGCAGTGCCGTTGCGCGTGGAAGAGCTCGGAGCGCGCCATCTCCAGAGCGTGCCTGGCCAGCTCGTAGGCGATCGTTTCGTCGTCGATCTTCTGCACGACGGCCCGGGCGTCATCGGGGTTCTTGATGGTCGTCAGATCGGCATCGACACTGCCCAGGTTCATCGCCCGCGAGCGCACCTCCATGAAGGTTTGATAGCGTGCCTTGCACACCGCGGCGGCGTGCTGCAGCGCGGCGAGGCTGGCTTCCATTTCGATCACCGCCGGGTAATCGAACAGGCCCTGCACATAAGGCACGTTGAGAGCGCCGGTGTACTTCTGGTCCGCGCTTTCGTCGCAGACATACAGGCGCAGGGTGCACATGACGCTGCCGCCGCCGGCGATGAGCATGATGTCCTCGGGCTTGAACTCCTGGTGCATGGCGTCGATCAGGTCCGGCGTCGCCTTGATCAGCTGCGAGCAGACGACGGCGTTGTTGCGGCGGGCCCTCTGGATGTTGGAGTCGCGCGCCTGTTGCAGCGAGAGTTCGATCAGTCGGGGCATGCAATCGCCGAGTTGCTTGCACGCCTCGAGAGCCAGGTTGGCGAAGCAGCGGAAGATGTAGTCGGCGACGTGGTAGTTGGCTTGCAGGTTGGAGTGCTTGTCGACGATGGCCTGGAGCCGCTTGGTGCGCGGCAGACGCACGACCTTCTCGTAGTTGCTGTGGTGCGATTTGACGGCGAAGAGGCAGCGCTTGGCCTGGTGTGCGGCTTCTTCGGCCCGGCGCAGGTGCTCGCTCAGGGTGCGGAAGTGGCCGTCGACGTCGTTGCAGTCCGTGTCCTGCATTTGACCAAAGATGTAGGAGCTGCGGACGGTGTTGATGAAAGTGGCGTTCATGGTGTTTCCTTGGTGATGCCTGAATTTGGATGGGGCAAGGTTTTTCAGGCGGTACCTGTGCCCGGTTGGAGGTCTAAGCCCGGCTCTCCTGTTCAGGAGTGGGCGATAAGACCTCCCTGGAGACTTGATGTCTGGTGCGTCGGATCAGGCCGTCGTGGAGGTGGCCTGGCTGCCTTCGATGCACATTTCCATGCCACCGCCGGCGCTACCGGGTTGGTAGTAGAGGCGGGCGCGGATGGCACCGTCCTGGTCGACCAGGTGCTTCTGGAACGGGCTCTCGGCGGAGTCGCGCACGTACCAGCCGCTGGGCAGGATCGCTTCGACGTAGTTGTCCTGGCGGTTGCCGGTGAGCTGGATGCCCATGGCCTGCAGATCGGCCACGGTGCGGCCGTGCCAGATGCGGTTGGAGAGCCAGTAGACCGCGCGGGTGCCGACTTCAGCGGTGGTGATTTGCGGGTTGGTGTTGTGCATGGTATTCCTTTGCGATGGGTGAAACGATTAGCGGAAGAAAACCACGGCCAGTGCCGGATAGAGCAGGATGCAGTTGACCGTTGGCAGGAGAGCAGCTTGGAAGGCGGACTTGCCCGTATCGACGCGCAGCAGGTGGGGCAGCCACTTGCCCATCGCCGCTGTCGTCGCCCAGTGAGCAAGCTGCATGATCAGCAGCCCGACCACTAGCTCGGCGAGCAGTACCGGTGCAGATGCCGGTTGGCGGACGAAGGGGTTTGTGGCCGGTGCGGGCAGCCAGAAAAGCAGCCCTGCCACAAGCGCCACTGTGGGGATGATCAGGATCGTAGAGGAGACGAACAGCATGGCGCCGGTGCCCAGTTTGGCCGCCAGACCGGTGTTTGGGAAAGCGACCCCTCCATCCGACATGCGCGGTGCGCCGTATTGGTAGAGGAGTGTGAATAAGATGACCGCGTAGATCGACAGCAGAACCAGCATGGTGTTGTTCCGATTTGTACGTCAGTGCACGTTGAGGTGATCGCGGAGGACGAGCGCCAGGGGCGCGATGGTGATCAGCCAGTAGAGCGGCATCGTGAAGATGGTGGGAGCCCAGGCGGCTTTGAAGGCGGACCGGCTGTCGGCCACACGCAGAATGTTCGGCCGGATCCAGGGGTAGATCATGGCTGCAAGCCAGTTGGCGCCTTGCGTGGCGATGAGCAGGCAGATCGTCGCCGTGGTCGTGATCGACGCAGCGCTCGGGTCGCCCGCGCTGGTGGAGTTGATGACCAACGTGGAGAGCGGGATGACCATGATGGCCAGGAGGAGGGACAGAAGCACCAGGCCGACCCAGGAGATGAGGGTCATCACCGCACCCAGGCCGAGCAATTGAGGGATCGACGCCTCGGTGACCTGGACGTCAGTGCTGAACAGCGGCACCACGTGCTTGTAGCTCAGGGCGAAGATGAGGGTGGTGACCAGAAACAGGCTGACTAAAATCATTTGGATTCTCCGAAAGATGTTTACCGAAACCTTGCGCTGGGGCTGTGAAGCGGGCCTCGCGCGGTTAGTAGATGCAGTTGTGGACAGGCGTGTCGGTAGGCACGGCCTGAGGCTGCGCGGAAGGAAGCTTGTGGGGGGCTGGCTGGCGGCTGTGTTTGATGTGCTCCTGGGAAAATTGGATGAAATAGATAGGTTGATTCTGGTCAGAATCAGCTGCTTCGAAGCAAGTAGGGGTCTGAATCGCAGCGGGCTGAGGGCAAAAAAGCCTCCCACCGGGGAGGCTTTGCGCCACAAGGGTTATGGGGGTTTTTATGGGTAATGCTTATCTGCTTACATAAGCTTATTACTAAAGGCTTTGCGGTCCTTACGAAAGTTACTTGCACTTAGCGGAATCTCGCCCGCTGGCGCACTTCGTTTCGACGGCAATATCTGATGATAGCTCGCTATCTATGGCAGGTTCGGGTCAGGTAGATGAGTGCAAAGCTTTGCAGTCGCTCTTAATCTGTCTGACCGCAATTGGCCATACATAGCGCGTCTTTCGATATGTTCGCTAAAAACCAGCCGCCTGTGTGTATTCGCCCCTCAATCCGGGAATAGGACAGTGTGTCACTCATATGCTCGGGGCAGGGTCTATGGTCGAAAAGAAGCCACGACCGACTAAGGAGATGAGCGCCAAGCTATTTGCCGGCGGCTCTTCGCCTCGACCGAAATTGACCAGTCCGGGAAGCGGCAGCGTCCCTACAGGTGGTGGCGCGGCAGGCAAGAAAAGTTTTGAACTTAAGGGGCAGGAAGCCGGGCTGGTGCGTTCGACTGATGTCTTTAGCGACGGTGCGGCCTTTGGTACCGGCGAGAGAGCAGCCCCCATTGTCGACTGGGATGCTATGGCGGCGCATGCCAGAACGGCCGCCAATAACCGTTTGACCCTGGCTGATATTTTCGGTGGGGGACGCTTTTATCTGATCAGTCGACCGATTCTGGTGGCCCTGGCGGCGGGGATTATCGGCGGTATGTTTATCAGTGCTTTCGGTTACTACACCGATCGCATTCCCTACACGGCTTACAGTACAAAGGGCTACGAGTTGCTGCAGTCAAAAAACGCCAGGCCGGCGGTGGAGTATTTTCTGGCTCAGTCCAATGCCACTGAAATAGCCACTTTCCCTGGTTCTCCCTATCATATTGCCAGTCTGGAAGCCCTGGCTGAGTCCTATGCCGTCGATAAGTGCTACAGCAGTGCCGAGGACACCTTTCGTCGTGTGATCCGACTGCTCTACAATGCACCGTTTCGCGATGATGTGAGACTGGCTAATGCCCTGGAACATTATGGGGATTTTTTGCGTGGGCAGGACCGGCCCCACGATGCCGAGGCGGTCATGCGTGAGGTGAAGGACCTGAGAGCCAGGAATACGGGAGCGCACTGGATCTGGTTCTTTGCCGTGCTGGCCTTTGCATTCGAAGGGATTTATATGAGCGGCGTATTGCTTTCCGGCAAGCGTAAAATGGAAAACTGGATGGTTTACGGCGGTTTTACGGTGCTGGGCATGGTGGGTATGACCGTCGGCTTTTTCAAGCTTGGCTGTCCCATAGGTGGTGCCCTGGGGGCCTCAATGGCCATTGCCTATCTTGTCTTTCCGTCAATACTGGTAATGGCCTGCGCCGTGGGCAAGAATATGCCCGCATTTCACGTCTTAATGCCGAGCCGTAAACGGAAATAGGGCGCGGAAATAGGCAGCCATGCGGCCAAATGGCGATTGGGAGCGGGCATCCGGCCGGCCCAGCAGCTCTCGGCGCATCTGGTCCACTTCTTCTTCTAAAACCAGCAGGCGCACTTTCAAATTTTCTGATGTCAGTCTTTCTTCGTGCAGGTGTTGCACCAGCTGTGCCACCATGGCCTGGCCGATCTGCAAGTCGTGCATTTTGTCCGAGGGCGAAAGGGCATCGACTACCTGAGCCGGATCGTGTTCACTGTGCACGACGGCTACCGGTTCGATAGCGATGGTCTCGGCCTGGGAAGGTGGTTCCGGACTGACCGGCTCTGGTCTGGCATTCTGGTTGGACTGAAATATGTGGTCCAGACCTTTGACTGAGACTCGTTCTTCGTACCTGGCAACGGCCTGATTCATCAGACGATTGTATTCGTCTGCGTATATAAACCAGCTATCCTTCTTGCTTTCACCGATGCGTCTCTTCTCGCCCAGCAGCTCACCCGCGGAAAGCCTGCTGATGAGCTCATCACGGCTGATCTTGAGTATCGCCGATGCCTTCGCGAGCGGTACCATTGGGTGAATTTGGATAGCTCGTTCGATCATCCTGCCAGGCACCACGGGTGAAACCAACTTGTTTGGTTTATTATAACTGTTTTTTAAGTTTTGCCAAGAACTCTTTATCGGTTTTTGAAAGTGGTGCCTTCTCAAGTAGGTCGGGACGGTTGCGGAAAGTCTCTTCCAGGGCTCTTTCCCGCCGCCAGCGATCGACCGCCTGATGATCTCCGGAGCGCAGCACCTCCGGCACCACCATACCTCGAAACTCCGCCGGTTTCGTATATTGAGGCCCTTCCAGCAGTCCGTCGTTAAACGATTCGTGGGCAAGTGATACCATTTTGCCGAGCACGCCAGGAATCAATCGGCCGACGGCATCAATAATTGTCAGGGCCGGCAGTTCGCCCCCGGTGAGGACATAGTCGCCGAGGGACACTTCCATTGTCGCCAGACTGCGTATACGGTCGTCGAAGCCCTCATAGTGGCCACAGATGAAAGTGATGTCGGTTTCAGCCGAGAGCTGTGCCGCCAGGCTCTGATCAAAAGGTCTGCCCTGTGGTGTCATCAGTAGTACCGGCGATTGAGGCGGTCGCTTGATGCTCTCGACGCAGGCAAACATGGGTTCCGGCTTGAGCACCATGCCGGCGCCACCACCATAGGGAGTGTCATCAACCTTGCGGTACTTGTCCAGGGCAAAATCGCGGGGACTGTAGGATTTGACCGCCAGACGGCCGGCTTTGATACCGCGGCCGATAATGCTGGTGCGGCAATAAAGCTCAATCATCTCGGGGAAGAGGGTGACGACGTGAAATGTTAGAGCCGCCCCTTCCGTGGCTTGCCCCTCATTTTCCGCCTGTTTGTCCGTGTTTTGTGCGTCTTCAGCGCTTATTTCGTCTGGCATGCGCTCATTTTCGCATATTACTGATGCAGCTTTCGACCCTCGTGGTGGCTCTCCCGCCTTTCCTATACGGCGACGCCGGTTTGTCTATACACACTTTCGCTAATACGCTTTGGTCGATGACGCGGAGCCGGGAAAAGCGCACAATGAAAGGGTTGGCGGATTTAGTGAGGGCTCGGACAATGGTCAAAGGTGATAGACGCGGCGCAAACAAAGGCCGTTTGAGCAAGGAAGAAAGCCGCAAATTTGTGCAGACGCATCCTGCGTCCCAGAATGGTTTGCCGAAGAATCTGGATCGCTCTATGTTTGGCCACGGTGCCATCGCCGTTATGGATGATAAGACCAGGGGTGAGGTGCACTCTCACATGGCCCTGTCCGAGCAATTTTTGAGTGGTTTTGGTGTGGAGCGCTCCGACCGTGTCCTGAGCTGGATGGACAAGCTCAAGGAAGATTCTGAGCGATTCATCCACGCCCGGCGCGATGATCTGCTGGAAGACGAGCTCAAGGCCAATATGTACCGGTCCGCCGTTTCCTACCTGGTCGACAAGATGTTCCAGGACCTGCGCTGGTTTGCCCATGAGTACAACAAGGTCGCCCACGGCACACCGCTGCAGGTATCATCATCCATACTCGGTGAAGTGACTGAGGTGGTGCGGGTTAACAGCAAGAGAGAAGCCGAGGAAACGGCAACTTTTTTCCGGGCTCGGTTGAGCAATCGTAAGCACAGCCTGGTTTTGCGCGGTGGGGGCAATCGCATTGATTTCTACATAGTGCCTGTTTCGCAGGTCATGGCCATGAGTCTGCTTGAAACCGGTTATGCGCCGGTGGCCACCATCGGCGTGCGCATCAATGAGAGCGGTGTGCACTGGAAGCTCATGAACAGCAGCTTCAAGCCGGACACTCTCGATGATTTGTGTATGTGGATGTTCAGCGAGTTTGTTGATACGACCAGGCGTGAACTCGATTCATAGTGGGTCAGCCTGCGCTTTCAGGGGCGTGTTTGGGGCGGGACTGGTGCCTGACAAAAAGTGAAGAAATGGGTATTGCCATCACCGGCGATGCCTGGCCCGCGGTCTGGACCCACTGCCCCGAACTCAAAAACAAGCCGCCGCCACCCGGGGCCAGAAAGCCCAGTAGCTGGCTGCCCGCTCTTTGCGTATTATTCTCAATAGATGTGGATTTTGGATTTTCGTTCACAGGCTGCGCCTCTCTGGTTCTGGGCTGATATTTGTGAGGTTCTGAGGAATGGCAGGGATAGATCCGTTGCTTCAATTGTGACATTCATTCTCAATTACTGTCTACCACTTTTGAATGCTTAATCACACTTCCGGGGTGTCAAGCGGCAAAATTTATCTGCCGTTAAAACACAATTCTCCCGAGCCCTGGTAAAACCGAATTGCGCGTTGTGAGGGGTGGAAAGTTTGGCTGATTGCACAATTCGCAAACTTGGTCAGGAAGATTTTGATCTTTACTGGCCGGTAAGACTGCTGGCTTTGCAGGAAAGTCCCGAGGCCTTCGGCGCCTCGTACGAAGAAAGCAAAATAATGCCCAGAGAGGAAGCTGCGCGAAGGCTAAGCCCGGCCGATGGCGGTTTTGTTCTGGGAGCTTTTTGCGATCTGGACGGCTCGGGCGAGCAGCTGGTGGGCACCCTGGGTTTGTTGCGCGGTTCCGGTTTGAAGGTGCGTCACAAGGCCATGATCTGGGGTGTCTATGTCGTGCCGGCGGCCCGCGGGCGCAGTCTCTCTCGGGCGCTGATGTTGGCGGCTCTGGAGCGCTGTCGCTCCATTGATGGTCTGGAGGAGTTGAATTTGACCGTGGTCGTCGGCAACAGACCAGCGCGCAGGCTTTATTTATCGCTTGGATTTGAGACATACGGAGTGGAAAAGCGGGCGCTCAAGATCGCTGATACTTACTTTGATGAAGAACTCATGACCCTGTCGCTTCTGGCTTGAAACGGTTGACAAGTGGCGACTGCAGCGGCTTTCGCTAGTTGTGCTACATCCGAAGTTCAATTCTTGCTGGCCGGAAACGTGTGCATAGCTTGCGCCAACCGCTAAGTGGCAATTTCCGTCCTCTTGTCAGCCCGGCTTAAGCCGCTCTGGGTGAGGGTTCTGAAAGCACTCGACAAATGTGGTTGTCAGGAGTACCTGTTCTTTCGATTTTTGTAAGCCTCTAAGTAATGCTTCCAGTAATAGCTCTGTGATAGGTCTCAGGACCTAATATCCCTTTCTTATTTCATGAGCTGTTCCCAAATAGAAACCCGACAAGCTCAACCCTATCTTCTAGCTGAGTATCCAGAACGAATCTTTTGTCGTTCCGGCTGATCACCCAACTTTTATTTCACCTAGATGCTTCTCGATTGCTCTCATCTTCCGGATGAAGCTTCGACCAGCATCACGCGCAACACGGACCCTACAGCACCCGATGACTTCTGGGCTAAGGGCAGGTTTGAGCGCGTGCCAAGGACTGACGGAGAAACAAAATGTCCAACGATAATCTCTTAGAGTCTTCCGACCGCACGCAGAAGAAAGCCATCAACCTGGTTTTCGGCAGCGGCGGCTCGAAGGCTATTCTTGCCGGAGTCGGAGCAATTCTTGCAATCAAGGAAGCCGATCTGAACATCGCCACCATTGGCGGTGTCAGCGGCGGCTCGATTCCAGCGTATCTTTTTGCAAGTGGCATGGCTGTCCGACCCATGGTCCACGAGGTTTTGACCGTCGACTTCATGTCGATGGTGCGACCGAAGACCGGACTTTTCAGGCGCCTCTGGGCTCTCCTGAATAAGCAGCATCACGAGAAGCGGCGCACCCGCGAAGGTGTTTACACCTGGTACGACCTCAAGGCTCACTTCGACATGTTGTCGAATGATCAGTGGCCCGAGCGTCTCTACCTGATCGCCTGCTGCGACCACGGTCAGATCATTTTCGACGGTCAGGGCGTGACCAAGTACAAGGACATCGGCGGCAAGGAAATCCTGGACCCCGAAGCCGAGTCGGTCGGCCTGGCCATCAGCGCATCCTGCGCTGTGCCCGGCATCATCGACCTGGTCCCCTACAATGGCGAATGGCTGTTCGACGGCGCCCTTGGAACTGATGGTGTGTGCCCGGTGGCACCGGTTACGCGCCATTATCGCCAGCCGCAGTCCACGGTCGTGGCTTTTGACGTGGGTGAGGACCCGATCAAGAGCGCTCGCTGGTTCCGCCTCTGGTGGCAGCTCTCCTGCGGTCGCGGGGATGACACCTGTGGACCGTTCTACGGTTCGCACCCGGACGAGTCCCAGGGCCGGATCATCATCAATCCGCCGCCCATCCGCGGTTACCACGCCCTCAAGTTTAATCTCAATCGCAACCAGAAATGGGTGGCGATTATCACCGGCTTCATGGCCACGGTCGATCGCCTGGAAAAGGCCGGCTTGATCAACGACGGTGAGCAGATTAAGCTCTTCAACCAGTACGATGCCTGCAAGGAGCTGCTTGACGGCAAGCTCACCGGGCTCAAGTTCACCCGGGCGGTGGAGAAGATCTTCTTCGGCGAACCCCTGCTGATGCAGCTGAACAAGAAGAAAAAGTAATCGCATCACGGAGGATTGCTATGAACAAAGTGACGAAGGGGCTGCTGAAAGCGCTCCTTTTTCCTGTGTTTTGGCGCTACGTGAGTATGCCGGGCAAGAGCTTCAAGGGCCGGCCCGGCGCTTTCACCAACGACGAAACATCCCTGCAAGCGGGATTACGTAAGCACATCGAGGCCCTCTCGGCGACGATCGGCATCCGCCATCACAACCTTGGGGAAACTCTCAGTGCTTCCGCCGCTTACATTGTCTCGAGCTTTGAGGAGCTCGGATTCAAGCCTCGTCTCGAGCGCTTCGAATTCGACGGTGTGCCCATGCACAACGTCGAGGTCATTATCCCGGGCCGCAATCGCGCTTCCGAGTGGGTGGTTATCGGTGCTCATTACGACACCGTCCCCACCACCCCCGGAGCCGACGACAACGCCTCGGGTGTAGCCGCCTTGCTCGAACTCGCGCGCATACTCAAGGACACCCAGCCTGATTGCACGATCTGTCTGGTGGCCTATGCCAACGAGGAGCACAACGGCGGCACATGGGAGCAAATGGGCAGTTATGCTCATGCTCGCGGTCTGAAAGAAAAGGGCACGAACGTCAAAGGCATGATTTCGCTGGAGATGCTCGGCTATTTTGACGAGGCGGAGGGCAGCCAAAAGTATCCCTTCCCTTTCAATCTCTTCTATCCGACCCGCGGCAATTTCATCGGCTTTGTCGGCAACACCGCATCGGCCAAATTCGTCCGCCACTGTCTTGCGACGTTCCGCAAGTCAGCTCGAGTCCCCAGTGAAGCTGTGGCTGCCCCGGAGAAATTCCGAGACATTGCCCGCAGCGACCACTGGGCTTTCTGGCGGCACGGGTATCCGGCTTTCATGGTGACCGACACCTCCAACTTCCGCAATCCTCACGTTCACCTGATGAGCGACACCGTCGATACACTCGACTTTCAGTCGATGACGATGGTGGTAAAAGGGATTGAGGCGGTTGTGCGGGATCTGGCCAATCCCCAGTAAGAACAACGCGATCGCAAGATCATTTAAAAAGACAGAGCATTGAAGACTGAGACGGGAGGAGGGTTTTTGACTCCTCCCGTTTCTTTTATTTTTTTTTCTGTTTATGCTAAATAGTATAGTATGCGCACTGTATGTGGTGCCAAATTGATCAAATTTTTTTAGAGAGGGAGAAAAACTGCTCCCTCTCTAAAAACGTCTGCTTGCGGCGGCGGGGAAACTAGAGCGCGCTGATCAGGAGGATGTAATCGTCCGTGATAGTGCCCCATTTGTGGGTCGCAGACCAACCTTGGGCCCGCAGCCAGGAGACAATTTCACGGTCGATCAGGTCCCTTCGCTTCCACATTTCTCTGGGAAGTTTGACCAGCACCATGCTGTCATGGTCGCGTACATACTGGCACTGGATTTCATTGATACAGCTGGATTTGACCGAAGCAAGAGCATTCATGAATGCCTCTCTGCTCTCTTGTTCTTCTTTTTCACGGGCTTTCTCTCGCTCCGCCCTGAGGTCAGCCGGGCTGGGCAGGTCGCTTGCGGTTGTTTCGGCTGTCTGGCTGCGTTTGTCTTTTCTGTACCTGCAGTAGCCGATCAATAAAACGACCAGGCAGGGCCAGAGGATCAAGTGGAAAACGCTTGGTTGGAAGTGCATCGTCTTAATTCCTTTCTGTGCGTGTTCGCACGCAGAGCGGGGCGCTCTGAGAAATTGGAAGAGAATGTCGTAGGGAGGAAGTTGAGTTTGGTTGGTGGAATTTTGGCAGGTGATTGGAAGATCTATCTCTTTACTACGTTGCGGTGGCCACTGAAATACAGGTGTGCCGGGCTTCATGTCCGCATTCGTTATAAATCGAGTTGGCACAGCTAAAAGTGGTCGGTTGGCGCTTGCTAATGTGGTTGGGAAATTAAAGGCAGAGCTGTTTTCAGGCAGCTCTGCCGGCAGGATTTAGAGGTGGGGCGGGTGGTTTGTAGAGTGTGACGGTGGGGTGATAGGGGCGGATTTTACATGGCAAAGGCAATTATTTGCGCTGCCACACCCAGCACCGGTACTGGTTTGAGAGCGGTGCAGACGAGTTTAACCAGAGCGTTGACCAGTAGTTTACCGAGCAATCTTCTCAACATTTTGTTTTCAGGCTCCTTCTTCCCTTATTACATGCCTATCTTGACCGGGCACATACTAAGAAGAAGTTATTTACCTGACCTTAACCCTGTTATCGGGCGCTTAACCGGGATCGCCGCCTATGTAAATGGGCAGCATTTTTTCCCAGTCGGGCCAGTCGTGGCAGTTGCCGTCCCAGATGCGGAAGGCGTGCCAGATGCCCTTTTCCCAGAGGAGCTGGCTCAGCCACTGGTTATTGCCGAAGAGGGGGTCATCTTTGCCGATGGCGACGATCAGTTCCAGATTGCGGATTTTTTCCAGGTGATCGTGATTGTGTTCGCGGGCAATGTATTCGCAGGGACTGCCCTGGGCGACGTAGTCATCCATGTAGCCGCCGGTCCATTCGCGGACATCATAGACACCGCTCATACCGATGACGCGGTTGAAATGTTCGGGGAAGCGCAGTGCGATACTGACCGAATGATAGGCGCCGAAGCTGGCACCGGTGGCGATGCAAAAGTCGTTGGAATTTTTGGACTTGGTGAAGGGCATTACTTCTTGGATTATGTAATCCTGATATTGCAGATGCCGATGCGCTTTGTCGCCGTTCTGAACGTGGCCGTTGAACCAGCTTTCGGGGTCGACGCCGTCGACGCAGTAGATCTGGACCCAGCCGTTTTCGAGATGTTCTCTTACCGGCTCATACATCTTCCTGTTTTCCCAGTCAAAGAAGCGACCCTGGGAGGTGGGAAACACGATCACGCGTGCTCCCGCATGGCCCCAGACGATCAACTCCATGTCGCGGTTGAGGTTGGGGCTGTGCCATTTATGATACTCTCGCTGCACTTGATTATTGCCTTTGGTTGCCGGATTTAGGCGGAAATTGTATCACGGGCCCCCAAGAGGGCTATACTATCTCATTGCATTTACCAGCTTGCCATTGGACCCTTTTTTTAGAAAATACAGCAATGAATTCAGTCTTTCTTTCGCCAAATTTTCCGCCCAATTTTGTCAGCTTCGCCACTCAATTGCGGGCATCCGGGGCGGTTGTCCTGGGCCTTGGTGATGACCCGTATGAAGATCTGAGCCAGGAGTTGAGAAGCGGCCTGACCGAATATTATCGGGTCGGCAATATGCACAACTACGATGAACTACTGCGTGCTCTTGGCTATTTCACACATCGTTACGGCAAAATCGGACACATAGATTCACATAATGAGTACTGGTTGGAAACTGAGGCCCGGTTGCGTTCGGACTTCAATATCCCCGGCATTAATATGGAAGACATCTACAAGATTAAACGCAAGTCCGAGATGAAGGGAGTCTTCAAGCAAGCCGGTCTTAATCCCGCTCGTGGTCGGGTCTGTCGTGATGAAAACGAACTGCGCGGCTTCATCAATGCCGTTGGCTATCCTATCTGCGCCAAGCCCGATATCGGCGTCGGCGCGGCCAAGACCTATAAGCTTTGCTGCGATGAAGACATCGACTTTTACATGCAGGATAAGCTGCCGCAAGATTACATCGTGGAAGAGTTTATTGACGGTCAAATCGTCAGCTTCGACGGCCTGGTAGATGGCCAGGGTGTGCCGCTTTTCACGTCATCCTTGCGTTACAGCAAGGGCGTTATGGAAGCGGTCAATGATGATTCTGATATTTATTACTACACGGTGCGTGAGATTGAACCGGCTCTAAATGCTGCGGGATTGGCTACCGTGAAGGCTTTCGATGTGCGTGGACGTTTCTTCCATTTTGAATTTTTCGTCAAGGATGATGGTGCCGTTGTTCCTCTGGAAGTGAATATTCGGCCACCGGGTGGGCTGACACTAAATATGTTCAACTACATGTTTGATTTTGATTGCTTCAAACTGTGGTCGCAGATGGTGGTCAATGGTGTCAGTGAAAAGCGCGACAAGCGGCCATATTTCTGTATGTACGCCGGCCGCAAGGATCACATTCCCTATGCTTTAAATCACGACCAGGTACTGGATAAATTTGGCAAGCTGATTGTTCATCATGAGCGCTTGAGCTCTGTTTTTGCCCTGGCCATCGGCAATTACGGCTATGTCATGCGGCATCCCAAACTTGAGCCTTTGATCGAAGCCGCCGAAGAGATTCAGCGCCGGCCATAGTGTTGTTTTGACTATGCCGTGGTAAATGGGGTTGCCTGGTTCTAGTATAGATTATAGTAATACGTTGATTGAAAAAATGGCATCAAATATGGTGGCGATGAACAGGCGGCATTCGCGCGGCCTGTTCATTAGTGTTTATCCGGTTTGGTGCTTACTTACCGGGCTTGTCTATTTGCGGCCAAATAGACGGCGACCGAAGAGTGCGACGCCGGCGACAACCACAAAGCCTACCGCGAGGGCGGCGGTACATGCAGCGGTGTAGAGGGAGACTGCGAAAAAAGCTGCCCAGAGAGGGACCGTGCTGTTGCCGACCAGGCTCAACATGATGCTGAGGCAGCCGATCACAGCCAGCGTTGCCAGTGCTCCGCTGCGGGAAAATTTGGCGAAGGCAACCTCGTAGTTCCACTGGAAGAAGTTGGTCATGATCAGTGTTCCAACGACGCCGCTGAGGAACCACATGATCGCCGCGGAACAAGCTGCAGCCAGTCCGCCGAAGAGGATGTTTTGAAGGATTTGCATGGAAGGGTCCATGGTGAGTACTCGGTTGGGGGGTGGATTTGCGTGGTGGGTGGTGCGTGTTTCCTGTCTGGATAAAACCCGGTGGGGGAGGCAGGCAAGATTGCCTGCCTCCCCGCTTGCATAAACCGAGCCGAACGATTTCAGCTTGCGCTGGAAACCGAACCTGAGAGTCGCAGCTTGACTGACTTGGTCGAGTGACTTTTGATCGTCTCGACTGTCAGGCCGCGCTTGACGTTTTCGTTGATGAGCATCCAGCGCGCACTTTCGGGCGCGTTGGAGACATCGATTTCAACGGCTTCGACACCGTGGCGTGCGGCGAGAGCGGCGGTGACCTGGCTCTGCAGCTGAGTGCAGAGTGCCCGGTAGTTTTTGCGCTCCTGCCTCGCCTCCTTCAGTTTGCTGAAGCCGACGAAGCCCATGAGCAGCAGCATCCAACCCATGGTGTTGTGGGTGAATAGAACTGCACCGAACGCGGCTGCAACAATGACCGTCAGGCCGACGAAGAAGTTGGTCTTGGGATGCTCTCTGGCGAAAGTCGTGCCCTCCGACAGAGTCGAGAGTATCGACAATGCGAAGCCGCCGACAATCGTCAGGAGCATTGGAATTGCGTTTGGATCCATGGTTGCTTCCTGATGGTTACCTCACATTATCGGCAGAGCGTCGCGCTTGGCCTTGATGCGGGCGATTTCGTCCGCGTCGGCTTTGCGCTTGAGCAGAGCCAGGTAGCCGGTGTAAAACTCGGCCATACCGGGATGCCCGCCCAGAGACATTTCGGCGATTGCCACGGCCTGCCGGAGTTCGGCGGCTGCTTCTTCCCGGCGACCGAGTCGGCTGAGAAGGGCGGCGATTTCGCGGTAGTCGGTGATCAGGCGCTGGGGGGCGGCACCTGCGGCGCGGTCGGCGGTAAGCTGATTGCGCCACTTGGTCAGGCGCTTTTCCGCTTCCGCTCGCTCGCGTTTGTGGCCGGTGCCGATGACCATTCCCAGGGCCACGTAGAGCGGCACGAAGAAAATGGCCATTGACCAGTAGCTGCCCGTGGCGAAATGATTGTGGAACTCCTGGTAGAGTCCCTGCCCGCCATAGGCGCAAACCGCTGCCAGAGCGGTGTAGATGAACAGTGATGTGCGGCCGCTGATGCGACCGGCAACGAATCTGCCCAGAACGATGGGCGAAAAGAGAACGGCAACGACGCCGACGCTGATGGCCAGAGCCAAGCCGATGTCGAGTGCCGTGTGGAAGATGGACATCAAAGTCATCGTATTTTTGTTCTCGCTTGTTGCGTTTCTCGGGTGACTTACTTGCGGGAGGGGCCGCCTTTGTCGTCCCCGTCTCCGTCTTCTTTGTCTTCCTCGTCGTCGTCCTTCTTCAGGTGTTCACCGAAGCGCCCGCCGGTCTGCTGATCAGGATCGTTGGGATCGAAATCCTCGAAGACCAGTGCCAGAATAGCCAGCAAGCTGATCAGACCTGGGACCAGACCAACCAGCTTTTGAAAGTCTGAGTTGGCGTGGTAGGCGTGCCAGAAGCCGGTGAACATGACGATAAGAAAGGTAAGGGCAAAGATTCGGTCTCGGATAAACTTGTTACTCCAAGTCTTTTTGAGCCAGTTGATCATGGCAAGACCTCATTGGGCCTACGTTGACCGTGGCACCACGCCGCGATCAACGTAGGTCGAGCTTGTTAATACAGAGTCCCTCCTGTGGTGCAAAGTTGCCTTTGAGGAAGGCGCCCCGCCATCATTGGGGGGCGTTTCAGGTCAGGCGGCGGTGGCCGTCTTGCCCTGCGCCTGGTCGAGCAGGCCCTGGATGTTGACGCGCACGGCCTCGATCGCCTCGCGCGGATCCTTGGACAGGGTGCGCACGTCGATCGGCTTGCCGATGACGCAGGTGGCACCATATGTGGTGTAGACGCGCGGCTTCTTGGTCTTGGTGCCGTCGGCGTTGATCACCAGCTCGTAGTCCCTCCAGCGGCGGAAGGCCTTGATGCCGAGGCCGTGCAGGATCTTGGTGAGCCGGGTGGCGTGCTTGGGATCGCGGTGGTACTCGATGGCCATCGGTAGCACGTAGAGCGGGTCTTCACCGATCTCGGCCAGGGTGGCCTGGAGGATGCGGGTGGCGCCGGTGCGGAATTCCTTCGGCCGCAGGACGTTGTCCCAGACCAGCATGCCCTGCGGGAAGAGCAGGAGGCGAGCGCCCTTGCTGTTGACGAGGATGTCCTTGCCGGTGGTGATCACCGTGTTCGAACCGCCGTCTTGCGCCTTACCGCCCTCGACCTGCACACCGACGGTGCCGATCCAGGCTGCCAGCGTGCCGCGCACGAGACCGAGCAGTTCCTTGGCCTTGGCGACCTGACGGTAGGAGAACGGCGTGGCCAGGCCGACGACGGCGAAGTCCATGGCGAACTGGTGATTGGGCAGCACCAGACCGCGGCCTTCGAACAGGGCGTTCTCGCGGCCGATCACCTTGACCGGGCCGACGAAGAGGAAGGCGAAGACGTGGCAGGCCCGCTTGTAGAACCAGCGAGCAAACTTGGAAGACGGCGGCGGCATGTAGCCGGTCTGTTGCAGCTTCTTGCCCTGGTAGATCCAGAAGCCCATGCCGTACAGGCAGTACACAACGAAGAGCGCGGGTAGGCCGTATTCGACCACCGTGAGCAGAGTGGATATGTTCATTTGGTTCCCTTTGAAGAGGTTAGAATTTCGGTTGAGCTAAGTCGCCTTAGCTGACGATTACCTTGACCGCTTGGGGCAGGGTGCAGATTTCCATCGACTGCGTCTTGTGTCCGGGGTCGCCGTCGATGTTCGGGCAGACCGGACGATTGGTTTCGATGCGCACCGATCGGGCGCGCATACGCAGGTAGTGGGGCGAAAGGTCGGGACGACCGGAGGCCATGCGCAGAGAGAATCTGAGCAGGCCGAAGAAGCCGGTAGCGCGCACGGCCACGAGATCGACGAGCCCGTCGCTGGCATTGCAGCCGCGACTGAGCGTGGCCATCGAAGGCGGCACGGCGTTGAGAGCGAACATCGCCGACGCTTCGGTGTCGACGACATAGGCGCCGTTGTCGGCGCTGAGCTTGTACTTGACCGGCCCCGGGCTGAAGCAGGCCTTGAGCACGCGCACGACATAGACGAGCTTGCCGAAACGACGCTTCATTTCGGGGCTGGCGAAGGAGATGGCGTCCGAGATGTTGCCCAGGCCCATGGCCACCAGATAGAGCTGCTCATGCTGCCGGCCTTCCAGGTCACGGTAGGTGAGCAGGGTCATGTCCAGCGGCTGGGGCTGTCCGGCGACGATGCGCTGGACAAATTGGGGCACATCCGGTGGTGCGTTGAAGGCGCGGGCGAAGAGGTTGCCCGTGCCACCCGGCAGTACGGCCATGGGTACGCCAGTCTCCATCAGGCCTTCGGCCACCTGGCAGACGGTACCGTCACCGCCGCAGGCGACTACGAGGTCGGCGCCATCGGCGGCTGCCCGGGTGGCGAGTTCGCGCGCCGAGCCGGGAGCCGGTGTGGTTGTGTATTGGACGAGGGTTACCCCAAGGGCAAGCAACTCAGCCTTGAGCTGGTCGATGAGACCGCCTTTGGCTGAGCCGCCCTTGGGATTGAAGATCACGGCGATGCGTTTGTTGGCAAACTTCACGATACCTCTCACTGGGGGTTTGGTTGCGAAAACATGAGCTGGGTTACTTCTTGGCGCCGCCCGAGGACTTCTTGTCGTCGCTCTTCTTCGAGTCCTTGGCCTTCTTCTCGTTGTCGGCGTGGGTCTTGAAGGCGGCGATCATCAGCTCGATGCGGGGATCGACGGTGACCGAGTCCTTGATCGTCACGTACCAGGTGTCGCCGGTCCAGTTCCACATGCCGCGGTGCACTTCGGCCACGACGTGTCCGTCGTTGGCCGTCAGCTCGAAATTGGTGGCGAACCACTCCGACTTCTGCGAGGTGGCGACCTCCTTGCCGTCGGCGTCCAGAATCTTGTAGGTGGTCCAGGTTTTGAGGAAGGACGAGAAGACCTCCTCCTTGATCGTGCCGAGCTTCTTGCCCTGGCCGTCGACGACATCGATCTGCGTGCCCCAGCTGAGGATGGCCACCGAAGCGGTTGCCGCCAGCGCACCTGTGTTGTCCCGGTAGTAGAAGGTCGGGGTCCAGGAGACCAGCTGCTCGTGCACGGTGCCGTACTTGGTGCTGCCGTCGTCGACGTCGAAGGTCTCGCCCCACTTGAAGAAGACGCGCTCGTCCACGGTGAAACTGCGCGGCAGGGTGCGTGCGGGCGCATTGTCGGTATTGTCCGAGCAGCCGTGCAGGCCGAGGACGAGGCCGAGAGCGAGGATGACGACGAGGGCGCCGCCGACAATCTTGTAAAAGCTATTTCCGTTTCGCTGCATTAGAGCCTCCTTGTCTCAGGGTTGATCGTTGTCGTCAGGATCGGCCGCCTTGGTCTTGAGCCAGGGCGACTGATCTTGTTTGCTCATGAAGTCGTACATGCGCTGCCAGTCGCTCAGGAAGAGCTTGGCCCGCTTCGGCGACCTGATGATGTTGACGTTGTTGGCCTGCGAGTTGGCGGACTTGGTGTAGTTCCAGCTGCCGTCCTCGACCCAGAGGCCGTCACGCACCGTCATCTTCAGGTGCATGATGTTGTGCTTCATCTCGGAAGTGCCTACCACTACCTCGATGCCGGCGTCGCGCAGACGCTTGATCAGCGCCTGTTCGTACTGGCCGGAGCGAGACACGGTCTGCGACTTGTCGAGCAGCAGGACGATGTCGTTGATCTTGCGCTCTTGCTTGAGCTCAAGCAGCTTGTCGACGATCTTGGGCTCGGTCAGGGCGTAGACGGCGATGCGCAGTGAATGCTGCGTACCGTCCAGAAACTTCAAGTAAGCGTCGAGACCGCTCTGGTAGGGCATGAACGAGGTCTCGATGTAGTCCTGCGGATCGACATCCCCGTGAGGGATGTTGTATCCGACGTAGGTGCCGCCTCCGAAGACAACGGCAACGAGGACGAGAAAAGCTATCGCCTTCTGTTTCAAAGTTTTTAGCATATATGCGCGCTTTTTCTGGTTAGAGGTTCCCGGCGGCCCTTTTAGCTCGCCGGGTCGTCGATCAGCTTGATAGCGATGATGTCCTGGTTGTGGACGTTGGTCGAGAGGACCTTGTCCAGTTCGCCACGATTCATCTTGACGTTGATGCGCACCGAGACGACGTTGTTGGCGTCACGGGTGAACTGGTCGATGTGCGAACGCGCCGGGAAGAGCTTGCGCACATTTTCGTACTTCTCCAGCTGACAGCTGACCAGGAGCAGGTGCTCGCCGGTGTCGTCCGGTGGATTGGTGTAATAGGTGACATGGACTGCCACGACGATCAGAACCGTGCAGGTGACGGCCATGAGAATGAAGCCGAAACCGCAGGCGATGCCGATGGCGGTGGAAAGCAGAACCATGGCGGCCGTGGTAATGCCGGAGGTGCTGAAGCCACGCTTCATGATCACGCCGGCACCGAGGAAGGTGATACCGGTGAGAATCTGGCCGGGCAGACGCGAGGCGTCGCCCATCTTGGTGGCGTCGAAAACATAGAGACCGATCATGGTGACGATGCAGGAAGCGGAAGCGACCACCATGTGAGTGCGGACGCCGGCGACCTTGTGACGCAGGCGGCGCTCGAAACCGATCAAATAACCCAGGAACATCGCCACCAGGAGAGGCGGCAGATACGACTGAGTGAGGAGAAAATGCGGGGCGACCTGGATGGCGGTGAACCACTGGTTCAGCCAATCGGGCACAAGGCTGGACAGGTCGGGCAGTGAACTGCCGGTATTCATGGCAAACATAGTAAATCCTTTACTGCTCGCCCTGCTCCCATGAGCAGACAAGCTAATAGGGGTTTAGACGCGCGGCGCCCGACAGGAGGTTGCCTGGTCTCCGGATCTCTTGCAATACATACTTAAATGACTGCTGTGCCTGATCAGGAAAACCATCAGGTATCCCGAACGAGGTGAGAGATGGAGAAGAAGAGCTCTTGTCTTGAATGCGCCTTTAAAGAAAGATTGGGTGTAAGGTCTTGATACTTGATCTTGTTGACATCCAATTACCAGGTCTTTGAGTTAGTAATAGAAAAACGTAATCAAGTGGATATTTGTTAAGCTCCGAACCTTGCATGCATCGGCGCTATCGGTCCCTTGTAAACGGGGCAAAATGAGCGCCAGTTTAGGCTAGCAGAGCTCGCGTAAAACGTGGCTGGCCGGGCGTTTCTGAACTTGGTCTAAGAATTTCAGCGGCTGCATAAGGCTCATTTTTCGACAAAATTGACCGCTATTTTGTCGCGCATTTTGCTGACTTATGTCGCGACTGAATTCGACGCGTGATACCGCCTGTAATTTCACCAGGGGCTCTGAAAATGACCCTACCGGTGGAGGCAGCCTGTAATTATCCCGACAAAAAACAAGGACCGCTGGAGAGCGGTCCTTGTGAAGTGGGTTTGGATGACGATTTTGACTCTACCTAATCCATGTACAGTTTAATCGTTTAGTTGGGAACGAAAAAAGCGGCTTCCAGCCCTAAGACTGGAAGCCATCTTTTGTTATTGTTTACCGTTTTTTGCCTTTTTTGGCGGTTTTCTTAGCAGGCTTTGCAGCAGCTTTCTTGGCGGGCTTAGCAGCAGCTTTTTTGGCTGGCTTAGCAGCAGCTTTCGGTTTGGCGAGGACGAGGGTAGGTTGCTTAGCGCGACCATTTACGATGTCCTTCAGTTCTTTACCAGCGCGGAAAGCGGGAACGCGTGCAGCCGCAATTTTGAGCGGAGCAAGTGTTCTGGGGTTACGGCCCGTGCGGGCTTTGCGCATACGACGCTCAAAAGTACCAAAGCCTACGAGAGTAACTTTGTCACCTTTGGCGAGAGCGCCAGTAACGGTGTGAATAAAAGCTGAGAGTGTACGTGTCACTTCAGATTTGGCTTGGCCTGTCGCTTTGGCCACATTTTCGACGAGCTCAGCTCGGTTCATTCTGTTTTCTCCTTGTTGGAAATGCTCATCCCAACCCACAAGCAGGGATGATAACACCATGCAATACATTAGACAAGTGATTCTGCCTGGAAATTTTGAACTTTTTTTTTTGATGTGTATCTGAAATATAGACACCTTCAATGTTGTATCGATAGCCCAGGAGCGCCAACCAGCGGAACGTTTGATGTTCTGCGTGTTACCGAAGTCGGATTAAATGGCCAATAAATGAAACGCGCCGGACATCAATTTTGCAAGCAGGTGGCCCAACTCGGCCTATAATTGAAGTCTGCCGTAAGTAAGATGGTTAGTGCTTTTCACAACTAACAATTTGGTTGGCGGATACACTATGGATATATTCTCAGAGGTATGCTTCATGACAACCAGGCTCAAACCCACCAGGCAAGCCAATTTTGCGAGAAGGTCTTTTTTGACTCTCGTCGCTTCGTCGACTTTATTTCTATCCGGCAGCGCAAAAATTGTCTGGGCAAATGAGCCGGCGACGGTTCCCACCAAGCCCGCCGCGACTGGCGTAAAGCCTGAACCTGTGGCCGATGCGACCACCAACACCAGTGCCATCGTTTCGCGTTACCACGGTAGCTGGCAAATGTTTTTGCAAAATCCGTGTCATACCGGCAACGCTAATCTCGATCCGGCCATGATCGCTAAAGGCAAGGTGAAATGGACGTTTCCAGCGGAGGGGCCGATCGATTCTTCCCCGGCGATATATAAAGGAGTTATATACGTAGGCTCGGATGACGGTAATGTGTACGCCGTTGAGGAAGCGAGCGGCCGCATGGTTTGGCGCTCTAAGCTGGGTGATAAGGTTAAATCTTCTCCGGCGATCAGCGACGGCATTGTTGTTATCGGTTGCGAAGACAAAAAGATCTATGGCCTGGACGCTCGCAACGGAAAGCAGATTTGGAGCCATGAGACTACGGATCGCGTTTCATCTTCGCCGGCAATATATGAAGGTGTGGCTTACGTCGGTGGATGGGACGGCAGCCTCTACGCCCTCGATATTAAGACCGGAGAGCAGAAATGGCGCTATACCGTGCCTTCCAACGATCCCAAAGATGTGATCCGCATTACCGCCTCACCCTGCGTCGGCAATAATCAGGTCATTTTTTCCTGCCACAATTGCAATCTATATTCAGTGTCGATGAAAGACGGCTCGCTGCTCTGGCATTTCCGTACCGGCGGCAAGATTTTCGCTTCCCCCATCATTGTTAACAACACTGTTTATTTCGGCAGCTGGGATCAGTCCTTTTACGCCGTCGATGCCACGACCGGCAAGCAGCGCTGGAAAGTCACAACCACACAGCCTTTCAGCATTGCCGCTACGGCGGCCAATGGGAAAATCTTTGTTGGCAATGACGACCTTAAAATGTATTGTCTGGATGCCGTCAGCGGACGCATACTCTGGAAGACCCAGCTAAACTCGCCGGTGCCCTTCCTGTCTTCATCCCCGGCCATTTCCGGCAATATGCTTTACTGCGGCAGCTGCGATACCAATGTTTACGCCATTGATACCAGGAATGGCGCCATCAAATGGAAGATCAAAACGCAAAGAGCGATCATAAGCTCGCCGGCATTGACTACCGGCGGTCTCTGTATCGGCAGCCAGGACGGCAATCTGTACTGTATCGATTAGACCGAGCAGACTGCGCTAGGGCTCGAGACTGGGGGTCTGCGTCGGCTTGCCTTTTTTCTCGTCCTTATCTTCCGCCACTTCATTGGTGTCGGTGTCGATCAGCTTCGTGGTTAATTTGGGCACCCGTCGCAGGTTGGCTTCGTAGGCCATCCTGGCGATATGGGAGTGCATCTGCATGACATAGGTGGGCACGGTTCGTATAAAAAGGTAAGGCTCGATGTACTCGTTGGTGTCTTCTTTGATCACCGTATAGTGCACATGCACACCGGTTGAGCGTCCGGTGGAACCGGCGTAGCCGATCACCCGCCCGCGGGTCACGGGCATGCCGGGCAGCACGGCCATGGCGTTTAAATGCCCTACAATCGTGCGCACATTGGGATATGGGTGATAGACCTCGACGGCATTACCCAGGTTGCCGCGCGCGCCCACTCTAGTGACGACACCATCCAGCAGGCAGTAAACACGGTCGTTGAGATTGGCGGCCAGATCGACACCGTTGTGGAAGTCACCGTGGCCGGTGACTGGATGCACGCGGAAACCACCACGGGAGGTGACGATGCCAAGACCAACCGGCGTGTAGACGACGTTGTCCTTCATCGGTGAGATCAGCACCTGCGGCACGTAATAACCCTTGAAGTTGTAACCCAGGGCGGCGGTTGAGAAAGTGAGACAGCAGGCCACTGTCGCTAAATGTGGAAAGCGCATGCAAACTCCCCGGGAAAGCCAGAATATTCATACCACATAAATGTATTTCTCAATTATCAGCTCTATGTGCCGCTGTCACCCGGGCGCTCTACATATAATGATGCGCCTGCGTTGAGGTTACTCGGCGCTGACCGGAGGCAGAAGCTCATCCAGGAGCTTGTTTATCACCTGGGGATTGGCTTTACCCCTGGCCGCTTTCATTACCTCTCCCAGGAAAAACTGTCGCAGTTTCACCTTACCAGCTTTGTAATCATTGAGCTGGGATTGATTGTTATCGAGTACTGTCTGAACCATGGCCTTGATCGCGCTCTCGTCTGAAACCTGCGCCAGGCCTTTGCTTTCGATGATGGCCGCAACCTCGCCGCCATTGGCGAGCAATTCCACCAAAACTTCTTTGGCCTTGGTCGATCCCAGCTTGCCGCTTTCGACGGCCTGGCAGAGATCCTTGATGTTATGCGCCTGCAGCTTGGTCTGCGCCAGGTCCAACTTATTTTCGTTGAGGTAATAATTGGTCGGACCAATCAGATAATTGGCCGCTGCTTTTGCCGGAGTGCCGAGTTTGAGTACGGCATCGAAGAGGTCGGCCATGTCTTTGGCCTCGGCTATGACCACGGCGTCATCCTGGGAAAGGCCGTGCTCACTGCGGTAGCGCTCGCGTCTTTGCTCGGGCAGCTCGGGCATTGTCTTGGCTACTTCTTCCACCCAATCTCTGCTGATCGACACCGGCATCAGATCCGGATCAGGGAAATAGCGGTAGTCGTGCGACTCTTCCTTGGAGCGCATGGGATGCGTTTTGCCGTCGTTCTCATTCCAGAGACGGGTCTCTTGTTTTACTTTCTGTCCGGCATCGAGCACCGCCGCTTGCCGTTCAATCTCTGACTGGATGGCCTTTTCCACTGCCTTGAAACTGTTCATGTTTTTGATCTCGGCGCGGGTGCCGAGGGTGGTTTCACCCACCGGTCGCAATGAGACATTGGCGTCGCAGCGGAAGCTGCCTTCTTCCAGATTGCCGTCGCAGACTTCGATATAGCGCAGGATATTGCGCAGCTCGGTGAGGTAGAGGCGCGCTTCTTCCGGACTGGAGATGTCCGGTTCGCTTACGATTTCCAGAAGCGGCATGCCCGAACGGTTGAAGTCGACCAGAGAATATTCGGAGCCGTGCAGGCCGGTTGCGCCCGCGTGGACCAGCTTGCCGGCGTCTTCTTCCAGGTGTGCTCGCTGCAGGCGAACGGTTTTTTCGCCCACCTTGACCCGGCCGCCCACGCAGATGGGCTTGTCAAACTGGCTTATTTGATAGCCCTTGGGCAGATCGGGATAGAAATAGTTTTTGCGATCGAAGCGACAGACTTCGGCGATATGACTGTTGAGAGCCAGGCCGGTGCGGATGGCGAAGAGCACAGCCTGTCTGTTCAAAACGGGCAGTACGCCGGGCATACCCAGGCAGACGGGGCAGACCTGCTCATTGGCTTCGCGGCCAAATTCAGTCGGGCAACCGCAGAAGATCTTGGTCTGGGTCTTGAGCTGCGCGTGCACCTCAAGGCCTATCACAGGCTCCCATTTCATGATTTATCGTCTTTCTCCGCTTGGGCCGACGCCCTTACTTTTGCGCGTCGGTATTGACCTTTTCTACCAGGCTGCCTTTGGTGTCTTTGATCGCATCTTTGCGCTCACCCTGTTTGCCTATCATCCATTTGAGGGGACCGCGCGGTTTGTCCAGAACGTTTTGAATTTGTCTGGCGGCAATGTCCACATCATCAGCAGCAGTACGCAGTTTAGCAAAGGTGGATTTGGTATCGGTTGTCAGGCCCGAGGAACCTAATATATCGTCAAATTTAGTCAGGGAGTCGCTGAACTTGCCGATTACGGCGCGAAACTCTTTGTCGTCGGTGATTTTGTTGACCGTGCTCAGAGAAACATTGGCCTTGGTCAGCGAGCCGTCTATTTTGTTCAGTATGGTGATGATGTCTCCGCGAACAGCCGGGTCTTTGACTGTGCCGTTGAGTTTGTCGACGGTGGCGGCGATGCTCTCCGATGTGGCCTTGGCCAGGCGGGCTGTTTCTTTCAAATCGCTTGAAAGGGTGGGATTGTCCAGGATTTTGTTCATGCGCTTGGAAGTGCCCTGGAAATCGACGGCCAGAATGTTGACCTGATCCAGAGCCTTGTTGCCTTTGTTGAAGAAGGCGCTGGCGCTGCCGGTGACCGAGCGGGCGCTGTCGGCCACTTTGCCTATCTTGGTCGCGGTGGCGGTAAATGTATCGGAGGCGGTGCCGAAGCGGTCCATGTTGCGGTTCAGTTTTTTGGCCGCTTCGTTGATGTTGTTGACAGCCTCGCCCGAATGTCTCAGCGCTTCAGCCAGGCTGGGGCCGACATCGTCGCTGCCGGCGGAATTGACGATGCTGTTGAGTTTGGAGGCAATTTTGTTCATCACAAGCTCAATGCGCACCGGATCCTGACCGGCGACAATTGTGTCCGGCTGGATGTCGGCGGGCATGGGGTCGCCCGGTTTAACCTCGGGCAGTGTGATTTCGATGTATTTGGCTCCCACCAGGCCCTGGGTCTGGATGGTGATCAGTGAGCCTACGGGAATGGTGGTTGCTTCGGTGGAAATTTTCAGATGGACAAAAACAATGCCCTGCTCTTTGGATTTTTTTGCATCTCTGGGCGTTCCGGCCGGCTCGGCGGGGGCGGTCTTGCGCAGTTCGATATTTTCCACAACACCCACACGCACGCCGTTTATGTTGACCGGGGCGTTATTGTTGAGGCCGGCGACGTCATGAAACTGGGCGATGAATCTCTGGGGCGGATGCAGCAGTGAGAAGCCTTTGAGCCATCCCCAGCCGTTGAAGAGCAGGCACACGGCGCCCAGAGAGACAAGGCCAACTCTTAATTCGTAGTTTGGTTTGTTTCTCATCTGTCCTGCCTGCACTCTATAAACCGGTGTTCCATTATTTTCGCTTACTTGAGGGGATCGCTCACGTTTTTCGACGACATTCGCTAATTTCATTAGACTGACCCCGCTAACATTGGACCTTCTTTTGTGGCATGCGCAAACTGCTTCATATATGGGTTGTCGCTCGTCATGCCGTCGGCCGGATCGCCTTCCCAGACGATATTACCGGCATGCATCAGCAGCACCCGGTCGGTGGTTCGGCTCCAGGTGGAATACTGATGGGTGACTACAATGGAGGCCGGGCGCAGCTTTTGACCCAGCTCGATCATGTAGTCTTCGATAACTGTTGACATGACCGGGTCAAGACCGGTCGTTGGTTCATCATAGAGAATAATGCGCGGATCATTGACGATTGCCCGGGCAAAGCTTGTGCGTTTTTGCTGACCGCCCGAGAGCGATGTGGGGAAAGCGTCGAAAAAATCACGCAGGCCGACCAGCTGCAATTTCTCGCGAATCACTTCATCTTGCTTGGCGCGGCTGTACTTTTTGCGCTCCAGGGCAATAGCGAGGTTGTCGCGAACGCTCAGCGAATTGAGCAGGGCGGAACCCTGGAACACAAGACCAATGTCGTCCGAGCGTTTAATTACTTCGCCTTCGTCCGGTTCGAGCAGGCCGCAAATGATTTTGAGCAGGGTCGATTTACCGCAGCCGGAGGGGCCGATCAGACCGAGCATTTCCCCGGCATAGACCTGGAAGGATACTCCCCGCAGGATGGGGCGATCGCCAAAGGCTTTGTGAATGTTCACTACTTCAAGAACCGGTTCTTCGTTTCTTTCTCTCATATCAAAGTCCCCGGGCCTAACGAGGGGCGTAGGTGAGCGCTGTCACCACATAGTTGAATATAAATATGGAGATCATGGTCCAGACGATCGCCCGGGTCGTGGCGATGCCCACGTCCTCGGCGCCGCCCCGGGTGCTGAGCCCGATGGCGCAGGAGAACATGATGATCAATGTGGCGTTGATCAGCGACTTGAGATAATGGACGCTGAAATCGCGGTCGAGAATGGTCATTTTGACCGAATCGAGGAAAGTGTCCGGGGACACATTGGCCGCTGATTTGGCGATGATGATACCGGCCAGCAAACCGACAAACATGGCGTAGGTGGACAGTACGGGCATCATCAGGAGGGCGGCGGCATAGCGCGGCCCCACAAGAAACTTAACAGGGTCGACCCGCATAACCTTGAGAGCGTCTATCTGTTCGGTCACCATCATAGTCGTCAGCTCGGCGGCGATGGATGATCCCACCCGGCCGGCAACCATGACCCCGGCTGTGATGGGGCCGATTTCGCGAATTAGCGCTAGCGCTACAACTCCGCCGATGGACGTGTCCGCGCCGAAGGTGACCAGCTCTCTTGATATCTGCAGCGACATGGCAAAGCCGGTGCACAGTGCCGTAATGCTGACCACTGACAGGGATTTCACCCCGATCATATAAGCCTGTCTGAATGTTTCGGCCCGGTCGACCTGACCACGGACGAGGTAACCCACGGTCTGCCAGAGCATGATCAGGACCTGGCCCAGGAGGCTTATGCCTATGCCGCACTGCGCTTCCATGAACAGCAGGGGATTGAATACTTTGTTTTGTGGTGGGGTGCTTGCAGTCATCTCGGTTAATTTTATTGCTAAAAGGCCTTCTCACTCAATCATTGCGCAACACTTAATCTCCTGTTGGACAAGAAAGAGTTCGGCTAGACTGAATTGTATGGCGCTGTATATTGGCTCCATACACTTGAGGTGCAATGTTTATGTCTCAGGACGAAGGTCCGAAAATGGAGACCCCCGGCGGTAAACACAAGAGTGCCATTCTTGGTGGCCTCGGTGTTCTTGGACTGGGAGCGCTGAAATTTAAGGCCTTCGGCCTGGTCCTTTTGAAGATGCTCTCAGGCTTCAAATTTCTCTACGTTTTTAAGTCTTTTCTCTCGATGTTCCTGATGATAGGCCTCTACACCATGACCTTTGGTTGGGTTTACGCGGTTATAGTCGTCGGGCTGATCTTGATCCATGAAATGGGCCATTTCATTTTTATGAAGGCCATGAATCTGGACCCCAAATTGCCGATATTCGTACCCTTCATGGGTGCTTATGTGGCCATGGATAAAATGCCGCCGGACCAGACCACGCATGCCTGGGTGGCGCTTGCCGGGCCGCTTGTGGGCGGAGTTACGTCCCTGGCCTTTTATTATTACGGTGTGGTTTCGCATACGCCATTTTTGATGGCCGCCGGTAATACCGGTATCTTTTTGAACGTTTTGCAGTTGATCCCGGCCAAGCCCTTTGACGGCGGTTTTGTTCTGCATGCCGTCTCCAAATGGTTGCTCATTCCCGGCACCGGCCTGGCCTTTCTCTTTGGTGTCATGTTCCAGTCGCCCATATTTTTGATAATCGCCGTTATCTCCCTTTTCACTACCTACAGCGCCATCAAGACCCAACCGGCGCCGGACGGCACGATTCTGGGCCAGAAGCCGGCGACGACGGTGGACAAATTTTTGATCGGCACGGCTTATTTCACCCTGATGGGCGTGCTGGGCTTCATTTACTGGTTCTCGCACAATGATCTGATCACTATCGTTGCCCCGAAATAGTCGCTGATTGGGCTATCCGGCCCGGGATTTTTAATCGGCGATGGTGGTCTTCCCATCGACAAAGCCTTCCCCGGCCTGTCTAATAGGTCTGGCGATTATTTTTGGCGCCGGCGAGCGCGTTCAGGGTACAGGTTTTGAAACATTCACCGGAAGGTTTTTTAGAAAAGTCGTTCAGGGATGGCAGTCCCGATAAGATTGCTTCGCAAAATATGGTGCGCGAGGCGAACAGTCTGGCGCTGGCCGGGCTGGATCTTAAAAATGAGAGCAAGAGCTTCAAGTTTGATCAGGCCGGCAAGTATGAATTTCTCAGTCCGGAACAGTTATTGCGCCATAAGCGTGAAAACATCAGCGAGGAAATGCGCGGTCGGGATAAGGTTTCATTTGTCTCCGCCGCATTTTGCAATCCGCTCTTTCTGGTAGGCATGGGTGCCGCTTTTGCCGTGCTTGATGATATGAGGCAGGCGCGTGAGGCACGGATGGCTGCGGTACTCTCCGGCAGCATCAGCGCTGATACCGTCAATAGTGTCAGAAGGCAGGCCGATTGCGATCGTCAGGAGCAGGCCAAAATCCAAAAAATAGAAAGCGAGGAAGAGAAGAAGAAACGTTTGCTTCTCGAGGCAACCGGACTGATTGGTTCATCCGAAAAATCAATTCTGGTTGGTACTGAAAAGAGTATTTTGAAGACGGCCATACGTGAGCATCAGATCAAAAAAGAATTGCGCTCCAAAATGCGCGAAAAGATATTGAGCGGTATGGACAAAGGCTGGGATGAGCGCGGTACGCAGAAATCTCTGGTTAACTGGCTCAAGACCAATAAGCTGATGAAGCATAAGATGAAGTTGGAAAACATGATGGAAAAATCGCGGGGCAAGGAAAGTCTGTCCTTTGTTTCCAATCTGGCCGCCAAACTGGAACAGATGGACAAGGCTTTGAAGCGCCTGGGCGCCTGAGCCGGCGCGGTAATTTTCAGCTGTTCTTGGCCAGGCTGAGACGATCGGCTACATCAGTGTGGTCGGCGCGTTGGGCTGCTTTGATCAGACCTTCATAGACCGCCTGATTTGGTTTTATCTGCAGGGCCCACTGTTCCAGGGTCTCGCTCAGGGCCGTTTCGTTGTTGGCCAGGAGCACCTCGAAAGCTTCGAAGACTGAAGGCAGCCAGTAGGTCAGCAGGCGGGCCTGTTCTTCGGCGTGCCTGGTTACCGGCTCTACTTCTTCGATGGCCCAGCGGGCATTTTCCTGGGCTGTTTCCAGAGCTTCTTTATATCGCTTTTCGCTGATCAATCTGGGATAGACGACATTGGCCAATTTACCGGCGGTGGAACAGCCGGAGGGTTGGTCCTGCAAAAGCTTGTTGTAAAGCTCCCAGGCCTTATCAAATTGACCCTGGTGTCGAACAATGGTGCACCAGTCTGAAATGTCTTCGTCGCCCGCTTTTTGCGCTTCAATTTCGGCGGCAATCTGGTCGGCCAGGTTATTGAGGTACTGTCTGGCCGGACCATATTTTTCAGAAAGTCTGATCAAGTCAAAAATGGCAGTAGAATTGCGCCGCCTGATGATGCGACCCATGACCGCTCGTTTGTCGAAGAAGGCGGCGAAAGCTTCCAGCGCTTCCTGATCTTTGTCGGTGCCGATTAATTTGCGCCCGCGGGCGGTGGTCTTATCGTAGATGGTCGGACCGATCCAGGGCTGTCCAAAAACAAGGCCCAGCCTCCGCCAAATCGACGAGACCCCGGCACGCTTTACTTTAGTTTTGTCGCCTTCCTTCACTCTTATCAGTCTAGGCTAAGTCCTGCTTTTGCAAGCGGATTGTGTATGAGTGCCGTTTAAGGCTGGCCCGCGACGCTAGCTGCGCCAGCACTCGCAGGCCTCGCAAAGCCCTAAATAATAGCTCAAAGTTGATTTATTTGCGAATGCTAATGTTGTAAACCCTTACTGCCATTGGTTTGTCAAAAATCTAAAGATAAGGTTAAGGCCTATCCGCAATACCCTCTTTTTTCAAAAGAAACCCTTCATCCGCCCTACCTGGAAGCCTTTCAACTAATTTCCCTTTCGTACGTTGTACGCAGGATTCTTTTGTCCTGAATGTAGACGTAGATCTGGTGTTAGTTGGCTGGCGTTCCCGTCGGTTCGGTGTTCGTCCGGGTGCTTTTGATTGAGAGGCGCAACCACGTTTTTAAACCTGGAGGCTCTTATGACCGCTATGACTGCCACTCTCGCAACTCCCGCAACGTCCGCCAAGCGTCGCCGTCTCAATCCCAATGTGATGAGCGACACGCAGCTGGCCTTCCGCGAGTTTCTCCGCGACAATTTCTTCGGCCAGCCCGAAGCAACTGCGCTGCTGGAGAAGGCTTACGCCAATTATCTTAATCCTCTGCGTGACAAGACCAAGCCCATCGGCTTCCTCGTCTTCGCAGGCGAATCCCGCACCGGCAAGACCGAAGGGGCTCGCATGATTCCTGCTTTCGTCCACAAGAACCGCTTCGCGTTGCTCAAGATCAACTGCAGCGAGTACATGGACAAGCACAGCCTGTGGAACCTCAAGGGTTCGCCCCGCGGTCACATCTCCAACCAGGTGTCGACCGACGAGAAGTACACCAACGTCCCCAAGGATCAGAAGCACGGCTACGCCGAGTTCATGAACCACAACCTGGAGTGGTCGAAGCAGGGTTCGGACGAGCCCATCACCGTCGTTCTTCTGGACGAGTGGGACAAGGCTTGCTACGACTTCAACCTGATTCTGCTGCAGGCCATGGACGACGGTCAGATCACGCTCGGCTCCGGTGAGGTCGTCGACTTCCGCAACACGCTCTTCATCGCCGCTTGCAACAGCGGTATGGAGGAAGTGGAGCGCGAGGAGAGCGGCGGCATCGGCTTCAATGCGCGTGATCGCAAGCTCGGGCACAAGGAAGTGACGAGCGTCGTCGAGCGCGTGATCAAGGGCAAGACTCCGCCCGAGTTCCGCAACCGTCTGAAGGAGCTGGGCGGCATCGCTGTCTTCCAGTCGCTCACGAGCGAGATGATGAAGATGGTCGTGCGCCGTGATTTCAAGGCTCTGCAGGAGCTGATCACCGCCTCCGGCTACTTCTTCGGCCTGAACGTGACCGAGGCCGCCGTGGACGAAATCCTGCGTCGGGCTCTGCTCAACAACGGCAATCTCTCCAACGTCAAGGCGCTGATCACCAGCGAGATCCAGATCCCTCTGGGTATCGAGGCGACGAAGCGCACGATCAAGCCCGGTGATTCGGTCACGGTCGACGTGGAGCTGCCCGAGGGTGTGGTCGAGGACGCGGCGAAGCCGGTCAACAAGTTGTTCTTCCTTGAGGTCGGCGATCCGATGGGGGCTTTTGTTGGTGGTAGCGTGGAGGGCCTGGGCGGAAACGCCACGACTCCCCGCGAGAGCACCAGCGCACCCGGCGACGCCGAGATGACCGACGAGGACCGGCGCATGGTCGCGGCTCTGTTCGCGGTGCCGGGCAGCAATCTGCTCGGTGCGCGTTCGCTGCCGATGCTGATCATGGCTCTGGATGGTGGAATGCAGAAGCCGTCCATGGGCTTCCCGCTCGCCGACCAGCTCAACAGCCTCGGTCTGATGCCCCGCACGCCGTCCTCCTTCACCGACCTGCACAACCTCACCCTGCTGGCCAACATGTCGCTGGTCAAGTCCCAGGTCGAGCTCTATCCGGAGCTGGCGCGGGGCTACATCCTCGAGGTGAAGCAGGACAAGAGCTTCATGACCCTGGTCGACCAGGCGCGTGAGGCTGTCTACGAGCTGGTCACCCTGCTCGGCGTGCGCATCCTCAATACCCGGATGCACCACGAAGCGCCGTACAAGTTCGTCATGGAAGTGGCCGCTCATCCCCAGGCGATGATGCTGGCGCACAACCGCTTCCCGCACCTGGTGATCCGGCCCAAGGTCGACGTCACCCCGGCGGAGTAAGCGGTCGCGCTGGTCAATCAGCCGGTTCGTTCAACCCGAGATCCACCAACGGAGAAATCCATGCACATCGGAATCGCCATCCTCGCCATCATGACCCTCGGTGCCATCTGGGCCTTCTTCAACGAGAAGAAGCTCTGGAACAACGGCATCTGCGCTCGGTACAACGAGCCCTGGGTGCACTTCGACAACGACAGCCAGGGCGGCCGCGGTTACAAGTGCCGTGACCAGCACATCTGGATCAGCTGGCCGGTCGACCGCCTGCGCCCGGTCGTGAACCGCAGCAAGCGCTAACCTCCACGGAATCGGGGACCGGTGAAAGACTCAAATCTTTCATCGGCTCCCCGATTTCCCTTTTTGTTTCATCCCTCCCCATTTAACGCAGCTGAGGATTAAAACACTCAGCCATTCCGTT
>JAFEAV010000109.1 GCA_018266215.1 Cyanobacteria bacterium SZAS LIN-3 | reverse complement strand
GGGAGCCAGGCCGTTGATGGTTACATTTTTGCCTTCGAAGTGGAAGTATGAGCCGGAGCCATTAGCACCTCTGGCAGCTGCATCATAGAATTTACTGTCGAGTCCGAGATCGCCACCGTTGGTGACAAATACTGTGCCGCCGTCGCCCCCGGTAAGACCGCTGTGGGCATACATCTGAATATTGCCCGCGGCCTTGCCGAAGGAAATAGGGTTGCTATTTGTGGTTATGTATTCAACGGCACCGCCATTGCCGCTGGAATTATCCAGGGCGTTTGCGGTCAATATAAGAGGATTGGTGCCGGAGTTAGCGTAGGTGATGGTCGGTGCGCTGAGGATGATCGTGCCGCCCGAACCATCAGCGGCTGCAGTTGCCGTCAGTGTGTCTACCGGTAGGGTGAGAGTACCATTTATAGATGTGAGCTCGATGTCGTTGGCGTTGAGTGTGCTCGATGAATCAAACAGCACGGTGACGTCGCTTTCGGCTTCGACAAAGACATAGCCGCTATTAGTCGCCAGCTTGCCGGAAGTCACTGTGCCCTTTCCGCCGGTTCTGGTTTGCGGGATGACGCCTGGTTGATTGTTGGTTGAAAACGTACCATTGCTGAATACTATTGTCTGTGTGCTGATGTTACCGCCCGGGACCAGGGTGCAACTCTCCAGGTCAATGCCGCCGGAGCCTGTAGCAAATCCGGCGCCGCCGGTATTGATGTCACCGACTGCTACCGCCTTGCCTGTACCGGTCAGAGTCGGTCCAAGGGCAAAGATTGCTACATCACCGTTGGCAGTCGCGCCGCCGGTTGTGATCGTACCGTTTGTCGGCAGCAGGATCACGTCGTCGGTTGCGCTCGGTCCCTGGGCAATGAACATTACCGTGCCCCCGGCACCGCCGGTGCTGGACGTATCTATATTAGTCAGCTTCATTCCGTTGGCATTTTTCGAGCCGTCCAGGAAGATGCTGCCGCCGGTGGTGCTGGCCAGGTCGTTTGTATCGACGGTCAAATCGTTGAAGGTGCCATTGAGGAACTGGTATTTAACCCCGGCCATCATGATTACATTGCCGCCGTTGCCACCCGTCGAACTGTTGTCGATGGAGAAGTTTCCGCCACCTGCGGCGGTAGCAGTGATGTTGCCACCCGCAACGATCAGTAGACCTTCGCCCGGTTGCATGGTGAGTGAGCCACCTTTTATCAGTCCGCCGAAGTCGATATTGCCGCCGGCCGAAATGCTCAAAGCCGTTGCGGAAGTCATTGTGCCGGTTCCGCTTATAGTGAGATTGGGGCTGGTTAAACTGCTATTGTTTACAGCAAGGGTGCCCGTTGTAGTGCTGATCAGGCCATTGTTAATGACGTCGGTCGTATCTATAAGTATTGTTGAAGCTGAGACTCGTCCAGTTGAGCTAACGTTGAGAACGCCAGTCTGAATCGTCGTTTTGGCAAACTCGTCATATCCGACTACAGCACCGCTCACGGTGGTAGAGCTGGAGGCGCCTGTTGCTTTGATGGTAGTGAGACTGCCCATTAATACGGAGTTTGGGTCAACCGTGATTGATGCGCCTGTGCCTGTGGATGTCAGGTTGAATTTAGCGTTATTGCCGGAGGCAATGTTGATACCATCAAGCCTTGTTATCCCGGTAGATGGTGTCGTGATATTGACGTCATACACGCTGACTGGATTTGCGAAGGTTGCGGCACTGACGAATGCAGCGTCGGTATTGATTGCTTTCACCGTGCGGGGGAAGGTCGCCGTCGTACCTATGCCGGCGAAACCCTGTAAGGTAAGCTGATTGGCCGATATCAAACCGGCTGACTGCGAAATGCTACCGGCTATATCGAAGAATTGTATGTTCCCTGCGGTGCCGGATTTGAACGGTGTTGACGTCAGGTTACCGGAGATACGTGTACTGTCGGCGGTGCTGCCACTATAAGAGATGAAGTGTGCGTCGTAACCGTTAACGGCGAACGGTACAGTGCCTCCTACTGTATTGTCTGCGGTGAGACCAGACAGAAATACTCCGCTGTTGCTGACGATGGGTACAAGAAGTCTACTATCACCACCAAAATCCAGGGTGAGGTTGACCGGATTGGCGCTGGTACCGACACCACTGTATACGCCGGGTTGGACATTCAAGGCAGCGTCTGGTGTCACGTGGATAGTGAAGTTGCTGCCAGTAACTGGTTTAGCTGTTGTCGCTGTAAATGATGGACCGGTGGAAGTGAAATTAGAGCTGGTTCCAGCCAGAACATAACTGATACCGACTTCCGGGGTCGCAGCACCTGAAGCATTTGCATTGAGAGCAACTGGAATTGCGACGGAGCCGATGGTCGTACCGGCGGAAAGGAAAATATCACCGGCGATGGAGCTAGAAGCTCCGCCAGTTGTTGTCGATGAGGCATTGATACTCTGCAAGGAGTCAATACTTGTTGCCGCCACCATGCCTATGGAGCCGCCCAGGGTGCTGCCGCCCTGAGATTTCGCTGAGCTATCGATAGAGCCGAGGATCATTATGTTTCCAGCCTCAACCGCGATCATTACGTTGCCGCCGGTCGCATTTACAGAATTTGTATTAGATGCAGCCGTCTTGATGTTACTGGGTGAATAGAAAATGACATTTGTGACAGCCGAGAAGCTTCCGCCGATGGATTGGGAGCTTGTGTCGACCGCGGCATTATTGACGATAAAGCTGCCGGCAAGTTCGGATATCGATCCTCCTTGAGAGAAGCCTTTTGTTGTTATTGCTGTGGTGCTGATTCCACCTGTCGAGCCGATGGTGACGTTGCCGCCGGTGCCGGCCGTTGAGCTGCCCGAAAAGGCGCTGGTATCTGTTGTAGAAATAAATACTCGCTTGCCCCCGCTGACCAATACAGTGCCTCCATTACCTGAAGTGCTGACCGAGTTGGCCTGGATACTGGTGCCGTACAAACTACCGTTGACACTGATAAGTACAGATCCGGCGTTGCCGTTGCCCGATCCTGTGTAGGATGCGGAAGCATTTATGCCGCCCTGAGCCCATGTGAGGTTTCCACCGGAGTTGGTGATCAGTACAGTGCCGCCGCTGCCGCCGGTTTGATTTGTTCCGTTTGTTGAAGCATTTAGCGATTGCAGAGAGATGGTGGTATTGGCCCCACCACCATTTATGGTGATATTGCCGGCGACCGCACCGATGGAGCTGCTCGTGTCGATGACGCCGAGTTGGGCGCCGGTTTGTCCCATTGAAATCGCCACTGAGCCGCTATTGCCTGTGGCCGCTGAGGTCGTTATATCTCCTGTGCGGACGAAGCCGTTCCCGTTAATCACGACAGAGTCGATGCTGCTGGTAGTTGAGTAGGCCGAGATAATATCGCCTGTCTTGATCGTTGATCTATTTCCTGCAGCTGACAAATTGATCAGGCCGCTGCCGGAATTGAGCAGGTCCCCGGTTCTGATGGCATTGTTTGTGCTGCCCGTTCCCGTACCCGCAACCATCGTTATGTTGCCTGCACCGGTCGTGTTAAAGCCGGAGCCCCCGTCATGGCTGGCTGAGTCTATATTGCCTGTGCTGACCGAGCCCAGTGTAACCAGAGTAACACCGCCGCTGGTGGCGCCCACGCCGGTGCCAAATGTGCTGATATTGTCCGTTGAGATACTGCCGATTGTGGAATTGAGTGTTACCTGGTGACCATTACCGGCGGCACTTGAAGTATCGATGACGCCGCTCGCGATTATGTCATTGAAGGCGGTAACTGTAAGGCCGTCAGCAGTGATGCCGCTTTGACCAAGGAGAACTGCATTGCTCTGGCTGATCAGATTTATGTTGGAACTGTTTTTTGTCTCTATACCGCCGAGAGAAAGGAGCGAGATATTGCCTGTCTGAGCGCTGGAGGAGAAATTGTTGTGAAACACCAGATTGCCGCCGGTGGCCAGACTGAAACTGTCCTTGCCGTTGGCCTGGGTTATTGCGTTCACGTCCAGGGACGTAGATACATTTATCGGCACGGTCATGTTCAAGTTGGAGTTGTTAATGGTGAAGCTTGTCGGCCCCTGTGCCGATTGGTATCCGCCCGGTCTTATATTGATTGCATTGGGGCCGGTGATGGTGGTGGTGATATTGATGGTTCCCGGGATAACGTCCGGCGCCTTGGTTGCGTCAATACTTGCAAACAGGGCCACGCCCTTTTGACCGCCGTTGAGCGTGACTGTTCCGTGCTTGATGTTTGTCGGATTGGTAGCCGTTTTAGATCCAGGCGAGATCATAATGATGTTGCCGGCGACGTTGCCCGCTGCCGCTGTCGCACTGGTGTTGACTGTGCCAACCGTAATGGCATTGGTTCCGGTGCCGCCGCTGGAGATAAATACTCCACCACCGCTTGCTGAGGTACTGTTTGAGACCAGAGAGGTAGTGCTGATATTGCCCAGCTTAATGGCCCCTGAGCTTACTACTGATACGCCGCCGGCAGCTCCGTTTTTGGAATTGGAGTCAGTGACTATGGTGCCGCCAACTGTCACGTTGACCGCACTGGTTGTCGGCGAATTGTTGACGATCTCAACTCCGCCCGCGCGAGATGCTTTCGTCGAGATTCCGCCTGTTATGGATATCGCTGCCGGTGATTTGCTCGAACCTGCCAGCGCCGTTACCGAGCTCGTCGACAGAATAGCTGTAGTTGTTGCACCTCCGGCGGCATTGACACTGATGCCTTCGGCACCGGCAAGCACGATATTTCGGCCGATGATGGCACTGCCTGGATTGACGCTATTGACCTGGAGATCACCGCCCGCACTCAAGATAACGTCAGCAGCTGATACTCCTGCGGAGCCGGCATCGACAGTGGCTGTGACGAGATTATCCACAGTTGTTATAGATATTTTGCCGCCGGTAGCAGTGCTGGCGCTTGTATTGCCTGCCGTTAGATCGCCCAGGGTGGCGGAACCGGCCTCTATGGTGATGTTCCCGCTGTGGACTACATTGCTGCCATTGATAGCAGCTGTATTTATGGCATTGCCGTTAGCGTTCACCGCTCCGACCGCATTTATGTATACAGAACCGCTCTGTTCAGCCTGGGTTACCAGGCCGCCGCCGGCTACTTTTAAGTCAACTCCGCCGGCGACAATCTTGATGTCACCACCCGTAGTGCTCTGTGATGGGCTGCTGAAGAAATTAGTAGTCGTCGTATCAATCGTTGTCAGTTTTACCACTGCGTTTGACGATACGGGGCCCGCTGGTACGACTTTGCCGGAGGAAACCGATCCGTCGTTGTTGAAGACAATTGTGGATCCTGTCGCTGCCGCCGGCTGTTGCGTGTAAATCGAGACATTGCCGCCCGAGCCGAGAACTTCATTGCCATTGCCGTTGCTGCCAGTGCGTATGTCGCCGAGGTCCACGGTCGTGGTCGCTGGGGTGGATGGTGCAGCCCCGGCGATTACCGTGACATTTCCGCCATTGCCGTTTTGCGAGCGGGTATCTATTGAGCCGGTTGAAACATTCCCGCCGGTCGCTCCGTTGGCGTAAGCCACGAGGAGCACGTTGCCGCCGTTTGGCTGATTGTAGAATCCGCTGGGAGGCAGGAATGAGACATTGGAGCTTGTGTCGATCGAAGCGCCTTGCAGATCAATATTGCCGCCGGTGCCTGATGAAAAATCGACTGTCGCTGTTTTGCCGGAACCGATACTTGTTCCGGGCACGGTGCTTGTGGATGAGCCTGTCGTCGTAACTTTCGCACCGGCTATGAGAGTTATGTTGGTCGATGGGCTGAAGGGCACGCCACTGACTTGAGCATTTGCCGTGCTCAGGGACGAACCGGGATCGGCGGTGATGTTGCCGCTAGCTACAATTGTCAGATCTTCAGCGGCGCTTACGGTACCGCTAATTTTTATATCTCCGCCTGCGTTAGCAAAAGTCGGGTCGCCTTTGAGGCAGTTATTTCCCAGCACCAGAAGTTTGGTATCTGCTGCAAAGTGGGCTGCATTGCCACTGGTATTGAGCGTGCCGCTGACTTCACCCACACTGCCCGTGATGGCACCATTGCCACCATAAAGATTGAGACTCTGGGATTGATAGTTGCCGCCTTCCATATTGATGTCGGCATCGCCGTCATAGGCAGCGTCACGTACGTTGATGGCACCGTTCAGGGCTGAGAATGTTCCACCGGCGGCATTGATATTGATGTTGTTGGCTTGGTTGAGTGCGGCAATATTGATATTGCCGGATGCTGCGGCGATTGTACCGGCATTGTTGACGTTGCCGGTGCCGGGTAACAAATTGACGTTTTGTGCGGCAGTCAGTGTCGCGCCGGCATTGTTGGTGATGGCGCCATCAAGTGTTGCCAGAGTGAGATGGCCTGCACTGGATATGGTGCCTGAGTTCGTCAGGTTGTTGCTGGCGCCGAGGATCAAGCTGACGCCGCTGACGACATCGGCTATCGACGAGGACATTGCACTGGGCAGCTGGGTCGTTATCAAACCGCCGGCTTCGTTGGTTATGTCGTGGGCAAAGATAGAACCCGATGTGACAGCGGGGTTGGTTGAGATGCCGTATATCGAGCCGAAGTTGACCAGGTCGCCGTGGATGGTGACCGGTTTGTTGCCGGAAAAATAATCCAGGGCCGTTACAGATTGAGGTATTACAAGCTCGGTTACCTTGGGGGTAATTACTTGATTGAGGGAGAATGTGCCGCCCACGGCCGTTCCGCCGCTGTTGAGGACGATGCTTTGCTGTCCGCCGCTGAGTACTTCTTTGATGGCCACGTATTCGGCGGCGGTGACCTGCGCGCCCGGTCTGAATGAGACACTTTGGCCGCCGATATCGACAGTGACGCTGGGCGCGCCGTTGAACAATTTTGTCCCCAGCACTACGTTGGCGGTCGTGGAGCTGAGATCGAGTTGATAGCCCTGGTTGGGCGCATTGAAGTTGCCGGTGGTCAGCGCCTGCAAGCTGTCAGGTGCGAGTCCATATGATTGCCAGGCGCTCTGCGCAGCTTGATGCGCTGCGAAGGTTGGATTTGGGGCCTGGTGATTGTGCTGGACGCCGGCGTAGTGGGTAAATACCGGATGGGCGTTCGGAGTGGCCAGACCTGTAACGTTACTTGCAGTTGCTGCATTCGCATGAAATTGCGGTGCATTATTTGACTGCCAGGAGGATTGCGGGGCCTGACTGTGATTGGGGAATCCTGGAGCGTTGGCTAGAACGCAGTTGGTGGATACGAGCAATGAAAGGCTCGTCAGTACTGATCTCTGTACAGTCTTGGGATTCCCGGTCACTTTATGACTCTGCATGGATTGCTCACTCCGCCTGTAACGAACGGAGTAATTGTCTCTAAAACCATGCCACCCTTTCATTAGGTGGATTTGATGATTGCCTGTTCTGGACGATTATGTGATCTAAATAACGAGGAGAGACTTCGGTGGAAAGCCCGGTTTTCTGCCGCTTATTGACCGATGATTCGCTTCCATGCCGGACCCATGCCCTGGCCGCCACCCTCGATGCGTTGAATGGCAGCCTCAACTTCCAGGCGCACTTCAAATTCCTTATCGTCAATGGCTTCTTGCAGAAATGGCAGAGCATCGCTGGTGCCGACATCAAATAAAAATCGCGCCGCTCGCCAGCGGACCAGTTTGTTTGCATCTTTTAGAGCCGCACATGCTGCCGGTTGGGCAGCCACGTCTCCGATGTCTGAGAGAGCGTCGCCCGCTGTCCTCCGCACTCCGACTGATTGGTCGGTGAGCAGAGCTTCCGCCAGTGGCGCCACCGCTTCGCTGCTGCCGCTCGCCCCGAGTGCCGCAGCCGCCAGTCTGCGCACTTGTGGCTTTTCATCCTTAAGTGCGATTGTCAGTATCGATACGGTGCCGTCGATGGTGCTCAGGATTTGTACCGCCGCGAGCCGCCGGTGCCAGTCAGGATCTTTGAGCCACTGGCCAAGAGTCTCAACAGTGGGTGTGTAATCCAGAGCCTGTGACAGTCGCTCCTGATCAAAGGAACCGCGCAGCTCATCTGCTACTTCGGCAGCTACTTGATCCATTGGTCCGTAGCGTACGCCATGGTCAGCCCAGTAGCGCTCCTTGAGATAGTTTGCGCCACTGGCTTGTTGCGCAGCCTGTGCAGCTTGATCGAATTTTTCTCCCAGACTGACTCGAGCCTCTCTGTCGGCAGCCACCGCTCTGACCTGGATGGGAATGCCGCGAAATGTCTGGACATATATTTGAACCTGGCCGTCTTTCTGCGCTGCCTGCCGCTGCGTTTCTAGTGAAGATGATGATGGCGCAGTCGCCGCTGTCGTATTTCCGCCGCTGTCGGCACCGCCCAGGAGCGCTGTCGCCTGTTCTAAAATCGGCCGCCAATCGGCCAGTGGATCGCGGTTGACTGTCAGGAAATCATTGCAGGCAAAGACGCTTTTGACGCCATTGATGTTCAAGATTGATGCGATTGCCGGCGGGCAGTCAGCTTTGCTTTCGTTGGTGTACGTCACCACGGTACCGGTAGAAGCTGTCAGGTTTAGCTTCATGCTATTGGGATTTGGTGTTGTTTCGACTGATTTGATTTGCATGTTGCTAATTTAGCGCAAAAAAAGGGAGTGCCATCAGCACCCCCTTCTTCTTTTTATTTAGTCAATTTAGGGATTGACTGAACTGTGTTCTTCTTTCACAGTTGTGTTTGAACCATCGGGCGCAACTGTGGTGCTGGCGGTCGCTTTTGTATGCGCAGAACCGGCGGCGTTCACTGCGTGCGATTCAGTTGTGTGAGCCGCGGTGACACTGCCGTCAGCATTGGCGCGAATGGCGTCTTTCTTTGCTGAAACCATAGCTCCGTTGCTGCCAACTTCGGCTTTATACGATGAAGTTTTCGCTTCAGTGCCGTCGTTGCTCGCGCGGGTGACTACTTTTGATGATCCGACCGGTGTGTCGGTCTGAATCGTGGTGGAGCTAGATTCATCGGCAAATGCAATGGTCTGGCTCAGTAATAGGGCTGCGGCAAGGGCCAAGCCTGTTGATTTGTTTGTACCGATCATTGATATTTTTCCTCATATAGACAGCGGTTGTCCGCGTTGCCTGGGAAGACCGGGGCAACTGAGGAAAGTTCCAATCATGAGTAAAAGCTCACTGTTGGCCGTGATGTGACTCTTTCTCCGCCAGGATTTTACCCAGGTTTTCGTCTGTGGCTTCCTGCCTACCGAAGCTACCTTTGTATGTGTCAAAACCACCCTCAACCGGCACGGCGTTGGGGATGAAGATGATCCACTTGCTGCCTATTTTGGGCATTTTGTCGGGCCCGAATGTCCAGCCGGCGGGCATGGGCGCACCGTCATATTCGTAAAATTTGAATTTGACCGGCAGGTGATGATTTAGCGGAGGCCCCTTGATCCATTCGGTCCAGTAAAAATTCGCGGTGGGCGGATTGTGGAAGAGTATCTTCTGGTTCTTCGGCGCCTGGTAGCCCCGGTATTCGCAGACACCAATCCATTCTGATGCCAGCCAGGCGTTGAGATAATTGTCGCCGGCTTTGCTTTTATAAATGTTCACTTCGTTTTCGTCGGCTTTTTCTAAAGGTGGCGGCGGCGCATTGAGTCGTTTCAGTTCTTCGGCGATTTCGCGCTCGCGCTTCAACTGCTCCGGTGTCTTCACCACCGGCGGGGCCGGTTTAGCTGTCATTGCGATCAGCTCTTTGACCTTATCAGCGACAAAAGTATTGTCCTTGTCGGCATTTTTCAAAGCAGCCTTTAAATACGGTATTGCTTCCTGGTAGCGTCCAGTTTTGGTGTAACAGTTGCCAAATTCATAGGCCAGATGCGCTTTGGCCGCCGGATCCTGCTCGGCTATTCCCTCGAGGGCGAGACTTACCTGATCCCAGGCTTGAATTTTTTGTCCCGCGTAAAGCAGTCCGTAATAAAACTCTTTTATGCCGTGATTCATTGCTATTGCGGATTTATAAGCGTTGGCGGCTTCGGCATAATTGCCGGCCTTTATCGCTTTCACTGCTTCGCGGGCCTGCTTGGCCAGCGTAATCGAGCCGAAGACCCCGGCATCGTCGGCCGTGTCGATTGCCTGACTGGGGCTGGTAGAAAGGATTGTGAGCACTGAGGCCAGTGAAATCTGGACAAGTTGATTTTTAGACATGTAGATAAGCCCGCCTCAAAAGACCAGACCGTACTACTACCGTTATCACCTCTGCGGTGTTCGCAGGTCAAGGGTATTGTGAAGTTTGCGAAATCAGCGCTGTATGCTCCAGAACATTTATATGTCTGAAGGCGATCGCCGATGGTGGCGTATATGGTGCGCGAAGCTTATTTAATCGGATAGACGATCGGGTTGCCGCCGACGCCGACCATTACTGTGGTCGCCGGCTTGCCGCAACCGCGGCCGGGCTTCATCGTGCCCTTGTCTGACCAGTCGCCGCAGCGGAAATCACCCATCGGTGGGTCGGTCCAGGAAATCTCAATACCATTGGGAGCAAGGCTCTCTTTCGCCTGTCCGCATGATGCACAAAAGTAGTGTCTGTATTCCGGCCTGTTCATCCCGTCCCCATGATTCAATTGCTGTCTCACTTGGTCGCCCAAGAGATAACCATTAAACCATACAACAGCATGCTTAAGAGTATCCGAATATAGTCGGATATCAAGTGGCTGGTATGATAGGTAGATAAGTCGACCGAAGGGGACATTCTATTGAGGTGCTTGGGTTTTCGAGCAGTTGACAGGTACCTCTGGTCGGGCCTTTTTGTGCTCGCCTCCAGCGGCTGCACCATCAATCTGGGCACGCCGGCAGGTATGCCTACTGGGGCACTTTCCTCTCCCCTTGGTGGAGGGCGTCAAGAGAGTGCGCTCAATATAGAGTCCAGCCTTGACGCCGGTGGTGGGTTTACCGACCGCACCGTCGACGTGCCTATGCCGCCGGCTCCCGCCAAACCGCCGCCGGACTATTCGACGATGGAGCATGCCATGGCGCTGATTGTCGAAGGCAAAATGGAGGAAGCAGCCCGGGTTTTTGCCCCGCGTCTGGCCGCCGAGCCGGATGCTTCCGATGTGCACTGTTACAAGGCCGCGGTTTTTGCTCATGAAAACAAGCACGATGAAGCCATCGCCGAGTTTGACCGGGCAATCGCCATTAATCCCAGATTTGAAATCGCCTATAACGACCGGGGCTTGCAGTATGAGCAGAAGGGCGACTTTGAGCGAGCCATCAACGATTACAGCACGGCTATGCTTCTCGGTCAGCACGCGGTGCACTGGTCCAATCGTGCGCAAATTTATTTGAAGCAAAAGAAATATCGGGCCGCTCTGAGAGATTCGAATACGGCGATTTCGATGTACCAGGGAAATCCCAGCGCATTTTGCACGCGCTCGCGTGTCTGGCTTGCGCTCCAGCGCCCCGACAATGCGCTGGCTGACATCCAGACTGCCCTGGCCGGCAGCAAGGACAATGTGCATTTTCTCTATGACCGCGGCTATCTTTATTTCAAGACCGGTAAGTTTGATGGGGCTATAGCCGACTTTGATCGAATGCTGGAGCTTGATCCCAAAAACGCCAATGCTTACTTCTGGCGGGGTCGCTGCTATTTGTCCTTGAGAGAGTACAGCCGGGCGCGCTCAGATCTTGAAACGTATATCAAGATGAGACCGGGAGATTCAGCGGGTCCTGACTGGCTGGCGGAATTGCCGGACCTTGAATATGACCTCAGTCAGAAGCCGGAGTCGCCGGCGCGGCAGTGGGCCCTGGCGTGTTCGGCGCAACTCTTCAGTCAGAATAATATGGGTATTTATTCTCTGCCCGGCGAGAGATTGACGCTGGAAAATATTGACAGTGAGAAAAAACTGCTGCGCGAATGGTGGGATGTGGATTCTCGTGCAACTTTGCTGGCTCGTTTGAATAGTTTGAACGCCGTCGGTCACGACAGTGAGTGGCGAATGTATGAAAATATGATCAGTCTGCCCGGCGGCGATTTGCTTGCCTCCAGGGCCGGTGGTGCGCCGGGTGATCCGGACAGCATCGGCAATCGCGTCAAACTTGTGCGTGAGTATGCGCCGCAATTTCGCGAACGCGGTTTGCTCGCCTGGGACCTTGGTCGCTATATCTGTCTCTGTCGTTGGGGCTATAAGTGCGGTTATTTGAGCGAAGATGAGGCCTGGCGCTTCATGATGCCGGTGGCGGAAAAAATTCAGAAGAGCTACAAGAGCTGGAAGCAATTCGGCGAGGAATATCTGGTTGGACGAAGGTTCTGGAGTCCTACTCTCTGGAAAAAGGACGAAGTCCGTTCAACAGCGATTTTGAACTCGCTGCTGACGTCGAAAAATAGTCCCTGGGTTTATCTGCCCTGGGATACGAAGCTGCAATAGCTGGCTTATTCTTCTCTGCTGTTGATGCGGACGAAGGGTGCTTTTATGCGAGTGTTGCCGCTACCGTCTTTGTGGATGTGTACAAACGGTACATCAATGTTGACCTTTGCACTGCTGTCGTCGGCGTTGATGTGGACACCAGGCATGTTGACATGCACTCGTGAATTGCCGTTTTCATCAGTGTGAGCGTCGATTTCACCATTGGCGGTGTCAGCGTCTCCACCCATTATTACGGTAGTGTTATTGGCGTCCACCGGCGGATTGGGCTCGACTTCTCGTCTGCTGTCCGCTGATGTTCCCGTGCCGCTCAGGGTGGTCATGCTGCCGTCACCTTTAGTCGTGACCGTGGTTGTGGTGACTGTGCCGTCGGGATTTTCTACTTTTGTCGTAGTTGTCTTTTCGCCGCTGGCGCAGGCAGTCAGGACTCCTGTAGTCGCCGCGCACAATAGAGCGCACAGTACTACTTGCTTGATGGCTGATCTTGGCATTGATTCTCCAGTGCTGGTTAGCGACGCATGGCCGTAACTAGATTGTCGGTAAAGAATTCAAATTGTTCCTTACTGCCCTGCATCAGACCATCCAGAATTGCCGCGGTTTTGAGCAAATGGCTTGCCGCCTCTTGTTTTGCGGGTTCGGGAGAGACCAGTAGTTCACGCAGCTGTTTCAGACCGGTGATGGCCGACATCAGGTGAAATTCGGACTTGTAGGTTTTGAACTCTCCTATCTCACCTGTGCTCATCCTGCGATGGGCAACAAACTGAGCCGGATTGATTTTAGCAAAGTCCGAGGTATTTCCGTGACAAATGGTCAGATGGCAGCCGGGCTCGACACTGATGCTTCTATTGCCGACTCTGGCTACGACTGATTCTTTGTGCCGGTCATCGAGGTTGAAAATAGTCAGACCGAGCTCGGTTGAAATGATCAGGGCCAGCGCCTTGTTCTTAACGGTCAGGTCGCCGAAGCGAGTCTGTAGTGTATGGTCGCGGTCGGCCGCGAGCAGAAGGGCTTCATGGCCCAGTCTCTGCTCTCCTCTTGCTGTTTGTGCGCCGGCTCCAAAGTGTCTTGCCGGCATGCCCGCTTCCACCTGACTGTTAAATACCGCGTTCAAACCGGCATTGGATATGGAGGCGTTCATGGCCAGGTCCGGTCCGGCGATGAGCGTGCCGCTCAATGCGGCTACGTTGATCAGAGCAGGAGCGCCGCTCAAGGACGGCTGTAATGCGACGGACGGAGCTGTTTGCGGTGCTGTCACAACGACACTCGGTGTCGGAGTGTGGCTGCTCACATTTGGCGTGGTCGTTATTACCGGTATCACTCCGGCCGGTAGCGGCGGGTCCGCCGTGATCACGACGCCGCCATTGAGGAATATCTGGTTTGCTGCCGTACCGCTGAAGACTATATTGCGGTCGAAGGCGTTGAGCGTATTCATCGGGGCAGCTGCGGCAATCAGACCGGGGATGCCGTAGAAGATCTGGCCCTTGCCCTGGAAGAACTGCTGGGTATTGGCCGCCGGTGGGCTGCCCGGGATGGCTTTCATCGGTATTGCTCCGGAGATGATATTGACCTGTCCCAGATTGGCTTTTGTCGCCGACGAGTGGATATTGGTCAATTTGCCGAGCGTTACGATGCCGCCGTTTAGAGAATTTTGCAGAGTTATGTTGCCTTCATTGGTTGTAAGCTGAGCCCCGATCTTGGTATCAAGGAAGCCACCATTGAAGACGACGTTTATCGAGCCGTTGCTCGTGGCGATATCGTCCAGAATCATGTGCCCGGCATTGTTGGAAGAACCTTTGAAAGTGAAGGATTTCACCGGCAAGGTAATGGGGCTGATTGTAATGTTGCCACCACCGACATTGTCCACCAGGTTCACGTTGCCCGATGTGCCGACGGTCACATTGCTGGCCACCAGCTGACCTTTGCCCGAATTGATATCGCCGCTGTCGCTGGTGAGAGTGAGATTGACTGCTCCGATCTTGGCGGACTGACCTTCGGTGATTATGCCGCCGTTGCTGGCGTTGAGTGCCACTGTCGGCGCCTGCAGCAGGTTGTTTACGATTATGGAGCCGCCGGCATTGTAGGTGAGGCTTGTCGTGGCCGTAGCCTGTCCCGACTGTGTGATGGCCCCATTGCTGTTGATTGTGGCGCTGGCTGCGTTTAATACATCAATGTTCAGCATTTTATTGCCGACATTGGTCACCGCCAGGTTATTTGTTATGTCGGCGACGAGAGTGCCCGTATTGGTTTGCAGGTTGTTACCCTGTGAGCCAACCAGTACCAGTACCTTGGCATTGACTGTTCCGTTGGTCTGGGTGATGGCGGCCTTGCTGCCGCCGTTTCCGACCCCCGCGGCCAGGAGTACTGTACCGGTGCCGTCACCGATGCTGTTACCGACAACAATTGGACTGAGATTACCGGTGATGAGGGTGATGTTTGATCCGAGTATTGGAGCGGTAGTTTTTATCGTTTGTACTGTATTGAGATTGAAAAATGCTCCTGATGCCGAATGCAAAATCAGGGGCATCGCGGCATTGTCCACTATATAGGCGCTGCCCTTTACTCCGGCGTTGGCTGTCAGGTCGCCGGTGGAAATTGCCAGAGGCGTTGCCGGCACGCCTTTTGAGCCAGTGCCGATGGAGCCGCCATTGGATGTAAGTGTCACTCCAGCGGGCGCTTTGATTGCTTCGGTCCCGTTGCCCGAGATGTTTTTGCCGGCCGAAACGGTGACTGTGTTGACGGCTGTGAGGAAGTCTGTGCCGCCGATGACGACATCTCCGCCTGTGTTGTTGACTGTGATGTCCCCGGTGGAAAGGGCCGCAGCGGTGGCTATGCCGTTTGTTGTCGGATTGCCTATGACAAAGGCTTTGGAGCTGTTAGACGAAAGGGTCAGTGTGCCCATTGGTCCAGTGAAGAGGTTGTTCCAGCCGCCTTTTACCAGCAGGGCGTCGCCCGATTTGAAGGTGACGGAGGAATCAAGTGTGGCCACGCTATTGGGATTCGTCACGAAACCAGCGACATTGACCGTCAGTTTGCCTCCACTGGTGACGCTGACAACGCCGCCCGAAGCCGGTGCGCCTGCGGTCGGACCGACATTGATGAAGAGGCTGCCGGGGCCGCTTGAGTCTACATTGAGAGCGTTTTTACCTGTCAGGGCTACGGTCACTGAGCCGCCGTTATTGAGTGCTGAGGCATCAAGCACCAGTGGCGATGGCATGGGAATGGAGTAGGCCAGCTTGTCGGCTGAGATATTGATTGTGCCGCCGGCGTTTAAGAATGATTGGGCTATTACAGCCGGTGCACCCAGGGTCAGGGTTTTCTTGGCAGTCATATCTATGCTGACGGCTTTTTCGCCGGTCGGACCGAAAACAAGGCTGCCCATATTGAGGTTGCCGCCACTGGTGAAGGTGGCCTGGAATGTCTGACCCCAGACGCCAGTGCCTTTGATGGAGAGATCGCCATTGAGGTTGCTGACCGCTATTTTTTGCGCAAATGCGGCGGTGGTATCGATTTTTCCGTTATTTGTCACTTCGGCGGCAAACAGCTGGATGGTGTCGGCGAATGTGAGTATTTTGCCGCTAGCGTTTACGTCGATGCCGCTGGGGCTGATGATGGTGACGATACCGCCGGTGATATCGCCTGTGCTGCCGTTGGATTTGCTGTTGATTGAAGGCAGGCCGACGACAAAAGGCGTTTTTGCTTGAGTGCTGAGCAGGAGCTGGCCGGCGCTACCGGTGCCCAGACCCAGCGTATTTATGGGACCTTGAATCTGCAGATTACCGCTGGCGGAGAGACCGATCAGGCCGCCGTTGGAGTTGCCCATTAGAGGCGTTACGTCGATGGCGTTGTTGTTTATCGGATTGGCAAAAATACTGCCATGCGTTGCCACGATGACACTGCCGCCGTTGCCGCCGGTGGTGCCGCCCTGGGCGCTAAATTGCCAGTTGGCGCCAGTGTCTATAGTGATATCTTGTTTGCCGCTGAGACTTACCAGTATCAGACCACCGTTGCCGGTGTTGCCGTTTGGACCGTCCGCGCTGAAGACCAGAGCGCCGGCGGGGTGTACCAGTTGAGTGGCGCCTATTGTTATGACGCCGCCCTTCAAACCGGCGTTCGGGACAACTTTGACTATGTTGGAAGGCAGGGTGAGAGTGCCTTTGGCGATCAACTGCAGGGTTTCAGTCGGTGTACCGGCGCTGAAGGATGTGAATGTGCCGGTGTTGACGATGGTGGTGTTGCCGCCGGATGAAATGACCAGTGTCAGCGGATCTTTGATCACACCTGTGCTGTTGTTTGTGATCAAAAGATCGGCTGTTGGGTTTTTGATTGTTATTGATCCCGCCGGCATACCGCCGGTGGACCACAAATTGCCGTCATTGATCAGGTGGCCGGTTTGCAGTGTCAGGGTGTTGGACAGGACCTTTGCCGTGTTGTCGGTGATACCGATGGCTATAGCTGCCTTGGCGTCGGTTACAAATGTAAGACCGCCCGCGCCCAGAGTGATGCCCTCGATATCGATGGCGTTGCCCTTGTCGGTTGTCGTGACATTCATTTTGCCCAGAGCAGAAAATGACGAGCCGCTGAGCATTGTGTAGGACTTGGCTGTGATGTCGACATTTTTGGACGCACTTAAGGCAGTGGTTGCCGCGAGCGTGACTGAACCGGTGCCATTGAGCGTGAGGCCGCCGCTAACAGCGCCTATCATGCCGCTCTCGAGGACCGTGTTGCCGGTGACTGCCAGCACGGCGTCACCGTTGCTGTTCAAAGTCAGATCGGGGCTGACCACCTTGATTGGTGCTCCTGCCGCACCAATGCTGTCGGCGTTCAAGTTCAACTTCGTGGCCGATATCAGCGCCGCACTCGTTTGGATGATGGCGCCGGTGGCTGTGATGTTCACTTTACCGGTGCCGTCGCCTATCTTGTCTTTGATGATGATATCGCCCGGTAAAGCCACGCCTTTTGCCGCACTGAGATTGATGGCGCTGGCTTTGATTGGCGCTTGTAAACTGATGTTTCCTGCCAGATTGAAGAAAGTGACTTTGTTGGCTGTGATGGTAGCCCCGAAGTTTTGCTTGAGCAGGGCGTCAGTTCCATTATTGATGATTGTCAGAGTGGTTACTTTAATCGGGCCGGCAATGAATGTTTCCGGTGCCAGCATGCCGAGATTGCCGGCTGTTGAGGTCTTCAGGACCATATTTTGCACGTTGGAAAAGGTTGCTATAGAAGACTTACCGGCCGTTACTGTCAAGTTGGCGGCGTCGATGTTCAACGGTGTCCCCGGTCCGAAGTTGCCGGTTGCTGTTTTTAGCTTCAGGTCGAAACCGGAAAGAACCTTGCCGGCTGCCTGGGTGATGTCACCGCCAATTGTGGTGATAGTGGTGTTACCGGCACCGCCGGTTTGCTCCGACAGGAATATGCTGCCGGTTTTATTTGTATTGTTGATGGTCAGTTGCGGATATTTATTGCCCGCCACCGTAAGCAGGCTGGCGGCGCTGTTTATGACCGCTTCGAAGCCCTGGTTTCCGAGCATGAGGATTGTCGTCGGGGCTGTTCTGGTGTCGGTGATATAAACGTTGGTGTGATTGGGGTCGACCACGTTGCCAATTGCATAGACAGTATCGGCGGTGGTTTTGAATGGGTTCTTCGAGGTACCTACCGAGCCTGCATCCACCGATACCTGCACCAGGGGTGCTGTCAGTACGACATTTTTCTCAGTTATATTGGCTTTGCCCGTAGCCACCAGATTTACTCCGCCTGGACCGGCGGCGAAGGCATCCGCGGCCATGACTATACCCTGGCTGGAAGTGAGATTGAGGTCGCCTGCATGGGCGTTGGTGAAGCCCTGTACAGTGATCACCCCACCGGCATCGAGGGTGAAGTCACCACCGCCGGTGGCGGATGATTTTTGCAGCTGGACGTCGCCAAATGTCGTCAGATCAACACTGCCGCCGTTGGCCGTGAGTTTTGTGTTGAAAAAGCCTACTTGAAGTGGATTGCCTGACATACCGATCGAGCCCTTATCCGAGGTCAGGGTGATGTCGTTGCCCTGCAACTGTTTGCCGGCTGTGGCGTGAATGAAGCCGGTGCCGTCGGCGTGTAGGTTTGCTACGTCCGTGACGAATGTCTCTTGCAGATCTATGTGACCGTTGCTGCCTGGCGCCGTGACCAGGGAAAGATTTACAGCAATGCCTGTAGTCCCGATAACATTTATGTCGCCGGCTGCTTTTACCGACAAGGTGCCGAATGTAGTGACGCCGTTTATGTCTATGCCTGCGGCGTTATTTATATAGAAGCTCTGTTGTGTCTTGCCGAAAGATACCAATCCAATGGAGAGACTCTGAACCAGGGTATTGATGGGAGCCGCGGCGGTTCCCGTGCTGCCTGTTTCGGTCGCTATTTTGAGCGCCCCGCCGCTGATCGCGCCGCCGTTTATGACGTTAATACCGTTGCTGCCTGCTCCGCCAAGGCCGTCATCGCCACCGGTTCCGGCAAATCCCAGTACGCCGCCAAGGCCTGTGCCGGCGACCGCGTTAAAGGCATTGCCCTTACCGCCGAGCAGTTTGGTACCGCTGAAGCCGTCATTGCCCGCAACGTTGCCCTTACCGGGCAGACCTGGTTGCTGGAAGCCACCACCGGAACCGCCTGTGCCCGATAGGCCGCTGCCATTGACGCCGCTTCCGCCGCCGCCGCCGAGCATACCGCCACCGCCGCCACCACCGGCGCCGCCGAGCACAAGATCGTTGCCACCGGCACCACCGCCGCCACCACCGCCGTAGGAGCCGCCGCCACCGCCACCGTTGCCGGCGTTGGTTCCGATCACTATGCCGCCGCCGCCGCCTGCCGCCCCATTGGCTGCGTAAATGCCTCCCGGTACCGTGGCTGATTTAAAGGCGACCAGGAACACGTCGCCTGCCAGTCCACCGGCGCCACCGCCTCCGGATATACCCGCTGCACCGTTGTAGCCGGCTCCGGAGCCGCCACCGCCGCCGCCACCCGAGGCGTTGAGCATTCCCGTTATGCTAAGGGCCCCTTTTGTCGTGAAGATTGTAATGTCTGCGCCGTTTCCACCGGCTCCACCGGCGGTGCCATTGATGCCTACGACGCTGCCGCCGCCGCCACCGCCACCATAGGCAAATATGCT
>JAFEAV010000108.1 GCA_018266215.1 Cyanobacteria bacterium SZAS LIN-3 | reverse complement strand
CAACACACGCTGGTTCGTAAATAGCGAAGGCTTCTGCAATCGCACGCCCAAGTCGCAGTGTTACTTGATCGCCATCGCCTCAGTACAGGCGGCCAACGGCGCCATAGTCTCCGACACCGAAATTGCCGCCGCCGAAAAAGCCTCCGAATTGCCCTCCGAAGAAGTACTGGAAAAGCGCCTGCGCAACCTGGCGGAACGCCTGACCAAACTGTCGGAAGCGAAGGAAATCGATCAGTACCGCGGACCGGTACTGTTTGAAGGTGAGGCCGCCGCCGAGCTGGTTTCGCAGGTCCTGCAAACAAACCTGGGCTACGTGCCCGAGCCTCTGTCCAAACTGGGCAGCCTCAGCTCCAAAATGAAAAATCCACTGGCCGACAGACTGAACAGCAAAATTTTGCCGTCCTTTATAACGATAGTCGACGACCCGCTGCGCAATATGGATGGGGACAAGAAAATTATCTCCAGTTACCGCATCGACGACGACGGCCTGATCGCGCAGAAGATCACCCCCATAGAAAAGGGCGTTCTCAAAACCTTTGCCATGAGCCGCGTACCGTCACGCGAAATCAAACAGAGCAATGGACATGCCCGCGGCAGCACCGCAGCCTGCAATAACCTCTATGTCCTTTCGGACAATAAGCTGAGTTCAGAAAAGCTCAAAGAAAAACTGATCGAGCTGGGTAAAGATGCGAACCTGAAAGAAGTGCTGATCGCCCGCCGTCTCTGGAATTTCTTCGCCGCATCCCTGGAACCTCAGGCTCTGCTCTCCAATCTGATGAGTGGATTCATGGGCGGCAGTGAGCTGAGACTGTCTCCACCGGTTGAGCTTTACACCCTCAACATCGAAACCGGCAAAGAAGAACTGGTGCGTGGTGCGCAATTCGGCAATCTGTCGTTGCGCTTCCTGCGTGACATCAAAGCCACCGGCGATGATACCAAGTCCTACGTCCTCTTCAGCGGTTCAAATCTGCTGAAGTCACCGGACAGCACCGACCTCTGCACGATTTCCACCCCCTCAATCCTGGTGGAAGAACTGGAACTGAGCAAGCCCTCAAAACAAACAACTCTGCCGCCAATCCTGAACAATCCATATTTTGAAAAAGCCGCCCAACCGGAGCAGCCCGTTAAATCAGGCAAGGCAACCAAAGGCAAGAAATAAATCAATATCCCGGGGTAAGCTCCATGCGTACCAAGGTAACCCGTTCACTATTTTATTTGATCGTGCTGTCCCTCTTCGTCTGCATGGGCGAGCGCGCCGCATGGGGCCAGGGCTGAGCAAGCGCCCGCGGGATGATCCCAGGTCTGGGATCAGGATCAGGAAAATTTCAATTGTCGGTTGGCTGGCGCCATTCAGTAGCTAACCGCTCATATATCGGCAGCCGCTATAACGATGCTTTCACCGAGCTCTGGCAACCGCGCGAACGGCTGAGCATCATGGACGTGTCGGCACGCTACTTCGTCAATCGCCGCCTCTCGGTGATTGGCAGCTTGCCAATCGTCTTCAATCGTTTCAGCATGCTCTTCCCACCCAAGGGCCCGAACAAGGGCATCATGGACGGATGGAACGTCAACGGCATAGGCGACCTGCAATTTAACACTCAATACGCCCTCCTCGAACCGCGCGACCACCCCTACGAAAATTGTCTGGTGGGCCTGGGCATCAAAATCCCCACCGGCAATTGGACCGTGCAGCAATGGATGCCCGACCTGAACGGCAATGACGTCATCAAGCGCACCGTCTACCCGCCCGCGGTCATGCCCGGCGACGGCGGCGTAGGCATCGTCGGCACCCTGGATAGTTTCAAAACCCTGCGCGCCCCTCGATTTCTGCGCGGCCAGACCATATTTTTCTCCGGCTCGTATCTCTCCAATCCCCGCAACACCAACGGCGCAGCGTCAATCATCAGCAGTGCCGGTGTGCCGCTCACTCCAAACTTCCTCAATGAAACGACCAACTCGGTTGCGGACGCCTGGGGCTTGCAAGCCGGTGCGTCCTTCAAGATACCCGGCACCTGGAACCATCCCAACCTCAAGGGCCTGCGGCCGCGCGTCGTCTACCGCTGGGAAGGGGTGCGCAACCACGACATAATCGGCCCGGCGGGCGGCTTCCGCCAACCCGGCTATGCCATGTCTTTCGGCCCCGGCCTGACTTATTCGCGCGACAAAGACACATTGATGGTAGACGTGCCGATTACATTTACACAATTCATCAACGCTCAGCGCTCCCTGGTGCCGGGTCCATCCAACGGCGCCACCCCCGCGCCTTTGAACTTACAGCGCAATCTCGGCCTGGTTGCCCCGGTGGCGGTTTCGGTCCGTTACGTGCGCAGTTTCTAAGCGACGGGTATGATCCCTGTATGGACATGCCGGCCGAAATCGACCAAGCGCAAGCGCAAACTGCAGCCTCCGTAAAGAGGCTGGAGGAAAAATCGACGACTTCCAATGCTCGCTTCGCTCTCACAATTTTTGTATGCCTGAGCGCGATACCTATCATCTTGAACGTAGATTCAAGGACCCGGGGCTTAATGCTCATGGAAGTTATGGCGTGGGTCCAAATATTTGCTACCAACTGCATTCCACTGGCAATATTCGCAGTCGTCCTTACCCAGATACTCAAGGCAACCGGCTCAAAAGCTCCAGCTTTAGTCAACGACCCATCGCTGTACAGGCGTTTCGTTCGCCCGGTCGGACGCATTATCGTCTGGAGTCCGGGCGCGGCAATCATTACCTTTATTATTGTTGGGGCAGGACTTGCAATTGTCTCCACCGGTTTTATTGGCATCGGCCTTGCCGCTGCCATACTCACAATCTCCTTGCTCACTTATGAAAAGAACAAAACAATCCGCCCCAAAACATATGACGGCGATTCAGATATGGACGGTTATGCCAGCAAACGAATCTGAAATTGTCACTGCAGCACCCGCCGTCGTCAATATGGATGACGAAATACGCACGCTCTGGAGAGTCACCATCGGAACCCTCTATTTTATGGCCTGCTTTTTCGTCACTCCAATTGGCTTTTTAGCATTCTCTTGCTTCATTCTAAAATTGCTGATGGAAAGGCTCCATCCACCCACAGCAGCCATCACCGACGATCCGTCAGTCTATCGGCGATTCATCAGACCGGTGGGAAGAACTCTTGTCCTCATACCGTTCGCGCTCATGATAAGCGTTGCTTTAGTGGGACTGGGGTTTATGGCGATAGCGTACATCGGCCCACTGACACTCCTTCTGATTCCGGCCATCATGGTGCGCTTTTTGATAAAGAAAAAAATGAAAAATCAACTCGCCCGAGGGTGTCAGTTTCAGTCCGCTACGTGCGCAGTTTCTAAGCGACGGGTATGATCCCTGCATGGACATGCCGGCCGAAATCAACGAAGCGCAAGCGCAAACTGCGGCCTCCGTATATAGCCTGGAGGAAAAATCGACGACTTCCAATGCTCGCTTCGGCATCACGATTCTTCTGTGTCTCTGTGCGATTCCAATTTTTGTGTACGTCGACACATTAATCCTGGGTGTACTGCTCCTGTACTTCTTAATTCTGGCGCTACTACTGCAAGCTACTAGGTCGTCGGCACCGGCTATAGCCAGAGACACCTCTCTTTACCGTCGCTTCATTCGTCCGGTTGGACGCATTCTTGCCTGGGTGCCAGTGGCAGCGATTATCACCTGCATCGTCGTGGCAGCAATAGCAGCTATTCTCTGTGACCATACCCTGGCTCTGCTCGTAACCACCACCGGCATCGCGAGTTTTGCGATACCCTTCTGTATCGACGCATTCGAAAACAGCAAAGGCAAATCACTCCAAATCAGGGACAGTAATTCAGATATGGACAAACATGCCAGCAAACGAATCTGAAATTGTCACTGCAGCTTCCAAGGATGCTGCGAATTGACCGACTGCTATAATCCCAAAATGAGCAGCATCGCAAATCACAGTCGCCGCCTCTCCATCGCCGTCCTTGTATCGATGACCATTTCTGCCGGCCACGCTGCGCTCGGCGACGAACCTCTTTGCCATGACCTCCACGCAAAACAGACCGTGCTGGATGCAGGACAAGAATCCCTGCGGAGAAGTAGTTATGGCTCATCCGGCCGCAATTGGAACGAATCAAGACTCCTCTTCCATGATGTCGATACCAGATCCTTAACGAGGCTGAAAACCGATAGCGAACCAGATGAAAAAGCCATCCACCTCGCGACACTCAAAGAGATCGATGCAAAATTTGACGGTGCTCTGAAAGATCGCTCTTTTAAAAACTATGGCCGTGCGCTCCTGGAGTATGGTGAGTTGCACTCTATGCTGGAACAATCAACAATCACCGACGACGAAAAGCTGAAGTACCTGCAGAAATTATTCGCCTATCTGAATTGGCCGGACATAATGAAAGCTAATGGACAGCCCGGTTTACTTACGCGAGTCAGCAGCTCGTTAAAAATACTAACCGAACGAATGCGCAAATCTCAGTGCCTGACTATGGCCGCCAAACTAAATGAAACAGCGGACAAACTGGAGAAAGCCTGCGAATACACAATGGCCCGCAAACTCTACAAGGAAGCTCTGGACATCAAGGGAAAAAATCTTGGTCCAAACGCTCCCGAAACAACCATGCAGATTTTGGATGTGGCACGGACCGCGGGAGAGGAGAAGCACTACAGCGAAGCTACCGCCCTATTTGAGAAAGCAATCGCGCTGCTCAAGAAAGATGCCGCCAGGACCGATAAGTCAGACCTGCGCAATGCACTGCAAAACTACGGCCAGTTGCTCAATGAAATGAAGCAGGAAAAAAAGGCGGAAGTAATTTACAACGAAGCACGCCAGTTAGCAAAAAAAGACTGATGCCAGAATCAGCATCAGTCTTTTTTTCTTGCGCCCGAGACTATCTAGAGAAGCTTGTACCAATCAGGAAGCTGATGGCCATCCAAAGATGGATCGTAAACGGGATTAAATCTGGGCTCACGCAGCGGCTTCAGGGGCTCATTCCAGGGCTTGAAAGGTCCGCCCCAGGGCTTGATTGGCTCCAATAAAGGTTCTTTGGTCTGCCCATCACCAATAATCGGGCTTATCAATTTACCCAATCCACCAACATTGATACATGTCACTGTGTTGTCGCCAATCGATTTAAAGGCATCGTCGAGATTTGCGTGCAGGACTTCACCGGGCAGGACCGTCATCGAGCCATCGATATTATGCTCAACCCTCCGACCTTCCGCCTTGCCAGTCGCGGGATTAAAGGCCAGCGCCGTTGGTGTAAGAGGATCGCTAACGAGCACTTTACCGTCAGCGGTGACATCCAGTTTAGTGAGAGATCCCTGAGCTTCAAGCATTTTATCGACTTCGGCAACCAGCTTGCGCAGCTTCTCAGGATCGCCACCGGCTTTTTTCACAGCCTCGCCAAAAGCCTTGGCGTCACCATGGGTGATGGCAGTAGTCATGGCGGTGATAGTAGCACGATCGGCTTCGGGTATGAGCTTGCTCAAGCCCTTTTCGATTTTAGTTTCGGCCCGGTCACGGTCTTTATCGGTGACCTCGGCAACTTTACCGCTGCCGCCAGCTTGACCTTCACCACCGCCGATAATAATAATCGTCTCCGGCTGCTTGAAGTAATCAAGCATGAGCTTATCGCCTGACTGCTGGCTCCCTTTAAGCCCCTGATAAGCATCCTCATGGATGCGCAGGGCGTTGGACGAACTGTCAGTATTGGCTCCAGCAGCGGCTTTATTGTCGACTACTTGCAAAGAATAATTAGTTTCAAAGGCCATGGGAAATTACCTCTTGGGGGGAGCGCAGGATGACGGCGCTCAGTAGTACAGGCGAACGTGGGGTGTTCGTGAGTACGGTCAGAGGTGTGTTTCTCGGGGGTATTTGCATTATTACCCGAGGTTATTGGCATTTTATGGGCACTGCAATTAATTGTTTTCGGCGACCCAATTTAGCCCGACTTGGCATTATATGTATAAAGTACTTACTAATCCTGATTGTGTGAAAGGTGGCAAACCCAGTGGCCAATATACTGCTGGCTGATGATGACCGGCCTCTATCTACAGTCCTGACGCGCTGGCTTAAGAAAGAAGGTCACAGCGTCGTCCACGTGGAAGACGGCCTGGCGGCGCGGGACTATCTCAAATATTCATCGTTTGATTTGATGATATTAGACTGGACGATGCCCGGTCTCTCAGGTATCGACCTGCTGCATGCATACAGAGCAGCCGGCGGCGCTGTGCCTGTCCTGATGCTGACCGGCAAAAACTCGATTGAAGAAAAATTGGAAGGTCTGGGCGAGGGTGCTGATGATTATCTGACCAAACCATTCGACGGCCGAGAATTGATCCTGCGGGTAAAAGCTCTTTTGCGACGCGCTCCCGCAGTGCAGGGCGATAATCCTTCTTATGCAGGGCTGGAGCTGATTGCAGCGAGCAATGCTGTAAAGGTCAATGGCACAATTACAGCCCTCACCGCCAAGGAATTTGCCCTGCTCGATTTTCTCATGCGTCGAAAAAATCAGATTATTCCTTATGATGTGATTTTGAGCAGTGTCTGGCGCGACGATTTAAATAGCAGCCCGGAAGCGCTCACAGCCTGCATCAAACGTTTAAGACAAAAGATCGATACAAAAGGCACGCCCAGCGTAATTCGCAATTCACACGGAATAGGTTACGGCCTTTTCGGCAGCAAGGACTGAGAGAGCGGCAGTGTAAACGAGAAAGTACTGCCCCGGCCCAACTGCGATTGCACGGCGATTTCGCCCCCGTGCTGGCGCACTATCGCCCTGCAAATAGCCAGGCCTAAACCGCTTCCAGGCCTCGCCGGGTCAGCGTTCACCTGTTCAAATTTCTCAAATATCAGGGCCTGATTTTCCCGGGCTATGCCCGGTCCCATATCTACAATCGACAATCGCACAAAAGATCCTTCCAGGCCCGCCTCAATCCGCACAGGCCGCCCTGGATCCGAAAACTTGTAGGCATTGGAAAGCAAATTGATCAGGACCTGACTCACCTTCTCCCGATCAAAACAGGCGGTGAGCCCCGGCGGGACCACCACTGAAATATTCAAATGCTTTTGCTCGGCCACCAAAGCCAGGGATTGCACACAGGAATCAACCACGGGCAGAACCTCCTGCTCGCAGGCATTTATAGCCATCAGTCCAGCCTCAAGCTTGTCGAGATCCAGCAGATTATTGACCAGTGCCAGCAAACGCTGCACACTGCCCTGGGCAATCGTCAGTGTATCTTTTGACTCGTCCGATAATTCCTCGCTGGCCAGCAAATCATGCGCCAGAGCAATGGACGACAACGGAGCGCGCAGGTCATGGCTGACCATCGCTACAAAATCAGACTTGAGCTGATCAAGCCTCGCCTGCTGAGTTATGTCCTGAATCACGCAGCAAAATTCCTGGTGCTCGGCATTCCACATTACAGACCAGGACATCGTCACTTCGGCCTCCGCTGTGGCGGTTTTGATCTGAAAAGTTTTGTGCTCGCCGCTATCGCTCGCTGCCTCGAAGGCTTTAGAAGCAAGAGTAAAGTCACCTGCGTTCAAATGCGCGGCCAGGCGGGAACCCAGCAATTCTTTCTGGCTGGCCCCGAGCATGGCCTGGAGAGCCGGATTGGTATCGGTAAAACGGAAATCAGTATTGAGTGTGCAAATGCCCTCGGCCGCATTATCTACAATAGCTCGTTCCTTCGCGCGCAGAGCGGACAGCGCCGCGTACATACTGCCGTAGATCTGACTCAACTCCGCCAGTTCATCGCCGCCCTGTACCTTCAGCTCCGGTGACCTGCCGGCCGCCATCGACCGGGCATTCTTGATCAGTGCATCCAGATTTCTGGACATGGAGCGGTTAAACAACCAGCCCAGCAACACTGTGATTGCCAGACCCAGGACAATCGTCACAGGCAGGAGCAACTTCAGCTGCGCCGCATATTTTGCCTCTTTCAGATTCTGTTCAGCCTGCAAGGATTTTTCGCGCGCCACCAACTCATCAACCAGATTCGTCATAGAAGCCAGCTTATGCTGGGCGTGCTTCAATTGCTTAACCGAAAAGGCCTTATCCCCATCTTCAAACAAAAGCATGGCGTTCTCAAAGGCGTCGGTACTCTGGCGAGCCATTTTTCGCACCCTTTGCCAGCTTCGATTTTCCTCGGGATCGGCCGCAACAAGACCATCAATCTCGTCCATTTCGGCGAGGCCTTGCAGAGCAACCTTACGGGCCGCCGCGTCCAGTTTTGGTGATGGACTGATTTGCGCTAGAAATAGCGAAGAATGCAGGCGCCCAAGAAGCGAAAAAGAATGATTGATACGCGAGCAGAGATCGGCGCAATGCGCAGCCTTGGCCTTTTCCAACTCCCCCTGTTGCATCACGTAATAAACCGCACTGACACAAGCCAGCTCGAAGCATATCGGTATGGAGATTAGAAGCAGGCTTTTAGTCGAAAGCCTTATCGGTCGCAGGAACGACATGAAAATCCTCGGTACGGAAATTCATTGTTAAATGCAATCAAGGCAATTCAGGGACAGGCACATTAAAGCGGTCAGGCACCGCGAATATACTGGTTCAAAGTGGTGATGAGGACCTTGGCGCTGGCCGGCCGCTCGGCCGGTTCGGTGCGCAACAGACAAAAAACCAGTTTGGACAGCCACTCCGGTATCTGCAAATCCGGATCAAACGGTGCCGGGGTGTCGGTCAGTTTTTTAGCGAAAGTATCATAAACGCTGGTGCCGACGATTGGTGCACGACCGGTGAGGGTTTCATACATCAGCACACCAAGCGAATACAAATCGGACCGATCATCAAGAGTGAGACCGCGACACTGCTCGGGACTCATATACAGCGGGCTGCCAAAAATATCCCCGGTCTGGGTGAGCTTCATCGCCTCCGGATCATAAACTTTGGCCAGACCAAAATCGACTATTTTAGCCACCTGTGAGTTGTACTCGTCTTTGACGAGCATGACGTTACTGGGCTTGATGTCGCGGTGCAAAATGCCGTGTTCATGCGCGTAAGAGAGACCTTTACAAACATCGAGAAAAATCGGCAGCGCCCGCACAACACTGACAGAGTTCTCGCGCCGAATTATGTCGGAGAGACTTTCACCCTGCAAATAGTCCATCACAATATAAGCCTGGCCGTCGCGAGACACACCAAAATCATAGACGCCGAGCAAATTGGAGTGCTCCAGGCCAAATGCCGCCTTGGCCTCGACTTGAAAACGCTGAACCGCCTTAGCATCGGAAGCCAGTTGTTGATTTAAAAGTTTTATGGCGACAGTCTTATCCAGAAACAAATGCTTGGCCTTATATACGGTGCTCATGCCACCTGATCCAAGGGCCTCTGCGATTTCATATTTTTCACCAAAAATCGAGCCGGGGGCAAGCTTATCCAGCACCCGCGACAACTCCGAGCCATCGTAGATGCAGGCAAGATAGCCGTCGGAAAATTCCTTGCCGCACTCCAGACAGACCATCTTGTAGCTAAATTGCGTGTCGGTATAAGCGGCAAGCTCGGACAGACTCTGCTCGGTCGCTTGCTTTTCCATATCGATTTTATCGATCTTGCGCGCACCGTAGGCCACCACCATGCCGACGGTGAGGAGGAAGATGATCATGCCCAGGACCAGAGCCGTGGGCTCATTGATAATCTCATTGCGCTTTGCCGAAACCAGAATCCAGGCCACCGGTATCATGGCCGCAGCACCGATAGAGGCCGTCCGGACCTGGCGACCACCCATAGTATTTACTGCGAAAAAACTGGTCATGCCCTGATCCGGGCGCGACAGAAAGACGGCAGTGGCCAGGCAGAAGAGAATGGTGTAATTGAGATATTTAAATCTGACGCAGCCCTGATAAGCGCAAAAAACATCGACCGCGTCGCCTACCCCAAAGACACAGGCCAGCACCAGGAAAAAACTTGGCAGTGCCAGGAGCAGACTGAGCCCCTGATATAGCAGAGGCATTTTCTTGCCGAAGAAATCGAGCGCCAGAGCGATGATACTGGTCAAGACAATGCAAAATGAAACATCCACGGGTGTGGCACCGGGGAGAGTCAGCTTACCGGCATCTCCGGGCGGCTGAAAAATTTCTATGGCCGTGCCCCAATCCTGGCCGAACAGATGCTCAAACCAGAGGATAAGACCAACTAAGAGCGTCAAGCCAAGAACGGTCCGGCTGCATATTTTTACTACCTTATTGTCGGAAAAGCCGGTGATGTTGAGGATTGTCGGCGCAGCGGCAGTCGTGACTATAAAAAACCAGAACACCGTCGCAAAGCCGGTTACCTGGTTGTACAGCAGGTGCTTGAGCATCTCTACATTGCCCAGCCAACCGCACATCACCAGCAGACAGATGAGCCAGGCGAGACAGAGGAAGGCCGCCGAGAGAGTGCGAATCACGGTAACCGCGCTTCCGATCAGGACGGCGTTGGCATCGGGCAAAAATGCGCCGGTGAAGCTTTCTCTAGCAAGATCGTCTGGGGAAGCCATGAAGGCGTTACTGACCTTTAGCGAGTACTTTTTCGATGGCTGCCTTATAGATTCCTTTTTCTTTCGGTCCGTTTATCTCTTTGCACTGCTTGCGCTTGATATCAAATATAAGCACAACCGGAACCGATTCAACATCTTTGTACAGGGATAAAATGCCCAGCTCTTTCACCTGCTTCAAGGCCGCATCAGCGCTGCTCGGCGAATTATCAACTTCTTCGACATGCACTTTATCGCCAAACTCGTCGGCCAGCTCTTTCATGATCGGCCTGACGTGGGTGCACCAGACTTTGCAGTGTTGATCATAAACCAGCACCACCAGTACTTTGCCATTGGCTCGAGCCGGATTGGAGACCGCAGGCGCGCTCTCGGCCGGGCCCTCGGCCCACGCAACAAGATTGCCGGTCGCGGAGACGGCGACCAGAAACGTCACTAGCGATACTGTTAGTAAATAAAAACAGCGACCCATTGATTACTCGCCCTTGAGGATATAAAGAGTTTAGTCAGTTTTGACCGATAAGTCTATTACTGGCTAAAACGCTATACTGGGGCAATTAATTCCCATTATTTTGGCGGCGTTGTCATTTTGCAAAGCGCGGCAAAGCTCAAGTTTTTCACAGCTCTGATCGTGGGTGGTTTCGCCCTCGGCGGCCCTGCCCTGTGCTGCTTGATGCTATCGGCGCCGGAGGCGGCGGCAGCTCCCCGGCAAAAATCTCTCCCTCCCGAATATGCGATGCTGGAAAGAGCCAGGCAACTGCGTCTCAATCTCAAGACCGAAGCGGCGCTGCAGTTGTTAAATGAAACTGTATTGCGCTATCCGAAATTTATCGATGCCATCGATTATCGCTCGGACCTTGAACGCGAAGTCGGCGACATGAAGGGCGCTCTGGCGGATATGAACAAAATCCTCAGTCTGCTGCCAGGCCACGTGGACTACACAAAAAAACGCGCCAAAATCTACGATATGAACGGCCGCCTCAAAGAAGCCATCGCAGACTATGACTACGTCCTGACCAAGCAACCGGATGCTCTCTCAATCTGGCGGGACCGGGGCGTCGCCCATAAGAGGCTGAAAGAGTACGCACTTGCAGCAGCCGATTTTGACAAAACGGTTGCTATGGGCTCAAAACACAGGGACTTCAACGATTACCTTTACGACTGCTCGCAGATGCACTTGTTTGCCGGCGACCTGCCAAAAGCCATGAGTTACGCCAACCAGTTGATCAAGACCTTTCCCCAGATGTCCAAAGGTCTCTGGATGCGAGCACAGGTCTATGACAAGCTCAACAAACCGGAGCTGGCCAAAGCTGACAGGGCAAGGGCCAAGGTTCTGGACGAAAATTTTGATCCGATAGAGAAGTTTTGAAGATCTGGCGATACAATTACAACTCTACTAACCAAAGGGTTTAGACAATGCAACGACGCCTCTGGGCCTTTCCCGTTCTGGTATTACTGGCAGCATCAATGCCGGCGGCGCTGGCCGAAGACGAATGGGATGACTACAACGGACGCGGTATGACGGCTCTCAAGGACGGCAAATACAGCGAAGCCGAGAAGTTGTTTTTGTCGGCTCGCAAAGAGGGTGAAAAATCCGGGGCGCGCTACGGGCATTACGCCACCTCGTTGCTGAACCTGGGCCAGGTCTACGACAAAATGGACAAGGTCGCCGAGGCGGAAAAAGTCTACAAAGAGGCACTTGCCATCTACGAAAAATCCTACGGCGCCTCCTCTCCCGAAGACGCAAAAGCTCTGCAGGGACTGGCCGATACCTATCGCCACCACAATAAGTACAACGAAGCGGTGCCGCTCTACCAGCGCGCCCTGAAGATCCGCGACCTGACCGGCGCCACGCACCCGGACACAGCTGAAACCCTCAATGGCCTGGGCGAATCGCTGCGCAAGCAGGGTAAAAATTTCGAAGCGGTCCCGATGTTCAAACGGTCACTCGATATCCGCAAAGAAACTTTTGGATCGACCCACAGCAAAGTAGCCAAGTCCCTTGATAATCTATCGGCCACCTATGCGGCGATGGGAAAATACGACATGGCGCTCCCGGTTTACAAGGACTTACTCTCCGCGCGCCAGGCCAACAACGGCGTAGAAGATCCCAAAGTCGCCCAGGTACTGGAAGACCTGGCTTACGCCTGCAGCAAAACAGACAAGCCTAAGAAAGCCGACGGCTATTTCAAACAGGCCCTGGCTATCAGGGAGAAACAGGCCAAGGCCGATCCCGCAGCTCTCAATACCTGCCTCAAGCGCTATGCCGAGTTTCTCAAAGCCAACGATCGCAAGGATGAAGCGACCAAAATGGAAGCCCGCATCACAGGCGCCGGCGGCGCCACCGCAGCCGGAGGCAAAAGCACGGCAGTAGCGGGCGGAGCAAAAGCCGCTCCGGGTAAAGGCACCACCAAGTAATCGGTATCACTCTGGTACTACTGCTGATATCACAAGCGAGATCGCAGTCCCGGCAATTCATACCTCATAAAACAGGAGCAGTGCTTCGTATGAAGAAATCACTTTTTTCCGACCTGACCACTATTGCCCTGGCTTCGGCCGTCACACTGGCTCTCGGTCTCCAGCACACAGCCGGCGCCGCCAACAACGCTCCAGCGCCCAACCGCGCCGCCGAACTGCTCCCCCTGGGACTGGCCGAAAAGGTCCTCAACGCCCCCTGCGATGCCGGCAATGAGAATGTACTCGCCGATACAAAGTCCGGCCCTACCTGGGTCTCCAAGGCCTTTTACCAGGTCAAATCCAATCAGCCCCTGGCTCCGCAGGTTGGACTTTTGATCAGACACGTAGCCACGCCCAGTGAAGCCGAAAACGCATTTGCCACCCAGAAAGCGGCACAGCAAGGCGTGGACGTAAACATCCAGGGCGCGACCAAGGCCTACCGCTCCAAACAACCGGCACAACTGAATGTGCTCAAGGGTTGCAATCTTTTGATTATCACGGCCGGCACAGTCAAATCACCCGACAACTACGGTCAGGAAAAAATCGCCAAAGAAGTGCTGCCCAAAATCACAGACTAGGCGCTACCGCCGATCCCGGTTTTGAGCAACCGCCGAGATCATTTATTCGCCCGGACGTTATCGATAATCGGTAGACCAATACGGGCAAACTGTTCAAAAATCGGTCCTGTAAATTTCACTTTTTGGAGTAAATAGCGTAAAGTCCGAGGAGCAAGTTTCCCCGGAGCGACCTATAAAAGCCTTGCGTTCACTTTTACTTTCACTACTGACCGCCCTCACCCTGCCGCTTGCTCTGGCGCCGGTTGGCATGCCCAGCGCCGCCGCTTACGAAGGCGATAAATACTGGACCGAATACGCAAAGCTCGCCGAAGACCCGGCTATAAAAAAGACGACGGCGCGCATCGAAACGACTTACGAAGAGCCGGGCCGGCAGGCACGTTCAAAAGGTGACCTGCATCAAGCCGCGGCTCTCTGGGAAAAAGCTCTGGCTGAGTGGAAAGCACAGCCGGACAGCGTTTATCGCACCACAAAAATGCGCACGGCGATGGACAACTGCCTGGGCATTTACCGGGCCCAAAATCGTGATGACAAAATCGAGCAGACCTATCACCAGATGGCCGCTCTCTATCACGATTATCACGTCGCCTCGCTCTCCGAAAGCCTGGCCGAAATCCTGATCAAACAAAAGAAGTATAAGGAAGCGGAAAGCTTTTTAACCGGACTGATAAAAGACGATCGCACCGACAAATATCCCCATGATCGCATCTGGCTGGCCAAAGTTTATGACCGGGAAAACGACCCGGGGCTGGCGGAAAAGACCCTTAACGATCTGGAGCGCTCGGCCCAGCTGGCCAAACGCCCCCTTGATGTGCGTGCCGCCCGCGTTGCTTATCTCGACTTCCTCACCGCCCACAACCGCAAGGCGGACGCCGCTAAAGTGCAAATGGCACTGAATGATAAGCACTGCCCCATCTGCGGCTCGGAACAAGAGGTGCAGCCGATAGCATATGGACTGATTCGCAATCCTCCAGCCAATGTCCACCTCGGTGGCTGCATGATTGGGCCCGACAGCCCCCGATGGTACTGTCAAAAAGACAAATTAGAATTTTGAGGCTTTGAAATGACAATCGAACACCCCTACTGGGATTTTTATGCCAGTCTGAAAAATCTCCGGGGGGCAAAGGCCCACAATCAGACCAAGGACCTTATCCGCAAACTGGCTAAAGATGCCGGTCTGAGCGAGCGCGACCGAATGATGATCGAAATCAAAATGGCGCTGCCATGGTTCAAAGTGCAGATGGTGGAAGAAGCATTTTTTCTCAAACTGAGAGAAAAATACTCTTACTCAGTACTTTCCCCCGAAATGCTTGCCACCGTATGTGGTTACTCACCACTGGTGGAAATCGGAGCCGGCAACGGCTATAACGACTGGCTGCTGCAACAGATGGGCGCCGAGGTAATAGCCTTCGACGCCTTCCCGGTGGAAGAGGGCCAAAACTGGTTTTTCGCCACCAATCAATTTGGCATGCCCACGACCAGGGGCAAAAGCTGGACCCAGATTTTAAAAGGCGACAGCGCCGTGCTCAAAGACTACCCCGAACATACCCTGCTCATGGTCTGGCCGCCCAAAAATCCCATGGCCCTGACCTCAATCTCCGACTACCCGGGCAAGAAGCTTGTCTTCATCGGCCACAAAAAATGCTGCGCCAGCAGTGCTTTTTACAAGGCCCTGGAGAAGGACTGGAAACTTGAGCACTCGGTAGAAACCGGCAGCTGGGACGCCACCCATAAAGAAGTACTGGAAGTCTATTCCAGACCATAAATTTAGACTTGCAATTTGCAAGAGAAAGGGCTAGCATAGTCTTACTTGCAAATTGCAAGTCTTCTATATGAGGATCAGACAGATGTCGCAAAGCGCTGTTATGGAACCCAAACTGGCTAAACCGGGGGCTGGTTTGCCATTTGTTGAATGGGCGGTAGCTAAATACATAATCTTCCCCCGCCTGTTCAAAAGCACCACGCCGGAGCAGGCCATTGCTCGCTTCGAGCAGGTCACAGACCAGATCATCGCCGTCACCGACCCGCTGGAGACAAGCGTTTTGAGCGAACGCCGGCTCATCCCCCGCCTGCAAGGGCTGGAAGACAGCTCGCGCTACTGGTCCGTCGCCATGACCTTGCAGCACCTGATCGTGGTCAGTCGCTCCATGCGCCAGGTCGTCACCACCCTGTCGCAGGGCAAGACAATCGATCGCAAGGCCAGCATCGCCGACCTCAAACCGGCAGCCGACATAGATCCCGCCACAGTCAGAGACAAATTTAAAAATGCGGCCCAATCGCTCGTCGCAGACATGCGCACATGCGATTTAAAATCTCCGGCGAGCCATGTCCAGAAGTTTGACCATCCCTGGTTTGGACCGCTCAATGCCGAGCAATGGCTGGTCTTTGCCGCACCGCATCAAAAAATTCACTACAATCAAATACAAGAAATTTTGAAACGCATTTGACGCGTTCGAAAGATTGAGTCTAATCGGGCGTTTTGCCCTCTAGATGCGCTTGCTCGAAGTCGAGTTCATTTTGCAGCAAGCGAAAAGTGGCTTCGTCTATTTCATTCTTTTCACGCATGGCGATCAGTACCTTACGCTGCGCGTCCAGAGCCCTGACCTGGATGGACAGCCACATCTGATCATGCTCGGCGTCATAAGCCGAGGGAGAAATATGCGAAATCACCCGATTGAGATGCTTGCTCAATATTTTTTGCAAATGGGGATCGTCCACAGCAATATTATTGTCTCTGGCCAGCTCATCTATCTTGCGCACACCCTCGCGTGACAGGAAGAGCCGGGCCTGCCGTTCTTTTTCTTCCGAATTATCGTTATCGGGCTCAAAGCCGACTCTTTTGACAATGATCGGCAGAGTCAAACCCTGCAAAAGAAGTGTTGATCCAATTACCGCCACCGTCAAAAACACAAGCAGGTCGCGGTAGGGAAATGGCTGCCCGGCAGAGTCGGTCAAAGGCAGAGCCAGAGCCGCCGCCAGAGAGACGACACCACGCATGCCGGCCCAGGAAAATACAAATAAATGTTTCCAACTGGCCTGCTTGTCCTTACGCAAAAACTTATAAACAGGGGTGAAGAAAAAGCTCCAGACAAAACGTATAAGGATCGGAGCCAGCGCCGCCACCGCCGTCCAGAGAATGAGTTGCTGCGGCGGATAGATTTTGACTGTTTCCAGAATTGGCCTGAGCTGTAAGCCCATCAATAAAAAAGAAAAGCCGTTCAGGACATAGGCAATCGTCTCCCAGTTGGCCGCAGTCTGCAAGCGCGTCAGCGATGTGTGCATGCGCGGACCGCGCCAGCCGAGCAAAAGCCCCGCTGTCACAACCGATAAAACGCTGGATACATGCAGATGTTCGGCGGTCAAATAGGCGATAAAAGGAGAAAGCAGCGAACTGACTATCTCCACCGGTCGATTTTGCAAACCGGTCCTGAGCTTGGCCAGTATCCAGCCGATCAAAAGGCCCAGGGCGACACCACCGAAAGCCACATAAAGGAAACGCGTACCGGCCTCGTACCAGGAAAAAGCTCCCGTCAAAGTGGCGGCAACGGCAAATTGATAGGCCACCAGACCGGTGGCATCATTGACCAGGCTCTCGCCTTTGATGATGTCCATAAGGCGCTTAGGCAGTTGTACTTCCTTACTTATCGCCGAAGCGGCTACGGCATCAGTAGGCGAAACAATGGCCCCGAGCGCCATGGCAACCGACCAGGGCATGCCCGGCACGATTGCGTGCACTGCGGCACCGACGGCAAAGACCGTCACCAGTACCAGTCCAACGGCCGCCAGACTGACTGTCTCGGCTACATTTTTCAACTCCTTCCAGGGAGTGTTGAAAGCATCGAGATAGAGAAGCGGCGGTAAAAAAATGAAGAAGACGACGTCCGGCTCCAGCTTAACCGCCGGGATGTTGGGCAGCAGCGAAATGAACATGCCTGTAATTACCAGCAAAATGGGCAGCGCCACTTTGACTCGCTGGGCCAGGGCGCCGACAATGCCGATAACGGCAAGCATCGCGACAATTAATTCGACTTGCTGCATTGCCTACCTTTGATCACCCAGCGAGCGTTTGCTCCGAACCGCTCAATTTTAGACTAATGGAAACGTTTAATGTGGTCGCCATGGATCCGACATAACTGCAGGCTATCTTCGGAGCATCTCCCTTATGAGGCCCACCCCCATGGTACGTGTAAACAATTTAGACGAACGGAGCGAAGGCTCACTCCTTACTAGACCCGAGACTCCCAGCTCACAATTTCAAGGGCAAATCCCAGGACTGTGGCGCGAGATGCCAATGCAGCCGCACCCACGAGGCGGCAGCGAACCCGGGCACCTGGATTTCACAGGTCCCAGTATTTATGGAAATTGCGACAGCGGCCCCGGGGCGCGCAAGCCAATGACCGACGCCGAACGGAGTTTCACCCCGGATATGTCCTATTCGGGCGCCAGGGGGCGCGAATTTCTCCACAAAATGAACGAGCAGCGCCAGAAGCCGTTAGAGCTCAATAGCGACGGAAATTATGAGGTAAAACCTGGGGATACTCTCGCAACCATAGCAGAGCGCACCCTGAGAAAAGACGGACACGCACCATCACAGGCAGAGATACAATCACGGACTAAGGAGCTGGAACGCTTGAACGGCGACCAGATAGGCAATCGCCACTTACTAAAACCGGGGATGCAACTGAAACTGACTCCCGGAGCAGATGATACCTGCCGCAGAGCGCCGGACAAAACACCGCAGTCAGGATTTGGCTCACCCACCTTAGATCCGAAGGAGATCTATTTGTACTGATATCAAAATCCTATCCCGCTTCATCGCAAGCCTCTCCGTCTCCGGGGAGGCTTTCTGCCTCTAATATGCCGAAAAACAAATTCCAATCGGGCATCAATCGATTCTGGTCATCTTTCGAAACCAGGCAATATTCAACGTTTTCAAAAAGGCAAAAAATAATTTGCCAAAGACGTTACCGCCGAAACAGGTTGGGCGTATTTGCTCTATCCAGTCTGGGAGCGGCTTGACACTTATTTGCCGAAAGGTGAGGGATCGTATGAGGAATGACGCGATGGTAAATCACAATCGTCAAGCAAAGAAGGTCAGGTGTTTTTTATTATCCCTCCTCAGCACTGTTGTGGCCCTCGGTCTCGCGACCGGCGCGGCGCAAGCCGGCAACGGCGGCATGGGACTGGAAGGAGTGAATATATCCGGTGGTGAATTCAACCAGACCACGGTCCCGGGTGTGTACAACACCAACTATGTTTATCCAAACAGTACTGAGATCAACTATTTTGCCTCCAAAGGCCTGACCTGCATCCGCGTGCCTTTCTCCTGGGAGCGCATGCAGCAATCAGTCAATGGTCCACTCGATCCCACCGAGCTGGGTCGACTGGATGCGGTGGTCAATGCCATCACCGCAAAAAACATGTCGACAATCATTGACCCGCATGATTATGGAGCGTACAACAACGTCACAATCGGCGTGCCCGGCGGCCACCCCAACTCCATGTTTGCCGACTTCTGGGGCAAGATGGCGGCGCACTACAAGAATAATCCCAAAGTTGTCTTCGGACTCATGAACGAACCGGTGGGCGCATCGATGACACCTACCACCTGGTGCGCGTCCGCTCAGGCAGCCATTAACGCCATCAGGGCAACCGGCGCCACAAACCTTATTTTAGTACCGTCCACCTACTGGGAGCACCCCGTAAATTTCGTCAGCCAGAATGCCAGCGCCATGATCAACATCACCGATCCGGCTAACAATTTTTCCTACGAGGTGCATCAATACTTAGACTACGACGGCTCCGGCACGCACACTGACTTTCTCAGCGTCAGCGATAGCGTCGCCACATTGAGTGGTTTCACGGCCTGGCTCAAAGCCAATAATCGCACAGCATTTTTAGGAGAAATAGGCGTCACGAGCGCACCCGGCGCCTGCGCCGACCTGGCCGCCATGCTGCAATACATGCATGCCAATGCCGACCAGTGGACTGGTTTTTCTTACTGGACGGCCGGTGCCTGGTACCCGAGCAATTACATATTTTTGGTAGAGCCACAAAACGGACAGGACACACCGCAGATGACGACCATCATCAACAATCTGGGGAATCCCACCCCGCCACCGCCTCCACCA
>JAFEAV010000107.1 GCA_018266215.1 Cyanobacteria bacterium SZAS LIN-3 | reverse complement strand
AAAGGAATAGACAATGTCTACAACATGGTTCGTCGACGAAGTCGGCGGCAACGACGCAAACTCCGGCCTGACTTTCGCATTGCGGAAAAAGACCCTGGCCAGTGCAGCAACAGCGGGCGCGGCTGCTGGTGACACTATTCGTGTCATGGGCAAGCAATCGACCTCATCTGGTATCAACGCTACATTCACCAACCTCTCTGGTGCGGTCACCCTAGCCAGTGCACTGACGGCTGGTGTCTATACTAGCGGTACCGCCTGGACGGCCTCCACCAACGTGACTACGACGGGCGCCCAGGCCGGTAAGTTGGGTGCGGCCAGCGCCTCTAACATTGCCATCGCGGCAGCGTTCACTACGGGGCTGGTCGCAAGAATTACGACAGCAGTCAACCAGAACTTGAGTGGCTTCCAGCAGCTCTCGTTCTGGATCAAAGCCAATGCCGCTGTCGCGGCTTCTACGCTGCGCCTGGACCTGTGCAGCGACAACGCTGGTGCCACCCCGGTGGATCAGTTCACACTGCCGGCACTCACTGCCAACGTCTGGCAGGCAATCACTATCGACAAGGGCGCCAACATGGGTGCCTCGATCAACAGCATCCGGCTGTTTGCCCTCCTGGACCCAGGTACTGTCACCATTACTATCGATGACGTTATCGCTTGTAAGGCGGCTTCGAATGCCGGCTGCCTGACGCTCAATAGCCTTATCTCGTCCGACAATGCCACCTGGTATGGAGTCAAATCAATCGACAGCGCAGGTACGGCTGTCCGTCTGGATACCGGTGGCGCTGCTTCTGCGCAGTCGGCAGTCGGCATCTGGTCGGGAACGACGGGGTCGGTGGCGCTTTCCATCCTCAATCCGCTGACCAGGAGCTCGGGTGGTGTTGGCGGTACGGCAATTACGGACACGTTCAACAATAGTGGTTCTGCCGGTAACCCCATTACCATCAGCGGTGGTTGGGACTCGGCTGCCATGACGACTCAGAACGGTCTGTCTGTGTTTGATGCGCAGTTGTCCGGCTCTACTGGTCTTACGCTGGGCGGCGATTTTGTCACCGTTGACCACTGCGTGTTTACCAAGTTCACGACGGCCATTGCACTGAACGGGACGACCAAGAAGGGCTACACGCTCTCTAGCTGTCAGTTCCCGAACAACGCAACCTTCTTCACCCTGCCGTCACGTGCGATGACGCTGAACGGGGTCAACATTACCAACTCCATTGGTGGTCTGGCGATTCCGCTTTCGACCAACTACAACACTGATGGCCTGGCTTACAATCTTGGTTTCGTCAAGCTTATCGGCAATACTTCCGGGGATGGTATTTCGGTGCCTGCCAACATCGGTTCTCCGGCTCCGGTAATCCATGACTGTTCGGTCATGGGCAACACGACTGCCGGCGCCAATGGGTTTAATATCCAGAGCCCGTGCGTGTTTTACAACAATACGTCCAACGACAATCCGGGCGGTACTACGTCCAATGGTTTCTACTTCCAGAATGCCAACGGCATTGTGGCGACGAACTTGCAGGCGCGGAACAACTCCGGTGGCCAGGTGCAGATCAATAATGCGACAGTGGAAATCTACGGCCTCGATACGAACTTCAACCTGGGCACTCAGGTGAAATTCGTCAGCGGCTCGGAAGGTCAAGCCATCATCTATGACTGGACACAGAACGGCACTGCTACCAAGTATTCGCTGGGTGATCCGGCAACTGGTGAAACCTCTGGTAATGCCATCATGGCCCACCGTGAAGGCGCTGTTGCGGCCAACAACAGCATCTATTCGGACTACGGCGTTGTGACCACGACGGGTGTCGTTGGTCAGAGCGGCTCCGGTATTGGGTGGAAGCTGTCGCCGAGTGCGAATGCTTTTGCAACGTCGCCCTTGCGGCTCAATGTCGGCAAGATCGCTTGCCCGGCGAACGTGACGACTTATATCACCTACTGGGCGAAGTTCAGTGCTGCTGGTCCGAGTGGGCAGCTGCGTATCTATGGTGGCCGCTATCCTGGCGTTGGCTCGCCTGGCACGGACGTTACCGCGGCGGTGAGCGGCACGTCGTGGGCTCAGTATACGCTGTCGTTCACGCCGACTGAAGCTTGTGTCGTCGACATCTTTGCCGAAAGCTGGGGCAGCTCCACTCAGTCTATGAGTGTCAGCGGACCCATCGTGGTCAGCCAGTAACCCTCAAGCAAAGAAGGAGAACAACAATGGACGCAGGATTCAACGTATCAATTCCGTACAAGGCTGGACCGTTTGTCTGGGGCTCGCTGCAGGACGCTAGTCCGATGCAGTTTGTTTACCAGGGTGCACCGTTTCTAGTGGTGAACCAGCCGCCAGGAGCAAAGTACACAAATGACTCGCGAGGCAGGTTGACGCAGATCACTTTCACCAATGGTACCACCGTGGTCTACAACTACGACAACATGGGTAACAGAACATCGGTAGTGACTACTGCTGGGCCTCATGGGCTATGAGTAGTAATCAAACGGAATCAATTTATTCAGGATGAAGAATTCGGCTTGCTGCGACGCAGTGGGCCGATTTTAACAATCAAGAGATTTCAATCATGACTAAAGATTCAGATCAATCGATCAAATCCAACCAGGAAGCAAAGAAAATGAACGAACAGACAAACAACGCAGGCTTGGCTAATGTGGCACCGCTGCCCGAACCTCCAATCCCTGCTCAACCGCCGGTAACGACGTCCCCGCCGTTGCCGCCTCTGCCGACCACGGGACCTTCGTCAAGTAATAACGTCAGAGCGACGACCCCCGGGTGGCGTTTCGACCGCTGCAATCCCGGTACCCTCGCAGCCGTCAGCAAGGTTGTGAACAGCCGCGTTATTGACGCGTCGAAGATTTACAACGGAGGCTTGAGCCCAGAGTTCCACAGCGTATCTGGTGTTCACAACAATTTCGCCAGCAACACCGTGCAGGGCCCCGCTTCGATTGTGGAACTGGCTCGCGCGCTGAAGAACGATCCGCAGCTTATCTTCGAATACGTCTACAACAACATTGAGTGGCAGCCTGGCTGGGGTGTCATGAAAGGGGCGCTGGGCTGTCTGATGGACGGTAGCGGCAACTCCTTTGATCAGAGCATGCTGCTTGTGGCACTGCTGCGGCAGGCTGGCTTCACAGCCAACTATGTGCTCGGTCAGATTCGCTTGACCGAAGCGCAGTACGGTGCGTGGTTCAATACCGTGCACGCGTATGCATCTTACTGGTACGCTCAGTATGCCAACATCCCAGGCAGCACACCGGTTTGGAATGGTGTCACTTATACGATGGACATGAGCCACGTGTGGGTTGAGGTGGTTGTTTCCGGAACTACGTATTCGCTCGACCCGAGCTACAAGCAGTATACGCGCAAATCGCCGGTGGCCAATCTGGCGACCATCCTCGGATACAATCAGACGACGTTCCTGGCTGATGCGACAAGTGGTGCCACCACCACCACCGACTATGTTCAGAACATGAACACGAAAAACATCGCCGCAGATTTGACGACGATGACGTCAAATCTGGTCACGTACATTCAGAACAACGCCGTTGGCTCTGCCCCGGCCGGCACTGCGACGATGGACGATGTACTGGGTGGCCAGGAGATCGTCCCGATTACTTTGCCGTTTGTGTGGAGCACCAGTCTGGCTTATGAGATGCCGGGTGATGTTCCCACTCGCTGGACTGGTGACGTTCCGCTGGCTTACAAGACAACTTTGCAGGTACAGTACCCACTGTCTCCCAGTGGTTGGGCAATTGACCAAACTTTCACATCTGATCAGCTGGCAGGCGGTCGCCTCACTGTGACTTTTGACGGCACGCTGCATCCGGTTCTGATGCTAAACGGCACTGTTGTGCAGACAGGCAGCCAGGCGCAGGCCCCAGGCAGTTACAATTCCATTCAGCTGACTGTCAATCACAATGCCTATGCGTCACCCGTTTACCCGCAGCAGTGGTGGCAGTCCGGTATTTATGCTGGACAGTATTACTTGATCGCCAACGCTTGGGGCAACCTCGGTCGTGGGCAGGCTGACTTCCACCAAAAAGGAATCCTGGCAGCCCGGGCAGTAGTTGGTTCCACCAATGAACGGGCAATTGGGGAGCAAATGTCCCACGTGTGGTTTACCCATGTTGCGCAGGCGAGTAGGGTAGCGGACTTGGTTGGACGCCTGAACAGCACTTACATGAACTTCTTCCATCAGGTAGGCGTCGTCTCTTATGCTGACGATGGAACTAAAGCGCACATGGGCTTTGACATTGGTGGCGTTTCTGGTTTTAGCTCGACTTTGGACTACGACTTTACGCAGCTGTCGAGGACCAACACCGTTGTCGCTATGCACGGTGTGGCACTGGAAGCTGCTTCCTTGGCACAGTTTAGCGGTGTCAAACCTGGGGTCTCTGCCACTACTGTCATTGACAAAGCAAACAGGACTGCTGTTGTCACTCTGGGTGGGACTGTGACGGCGGGCAATACCCTTACACTGACTGTCAATGACGCAGCTTTGAGTGGTGGGACAAAGTCAAAGACGTACACTGTTGTTGGTGGCGACACGCTGACGACGATTGCGACTGCGCTTAAAAATGCTATCAATGCCGACACAGACCTGAGCGGAATCGGAGTGACCGCAACGTCGACTGGTGTGAAGATTTTGATTTCATCAACGTCGGTCAACCAGACGAGTTACAGCTCGTCGACTAGCGGTGGTGCTACCGAGACGATTTCGATTGCTTTCTCAAAAGTTTATCTGGCGACTCCGTCAAACTGGTCGGCCGGCATCAACGTTTCCTCAATTCTCACTGCCAACGGTTATTCTGCGGGCGATATTTCCGGCATTGGTTCTTACATAGCCACGGGGGTTGATGGGGTATTGGTCGGAGATCAACCAGGCTACACGCTTGGTGACTGGACCGGCGAAGGCGATTGGGTTTTCCCGAACTACGCGCACAATGGTGGCGCGCTGGGACTGGTTGCTGGCACGTACAAAGGAGGTTACTCTCAGCAATGCTTAGTAAATAACGATTCCAATGGTGTGAGAAGCTACTCTTGCCTGCTTCAGAACGGCTTGAATGGGTACGGAATTCCCAACCCAATCCCAGGATTTAATGAGAGTGAACAACCAATAAGTCCAGAACCAGTCGGCTTGTTCAGTGGGGATTACTTCTATCATCATGCTGACATGAGGTTGGGAAGCCAAACATTTCCGTACGGACTAGCCTTCGGGCGCTCGTACAACTCAGCAAATCGTTATACGGACAGCGGCCTAGGCTGGGGATGGAGTCACAGCCAAGACATCACTGCAAAAGTCGGAAGCGATGGCTTGCTGGCAATGGGAGAACAATTTGCTCAGCAAGGAGGCGCTTCAATTGTTGAGCTTTATGTGAGTATGGATCTGGCAGCGGACACTGCGCAACCAATTTCTAAACTTGCAGTGTTGAGTCTCTCGGGTAAGTGGTGGATTGATCAGCTTGTGAATAACACTGTGATCATTTCCATGCCCAGTTCAACACACTTCTATGTAAAGCAACCAGATGGTTCTTACACCTCACAAGGCAGCTTTCCTGCCACGCTTACACTTACTGCAGGCTTGTTCAAGCTTCTTTCACCGCAGAAGATTGAATACAATTTCAATAGCGATGGGCAAATTGCAACTTGGCATAGCCCTTCCGGTATCACCGTTACTTATGGCTACGTTGGTGGTTTCCTAACGACCATCTCCAACGGATTGGGTCGTACGATTACGTTGAACTATAGTGGTGGACGCCTAAATTCAGTAACTGATGGAACTGGACGGATAGTCTCATACAGCTATGATGTGAATGGTAATCTTGCATCCTTCACTAATGCAGAAAACAAGGTAACAACATTTTCTTACGGTGGGATAGGCCAACTGGTAAGCCTATTCTTGCCTGCAAACCCAAGTTCTCCGTTCGTGACGAATACTTACGACAGTTTGGGACGCGTCAAGCAGCAGGCCGATGCTTATAGCAATCTCTGGAATTATTTTTTGAGTGGTTCTCGGTCTGAGGAGACTGATCCCTTGGGTAATAGTGTAATCACCTATTACAACAGACTAGGCAGTCGAATCAAGGTAACCAATCAAGTAGGCCAGACTTGGACAAATGCCTACGACGGACTAAACCGCGTTGTTGGCAACATTGCGCCTGAAGGAAACGGTGCATTCTACGAGTACAACAGATTCAACTTGATTACGAAAACAACATTGACTGCAAAGCCTGGTTCAGGATTAAGCGATGTTGTGACGTCTTTCACATACGATTCCGCCTGGAACAAGGTTAAAACCGCTGTTGACGGAAACGGAAACACAACCACCTTTAGCTATGATCCCGTTACCGGTGACTTGATTAGCGTTCAAGGTGCCACTGTTGGCGGAATCACCCCCATCAACTATCGGAGTTACAATAGTCGTGGGCAAATTCTAACTTCAACAGATTCTCTCGGGAACGTTGTTCGATTTAACTACGACGCTGGGACCGAGAATCTGCTTTCCATAATCAATGACTATGGAATCGGCCGCCTGAATCTAACAACTTCCTTTGGATACGACTCTGTAGGAAACTCCACGTCAATTACAGATCCTAACGGAAACACTGCGATATTGTCTTTTGATGGAGAGAGACGACTAATTCAGTCTATTGCGCCGAACCCCTTTAACTATCTCTTGCAAATCGCCTACGATAGTAATGGCAATCGAATTCAGGTGCGTAGGCAAACTGGTTCAGTTTCGAATCCTTGGCAAGCGTTTAGCATAAGCTACACAATCGATAATAAGCCCGCTGGTACCATTGACTCGGAGGGTAATAGCAATAGCGTCCAATACGATGGATTGCGCAGACCTTGGAAAGCTACTGATGCTCGGGGTAATGTCGCTACCAGGACATATGACGCTGCAAGTCGCCTGTATCAAGTTAGCGATCAAACGGCGACAATTTGTCAAACGCAAACCTACTCAAACAACGGTTTAGTGTCGTCTGTTATCGACGCAAATAGTAATGTTACGCAGCTTACTTACGATGGTTTTGATAGACCTGATAAGACCATTTATCCGGATTCGTCTTATGAACAAAATGTGTCATACGATTCTAACTTTAATGTTCTTACCTTCCGTCTACGGTCGGGTAGCACCGTGACTTTCACCTATGATGCGCTCAACCGGCTGTCGTCTAAAACACCCACAGGACAGCCCACGACGACATATAGCTACGATATTGCAGGCAAAATCGTAAGTATGAGTGTTCCTGTCATTGCGGGGGATCCTGCAACAGGGCAGTTTCAGTTCTTCTATGATACGGCCGGGAGGTTTTGCAAAGAACAGTACCCCGATGGAAAAACTGTGGAACATCAACTTGATGCAAATGGAAACGCTGTTAAAACAACATACCCTGACGGTTACTATGTTGGTTACTCTATTGATCAACTAAATCGAATTACCGACATCAAACTGAACGGCTCAATGACCAGTGCAGTGGCCTTTCAATATGATGCTCTCTCTCGCCGCTCTATGGTTACTTACGAAAATGGTGTGGTAACAACGTTTTCTAGAACCAATGCGCTGCTGACTAACCTGACGCACCTGTTCAACGGGTCCAGTGCAATCTTTTCTTATGAGTTCGACAACCTAGGGCAAATGATTAGCCAAAGCGTTAATGATTCGGCACTTTCCTGGCGTCCTTCTGTGGCCGCAACCACAGCGTATGGTGCGAGTAACAACTTGAACCAGTATCCGTCTTTTGCGGGGGCCACACTAACATACAATACAGCCGGTTGTTTGATAGGTGATGGGACTTGGACGTATTCTTATAACACGCAGAACATGCTCATAAGCGCATCAAAAGCAGGTATGACTGTTGATTACAAATACGATCCGCGCCAGCGGCAGATTCTAAAAACTGTAAACGGGACTACGAAGTACCAATTCTATTATTCCGGCGACAGAAGAATTGCAGACTATGACGGCAGCGGAAATCTTGTGGATCGATACATTTACGGCAGTGGTTTGGATGAACCACTAATTAAAATTAGCTCTACAGGCCTGAAGACATACTTTCATGCGAATCATCAAGGTTCAATAGTTGCAACCTCCGATGTAGCGGGAGTTGTCGTGAACAAGTATTCTTATTCACCGTTCGGTGAGTCAACATCGGTAACCACTTCAATGCCAGGGTATACCGGTCAAAGGTATGAGATTGAAACGGGGCTCTATTACTACAAAATGCGCTACTATTCGCCGGCTTTAGGTAGATTCCTGCAGCCGGATCCTGTGGGATACGCTTCGGAACTCAATCTCTATTCTTATGTCGGTAATAGTCCTTTGCAAAATACAGACCCTTTGGGTCTAATCACGGAGTTTCGTGGTGTTCCGGATACCGTTACTCTTACCGGTCAGATCGATAAATCCGACAATAGTGCCGAATCAGAGGAGCGATATACCAATGACGCCGTGGTATGGGCTCTTTACTTGGCCGGTTCGGTTGCAATAGGGTTGGAAAACTTCAATGTCAAATTGAAAAAAGGTCCAGGGCTACGGATCGCTGGCCAGATTGCCTACGAGTATCTGGGAACTACAAGTTGGACACAGTCGTCAGAAAGTGCGAAATTTAACACTTTTGTCAGAGAGGTGGCGCAAATTATTGGGGCACCTGGTCCCAAAGCTTCTAACCGTGACAAGCGCTTGTATGGCGAAGTCATGACAGTGGCTTACGAGCTTGCACAACGGACGCTGTCTTTTCCGACACTGCCAAGTTTCAGGTTGACGGCGCTTTTCCCCGCTGGTCCTGTTTCTGCCTCGCCTGATATCGAATATTTCGATTTGGGCTTTAATCACGAAGCTTTTGGCGACGCAAAAGTTACAGAGTCACCAAATCTTCCAACAATTGCTGCGACGAACTCTTTACTCACTCAAAACCAACAGCAAGTGTATCCTGTTGTTGCCAGTGGAATTGTTCCTGTAGTCGCAGGGTTCCTTGGAAATCCAGCGTTGACACAGCTTACTGGTGCCTATCCCATGTCGATTTTCGAAATCGCGTATTGGTGGGATAGCGACCCAACAGGTCCTGGTGGATACGATCGAATGCCTTAATCTGGCACGATATGCTAGTCTACAGCAAACCTAAATTGGCTTCCCATTAGGCCAGGTTTCTAGGGGAGGTGTAAAAAACCTACACCTCCCCTTTTCATTGAGGCTTCTATAGGTATTTTCTACAATGCTTGAGAATCCAATAAGTCAGAATAGGTAATTTGAATGTGCTTATTGATCATCTGGAAATCCATAGTATGATGCCTTTTGAGGGTATGTTTTCTGCTAGAAACTAAAATCGTTGAAAGGAACAAGGACTTTGGGCAAATTTTCGTTTCCTGATTCTGCAGATTTTTCCACAGATGATGATCGTTGTGACTTTGCCGACGCCCTGGAGTCTAATACTCGCGACTTTGAGTGGTCTCCTGATGATAAATATGTCGTATTTGCGAAAACACTAGGTATTTCCTTTATTGACTGTAAAAGCAATGCTGAAGATTCCCAAAGGTCGATAAGTTCAAGAGGGCTTCCTATGTTCTTGGATAATGCTGTCGCATCAGATTATCCTCTCCTCCATCCAACGATTTCGCCTGACGGACAATTTTTGGCTTGTTCTGTTGGGCGGACCCTATATGTCTTTGAAGTACAAAGTAGAAAGCTAACCGGTTCTTTCAGAATTATCATCGAGCCTGAAAGTATTTCTGAAAAAGATTTGGAGTTTCGAATACTGGAAAAGACTAAATACGCTTCAGGTGGTGAGATTGACCGACTTCAGGAAGTTGAGGAAATGGAGTTTCATCAAGCCATCAACAAGTTGACTTGGTCACCCGATTCTAAGCATATCTTTATTGATAGTTCCATTGGCTGGATGATCTTCAATATTTCACTGCAGAAACCAGTCAAGTCTAACTATATGGGACGATGGCAATTCTGCAGCTCTGCTGTTGCTAGCGATTTCCGTCATGTGGCAACAGTGACCCAGGGAATTGGCGAACCGAGCCAGTTTCACATTTACAACCTTTCAAATAGTGATTTGGACTTTAGGTATGACCTAACCGGGATTGTAACGTCCAGATTAGTTTGGTGTCCATGCGCGAGAAAATTTGTATTCGCTACTCTCAATGGTCAATTGGTCGTGTTTGACATTAGCCAGAAGGTTGAAACTGTTTTGTGCTTGTATCAGGACAATTACAATCCGCATCTAGATTGGTCACGGGACGGTAGATTGATAGCGATTCACTCGCCGACAATGGGCGTCGTTGTTATTGATGCACAGAAGGGAAATGCTATAAGCAACTATAAGGAAAAAACGTTATCGCCTTTCTCCCGTGTTGAGCGAGGCCAATTTGCTTGGGCTAATACAAAAAACACCCTTGTGATAGGGCGAGACGGTATGAATATTGACTTTTGGGACGTTGAGACTCAGTAACGAAGGAAGGAAAGACCCATGGTTGAAGTCAAACAAGGAGCCACTATCGTCCGTCAAGACGACAAAAACATTTACATCAAGAGGATCTGCCAATACTGTGGGTTCATGGATGATGTAGAAATCTCCGTTAGTATTCCTGCCGTTGGAAAAGATTTTACCCAGGTGTATGTTTGTCGAATGTGCAAAAGAATGCAGCAAGTAAGAATTTCAGGCTAATAATCGGCAATCATTGATCAATGACGTCGGGGTGCCCCTTTAACCGGTGGCATAATTCAAGTTCACTCAAAAATACGCCAACACCTCCAGGGTACATATAGAAATATACGTGTAGTCTACAATGTCCAAATTCTTTCTTGAAGATCGATGATTTGACGGCTGAAATGCGACACCTAATTTCGCTCTAGAAGTCAGTCAAGCAGGTATTGGCGAATTATTTGCCAAAGTCCGTAAGTATCAGGGTGGGCATTTACGGCTTTTTTTCTACCATTTTGGATTGAACCGATATCGAGCCCGGCCCCGACTGACTAACTTAGGATTCAATGACCTTGGGGTGTCACTTTGACCGGTGGCACCTCTCTTTTTGTTCTCGAAAATTGGTCTACTATCTCATGTCTAGGATTGGTGGCACCTCAGTTTGCAGGCTCGTGTCGCTCCTGGGGCTTTCCAGCTTGGGCTGATGGGAATACTTCCCGCGGAATTTTTTTTGCCGCCCCGGAGAGGCTAGGAGGCCCCTGTAGTAGGGTCTGAGAAGGCGATTGATTAGCAACTATGACTTTCTTGAAAGTTCAAAGAGGTCTTTCAGAAGAACTTCTTTGGTCGGATAATACGCGCCTGCTGACTGTTCGGAGATTCCCATATACTCAGCCAGGTGCTGTTTCGAGACGCCGGAGGACACCAGTCTGTAGGCAAAAGTATTGCGAAGAGTTGATGGGGTGACATCCACCGCCGCCTTGGTGCCACACTGAGTGACGGCGTAATGGACCATTTTGGGAGTCATGTAGAGACCGCCAGGGTTAAAAATCGGAGTGTCTAGGCCTTTGCCGTTCTTCGCCAAGATTTCTTCCATACCGAGTTCAACCAGGGTAGACACGGCTTTTTCGCTGGCCGGGATATCTCTGAAGCCTGAGCGGCCGCCAACATCAAGGATCACGCAGCTTCGCCGAGATCCGGGGATATGTCTTGTTGACAGGTCTCTCCAGTTAAGGGCGCATACTTCGCCGGCAGTGAGCCCGGTATGAAGCAGAAACTCGATCAGCAGTCGGTCTTCTTTCTTCGCGTGTCTTTTGTTTGACGCTAAGAGTTTTGCGACCTGGCTTTCTGTCAGGCTCTTAGGTTTGGTTCTTGAAGTTGGCTTGTACTCTGTCGCCAGTTCGAGGATAAAGGCAGCGTCCAGTTTGCAGAAGATAAACCAACCCCTGATGGAATGCAGGTGCCTTGCTATTGTTGATGGTTTATAGCCATGCCCTTCTAGAGTCCTAGCGTATTTGACGACCAGGCTGTCGACACTATTGTCCAAGTGCTTATGAATCCCGTGGCTTTTGAGCCAGTCAGCGAATGATTGGAGGTCGCAGAAGACATTTTCGAGTGTACGAGGACGTCTTTCCGACTGGGCCAGGTAGTCCATGTATTCGCCTAGTTCGTCGTAAAAGCTTTTAGGGCCCTCTGTCTTGCCTGAGGTTGGGTGCTTTTTTCCTGTGACGCGGCTGCCGGACTTAAACCAGGCGGTAATTTGCTCGAAGGCCAGGTTTATTTCCTTTTGCTTCTCCTCTGCCTTCTTTTGGTCCTGGGAGTCTTTTGGGAAGCGGTCAGGATGAAAGGCCTTGGTATACCAGAGCCGGGCTTCTTTAACCTGTGCCGGCGTTGCCGTTATATCCAGGCCTAGAACAAGGAAGTGTTTAGTTATATCAGTCATGTGAATCGTATCCCGATATATTCTTGGTTATACTATCAGTTTTTTTTGTCATAGTAGGAATCGTTTCTAGATATATTCCTTAGTGTTTGAGTGTATGATACTTGGCACCTCCAATCCGAACATTACCTAAAACAGTTGCCGGGCCTGGCCGCTGTTCTGGGTTAAAACCCTGATTGAGGGTTGGTTACCTGTCGCTGTCTTTCTCTAAAAGAGACATTTTAGGGAATGCAGCCATTTTACCAACTGGATTTTGGGCGAGGTTTCGGAGGCGGGGATAAGTCATCGACTCGTTTTACGAACAGAGCGCCATTTGCTTCCACAGAAACGAAATAACTTTCATCTCCAGTAACGCTTCTCAGTATATGAGTTAACGGCTTATGAATAATATGCTCTCTCTTTTCACGGTGAATGGTTATATCGGCTGTCAAACTATCCAATTTTGCCCTCGGTAGACCATTCGCAAAATCAAAGTATAGAGGAGGGTCGAAAGTCTGCTTGTGTTGATGGCTTTCGTTCCCACAGACAGTTGGTTCACACACAATCACATCTGTGAATGTTCCTAACTCCAAAGCGGAAGCAGAAAACATTTTCGTATGATTCGGATCAAATCCTATTTGCACACCGTCTAGGCTGTTCCGCTGTATCGGTGTCAGCGAAGCCAGCCAAGCATCAATATTTATGGAAGTCACAACAATATGGGGGGCGGCTATTTCTAAAGTCCATTTTATGGTCTCAACGCGATTCTTACGCTCCGCTGGGTGCGTCTTGCGCAATTCCGCCGCTTTTAAATTTTTTGCCTTGGCCCACGAGATAGCGCCCTTTTGAAAACCAGATCTTGCTACGAAAATCCCTCTGGTTGTAGGTGGACCGATGTCGCGGACAATGCCATCAAATGCAATCATGTGTTCTTTTTTTGCCTGAGTACCCCAATCTCGGGCTTGGATGACCGTTGTAAATGTTTGCCCATCAAGTTCAAAGGTCCAATGGACATCAATTTCATGAGGTATCGGCTCTCCATCTTCGTCTAGAGTTTTACCTTCAAAATCCTTGCTGGCTTCTACTTTGACATTTGTAAGCCCTTCCAACTTGTTGATTTCTTCAAACACTTCCTGGACAAATTTTTCGTACCGTTTGCCAGTATTTTTCTTAGCCACTGAAAGATGCCTCAAATGGGTTGTTTTCGGGAATGCAGATGTCACTTTGATGTTAATAGAGCTGATAGCATCTTTCAGAATCAAAACACCATAAATGGGCTCTCTGAACGGTGGATACAACCTCTTCTAAGTTCGGAGAAAGGATAACTTGCCAAACAATTTGATTGAACAAACAGACTCGCGCAGATGCAATCATCGTTTCATTAAAAGCGCATTGCAACCTAACGGAATGGCTCATTGTCGGTATTGTCGAAAGATCTTCGTCAACTCGTTCAACTGCCACAAACGTTGGCTCCGTCCCATCTTTTATGAATGCGCGTATTGCGTCCATTCCAGGAGCGAACATTACTTCCGGAGTTGTTTCATTAAACACAAACGCCATGTAGTTGAAGGCAATTTTAGCGATCGCTCTAAGAAGGACTGTATCGTATGTGGCGTTCACGACAGGTTCTTCGATACCGCCAATAAGCTTTGTTTCGGACGCGGACTCGATCTTTTTTCCAAGACCGGTTATTAGATTCGCTACTTTTTCTTTCAGCGCCTTCCATTCAACTTCGGTTAGGTTCTCCGTGGCCGTGACCGTAAGGGATGAGAAATCGAACTCGTGCTGTCTTTCCACTAGCTGTTGAAAATTTTTCTCTTCAAAAGATTCCAACTCGCCTGATGCGATATTTTGAATTTGTATTTGCGAAGAAGGTCGCGTGAACATGTCTTTTCCATCAAACAACATTTTGCTCTCTGTGCCTAGCGAGAGAATTCCATCTCCTTTAGACTTGAGTTTGACACGCTTCCAATGCTGGTTTTCAATAGCTTTCTTTTTCTTCTTGCCTTTAACGAACCGAAGAAAGCCCTCAATACTATCTCGGCCAAATGGCTCATCCAGCATTTTGCCAAGATCGGTGTTACATGTTTTACAGACACAGACTGAGTGTTTGGTTGGTTCCAAAGTTAGGATCTCCTGTATGCCTGCTCCTTCAGTCATACATTCTTGAATTACGTGTTCAGAATTGAACCGCTCGGCTGCAAGCGTTTTAGTGCAGTATATGCAGCGTCTATTTGGGGTTTTAGTCATTTTCGGTAATGTTTGAACTCAAAAGTTAAAGACCGCTGTCGCAGCCTATGCTATCGACGTTGCCGCGTAAGAAATTTTGTACGGTATATTTCGGGCCAGCATAAGTTCTCGCAAATTGGACGATTGTGCCCACCGACCAAACAGCCTCAAGCACTAGAATCATCTCATTCGTCCTTTTTTCTCTGTCATTGGCTTAGCTTGCCACTTCTCAAATGGGTTGGGAACACGGTTTACCGCATTCAAAGAACGAAACTGAGAGTCGGATTGTCTGTGCAAGGTAAATCTCTATATCACTCGTCGGTTGATCCATCATTTGAATCTTCGTTTTTGACAGCATCTACTGTGGGTTTACTTTCAAAACCTTGAAATTCCCATTCACGGCCCTGCTCATCTGTTCCCGTGCCGATTCCGGCAGAGTCAATTTCACTTTGATCGAAGTCGACCCATCCGCCCTTAGGAAAATAGATTCGTTGTACTGTGTCTCCATCGATGTCTGCATCCAAATTGTAGGAGCTCCCGCTAGAAACATTTAGTACGGTAATAGTTGCTGTGCCGAAATGTCCGACGGGTTGGTCGTTTGATTCATCGTTTGTAGTTGTAGGAACATCAGCCTGCCTAACGAAGGCCTTTCTAATCGTCTGTGTACCGCCATGGTGCGCCATGTATCCACTTTGCTCCGAAACAAGTTGCCCAGGAGAAACCTGCGAGCTAGTTCCGCTGAAGTTTAGATTTTGTCTTGATTCAACGTTGCCTGGTTTTTCGGAATTGTTGCCGCTGTACGAACACCCCGCAACGCTTGCTGCGGCCGCCAATGTTAGCGTGAATCCAATTAATTTCAAGTTTATACCGCTGTGCCCTACTGCTATGTGATTCCCCCGCGAGATCTGCACCTAACATATCATGCTGATCAGCAGCTCGGTATTGAATCCTCACCATTTAGGTTTCTCAGCTATTGTCAGTATGGCGCCTGTATCTTGATTAGCCTGACAATATCGTCAATAATTCAATTGCTACTAGTAGAGGGTCTGCATTTTATGGCCAGGGCGAGTTTAACCCAAAAGCTGTTTTTTGCAGTGAGCTTGTCCACCATTACCAATTTTGTAGTGGGCATGCCGTTTTGTTTGGCCGCTCAAGACAGGGCGCTCTCGCTCGACGCTACAAATGCCGCTCGTTCTGATGGACCAGCCTTAGGCCCGTACATGAAAGGGCTTAGACAGTTAATAGAGAGCAGATGGAATCCTTTTGGTACTCCTGGCACGTCTGAAGCAATTATTTCATTTATCATCACCGAACGCGGTGAGTTGCTTAATCCTCATGTGATCAGTTCCTCTGGCAATCCTGATTTCGACCAAGCAGCAATAAATGCAATTTCCGCGTGTACTCCATTCTCGCCGCTTCCGCCGGTTAAGGCTGGAGCAGTAATGGTCCGAGCGGAGTTCAATGGTCGCCTTCTTCCACGACCGACGGCGACTTACCAGCCGCAGCCCCAATTTCCCCCTAATAATCCAGGACTAAATTATCAGCAGTCTCCACAATATCAGAGCCAATCGACTGGAAATTTGTACCAGCAATCATCCGCTCCTTATCCATCTCAGGCATACCAAATGCCTACCCAGCAAATGCCCTACCGCGGGGCTGACCCTGTAACTTCAGATCAAGGCGATCAAGCAATGCCTGCGGCGCTCAACTCGTCGGCGCCGTTTCTGCCAATTCCGCTCATTAAACTTAAGTACTACAGCGATGACCAGATATCATCCTACTTGATTCGATTGGATTCCTGGCTGAAGCTAGATCCAGCGGTTAATCCATGAGCTACTCAGGAGAAAATTTGATTAAAGCCCTGAAAGCTTCAGCTGTTTTTGTGATTTTGCTTTGTTCTCAAGCATCGGCAGAAGGTGTATTAGCTCAGGGTGATTATAAAACCGCCACATTACAGGGCGGCGTTAATCAGGTCGAAGTCCTTAAACCTCTAATAAAAGGGTTGTCGCCTGGAATGGACTTTAAGGGACAGACGCTAGATAGTTCTTCCAGTGACGATTGGATGCAAATTCCAGAGTGGCTTGCTGGAACATGGTTTTCCTACTGGGATTTACAAAGTTCCCATTCTCACCAGGGTGAAACCGACACTCAGCCCCAGGTAGTGAAACGAAACCGGCGAATGGCGTTCGGGTTGCAATTGGATAAACTCGGCGGAATTTGGAGTAAGAGCACTGATCCAATTACCTATATAACCGTTGGCGAATCCGTTGACGTCACCCCTGAAGGAAATACAAAAAGAAGGTCAATCAAAATCTATACTGTTCGAAAGATTGCGATAGATAATTGGACTGATAACCAAGTAGAGCTGGTCAGTACCGACACATCCGTGGAAGTAGACACCGAAACAAACAGGATTTCGAAGATTCAGTCACACAAAACAAGAGAGAAAATTGTCAATCTGGGCGATAACGTGCTTGCTGCAAAGTGTGATACCACCAATTTTGACGAAAATGGCTTGGAATCAGGTCGATCCAAGTATGCTTGTCTTTACAAGAAAATAGATCAGTTCAAAGTGAAGAACGAAATCGACGGGACAAGCGTCAGGTCACAATTCATCAAATTCTTGGGGAAACTAGGAAAAAATGAACTTGAGCCAACAAAATAGAATCAGTTCTACAAGAATGCGCACTGGCCTTAGTCTTTTGGCAAGCCTAATATTCTGTTGTTGCAGCCAACCTGGTTTTGCGATAGATGCTCTTTCGCAGGCGTACCTTGAGCAAGGACAGAGAGATTTTGACAGAGGCGACTATGCTGCTGCTAAAAAACTGTTCAATAAAGCTGCATTGAATCTGGAGCCATCCTCGCAGAGCACACTATACGCAGCTGCAGTCTATAGCCATGCATCGGCTTGCTATCGCCAGCTAGCAGCATTTCACAACGATTACCAAGATCTTAAGGACGATGACCTAGCCGTTGCCTTCTTGCGTCGTAAACTCCAGCCGCCAGGTTCAGGCGAAACTGCGGGCACCGTGGAAGAAGATCAGACAATAGCCGCCTTTAATGCTGAAGATGATCCTAACAAATTGCCGAGTTCGGATGCCCTTTTAAACAGAGCCACCTTGGCCTCAATTAACAGAAATTACCGGTTAAAACTGGAATGGATATCTGTTAACTACATGCGTTTGGCCATGAAACTTCAAGAAGCGCAGCTTGGGCCGGATTCAGTTCCTGTTGCTTATTCAATGGAGTCTCTTGGGCTTCTGTATAGCGACTTCGACAGTCAACTAGAGGAGGCCGAAGCACTATTCAGAAAAGCCCTAGCAATACGAGAGAGTAAGCAGGGGAAATCGCACTCTGATGTGGCGTTGAATTTGTATGGATTGGGAACTGTACTCAAGACTGCAAGCGATACTCATGCCGATCCTGAGGCAAGGGGCGTTCTGAGAAAGGAGTCGGTGGCAGCACTTGAACGATGCTTGTCCATTTTGCAGGAGCTTGGACTATCCAAAAGTATTTTGGCAGCCCGCTGTTTAGGACTTCTTTCAACAATCCATATTACGGGGCCGCTGGAGCCCTTGCGTGCTGTTGATGAATTCGAGGACGCGTACGATATTCTCAAAAAGGATTCTGCACACAAAAAAGCATTTAACGAGTTCAAAGTTCAGCATAAGAATCAAGCCAATTTGGCACTCGGCGAATGTACAAGACTAGTCGTCCAAGCGCAAAATTCACGGGCACCGAGTTCGCAACTGCAACCCCTCCTGTCTAGGGCGCTCGCAGCCGCTCAGAGAGCTGACAATCAGGTATATATTGATTATTTTCAAAATCTGCAAAATGGACTTCCGAACAGGCGTACCCGAGTCAGTCGACCGTGAGCTAGAAATCGCCAAAACGTCAGTTATCGGACAGTTTATAGCTGTATCTATTCCGAATATAGTTGTTTGATAGAACCGATTGCCGTACTATTCGAAAAGTCATCGACTTTTAAGTGGTTATTAGGCTCGTGCTATCTTTTCTCATACGATTCTTCGCGCTGTTTTCAAAAGTTATGCAAAAAGATTATAGTTCGCTTCCCTTGGCAAAAAGCAGATATGTAGCATGTTTGGATATTCTAGGAATAACAGAGGCTGTCAATGGACCTGGTCTTGTTGAGATTGCCCAACTATACCAAAAGGCGCTGGATCTAACGTTTAACACGCATCAGATGGACGTGTTGTATACGACGGTAGGTCTGCCAGATTTGCAGGTTCAGGAGAAATATTTTGGACATATTGAGCATGTGGCAATTTTTTCTGACAGCGTCATGGTTTTCACCGATGATTTGTCTATCAACGCCTTTTATGAAATTTGTCACTTCTCGAATACGGTTTTTAAATTTTTCCTTCATCATGGTTTACCACTGCGCGGCGGAATTGCACATGGAGAGACAATTGTTGCGCCTGCCTCAAATGTTTTTCTTGGCAAAGGCATAGTCAATGCTTATAAGTTGGAGAAGTCTTTCGATTCGCTAGGTGTTATTGTTAGTCCTGATATACCTAAATTCCCTAGGGGTACATCGACCAGCGTATCGAGCGTGATTCGAAAACACGCACTTGGTGGCACTTACCCCGAGCTTATGGAAGTTCCCGTGGTCGGCTGGAACTTGGACAAAGTATCTGAGTCAGAGTGGATTGATGCATTCAAGGACTTGCGTAACGCCGCAGGTCCGAAGCTTTTAAAGCGTTATAAAAACTCTGAGCTGATAGTTGGCCATATGCTCGGAATCGATGCGGCTCGCCTCAAATAGCGAACCTAATCAATATTTCAAACTCATTATGGCCCCCAGGCAGTCTGCCGGATCGACTGCTAAGTACTCTTGTAGCTGGGATAGATTGGCGTGACCGGATATTTCCTGGATTGTGCGCAGAGGGATGCCGGCGCGGGACATGTTGGTTAAGCAGGTCCGGCGCATTGAGTGGGTGGAGGCCCCGTCGACGCCGAGGTCGTGGAAGGCTTCGGTGAGGATGAGGTGGGCGCGGGTGCGGCCGATGTGGGTGCTTGAGTCGTCCCTGGCGGGGAAGAGCCAGGGGGAGTCTTCGGGGAGCTCGTCCAGGACGGATTTCTTGTAGGAGATTAGTTGTTCGCGGAGCTTGGGGTGGATGGGGATGTTGGAGTAGACCGTGTTCTTTTTCTTGAGGCGGACGAGCTTGAGGATATTTCTGACGCCACCGGATGTGGTGAATACTTGTGATT
>JAFEAV010000106.1 GCA_018266215.1 Cyanobacteria bacterium SZAS LIN-3 | reverse complement strand
TTTCGCTCCTCGACGCGCAGCGGCCAGGCTGCCTAATCAGGGGAGGTAAGTTTTGTCGTATTCTATTGTATCGGATAGTAAAAATCGACATCCATAATTATTCACGCTGCCACAAACATAGGGCTGTGAATACACTGGATAGTGGCTTCCTGTGCCAGGATGTTCAATGTGGGAGATTGATCATCTTTAAAGCAGAAAAGCGGTTGTAAGACTAGAAAAGGTTCGCAGAATGGCTCAGAATGCGTGGTTACGAAGCAACACAACCAAGGCAGAAAGGAACCTTTTCTGGTGAAAAAGTCTACAACAAATCAAAGAGTCACACAATTAACTGTAGATCTACTGCCGGAAAAGGCCGTGGAGCTAGCATTTGATGGCGATGACGTCTCCGGAAATGGAGGTGTACTACTTGCCGCGCAGGTTGAGAAACTGACTGGATTACTCAATGGCGCTGCCGCCCGGCTGGATGATCACCGAACGGGCTCTTTGATCAAGCACAACATGTTCGAGCAGGTAGCGCAGCGGGTTTACCAGATCATTGCAGGGTTGGCAGCAGTTTCGGACAGCAATTTTCTGAGAAGTGATCCAGCAATCAAAGCGGCTGTGGGACGCAATCCTATCTCCGGAGAAGATCTTGCTTCACAGCCCACTCAATGTCGAGTGGAAAACGCGAGAAGCTTCAAGGAGCTGTATCGCCTGAGCCAATGGCTAGTTGAATACTACATCGCCTGCCACCGAAAAGCCCCAAAGAAGCTAATCTTGGACTTTGACGGAAGTGCCGTCGAAACTTTTGGTGTGCAGTTAAATGCCTTTTACCGAGGCGGTCCGTACAAGAAATTCATGTATTTCCCTCTATTTGTATTTGACGAAAAGGGCTGGTTGCTTGTTGCTGCGCTGCGCCCGGGAGATCAGGGTGAGGTGCAACTAGCCTTGCCGGTTCTAAAACGGCTGGTGAAAATGTTACGCAAAGCGTGGCCGAAAGTGGATATTGTCGTTCGCGCTGACGGAGCGTTTACAAAAAACGAGCTGTACCAATGGATGGATGAAAATCGGATTAGCTACGTCATGGGCGTGAAACACAACAATTCATTGCTTGCGAAGACGAAATATTTTCGAGCCAAAGTAAAATCAAAATTTGAAAGAAAGTATGACCAGGCAGAGTTCTTGGGCAAGAGTGGGAAGACGAAAAAACTCACGAAGGTGAAAGAAATACGAGGGACAGTCAATCGGGAAGAGCGTCTAAGCAAAAATGCAGCATTCGAAGAGCGACGAGCAAGAGTATATGGGGAGTTTATGTACCAGGCCGGATCCTGGGACAGAGAGCGAAAAGTAATCGCTCGCTGCGATTACACGGACGAGGGTCTGGAGGTTCGTTATGTGGTTACAAACATTATCGGACTGGCTACTGGAGACATTTACGAAAAGATCTACTGCAAAAGAGCCCTGTGCGAAATGTGGATCAAGAATATCAAAGAAACACGCTGCGACCGCTTGAGCTGTGGCCAATTCAAAGCAAACGCATTTAGATTGTTGCTGCACGCCTTGGCTTATACATTGATGCATCAAGTCCAGTTAAGGCTTGGAGAAAAAACTAGTATTGCGCAGTTTCAGAGAAACTTTATACATGTGGCGGTCCATGTCAGTGAAGATCGGCACCTGGTGCGGTTTCGCATCGCAAGAAGTTATCACGCGGCAAAGATGTTTCGATTGTGCTCGAAACGTCTGGCTGCCGGAAACCTAGTAGCAGCCTAGAAGATCAAACAAGAGCGCGGTCGAACGACTTAGGCAGCCGCATTGGCCTGAAACATTCAAATGCCCAAGATTACTCAACTGCAGAGGAAAAAATTCAACTGCGACAGCAATATTTGCCGCACCGCTTTTATCAAGAGGCTTGCCCTGACTGCGCTTACCTCCAAAGTCGGTCTTAGCAACTATATGTATGAATAGACCAGGGCAAAAAAGGGGTTGGAAGGGGGAGGATAAACATCCTCCTCCCCCTCCCAACATTTCCATCCGAGCTTTTCAGCCCGCCGTCAGATTACTTCTTGTCCTTGCCGTTGAAGGCACGGTCGAAGGTCTCCTTGGCCGAGGCCCAGGCTTCGTCCCACTGCTTCGAAACATTCGCCCAGATGGGAGCGAACGAAAGCGAGATGCGACGATAGACGATCACGAACTGCGTCCAGAACTTCTGCACGAAGCCGAAGAAGAAGTTGTACACCCCTTCCACAACCGGCGTCGCCCACCTGGACACGGCAATCGTCTCGAGACCCGCACGCGTCACCACATAGGTCACCGGGAAGACAGCCAGGCCAAAGCCCAGCGCCGCGCCGATGAACGAGGGGACCGCGTACCAGAGGCTGTGGTCGAAGTGCGCGAACACTTCCACGCCGACAAAGGCGCCCACACCGATGGAGGCCAGCGCGCCGATCAAGGTCGTCTTGTAGGCCACGAAGAGGCGGCCGACAAAGAGGTAGGACGAAATGGTCAGCAGCGTCGGCAGGGCCCAGGCAGTCCAGCCCGAGAGGTGAATCATGCCCACCAGCTCGTTGGACAGCAGGAAGACCGCACCGGCCACGAGGACGTTGACCACGTGGGTGAACAGCACCGCATACGGAGACTTGTCTTCGTAGGTCTTTTCCACCGACGAGAACACCTCGGAGGAGATGGTCTTGTAGAGGTTGGTGAGCGGATCGGACAACCAGCTGGCGAGCAGCGGATTGGCGATGGCCTTGATCACCTGGTAGACGAGCGGGAAGACGAGCAGGGCGTTGAGCGCAGCGGCGAGCACGGCCGCGGCGATGGCGCCGATGGTCTCGAACGGAGCCGGCAGGGCCGGGCAGTGCGTGAAGGCGAGGTAGGCCGCGACGATGGAGGTGATGACACCCACCGTGCGATTGCTCCAGCGGTTGAAGAGCGCGCCGCTCACCAGATAGGCGGTCAGGACGGCGACAGCGGCAGCAGGAGCCGCGAGCCAGAGGCCGAAGCCGAAGCTCATCGCGTAGCCGAAGGCGTGGTAACCGGCGGTACCGGTGGCGCCGAGGCTGACGAGGTGGCAGAGGAAGCTCTTCCACTTCGTGTCGGAATCGCTGTAAGTGGCGTCGAGAAGCTTCTCGAAGTACTTGCCCATCCAGCCGAACATGCGGCTGATGACGATGTGGGCCAGCGGGAAGACGTAGAACACCCAGACCATGCCCTGCACGGCCTGACCGATGTGGCGGACGGCGCTGTCGTAACCGAAGGTCGGCAAGTATTGCGAGGCATCGACGCCGAAGAAGTACGTCAGAGCCGCGCCGGAGAGCACCGCAACCATGGGCATGCCGGCTTGTCAGAGAGCAGCCGAGAGCAGTGTGCCGACGCCGAAGGCGAGGACGCCACCACCGATGACACCAAAGATCCAGGCGAAGATGTTGTTCCAGCCGAGGAAATCATGCAAGCCGCTGGCGCAGGTCCACAAGACATAGATGCCGCCGGCGACGATGCCCAGCTGGGTCAGACCAGCCAGCAGCATTGAGAACCACTTGGGACCGGCAACGCGCGAACTGTCCACACCGGGAACACGATCCCAGAGGAACTCAGCGAACTTGAAGGCCCACTTGCCGACCGCCAGATAGGCGATGGGCCAGAGGTAGTAGTAGACGGCGAAGGGTGCGGCGACGGCCAGGGAAAGCCACCACTGAATGGGAGTGCCATGCTGCCAGCCGAAGTAACCGGTGGCGATGCTGCCGACGATGGACAGCAGAATTCCTGCGCCGAAGGCAAATCCACTCAGCCCGCTCTTCTCGTAAGCTTCTCGCTTCAAGGCCTGAGCAGGCTTGACGACGATGGCTGCGAGAAACGCGAAGACGTAGATGATGCCGGTGAACAGGGAATTGAGAGGACCGCCGGATTTACCGGAGGGCTGTTGATCATTCGAACTCATAGAAGACCTCGTTTCGTTTTCCGAATTTCAGTTGCCCGGACCGACAAGAGCGGCAGGCAGAAACCACTTCTGCTGTCGCACTGGTAAGGCCGGACGGTTTGTTGCTCAAAGCAAAAGCCCCAGACAGATCCAATCCCTTGCCGCAAAAGGGCAAAGAAAATTAGCGCTGGTTGTCTGGAGGGGATGGATTACTGGGTTTGTTTGCTATTGAGCTGGAGAGAGGTGAGCCCTAAACCTACAGAGCACCGGAGAGGCATAGAAAGGCTCAAAAACAATACTTCACTAAGACTTCTCTTAGCAGCCCGGCGAAAACAGGGCAGGGGTATGGATTCAGCCCCTAGCGCAGTTCAGCTAGCTCCTGCAAATGGCAAGCAAAACGACCTGCTAGAACAACATCCAGCGGCCGGAAACAACGTGGACGGTCAACATGGCCAGCGATACCAGGCCGACAATTGTCTTCAGCTCCGGCACATAGAAACGAAACCAGCCGTTATTGGAGACAAAGACGAGCGCCAGAAGACTGATGGAAAAACTGGCCACCCAGGACATAGCCGCCACCGAAAGAATAGCCTGCACACCAGGAATGAATAGTACGTCCATTGCTCACCTTGCTCCCGCCCGCCAATACTCTGATCCTAGGATGTGAGCCCCTTTCGGTAAATTGACGAATAGGCATAAGCGAAAACGTGTATAGCGAAAACGTTTATGGATTAGCGGACCACTTGCCAGTGGTGGCATAGTTCTGGCCGCTTCAGTGGTGCAACTCCCATCCGCTAGCAGCGATAGACGAAATGCCGTCATATCAAAGGGTTTAGAGGCTTCTGGCAGGTTGTTGGCTTGAATTCTGAGTGCCCGTTAACCAAGAATGAAGGTCCACAACTCCCATCCACTTTTCATCGAGGCCAGCCACCAGACATAACCCCCATCATCCCCCTCATACGATCCAGCACCTTCCCGGGTGTCTTTGACTCGTACGCCTGCATTCTGTACCTGCCTCAACACCCGTTTCCGTCAACGTCTTTCAATGTTTGAAACCAGGAGAAATCAATCTATGAACAGCGCCATCGCTCAGAACTACGACGCCACCAAGGGCTTCTATCTCCCGACCCGTCGCCTCAACGACGCCACCATCGCAGCCCTGGCTTCGGTCGGCCTCACCTTCGACGGCGAGACCTCCGAGTACGGCTTCCGCCACTGCACGCTCCCCGAAGGCTGGACGCCCGTCCCCGCCGAAGAGAGCCCGATGCAGCTGCGCCTGCACGATGAGCAGGGTCGCCTGCGCATCCGCGTCTTCTACAAGCCCGGCTCCCAGGGTGGCGGCGGCTCGCTCGAAGTGACCCCTCGCTTCACCGTCTCCTTCAAGACCGACGAGACCCTCCAGTGGGCCGAGGTCTATGACGGCAACAAGCTGATCCACCGCACCGCCACCGCCCTGCGCAGCGACCGCGACCTGGACCAGTGGGGCCACAACGCCCGCCGGCAGCCCGAGTACCTCGCCGCCGAGGCCTGGCTCCAGGAGCGCCAGCCGGACTTCACCAACCCGCACGCCTACTGGCACTAACCGCCAGTCGACGCGCAACACGGCTGACTGAACCCTGAGACTGTGAGCACAGCGCCCTGCGTTGTGCTCACTTCCATTTTTATTTCACCCAACAGGAAAGGGCATTCCCGATGGTCAAATTCATCAAGCGCCTCCTCATCGCCGCCTGCTGCTTCGGCGCCGGCTACCTGGTCCTCTCGAACATTCCGTTCGTTCAGGGCTTCGACGCCAACATCTCCGGCTGGGCCTGGGCCGTCTTCTTCGCCTCGGTGGTGGGCATGGCCTTCGTACAGGGCTTCGGCACCGGTGTGCTCAAGTCGGTCATGGAGAGCACCAACATCAAGAGCAACAGCGTCATCGACAAGTACGTGGACGAGGTCTTCGACTGGGTCTCCCTGGCCGTCGCCTTCGTCGTCACGGTCTGGCTCATGCCCGATTCCGCCTCGGTCTCGTCCGTGCCGGTCCTCTTCTTCCTCGCCTCCTTCGTCGGCTGCCTCGCCGGCACCTACGAACTGATCAGCGATCGGTTCGTGAAGTAACCAGACGACTTTCCTCTTAACCCCTATCTCCCGGGTTAAATGGACAGACGCCAGTGCACGGAGGGTTGGTACAATCCCGTACCAACCCTCCACCTGCACCTGCTTTCAATCATCTTTTTTGCCCATCGTTCAACTATATTATTTAGTTAATTTACTGCAAGAGAGAATCTACTTACTGGGGAAATTATTGAAGAGCCAAAACAGGGCACCATTTGTAATACCATTCGCACAAACACTATAGAGCATAATAAATCCAGAGAAAAAACGATGAAACAAGTCCGGGCCCCAAGCCAAGCAAGAATGCTTGTACTCAGGACCCGGACTGAAGTCTCATCGAAACCTTGCGGTTTTAGTAAAGGTCGGTGTTATTGCTTCGCCGACTTACTTGCCGTTCTTGTCGTCCTTGGAGGAGTCCTTCTTGTCGCCGGAGTCGCGGTTGAACCAGGAATAGATCTGGTAGACCGACGTGCCGCCGTAGATGATGTAGAGCACGCCGACGAACTCCTTGAAGCCGAGCGCGGTCGGGATCAGGAAGGGCGAGACCATCATCAGGACCGTGATGGCCACGACGATGAAGGAGATCTTCTTGATGTGGCGCTCTTCGGCCTGGTGGAAGGGCTTGCTCAGCAGATGGGTGATACCCATCCACACCTTGTAGGCGCCGAGCAGGATGACGCCGAGCAGAAGCAGGGAGAAGGAGGAGCTGAAAATGAGCATGTTATGCACCTTTCGATTGGGGTTGAGGAGACGTTGACGTTACAGCCCGACGCTCGTCAGGAGCGAGGGGATGAAGCCCGGATTCAGGAGAACCCAGGCCAGCGTGCCGCCCACCGCGAGGTAGGTCAGCGCAACCTTCACCTTGGTCGCAGGCGTCGTGCTGAAGTAGCGCGGAGCCAACTGCCACTGCGAAGTACGCTGCTGATAAGCCTGCCAGGCCTGGAAGCCGAAGAAGGCTGCGAACAGCAGGTTGTAGCCACTGAGACCGCCCAGCGTCAGGAAGAAGTATCCAAACGCCACCACGCCGGGCACCACCGTCCAGCGTCCGAAGACCTGGGCAATGCCGCCGCCGTCGAAGGGATCGAGCGGTATCAGGTTGAAGAGATTGAGGAAGACACCGAGGGTGCCCACCTGAACCAGCAGAGGCGAACCGACAACATAGCCGGCCGCCAGGGTCAGCAATGCAGCAAGACCACCGACGAGCGGGCCGGCCATCTTGGTGAAGGCCTCTTCGCTGATGGAGCTTGTCGCACCCGTCTGGACATAGGCGCCAAACGGAGTGAATGTGGGCATCGAAACAGCGATCCCACGACTACGAGCAGCCATGACATGCCCCATCTCGTGGATGAACACGAGGAGAAGGAGCCCCACAGCCAGTTGAACGCTACCGAGCAGCAGCCACCAGAATGCCAATGCCAGGGCAAATCCGAGTACCTGTTGCTGGTCAATATTCTTGTTCATACGTGATTCCTGTCTCCAGCCGAGGCGCGATGCCCGGCTGGACAAAACTTGGTAAAGGCAGGGTCAGCCTCCCTTGTGAGGATTCGACCCTGCCTTGTTTCGGAGCAAAACCGCGGAGGCTTCAGGCCGCCGCAGCCGCAGTTGCAGTCTGGCTCTTGAGCGCGATCGACTGCTTCATGCCCGCGAGCGCGAGCACGAGCATCGACTGAGCCCAGGCCAGCGGCTCATTGGCGTCCGCCACCCAGTTGCGGGTGTGAGCGTCGATGATCCAGGCTTCGGGCGTCAGCCAGCGAGGCGAGATGGAAGCCAGAGCGCGGTTGAAGTGCAGCACCTGCTTGTCGTAGAAGCGCTCGTCGCCGGTGCGCTTGTACAGGTCACCGTAGATGAAGGACATCTGCGGCGAACCATGGACCCACTGCGCCTCTTCCTTCTCCCCGAAGTCGTGGCGGTTGATCCGCCCGTCCCACAGGTCGTTGGCGTAGCGACGCAGGCCGATGTGCCCGAGCAGCTCGGCTTCGATCTTCTCGAGCACGGCCACCGTGTTGGCATCATCCAGCACCGGCTCGCCGGCGAAGGCCGCCAGCAGCAGCGGGTTGAGTTGAGCCAGGTCGACCGAGCGAGTGGCACCGCTTTCGGAAGCGATGAACTCGTTGGTGCCCATCTCACGCAGCGTGGCCTCGCACTTCTCGATCAGCTCACGCACGCCGTTTTCGGTCACCCAGAAATCGTGACCGTCCTTGTTGTAGTGCAGGGGCTTGCCGGACGCCTGCAGGAACTTGCGCTGCTCCCGCAGACTGACGAGGGCGCAGGCGACGGACGACCAGTGACGGCCGACGCAGTCTTCCCAGGCACCGAGGTCGTAGTCCTCCCAGACGTGGATCTTCCAGAACAGCCCGTGGCACAGTGCCGCGAAGGACAGCGCGCTGGGCTGCAGGTCGATGTCGGTCCAGTTGATGCGATTGGTGCGCAGCCCGTGGAAGAGCATGAAGTTCAGGAACGACAGCGAGTCGTTCTGACCATGGCCCCAGTTGTCACCGCACTCGGAGAGCGAGATGGGGTTGTAGCGAATGTGCGGACGGCGCATGTAGTCCTTGGGGTACCCCGAGGCACGGCCAAGGCACAGGTCGACGAAGCGGTAGTCGCCCTTCTTGTGGTGCTCGAGAGCAGCCACCATGCCGCGACGCCAGGCCTTCACGTCCACCGGCAGGCCGACGCGCAGGGCGTCGTCCTCGGCGAGCGTCAGTTCGGCCAGGCACTGCATGATGTTGTCGCGGTCCCACATGTTGTAGAGCAGACCGTCGAGAGACGAGTAGAGCGTCTCGTTGATGTCCAGGATGGTCACAGCCGAGTGACCGCCGCTGGGATAGCGCCGAAGCGTCAGGGTGTTGTGTGCCACCAGAGCCTTGCGCACGACTTCCAGATCCGCGGGCGAATACCCGGTCTGGATGAGCTTTGCCACCTCAGCATTCTGCACAGACAGAGTAGCCAGGGGCGAAGAAAGAGCTGAGTCAGAGATTTTGTAAGACATGAGAGACTCCTTATTCATCCCCTCTTCGTTGAGGTAGTCCGAGGGGATTTTTGTATACGAAACAGGTTTAGAGCCGCCACCTTTTGACAGGTCGCAACTCAGGAGTGAACCGGATAGAAAAGCCTGACCTGGCCTCCTCCGCCTGGAGAATGCTAGGATCAGCGTGTTACTGTTTTCGAGGAAATTATGGACCCTAGTCATGAAGACCGCCCGTGGGGCAGTTTCGACGTACTTGTCGACGACCCGCACACCAAAGTGAAGCGGTTAACCGTCAAGCCAGGCCAGAGACTGAGCCTGCAGAGCCATAAGCTGCGGGACGAACACTGGGTGATAGTGGCCGGCACAGCACACGTGACACTCGACGAAGACACCCTCGAACTGGCTTATGGCCAGCATGTCTACGTCAAGCGCGGTGTCAAACACCGCATCGCCAACGTCGGCGATGTCCCTCTGGAAATCATCGAAGTGCAGGTCGGTGACGGCTTCCCGGAGGAAGACATCACTCGCTACGCCGACGACTACCAGCGGGTCAGTTAGAAAGCGATTACTTCAAAACCATCATCAAGAGCATGAGCAGGCCGTTGTTGATGAAGTGTCCGATGATGGGCACGTACAACGAGCCGGACCGGCGGTAGGCCTCGGCGAAAACCATGCCGGTGACCACATAGAGCGGCAGACCGGCCAGGTTCATGTGCACAAGACCAAACATCAGGGCGCTGGCGAAACAGGCAATCAGGTCGTAACGACGAACCATTTTGCCGTAGCCGGGGGTGGAAGGAGGCGGCAGCTTCTTGTGCAGGCTGGTGCGGATGCTGCCATAGACAAATCCGCGAAAGACGACCTCCTCGAAGATGGGTGCCGTGACCGCCAGCAATGCCATGATGGCAAAGCTGAACCCGTGCATCTTGTTGATCAGATCCGCGGTCGGATCCGCAAGCTGGAAGGGCCAGACGGCGCCTATGCCCTGTTGCAGAATCGCCGCCACCAGGAAGGTAGCCACACCCCAGCCGATCAGCTTGAGAGTGGAACCACCGAAGTGTTTGCGATTGAGCGACAGAACATCGCGCACCGTCTTGCCTTGCTTGTGGATCTGAGCGCGGATGTACAACAGCTGAGCGCCAAATCCGGTCAGGAAGGTGAGCGCCGAGAACGCGGCCAGCACGAAGTAAAACCGGGATTCGGCAAAAAGCCACATCTCCAGTTGCGGGTCGTACCGGTCGATGTACCAGGTGAAGGCAACGAAAAATCCGAGCGGAATGACGGTGCCGAGGATGTAGCAGGCGAGGCTCTTGAGGTAGAGCTTGCCTGAGGACTTGGGCGAGAAGGGGAAATCAGCCGGCAGGCGAACCTGGGGGTTAACCACCGCTAGCCAGCACTTCCAGAGCGTGTTTGTGAACATGACAGACTCCTGGAGCATCGCAAGATGCTCAGAGTGGGGCCGCGCTCGCTGCAGGTCTCTCCCAAGACCTCGACGATGACTACTCCGGTCCCAGAGTACGTAGAGAACCTTCCGAACAAGGTTCAGAAGGAAGAAAGATTCGAAGCGCCATAGAAGGGGGGTCTTGCTCGGATATAAGCTCTGATGAATTGAGAAGAATGAATAATTAGGTCTACCTGAAGGCTTCGGGGAGAATCAAGCTTGTCAAGCGGAAATCTTTACGCTTCAACATAGTCTTGAAGTAAGACAGCTTCGAAGTTTTGCTCTCGGAATGTACTGTTCGCTCTAAACCAGTTCTCAAAGCATTAGACATTTAATTCTCACGTAACAGATAGCGCGCGTAGTCGCACGGTGGCGGTATATATTCTAGACCCACCAGATCCGGCGAAAGCAGCAGGTGGCGCAGTTGCGCCAGTAAGATACAAACAGCTGAAAGCCACTCCTGACAACCCTTTCAAGATAAACATGTAATCTCCCGGCGCTTGTATACAACCTTGGCAAGTTACTAGGTTGAACAGGTCTTTCTGCAAACCAAAACTCAACAAAAACCCTTTCTTCTCACAAAGCCAAGTCTGCTTTTACCTTCAACCATCTAATCCACAGGCAGCCGCCTGCGCGAGATGTACTCGTTTGAGTACTTTCGGCGCGGGCGTGTCTGTTTCTGTGCTTCTGGAGACTGATCATGACTCACGAACACAATCACGAATCTTCCCACGGTTCCGAACACGCCAATTGCTGCGGTCACATGCAGTGGTGGCGTCGGAACTCTCTGAACGCTCTCGCCGACCGCAAGCCCTTCGCTCTGCCCGGCACGAAGAAGCGCTACGCACCGGATATGACAGTGCGTGTGCACCACGTCAAGCTCGAGCTGGTTGTCGACCCCATCGGCAAGTCGCTTTCCGGCACCTGTTCTTCCACCATCCAGCCGATCGCCGCGCCTGTTTCCAAAGTGGCCTTCGAGAGCACCGACCTGGAAATCCAGTCCGTGACCTCGGGCACCGACGGCTCGACTCTGGCCTTTGAAATCACCGACACCGGCTTCGTCGTCGACCTGGGCAAGCAACTGACCAGCGAAGACAAGGCTCTGGTTGTGGTCAAGTACCGCACCCTCAGCCCCAAACTCGGCGTCTACTTCACCGGCCCCAACAGCTCGTACTCCAAGAAGCCTTATCAGGTCTGGACGCAGAGCCAGGATGACGACGCGCACCACTGGTTCCCGGTGGTCGAAGCAGATCATCCCAATCACCGCATGACCTCCGAAGTGATAGCCACTGTGCCCAGGGGCTTCACCGCTCTGTCCAACGGTTCGCTCATCGACGAGCAGGTCAATCTGGCGAAGCCGGAGGAAGGTCTGGCCGAGACCAAGACTTTCCACTGGCTGCACAACCAGCCCCACGTCACCTACCTGATGGCGCTCGTCGTCGGCGAGTTCGTCAAGATCGAAGAGAAGTACGGCGACCTGCCGGTGCAGGCCTACGTGCATCCCAGCCTGGAAGAGCGCGCTCGCGAGTACTTCAAGGGCACGGCCGACCTGGTCAAGCTCTTCTCCAAGCTCTATCGCACCGAATACCCATGGAAGGGCAAGTACGCCCAGGTGTTCGTGCAGGACTTCATCTTCGGCGGCATGGAAAACACCACCATCACGGTGATGACCGACCGCATCCTGGCCGACGCCTGGACCCGTGATGAAGCGCGACTCTCCGAAGTGCGCCTCAACGCCCACGAACTCAACCACCACTGGAACGGTGACCTGGTCACCTGCCGTGACTGGTCGCATGCCTGGCTCAACGAAGGCGGCGCCACCTACGGTGAAGTGGAAGCGGTGGAGAACATCTGGGGCATCAAGGAGCGCGACTACTACGCGCATGGCCTGGCCAAGACGTATTTCGCCGAGGACCGTCGCTATCGCCGTCCAATCGTCTGCAACACCTTCCGTGAGCCGATCGATCTCTTCGATCGTCACCTCTACCAGAAGGGCGGACTGGTGCGGCACATGCTGCGCTACATCCTGGGCGACGAGGGCTACTACGCCTCGATCGCTCGCTACTACGCCGACAACGCGTACAAGCCGGTGGAAACCATCGACCTGATCCGCGCCATCGAGACGACCACCGGTAAGAATCTGCGTCCGTTCTTTGACCAGTGGGTCTTCGGCGCCGGCTATCCCGAGTACAAGGTCGGGTACAGCTGGGACGAGAAGCAGAAGCTGGCCACGGTCAAGGTCAGTCAGATGCAGAAGATCGAGGGCGACACCGGGCTCTTCTCCATGCCCATCGAGATGGCCTTCGACTTCGCCGACGGCAGCAACAAGCTGATCACCGTCACCGTCGAGGAGAAGGAGCACTCCTTCAGCTTCCACCTCGACAGCAAGCCCAAGATGTTCCGCTTCGACCCCAGCAACTGGGTGCTCAAGACCGTCGAACTGGACGTGCCCAAGGGCATGCTCATCCATCAGGTCGGCAACGACCCCACCGTCATGGGACGCATCTACGCCGCCAAGGCGCTTGCCACCAAATCCGGTGCGGGCGACGACGTGGTCAAGGTACTGGAAGACGCCGCCAACAGCGACTTCTTCTGGGGTGTCTCGGTCGAAGCGGTCAACCTGCTCGGTACGGTCGGCACCCCCGCCGCCAAGAAGGCACTCAGCCGTCTGGCCACGGTGCGGAACGCCAAGGTCCGTCGCAGCGTTGTCAACGCACTGGGCAACTACGAAGGCAAGAAGGTGGCAACACTTCTGGCCGACATCCTGACCTCGGGCAAGGAGCAGAGCCAGTTTGTCCTGGCCGACGCCGCCACCGCCCTGGGTCGCACCAAGTGGAAGGGTGCCCTGGAGGTGCTGAAGACCGCATCGACCATGGATTCCTGGAACGAGATCGTGCGGATCGGCGCGCTCAATGGCCTGGCTGAGCTGGGTCACGAAGCCGGCACCGATGTCGCGGCGGACCTGGCTTCGGCCGGCAAGCCCTGGCATTCTCGTCCGGCCGCCATAGCCTGCCTCGGCAAGCTGGCGTCCAGCGCCAAGACCGACAAGGCGCTCAAGGCCCTGCACAAGCTGGCCGAGTCCGAGGAGGGCAGCCAGTTTACCCTGCGCATGTCCATCGTCGGAGCACTCGGCACGGCCAACAAGGCCGAGTCGCTGGCCGTCCTGAACAAGCTCGAGAAGAGCTCGTTCGATGGGCGCATCAAGCGTCATATCACCGAAACCGCCAACAACATCAAGGAAGCGACCGGCAAGGGCGCCAAGTCCAAGGCAGCCGCCGCGGCCAAGGTGGACCAGAAGGCGCTGGCCGAGCGGGTGGAGAAGCTCAGCACGGAACTGGCGGGTGTCTCCAGCGAACTGAAGAAGCTGCGCCGGCAGGGTTCGAAGTCCAAGAGCAAGAAGTAGGCCCGGCCTGCTTCCTGCTTTACGTTCGAAGTTTCATTTTGCCGCAGCAGGCGCACAGGTGAGGAGCTTCATCGTCGTGATGATAGCCCTCCCTGTGCGTCCTGGCTGCGGTCAACCAATTTGAGAGGAATCACTTATGGTTACCAGATCCAAGGGTAAGAAGCCCGCCAATCCCACTGTCACCGAGGCCCCGGGCCAGCCCGCCACGGCAGCCGAACCCGAGGCCAGACGTGAGATCGGCGAGCGCAGCTACACCATGATCGTGCGCGCCAAACTGGCTCGCAACGGCAAGGGCACGCTGTCCGATTTCACCGGTGCTGTCACCAAATCCGGTGGCGATACCGGCAATATCCATGTCGTCAAATCGACTTCCGAATTCATCATCCGCGACTTCGACATCAGCGCCCGCGACGTCAAGCACGGAGAGAAGGTGATCGAGGCCCTCAAGGCTGTGCCCGGAGTCGAGATCGTCAACGTCTCCGACGTTGTTTTTCTCAAGCATCTGGGCGGCAAAATCTCGATCACGCCGACCAGCGAAGTGAAGAACAGCGTCGACCTGGCGCAGGTCTACACTCCTGAAGTGGCGCGGGTTTGCAAGGCGATCGAAGCCGATCCCAGCAAGGCCTTCAACCTGACGATCAGGGGCAAGATGGTGGCGGTGGTCTCCGACGGCTCGCGCGTCCTTGCTCTGGGCAATATCGGCGCTCTCGGCGCATTGCCCGTGATGGAAGGCAAGGCCATGCTCTTCAAGCGCTTCGCCGGTGTGGACGCCTTCCCCATCTGCCTCAACACGCAGAACGCCGACGAAATCGTGGCCGCGGTCAAGGCCATCGCCCCCAACTTCGGCGCCATCAATCTGGAGGACATCGAGTCCCCGCGCTGCTACGAAGTCGAACGCCGACTGCGTGAAGCGCTGGACATCCCGGTCTTCCACGACGACCAGCATGGCACCGCCATCGTCGTCGGAGCAGCCGCTCTCAATGCCGCCAAGTTCGTCAAGAAGCCGCTGAGCAAGCTCAAAGTCGTGGCTGTCGGCACCGGTGCCGCCGGCATGGCCTGCATCAAGATGCTGATCGATCTCGGCGTCAAGGACATCATCGCCTACAACAAGAGCGGTGCCGTCTACAAGGGCGCGCCCAACCTGACCGAGACCGAAACCTGGCTGGCGGAGCACTCCAACGAAGCCTGCTTCAAGGGCACCTACAAGGAAGCACTCAAGGGCCGCGATATGTTCCTCGGCCTTTCGGTGGGCGGACTGCTCACGGGCGATGACCTCAAGGTCATGAACAAGAAGGCAATCGTCTTTGCCCTGGCCAATCCCCAGGCCGAGGTCGATCCCGAGAACGTGCCCGACAACGTGGTCGTCATGGCCACCGGCAGCTCGCGCTACCCCAACCAGATCAACAATGCCCTGGCCTTCCCTGGTATCTTCCGTGGTGCCCTGGAATCGCGCGTTCCGCAAATCACCGACGAAATGTCGCTGGAGGCCGCTCGCAGCCTGGCCGGTCTGATCAAGACCGCCGAGCTCCACGGCGACTACGTGATCCCGTCGGTATTCGACACCCGCGTCGCCACCACCGTCGCCGATGCCGTCAAACGCATCGCCGTCAAGAGCGGCACGGCGCGTCGTGACCTGAAGCTGATGTAAACTACCTGTCGCAAGACAGCATCCAGATGAAGAAAGCCAAACCCCCAACCACCCTCACAGACAGCATCGTCGCGCTGACTTCCACCCTGGTAAAGATTCCAGCCCAGGGTGGTGTCGATTCGCCCCGGGCCATGCTCCAGGCCATTTCATCCTGGTTGACCAATCGCGCAGTCAGCCACAGGCTGCTGCTGGCAACGCCGGAAAAAGCCGGAGTTGTCCCGGAAGCAGTGGCGATTGTCATTGAAATCACCGGCGCTCATCCCGGTCCCACCTACTGCTTCGATGCCTGCGTCGACACGGCTCCGGCCGGCAATCTCGCCAGCTGGAGCCGCCCGCCCTTCGCCGCGCAAATCGACGAAGGTTGGCTTTACGGCCGCGGTGCCGCCGACTCCAAGGTAGCGGTCGCAATCCTCTGTCATCTGGCCGAGGAATTTCAAAAGCGACGCTCCGAAATGCACGGCAAGCTGACAATCCTGCTTGACGGCGACGAACATACCGGCCGCTTCGGTGGTGTCAAGGAATACATCGCCAAAGTGGAAAAGCCTGCCGGTCTGGTGATTTGCTATCCGGGCAATGATCGCATCGCCATTGGTGCGCGCGGTTTCTACCGTGTGGCCATCGGCGTGCACGGCACAGCCCAACATGCGGGAAGCAGCCAACCGGTCAAAGACAGCGCCGCCACCAAGGCGCTCTTGATCGGAGCCAAGCTGACCAACTGCAAGCTGGCCGAACTGGTCGACAAAACAGTCGACGCAGCCTTCACCTTCGGACCGAAGCTGACCATCACCGCCATCCACGGTGGCACAGGCTTCGCCCAGGTGCCGGATCTCTTGACGCTCAATGTGGACGTGCGGCTGACTCCGTCATTCACCGCCGAACGAGCCCGGCAATTGATCAAGGATCTGGTCGGAGAAGTCGATTCCATTCGACCGGACGCCAAACCCTGTTCGATTACCGAGGAAGAAAGCTGGCCCCCGTACCAGCTTGCGCCCGAGGACCGGCTGAGCAGGACCTTTGTCGAAGCAGCCAGCGAAGCGCACGGCAAGCCGATCGGCACCTTCGTCTGCGGACCAAGCAACATCGGCTGCTACCTGGCGTCATTTGCGGTGCCGGCCACCTGTGGCTTCGGCGTCAATTTCCGCAACATCCACGCCGCCGACGAAGCAATCGAAATCGCTTCCATCGCACCGGTGGTCGACTCCTACCGCAAGTTGGCGGAGAAACTTCTCTGCCAACCTTCTAAGAAGGTATAAAAACCCAGCGGTTTTTGAGAGAGTCCCTGATCGGGACTCTCTTTTTTGCTCGATCCTACTACCCTATTTCGTAATTACAAGAACAGGGCAGGCACCGCGCTATACTGTGTCAAAGGAACTTGTTCTATATCCCCTGCCCAGTTGGCTACCAGCATGCCACCGACAGAGCCAGATCTGGATCTCAGCTTGTCCCGCACTTTCATTTTGCAGGACAACGGATCGCTATTGGCCAGCGATGATCCGCAAGACAGCGCCCTGCCACTTCTTCCGGGCACAGTCATTGACTCCAAGTACGAAATCATTTCTCTGGTCGGTCAGGGAGGCATGGGCTCGGTCTATCGGGCGCATCACCTTTTCCTCGATAAAGACATGGCTCTCAAGACCTTCCGTTCGCGCAAAATTGACCTGGAAGCCTCGCAGCGCTTCGAAGTCGAAGTCCGCGCCGTCGCCAAACTTTCACACAAAAATATCGTCCAGGTTTTTGACTTTGGTATGACTGCCGATGGACGGCCGTTCTACACCATGGAGCTCTTGACCGGCTCATCCCTGGTCAAGCACATAGCCAGACATTCACTCTCTCTGCGAGAAACCCTGGAAATATTCAAAGAAGTAGCAGAGGGCCTCGCCCACGCGCATAATGCCGGCATTATCCACCGCGACATAAAACCGGACAACATCCATCTTGGTGCACCAACATCAATGGCCGGCAAAATTTCCTCGGTCAAAATAGTCGACTTTGGCATCGCCAAACTGGCTATGGAAAGCAATCTGGAGGATCAGACACTGACCCGGGCCGGAAGAGTTTTTGGCAGCCCACTATATATGAGTCCGGAACAGTCTATTGGCCAGCCCACAGATCACACCACCGATATTTATTCTTTTGGCTGCACACTGTTTGAAGCAATTACCGGGCGCCCGCCCTTTGTAGGTAAAGACAGCAGCGCCACCCTGGCCTGTCATCGTCTGGAACAACCACCTACTCTGGCCGGCGTCGCACCGGATAGAGTCTTTCCCCAGAGACTGGAAGCGCTCGTGGCGCGCCTTCTGGAAAAGGACACGAAAGATCGTTTTCAATCTTTTCTGGACGTGAGACAGGAAATAAAAAGAATTCTGGCACGGTTACCCGAAGGACCCGTATCGGAAGAAGCAAGCATCGCCAGGCAAGCCGAAACTTCTCTACTCTCAAACAATGCCGGGCAGGCAAAAACAGATCCACTGATCGCGGCCGACCGAGCCATTTCGCGCGCTATAGAAGCCAATCGCAAATTAATCCTGCAAACAACGCTAGCAGGTTTAGCGGGCCTGATAGTTGTGGTCGGCTGGCTGGTCTTAAAAGGGCACTCGCCCCCGGCAACGACAAAGACTGCCCCTGCAAATCCAGTAAACGCCAATGCAAGCAGCAGTAAACCGGCCCCCATTAAGAAGTATCTGGTGCGCCAGACCGCGACGGAGAAGATATTCAATTTCCCGCTCGGCGAGCCAATTGGCCGGCTACATTTTCACGACACCGAAGTACCGGCCACCGGCAAGGTAGTGGTCCCGACAAACTGCGATCTGGATTTTATTGCCCAGCGACCAATTGCCCAGGACCCGCAACTACTGGAAGGTTTTGGCCCAAATGATTTGACTGCAATCGACTTTGTTTCCAACGAATACTGGAAAGACAGGCACTTAAAATGGGTGGCACACCTGACCGGCTTACACAGCGTCAATGTCGGCGGTTGCGATCTGACCGCCGCCAGCATTGCCTACCTGAGCAACATTTCCAGCCTGCGCAGAATCTATTTTGACGGCCTACACATCACAGCGGATCAATGGTGCGGCCTCAAGCAACTGCCTCAGCTGACCGACATCAATTGCGAAAGTCTACAAAACTGCTCGGCGCTGCTAACCAAGCTGAAGCAGAAAAACTCGCTGGAATCGCTTGAGATTAAAGGAAGCGATCTATCCGATGCCACCATAACCAGTATTGCCAGCTTTAAGAAGCTGCGGCATCTGAAACTGGTCGTCAATACAGTCACCAGCAAAGGTCTGAAATCGTTGCTGGTCTTGCCGAAGCTGGACTTTTTGTGCATATCCAATCGCACTCTCGGTCCCGATAGTATCGAGATCTTCGCCGCCATGCCGGCTCTGCGTGAGCTGGAAGTGCAGACGGGCAGCTGGGGAGAGAAGAACCAGGGGCGACTGCAGCAGCTGATGGTGGCAAAAGGGGTGAAGGTGAAACAGACCTGTCCCATGCCCTACGACGGTCGCTGACAGGGCGACCGCTGCGCACACCCAAGCACACCTGCGCACAAGCGTGGCAAAAGTTGGGCCACTACTGTTAAGTAAAAGAAGCCGATTACAGTACAAAGAAAATCCAGAACAGCTGTCGCTTTAGAGCAAATGCGGGGGTGCAAATTAATGGCAAATGTTGCAAACACCGAAGCAAACCTAGTAAAGCCACGCCACTGAAAATAAGTCGTTACATTGCCGGCGAGTATAGGAAGCGGCTGTCCATGCGGCTACGCTTACGTCGTACCCACTCTCACTTTTCTCCGCCAAGGTCTTCCAACAAAAACCCGCCCACTCTTCAAATAATGAACCTTGTGACCTTCTCGAACGAAGATGTGGAGAATGGCGTACATCCGGCGTTTGCCAACCATCACGGTGAACAATCGCTTACATCTGTAAGCGACGATGAAACGGCACCGAATCGACGCACAACTGGTGCCTCGCAACAGTGGTCCGAGGACCCTTAGAAGGAACACCATCATGAGCTTTTTCGACAAGCTGAAGAATTCCGTCGCCAGCCTCAGCGCCGACCTCAAGGGTCGCGCATCGCGCTTCAACAATGCCAACTTCAAGAACGCCACGATGGCCATCTGCGCCCTCGTCGCCACCGCCGACGGCTCGATCCAGCCGGAAGAGAAGCGCAAGGTCGCCGCCTGCATCGGCAGCACCGACGCCCTCTCCGCCTTCGACGCCAAGGAGCTCAAGGCTCAGTTCGAGGCCTACTGCGACGAGATCAATGACGATGTGGACTTCGGCCGCGTCAACCTCCTGCGCGCCGTCGCCAAGCTCAAGGGCAAGGCCGACGAATCCGACGCCGCCATCCAGATCGCTCTGATCATCGCCAACGCCGACGGCGTCTTCCAGGACTGCGAGAAGGACCAGGTGCGCACCATCTGCCGCACGCTCGGCGTCGACCCCAAGAACTACGTCGGCTGATTTAACCGACTTCTGACCACGACGTCGGTCAACTGAAGAGGATGCTCAGGAAACAATTGTTTCCTGAGCATTCACCGAATCTCCTGCTCTTTTTTGTACGACCATCGAGCGTTTGTTTTTTTGCACCTTACCTCCCCTGATTAGGCAGCCTGGCCGCTGCGCGTCGAGGAGCGAAAAAATG
>JAFEAV010000105.1 GCA_018266215.1 Cyanobacteria bacterium SZAS LIN-3 | reverse complement strand
AGCAGGAAGCTTACTGCTGCGATCACTTTTTTATCGAACTTCAGTGCGATGCCCTGTTCCAGAGCGCTCTTCTCCAGCCCATCCATGAGAGAAAAGAAGGAGACGGGCAAGAACAGGGCGCAGAGGATGGCGGTGAATTTGTTCAGGCGACCAATGGGCAGATGGCGGAACTGCTTGTAGGCCCAGTATCGGGTGTAGAGGAAACAGGTGAAGATCGACATGAGCCAGAATTTTTTTGCCGACACAGTAAAACCAATTGGTTCCGGGCCGATTTTTAGAGGTTCGGTTTCTTTCGGCGAAGTCATAAATACACCTCAATCCTGGGCTCGTATTAGTGTACCTCTTTTGCCTGCGCCAATGACAACGTGGGACCGTCCTTCCGGACAATCCCACGTCTAACAGCAGAGCCACCTGATCTTGTTGTTACTGCACTTTTGACGATCTTGCGGTTTCGTCAATTTGCGCTTTGGCAGCGTCTACATTGGCTTTGATCTGAGTCTTGCAGGCAGCGGCCTGATCATTCAAATTTTTATTGGCATAATCAGCGCTTGCCGCGACCTTTGCTTTTTCATCATTCAAAGCATTGGCCTGGGCTGCCAGAGCCTTCTTCTGCGCTTCGAGATCTCTCAGCGCCATTTCTTTGTTGGTTTCGACATTGTGCTTCAGCTCTTGCGCTTTATTGTCCACCATTTGCAGCTGAGCTTTCTCTTGCTTGTCTATTTCGGATTTGCGTTCGGAGACTTCCTGGGCTTGCTGACTGCATGCAGCCAGTACGGAAGCGCCCGCGTAGGCGGCGAGTACTATTTTTATGTTGCTTGTGCGTGACATACAATCAAACCTCTCCTGTCTGTGTCCTGGTGGAAGAGACAGGAGGTTTGCCGTTTGGTTCCCAAAAAGGCCTTCTATTGCTTTTCGGTCAGCGTCTGAGCTAGAGCGTTGAGGATGTTTGACCAGCCTTCATGGGTTTTACTTTGATAGTCGGCCAGTACTTCATCGTGCAGGAGAGTGACTTTGCAACCGGGTTTTTCGGGGACGGGGAAGATATCGACGCTGACGCGCGAAACATCCGTGGAAAATTGCGGTACACCAAAGGAAAATGAGATGTGATCCGGTCTGCTCAGTTCGAGATATTCGCCAACGTGCTCGAAGTCGACGTCGCCGCGGCGATCCGTGATGACAAATTTGCCGCCTTCCCTGGCATCTATTTCGCAGCGGACAACGGTGCCCTGAGGAGTGGCGAAGAGAAACTTGCGCGCTATGGTCGGGTCGAACCAGGCATCGTAAACGGTTTCAGCCGATGCTTCAAAGTGGCGGGTCACGCTAATAGAGACCAGTTGTTTCGCATCCATGCGCCGCGGTCCTTTCCTTTTGTTGTAGACGCCCAATGATAAACGATCGCCCGACTCCTTGGGAACCGGACGATCGCTAAATTGTGATTTGGGGCGCTTGTTCTTATCCGGCGAACTTGCCTTCGAGGCGGATACCGTCGCCAGCGGTGCACTGTTCCAGTGAATTTTCCCTGGCCTGGATACAAACAAAGACGATTTCGGAATCGGGACCGCTGCGCAGGTTGCGAGAGCAATCTGGCAGTACGCGGATGACGCTGCCTTCCTGGACTTCTATCAGTTCATCGTCGAGCTGCATCTGGCCTTTGCCTTTGAGAATGATGTAGAGCTCTTCGTTCTGCTTGTGTTTATGGAAGAAGGGCAGGGACGTATTGGGCGGGTAGGCTGTGACCGATACTTCCATGCCGGTCAGGCCTAGTGTGTCGCGAAGGAACTGTTTGGAACGCTGGTCTTCGGCGGTGTTCTGCAAGAGCTGGTCCAGAGCGCCAAGATCGGCGTGGACAAAGGTTTTTGATTTGTGTGCGGTGAGTGACATTTTTATTCCCCTGGCTGTGTGATGGGTGGGAAAGGAGGGCCGATGTTATCCCCTCGTTTTGAACTGTACTTATACTAGCATGTAAATTGCAAGTTGCAAGTAATGGAACCGGTTAGTTCATTAAATAAGTTGTAAACTGCAACCTATGATGTAGGATGTGGGTATGTGGGACCTTCGCTCAGGCCCGCGGGCGGCAAAAAGATCGCGGGCGGCGATGTTAATATATGAACATGGAAAAACGATCGATATGCCCCATAGCCTGTACCCTCGACCTGCTCGGCGACAAGTGGACTTTGCTTGTGCTGCGGGACATTGTCATTTTTAAGAAGAGTCGCTTCGAGCAGTTTTTAGACTCGCCCGAAAAGATTGCCACTAACATTTTGACCGACCGTCTGCACAAGCTGGAAAAGGCCGGATTGATCACCAAGGCGCCCTACGGCAATCACCGCTTGCGCATGGCTTATACGGCTACGGAAAAAGGCAAGAGCACTGTGCCTCTTATGAAAGAGATAGTCAAATGGGGGCTCGCCAATATAGAAGGTACGGGAGCTATGCCGCCCCCGGCCGAATTCGAGTCGCCGGCGCAAAAGTAGTTAGCGCAATTTTTGCTGCAGGACCTGCAAGAGCTTTTTAGCTTCGGCAAATCGACCCGCAATAGTCAGTTGTTGTACCTGGACCAGGTCGTTCATACTGATGGGAAGCTTTTTGCCCGTGGCGGCGTAAATGGCAATTTTTGATTGCAGATTAGTTTGCAACTGCAGGATCTCCTGTCTCAGCCCGGCCGAATTCGCCTGCTGTCGCAGGGCTTCCTGGTCATCCAGGCTGCGCGAAAGGGTCTGCACCATCGTTACAACTTGTTTCTCGTCGCCCTGTTTGACCAGATCTTCAATTTGTTGAAAGCACTGAATAAAGGCTTTTGTATTGGTGCCTTTTTGTTCGAGTGCTTCGATGCGGCTGAGCAGGACCAGTCGTTTGTCGTGCATAAATCCGGGGGCTACGCCGACGGAAAGGCTCTGCCCGGCCTGACTGCCGAAGGGCGAATCATTTTCCTTGAAGGTATTAATTTCCAGCGACTCCAAAAATTCACCCTGGTCTATACTTCCGGAACCGTATGATTCGACATCGCCCTTCGTCACTTTGATGGTGGAGCAGGTCTGTTTTTCGTAGTCTGAAAACAGCACTTTTACCCGCAGGACTTCACCCTGGAAAGTGTCGATCAGGGCCTTGGCCATCAGGACCGCGTCGATTTTGCAATCTTTATCTGTGGCCTTGGGATTGCGTTGGGTGGTGACAATGGCCTCGTGCTCGTTGAAACTGGCGCGCAGTGGATATGCGGGATTCACTACCTTGGCGTTTCGCAGAATTGCCACCATCTCGATCGGGGTGGCACCGCGACTTATGGTCACCGAGCCTTGCTTGACCGCCGTGCCTGGCGTAGCGGCAGTCGTCGGAGAGGGTGTTGTGGCGACGGGCGTTTCGCCGGTTTTGACGTTGCTTACGTCGATCGGTTGTGCCATCACCGGCAGCCCCGCAAGAGCTGCCATGGCCGTCGCCACGGTAGCCCTGCCCAGTTTTGAGATGCCTGGACTGACCCGATTTACATCCACCGCCACACCCCCGTTTCTTCTGTTGTAACTATGCCTTTGCTATACCGCCAAGGAAACCAAAAAACACGCCTTCGGGATCGTATTTTGCCCGGATTTTTTCCATTCGCTTCCACTTGCCGGCCGAATAAGATTCTTTTACCCGGTTATGATCCTGCACATAGTCTGTTTCGCCGATGTAGTGCTGATTTGTGAAGGGCTTGATGATAGAGACGATTTCATTGTGCCATTTTGTGTTTGCCGCATCATCTTCCTCTTTTTCCCAGATTGCCCAGGAGCCGCCGTAGGAAGTGGCGTCCATGGACAGAGCTACATCCTCACTGGGTGTGAGCAGATTTTTGGGACCGGTGCTCTGGCAAAAGACAATCACTGATTTGGGCGAAGGCGCCTGGGTAAATTTATCCCTGAGGGCCATGAGAATGTCGACCGGATTGGCTTTCGAACATTGATTCTCGCAAAGGTTGCGGTGATTCTCCGGCCAGGCCGCTCCGGAGAGGTCCGCCAGTTTGGCAAAATTTGTGGCTTCGTTCAGTGTTTTGGCCAGAGCTTTCTTCGGCATGGCGCCGCCTTCCAGGACGGCCAGGGCCGCTTCCGATTCTTCTTTTGTGCTGCCAAAAACAACCGCGGCAATCATGCAGACTTTGCCGTTGAAATCCTTGCACTGGTCGGCCAGCTCCGGCGGAGCACTTGTGAGAAATATGGAGAGCTCGGTAAAGTCAGGCATCTTGCGGCCCAGTGCCACCACTTCGCCGACTACGTCCTTGAGATCCTTTAGTGAATAAAAGTAAGTGCTTGATGTAATTGCTTTGGGCAGAGGGTAGCACTTGAGGTGGTATCGTGTGGCCACGGCAAACATGCCGGGCCCGCAACCTCTTGCCGCCCAGAACAAGTCCTGGTGCTCTTTTTCGCTGGCTGTGACTTTCTTGCCGTCGGCGGTGACAAATTCAATCGCTTCCACACTCAAACAAGCCGGACCCCAGTGTCCCATATTCCAGGACATGCCACCATTGAGAAGATAGCCGCTGGCTTTGACTGTGGGACAGTGACCGATGGGGAAGGCCAGATCGTGTTCACCCAGTCGGCGAGCCACTTCTCGGTTGCTTATGACCGGCTGTATCACCGCTCTCTGATTCTCTTTGTCGATGTTTGCTTCGTTCAGTGCGGAAAGATCAATCGTCATGCCACCATTGCGCACCGCCAGCCCGCACCATGTGTGGCCGCCGCCATGGACGACTACTTTGAGCTTGTTTTCGCGGGCAAAGTTTATCGCTTCGACAACGTCGTCGTCGTTTTTGACCTTGACGATAACGTCCGGTGAGCGGTTCGGTTTAATGTTGTTCCAGACCATAGCGCTGCGCAGCGCGGCAAAATCAGGGGCGTCGGCGGCAACCACTTCTCCTTTTATTTTGCTGCGCAGAATTTCCCAATTAATCTTTGATGCCACGGTTGTTTTGACTACCGCACCCCCCTTGGCAAAGGCAAACTTACCAAGAAAAAGCGAACCTGTAGCCGCTGCTCCACTGACCAGAAATCCGCGACGGCTGACGGCCTCGGGCATCTCATTCTTGTCGGCCTGTTTTGGGCTGTTTTCAGTTGGGGGCATGAGATTGTATCCTTGTACCGGTTTGTCGGGAGTGCTTGGGAGCAATGCAATATAGCATCATCTGGGGTGCGGACTTTGAGTGATTTCGCTGACTTCCTTCTGGCCAATGCCGGGAAAATGGCGGGCAAATTGAAAATGTTTGAACCCGGTCATTATAGCGAGCAGAGCAAGCAGCCGTGGACGCCCCTGGCCGGCAATCAGCCAGTGTCTCTTGAGGTAATCCGCGCGGCGGAGAAAAAGCTGGGCTGTAAATTGCCCCGCGATTATTGTGACTTTATGCAGACTATTGGCCCTGGATTGTGGGCCGGCATGGCCATCCTGGCGCCGGACAATTGCTTTACTTTTGACTTTGACTGTGCGGAGATGGCCGACTTTGTGGTGCTGGCCTGCAACGTCAATGGCTGCGGTGATTATCTGGCGTTCAATCGGCATGTTGCCGACCAGGTCTATTTTTGCGGGCACGATCCCTTTGGCTATGCCGTCGCCGGCCTGTGTTTTGATCTGGTGATATGCAAAACTACCTTAGCCGCGCTCTGTCAGCCGCAGACCGGCGTGCGCGAATTTTTTGCCGGGCTTTCCGACTTTCATGAAGTTGAGCCTGGTGCTGCGGAAAAGCCCGCCGGTCGATCAGCAGGGGCTAAGCCCTGGTGGCAATTCTGGTAGTACTTCAGGCAGCTGCTAAATGTCGACTGCTTCAGCGTTTTTTGCCGCCCTGGTCTCGGCGGATGTGGGACTGCCGGTGAAGAAACTGAAGACATCCGATACCTGATTGGCGATATCGTCGCGCAGATCTTTGCCTGACTTTGGCGCGCAGAGATTGCCCATCACATAGCCGACGCCGGCGCCGACCGTCCCGCCAACCGCCATACCAGCGACTGCTCCGGCGATAAATACTGTCTTGAGCAGCGGCAGGTTACTTTTAATCAGGGTGTCTATCATCTAGCGTTCCTCGGCTTGGGCTGGTCGACTGATTCCATTCTAGAGGATCGTCGATTTTTGTACTCAATCGGGCGATCTGACGCTTTTTGCGGCGCCCGGCCGCTGCAGATCCGCTTTTGTCAGGTTGTGGAGGGAGATGGGGCCCGTCAGGCAGTCATCGTCAGAGGATCTTTGATAGCTGAGCCGGTCTTGGTGGGCAGCGCTTGAATTTTTGGAATATTGTCGCCGGCGATCGCAGTCGGACAGAAGGCCAGCAGCAGAGTCGCCCAGAAAAGACTCGGTAAACCCGTCATGCAGTCGCAGTACTCATCGTTGAAGATTCAGCACTACTGATAGCATATCTTGGCTGGGGTTGGCTTGTCATGTGTGATACAGTGAGCGGTTCCCGTTAAAGGATTTGGAGATTTCATAATGAAAAAATCGTTGGCATTACAAGCTCTTGTAGCTCTTACCCTGGTCGTTTCGAGCAATGGCCTGGCCATCGCTAAAGGTGATTGCAGCGATAAGGAATGCGGCAAAAGTTGCGCCGATAAAGTCAGTGCCATCCCTACGATCAATCGCAAGGCACTCAAGGCTGAGCTTTCCAAGGTTACTCTTGTAGAAGCCCTTCCCGAGTCGATTTTCAGCCGTTCACACGTGAAAGGATCCCTCAATATCGAGATGGGTTCAGAAGCTAAATTGGCTCCCGAGCTTCTCAAAGACAAAGATGCAAAAATCGTTGTTTATTGCATGAATACTAAATGCCATGCTTCCGATGCGGTTGCCAAAGAATTGACCAAACTCGGATACAAGCATGTAAGCATTTATCGTGAAGGCCTCATGGACATGATCAGCAATGGTTTTGACATGGAAGGCACCAATCCGAAAGAGCCCATCATGACTAAGACTGCTGCTCAGTAAGCTGAACATCTGCTCTTTTACAAAGCTGCCCTGCCTTTGCGGGGCAGCTTTTGTTTTGTCAGCGCACGGTCAAATTTAGATCCGACAGCAAATTGACCATCAGGAAAATAGCGATGACGGCTACTACCGTGGCCACCGTAAGTGATGTTGACCAGGCTGAAATCTCAAAGTCTTTTTTCAGTCGTTTGACGGCAAAATAGTGTTCGGCCGCTCCGCCGAGAAGGCCGCCAATACCCAGCACCATCAAGAGTACGCCCAGATGCCGCGGATAGTGCACGTCCATTCCGTGCACATGGCCTGTGCTGATAAGATCGTGCACAAATTTTGCCAGGGTAAAGCCAAAGGCTATAAGCGAAAGCGATGTGCGTACCCAGGCCAACAGCGTTCGGTCCATTGCCAGAAGCGTTCGGCTGCGTGCCAGTTCGGTTCCAAGATCCCGCTTCTGGGGGGCATCGGTTGTCTCGGCCAAGGGAACATCCTCGTTGTTTGTCTGCAAATTTCCCCCGAGAACCATGGTGCTCAAGGAGCTACACAATGGTAGCGCGGAAGTCCCGGCAATGTAAGTGGTCTGACGGTTACGCCCGCGCCCATTCTTAAGAAATTATCGCTAAAAGCACTTTCCTCTTTCCCCGGAGCAATGATGGAAGCAGGATTCACTGTGCTTTTTTGCCCGATTAAAGGTTGTGGACATCCATGGTCGCCTTCAAACAAAACAGGAAAGAAAATAGAAATCGTCGCCGCCGGCCTGATCTAAGCGCCCGGTTGGAGCCTGTTTTTCGCTTGTTGTTACTGCTCGGTATTGCCTGTCTGGCCACCTATCTTGTTATGGATCCACTTGTCCATCCGAGCCATCATCCGACGTTGATCAAGTTTTATACCTACATGGCGCGCTTCCATCCGCGTCTTTGCCAGATGAGTGGTCTGGGATTGATTGCTCTGGCCGCCCTGGCACAGACCTGTACGGTAATTGGGCCTCTTTATCTTAAATATGTCGTGCGCAAAAAGGGGCGGCTGGGCGAGACCAATTTAAAGAGCGCGCGTTACCTGGATCAGGTGATCAGTTTAACCGCGCCGCTGCTAGTGCCGCAGACCTGGCAGGCTCTCAAAAATGAGTTGCCCGGCATGGCGGTGCAGGGTGCCGATATGCGCCGCTCTTGTTGGATGGTGGTGGCACATGATGAAGGGCGGCGCGAATTGCAGCTGGAGCTGCGCTATGTCCATAATCCCCTGGGTATTAAGTGCTGGCGTCTCTACCCTCGTCGTTTGACCTGTGCCGTCAAGCTCCGGGCAAAGGGTGTATCGACCATCGTCGATTTGAAATATCATGCCGACAGCGTCATGGATTATCGACTGATATACGAAATTATTGATCAAACTAATGCCGCCGTTTCTAAGCTGTCTCCGCCGGCCGAGGAGAGCAGTACAAGTGTTTCTATGTCCGCGCCTACGGATGCGGCGTTTCTTGTCCCAGCAGTTTGAAGTCTTCCAGCAGTCCGATGGCGATGCTGTTGTCTTTACACAGGCGGCAGCCGACAATTCTGGCGTCGCCTACTTCTTCACCTTGAATGACTATACAAGCCAGCTCTTCGCCTTTTAAATTGAGAAAGGCATATTGTGGTATCACAATATCCAGCGGCGTTGAACCCTGGCATTCAACCGCCTGAGCTTTTTCTTCGCCGGTCAGTTTTGCCACCTGCTCCGGCTCGAGCTTCTGGGGGAAGCCAAAGGCGGCGATATCGTTGTCCACGTCCTGCTGTGTCGCTACCCGGCCTGATACAAAGGCGGTCAGCGGCAGAGGGGGCCAGTAGACCAGGGAATGCAGCTTGTCGGAAGAATTGTCCATGAATCTTTTACCTGGCCGGATAATCGCCAGGTATTTTCTCATATTGCGGGCATTTGGTCACCCTGTGACCGTTTGGGGGTGCACATGTTTTCTTCACGTAGCCGTCCTAAAGTTGCCATCGGTAGCTGACCCCGAGAGGCTCTGTTTATGACAATCAATGCAAATCGACGCAAAAAATCTGTGCTTGGGTCCCTGCTCAGTCTTTCCGCCATTTTTATCGCCATGTCCGCCGCCCCGGCCCTGGCCGCCGACAGCGTTGACCCCGGCAACTGGCACAGCTTCAATCATCGAGGTCTGCAGGCCATTGAGCAGGGTAAGTATGCCGAGGCCGAAAAGTCGTTCCGCGCCGGTCTGGCCCTGGCTGAGAAGGCCAGTCCGGACAGTGCCGCCGTGGCTACCATGCTGGATAGCCTGGCCCTTGTTTATCTCAAGCCTGAATCCCAGAAGACCGCCGAGGAGCTTTATGGTCGTTCGCTGGCCATAAAGGAAAAAATATATGGTGCAAACAGTCTGGAAGTGGCCAATGGTTTAGATCGACTGGCGGCACTATATATGGAGTCAAACAGATCGACGCAGGCGGCACCACTTTTTGAACGCGCCCTGGCTATCCGCGAGAAAGTTTTGGGGCCAAATGATCTGGCGGTGGCTTCGACAGCCAGCGACCTGGCGATGTTGTATATGACTCCGGGCAATTACGGCAAGGCTGAAAAATATTCGCAGCAAGCGGTCGCCATCAACGAAAAGGTCTTTGGCGATAGTGACCCTGTGGTCGCCGCTCATCTTGATCAACTGGCCCTTATTTACCAGAGTGAAAAGAAAAATTCGCAGGCCGAGGCCACCTATAAACGTGCGCTCGCCATCAGGGAAAAGGCTGACCTGTCGCCCACTAAAATCGCCATCAGTCTGGACTACCTCGCCGACCTTTATATGATTGAAGGGCGCAGTGCCGATGCCGAAACTTTATACAAGCGAGCCTCGGCCATGGCCAAGATCTCCGACATGACCCGTGCGCAGAGAGAAATGTTTGCCACCAGTTTGAAAAATCTCTCGCATCTGTACAGGCATGAGGGTAAGAAGGCCGAAGCCGATAAAGTTGAGGCCCGGGCCAAGATGATGCTCTCCCGGTCCTGAAATGTTGCTTGATTGAGGCGCAATTTTTGCTCACGCATGACAACTACTACGGGCCCGCTCGGGCTTACTGATACAAAATCAGACTCCCGGGACCTTTTTTCAAAGTTGTGCGTCGTATACCTTGAAGCGATTTTTTAGCAGTACTCTATACCGCCGACGGTTCATTACTATTACCAGGCATCTTCGTTTTTTCGCGGTTGTCGAGTGATAAAGTAACCGGGCGATAAGCTAGTATTTTGCATTTACGCCTGACGTGTACTTGGTATCAATGTTTTGGTACGAGCGAGAATCTCACAAGGAGAGACAAATGAAGTGGAGTAAGTTTTTGGCATTAGCGGTGACTTTGCCGTTATCGATCACGGTGGCCCTGGCGCAGAGCGGTTCTCGTGATGCCGATATCTGGTCTTACTCACAGGACCTGGAAATGCGCATTGAGCGCGGACATCAGACAGGTACGCTCAACGACACGCAGTACAACAGTTTGAAGGGTCTCTGGAACAACATCGAGAATTTGCGTCGTCCTTATGATAATCGCACCATGGAAGGTCAGGTGCGAGTAAATATGATGAATTCGCTGACCAACCTCGATAAGATGTTGACCGACAACTTGCACGACAATGAAAATTCTCACTATCAACAGTGGGATTCGGGCAGCAGAACCTGGCACCACAACTGGTGGAGCAAGGAGAATAACCTGGACACGTCTTTTGATACCGAAATCGACGCTTATCAGCGCAATATAAAGGACCGCATCGATAGAGGCCGAGCTACTGGTCGTATTTCTCCATCGGAATTGCAGCGTCTCAATGACGCCTACAACACAATCGACCGCACCCAGCAGCAGTATCGTCTGGCCGGCTACAGCACCTATGAGCGCAACTCCATCAACTCGATGATGGCGCAACTTGACAGAGACGTGACCGCCGCCTTGAAGGACGACGATAATTCACATTATCGTAACTGGAACGACAGCAGTAAAACCTGGAGCCACAACTGGTGGCAGGGACAGAATGCCAACAATAACTACAACAACAATACTCAGATCAATGTTGTGGCCAACCAGAATTTCAATGCCGAAATCGATGCTTATCAGCGCAATTTGAAGCAGAGAATGGACGATGGCCGCATATCGGGCAAGCTGACGCCGGTTGAATATAATCAGTTGAGCGGACTTTTCCGCACTCTGGATACGTCGCAGTCGACCTATGGCTCGAACGGTTTCTCTATGGCTGAACGCAATGCCATGATGAATCGTCTGACGACCTTCGACCGTGAGTTGACGTCCAAGTTGAATGATAATAATCAAGCCCACTTTGGCGATTGGAATCCCACCACCAACACCTGGAACAGAGATTGGTGGAAGAGCGGTCCCTCCGCTTCCAACCTGGCTGCGAGCAATGCCATTGGCGCCGAGGTCAATACCGCTAAACTGGCTTTGCGCAGCGATATCGATGCCAATGCCCGTACCGGTAAGTTGAGCCCCAGAGATGTAAGTGATTTAAATGATCAATACAACAAGATCGAAAGACAGCAACAGGCTTTCATCGACGGCGGCTATAACAATACCGAGAGAGACAGAATGATGCAGGCCATGGCCAATCTGCGCGATTCGCTCAATGCCAAACTGAATGCAAATACTCGTCAGACTTACGATGGTCGTCGCGGTAAAGGCTGGGGCCGTGGCAATAATAACGGTAACGGCTGGGGCAATCATTAGATCTCGGTTGCCGATAGGCAGCAGCGCCCAGGCCTTGAAATGACCAGAAAGCCGCCCTTCGGGGCGGCTTTCGTATTTTCCCCATTAACAGCGCTCAAATGCTGTCCTAGATTAGTATTCCCCCGGTAATCCACTTTAGCAATCAAAGATTCCATCCCATGTCGCTAGAAAACCACCATCATCATCGCCGAGGCGCCGACGCGCCCCAGAGCTTCGACGGCACGTCGTTTTTACCAAATGTGGCCGAGCTTCACCGTGATTTGAAGCCCATTAACTTCTCGCAGGCCAGCGCCACGGACAGCACCGGCGCCCTGCAATTTAGCCCGATCAAGGGCTATGACACAAAGCCGGCAGCCCGGGTAGAGGCAGTTGCCGCAGCGCCGGCTGCTCCGGCTGAAACCCACGACTATATAGTGAAGCGCAACGACAACCTCTGGAACATCGCCAGAGAATCACTCACCCATGGTGACCGTCATGTGCGCGTCGACGGCGAACAGGTTTGGCAGCGCATTCGCGAAATTGTCGATGCTTCCAGGGCTGCTCATCCCGAAATCCGTAAAAACCCATTTTTTATCACCAGGGGTGAGCACCTGGTCATACCCGGCGCCGCAGACGCTCCAGTTGCCTCTGTGCCCTCGGGCGGCTCCAGACGCGGCCACGGCTCCAGCACTGCTGCAGCCGACAGCAGACACCCGGAGCGCGGTGATGCAGGCGCCGGCAGTGCTCCCATCGCCGATGGCGGTCACCTGGCCCACGCTATCAAAGCCGAAGCCCACCGCCAGGCCAGAAAAATCGACACAGTGGGCGATTGTGCCCGCGGTCCCCGCCAGACTCTCGAACAATTCGGCATCAAGATGCGTCCCATGCCCGCTGTGGCCCAGGGGCAATTAATGGAAAGAAGCGGTCTCTTTGACGTTGTCCGCCCTGAGGACGTCCAACCCGGAGACTACGGCTACCGCCACTGGAGCGCTCGCACAATCAGACGCAGAGGTCTGGGCGATCTCGGCGATTCATTCATCGTCACCGACTGCAACAAGAAGGGCTGGCAGGCCGCTAACGACCATATGTTTACCGTGCCCCCCGCCGGTGGCTATTACCGCCCCGGCATAGTCTTCCTGCGGCCTAACGCCAAGTTTTACGCTGCCTACCAGCACTATAAAGAAACCGGCGAAAAGACCCACTTGTCCTAGTTGTTGCTGACCGGTTCGCTGATCTTCTGTGAGATTTCCTGGCCGCTGGTCGGCTTGTGCGTCACGGCTTTATTGGCGGCGGCGGCTTCGGCGTTGATTGTCGCCAGATATTTGGCCAGGCATTTCATCTCGGCGTCGCTGGCGGCCAGCGGCGGCATGATGTTTGTGTAGTTGTTTTTCTTGGGATCGGTATCTTTGATCATGCCCAGGAAGCTGCTGATGGCATCTTCGTCTCTTTCGCCCAGTAGTTTCTTCATGCTGCGGTAGCCGTTTTCGGTATGGCAGGCCATGCACTGATAGCGGAAGACTATCTCGCCGTTGTGCACCTGATCCGTAGGCGTGGCGCTGGTCAGAGCGCTGGCCCATTTACCGCGCTGCAAAAAACCTTCCTGCGCAATTTCAGGGATATCGGTTTTGTGGATGCCGTTGGAATAGATGTAGTTGTAGACAACGTAGGGCTTTCTCAACATCTCGCGCATCCATTCGGTGGTGCCGGTGGCTGCCAGGCCACAGACCATGAAGAGCAGCGCGATTCTAAAGGTGAAGCCTTTGGGGTTGAGATAGGGTCCGAAGTAGGCAAAGAGCAGGATGGTGCCGGAGAGCACAAGACTGGTGTAGAGTGCCCGGGCCATGATTGAATAATTGCCCACACCGGAGTTTTGAATGCCGACCAGGATCGTGCTCAGTGTTGTCTGCGGTATCTGTGTCAGGAACCAGATGGTGCAGATGGGGCCGAGCAAGAAGACCGGCAACAGCCACTTGGCGCAATAGCGCACCATGAAGACGCGGAATTTTGGCTCCTTGATGCGGGTGCAGGTGACAAGCGCGTACATGCCTGCGATGGCAAGCATGATCAAGAGGCGGATGGCCAGCGAGGGGAAATAGGTAGGGTTGAAGACACCGTCAAACCACCAGTGGCTGGTTATCCATTTGCCCGGTGTGAGCATGAAGGTGAGGATGCCGTTGATTATAACAAGCGTGAAGACCGAGAAAATCGCATAAAGTCTGGCCAGTTGCAGATGCTTCTCGCGAGAGATTTTGTCCCAGGTGTAATAGTATGCAAAGGCGGTGGCCAGCTCGGCCACGAAGAATAGATACTCTTCCGCCCAGGCCAGGGTGAAACTTTGAATCAGCGAAGCCAGGCCGTCGGGACTGACAAGGCTGACTGAAAACCAGATGCCTACACCGGTGGTGGCACCGGCCACAGTTGTGAGCAGGACAAAAAATCGCGAGTGCTGCTTGAGGAAATCATAGATGCGATCGTCCTGGCGACGGTACGCGAGCTGCTCGGCGAAGGCGAGGAAGATGCCGCCGCCGACGGCGAAGTGTGAGATGAAAATGTGAATGATGGAGATGATGCCGATCACCCAGCTGCCACCAAGATAAGGCACAACCCACAGCGGATAATTCATGACATGGCTCCCCAGATTGAAAATGCGGTTAATGCGATTAAGACGATGATGCCCACAGCTGTGGCTGTTTTCGAGCGGCTTTCCGAATGGCCGGTGTCATACAGCGGCACGAAGACGAAGAAGGCGCCGACCAGTGATAGAAGCAGGATGCCGAACAGCTCTCCTTCTATCGGACCGACCATGGGTGGGATCAACTTGAGAAATTGAAATGGTGCCAGGAAATACCATTCCGGCTTGATGCCTATGGGCGCGGCCGCAAACGGGTCGGCTTCCGGTCCCAGGCCCCAGGGGAAGAGCATTGTCAGGGCAAAGAGTACGTTCACTGCCAGGAGCCAGACAAGAATATCTTTGAAGAAAAAGTCCGGGAAGAATTTTTCGTACTTCTTGTCGCCCTCGGGCTGTTTGGCGAAAAACTTGGGTTCTGATATACCGTGCACCTGCACCATGAGGATGTGTGCCACCAGCGCGCCGGCGATTAAGAGCGGCAGTACTGCCACGTGAATAACGAAGAAGCGCGAGATTGTCGCCTGCGAAATGAGGTCGCCGCCGCGCAGCATGGAGGCCATGATGCTGCCTATGAGAGGCATCTTGGAGGCTACGTCCAGACCGATTTTTGTGGCGAAAAAGGAAACGTCATCCCAGGGCAAAAGATAACCGGTGAAACCGAAAGCCAGGCAAACACCCATCATCACCAGGCCTGACCACCAGGTGGCTTCGCGCGGTTTCCTGTAGGCCTTCATGAAATAAGTGCTGAATAAATGCAGAATCACCACAAAGATCATCATGTTGGCGCTCCAGCTATGCAGGGAGCGGATGAACCAGCCGAAGTTGACCTGTGAATTGATTTTGAGAATGCTGGCGTGGGCGGCGCTGATTTCCGGTACGTAGTAAACCATCAGCAGAATGCCAGTCACCACCTGGATGGCAAATAGAATTGCCGCAATCCCTCCCAGGTAGTACCAGCTGGAGTGCCGGTGCAACGGCACTTTTTTCTTCTCAGCTATATGCTTGATATCGGCTATCGGCAGCCGATCTTCGATATAAGCTATTAGTTTGTTTGTCTTTGGGCGGTGCCCTGATTCTGATACCATTTGCGGTTTCCTATCGGTTCAGCTCACACACGAGATACGATGATTTTGCCGTCAACTATTTCCGCTTTTAGTGGCGGCAATGGCTTGGGCGGGGGGCCAGCAATGTTCTTGCCGGTGGAGGCATCATATTCGCCACCATGGCAGGCGCAGTAAATGTTTTGTTTTTCGGCCCGGAATTGCACCGTGCATCCCAGGTGGGTGCAGATTGCTTTGAATGCATGTAACTGGCCGTCTTCGGTGTGAATGACGATGGCCGGAAATGAACCGAATCGGAAGTTGCGGCCGGTGCCTTTGGGCAATTCTTCCAGTTTGCAAACTTCCAGACTGGTGACCTTGGATTTCTCTTCACCGTCGCTTTTGGGGGGCGCCAGGTACATGAAGATCGGGGTCAGGGTCATGCCGCCCCAGCAGACTACGGCAGTAGTGAATGCGCCGCGCATAAATGTGCCGCGGTCGATACCTTCGTCATCGCCGTTGCCATTGCTATGACCGTTGCCGTGACCATTTTCATGTTTGCCGGAGCCGTCACAACCTTCGCAGGGTTTGTCCTTGCCACATGACTTTTTCTCATCGTCTGATTCTTTTGCTTTTTCCGGGTCTTCCATGTTTCTTTTCTCTGTTATTGCGATGTACGGTGATGTCGGATTATGTGGATGGAGCTGCCGAAGAGGTCGGGTTTGTGTTGTCTTTGTTGAAAGCACCCAGGACCAGTTTGCACAGCCAGGTCAAGTACCAGATCAGCGCCACTGTGGAGACCAGGAATATGGCCAGCAAGTCCCACTGCGTTGCCACGGTCACCAGATCGGGTTTCACATGCGGATTGAGATAAAAGAGTCGCAACTGGTGGCGATTGATGATCATGGTCAGGATAAGCAGGGCGTTGGCTACGAGGCCGGCCAGGAAAGCCGTCTTATTGCCGCTGCTCATTGATATGGAACTGGCCGATATGGCAACCAGCATCAGGACCATCGAGAGGATAAACACCGCTGTCGCAGGCATATCATTGCCCAGAAAATTGGCGGCATATTCCGGCGGTATAGCCTTAAGGAACCACAGCCCGACCGGTATCTGGACCAGCGTTGCCGCCAGAAATATTTTGGAACCGGTCTTGACCATCCAGGTAGAAAATTGCTCATCGCGCTTGCGCATATAGAGGCCGAAGCAACCGAGCGTCATACCTGCCACCGCAAATGATGCCACGAAGAAGTGGAGATATCTGGGGATTAGCGAAGTCTCGCCCATGTTCATGTTGAGCCCGTTGGGGCTTGCTTGATAGAGCGCGAGCCATTTTTCGGGCCGCAACATCAAGGTCATGTTGTTGGAAAAGATGTATCCGACCAGGGCAAAACCAATACTCATTATTAGAAGCAGGAGCGAGGCGCGCGTCGCTGTCTTTTCGTCATGGTTGTTTTTCAAGACTCTGTATATAACGATATACGAGAGGTAATACGAGATCATCACTACTGCCAGGATTGAAATCCATGGCACCGCCATGAGGATTGATGAGGTGTAGAATGCCGGGCCGTATATCAGTTGCAAAAACAGAAGCGGCACGATGCCCTGCGTGATTGCAAATGAAATGAAGAGAGGCAGGGACATGGCGAGCGCTTTGGCCGCTCGGAACTGGTAAGAGCTTTTGTCGTTGCGTCCTACATAAAACAACGCCGCACAGATGAAGCCGCCACCCAGCATGACGTTCATCGGCAAGGCATGCAAGTAGAAACCCAGTATCAGCAGTATTTGCATCAGCCAGACGGGCAGCGGAAACGGCAGTGGCTGGTAGGCGGGGATTAAATGCGCAAGTTCCATTTTATTGGGATTCCCTTGGTACAGACGGTTCCAGTAGAACATTCAATAGGGTGTCAAAAATGTGGATGTGGGCCATCAACCGTTTGGATGGCCATTTACCAACCTTAACCAGACGGAAGAATGCTCACCACTTTATTTTCCGAGCGACCGGGCCACTTATTGTCTCCGTGGATATCATCCCAACGGATGAGGGGATTGGAGAGGCAGGACGAAAGTAGGCGTAAAACTGTATATGCATATGGCGGCGTGCGACACTACCCAAATGACTGGGTGCACCTGGAACCGCTAAAAGTCGTTTTTAAGTTGCTCAGGACTTCCCGGGCAGTACGAAGCGTATGTCCAGTGAGCGAAGATATGTGTGCAATCCTGCGTCCTGCATCGGGATCAGATGCGCCTTTTTGCCGGACTCATTGTGATGTGCGTGCCAGTGCCCGGGGGGTGTTATGAAGGCTGAATATGGCTGCCAGTCCACGCGCACAGGATCTATTATGGCTCCGCCTGCGTCGAGCTTTGGACCGACGAGGGAATAACATCCCGGCTCGCAATCGAGAATCAAGTCCAGCGCCACCGATTGATGGCGGTGCGGCAGCTGCACCGTTCCTTCTGGCAAGACGCCCAGCATCGCCCACAATGTATGCGTGACCGTCAGCGTCTGATCCATTTCTTTGTTCGCCAGAAGAACGCTTATCCTGCTGCGATTGACTGCCTCTCCATCCCGTTCGACTTCCTGCAACTTTGCCCGGGAGCTCTCCGCGGTGTATAGAGTCGGCTTAAATCGCGGAGTTTTTGCCTCGGCTCCTAAATAGCGCAAGAGCGGCTCGTCATGCACGAGATAAAAGGCGCTGTCGGTATCGGCCATGTGGCGCGCCGGCGATCCAGTCGGCAGTACAATGAAGTCGCCTGTCTGCCATGGGATGACCAGGTCGCCAAATTCGGTACAGCCCGAGCCGCGCATGACATATATCAGTATGGATGTGGCGTTCAAGCTGGTGGTCAACTGCTCGCCGGGTAGTATGTGCGCGAAGTTGGCGCAGAGAGCCGGGCTTGTCGCCGGTCCTTCGCAGCCGAGGGCTTCGCTTACATCTAATGGGATCAGTGCAGTGGAGCCGCCCTGATGCAAACTGGCGGGGAATTCAGCATATGGCACCTGCGATATTGAGCCCGAGCCAATCGGGTCGGCGGCCTTCGTGTACTCAAAGTAGAGAGCCTGGCTTGTAAGCTCACTGATGGAGCTGGATTTGGGCCTGGTAGGATTTTTCATTTTTAAATCTTCCGCGGGCAGGTGGCTTGATTGCTTCAATCATACAGTATGCCGATTGGGCGCTCCTTTCTCTCGAAAGAAACGCCCTATCAGCTTTATCTATTCAGTTGTGGCCGAACGTGATCTTCTTACGGTTTCCGAGCGACCTGCTTCTGTTCGCGCTTGCCGGCCTTAACGTCAAGTTTGTCGGCTTTGGCCAACAGTTTCTCTTGCTCTTTTTGTGTCAGCGTTGGCGACAGAGCAACATAAGCACGTGTCTGGGTCGCGGCTTCACGCAATTGCACCGGTGTGGGATTTTTTACATCTTCCAGTGCTTTTGCCAGACCAAGGCGGGCAACGGCAGATTTGGGATCGGCGCCGACTGCCTCGTGGAAGGTGTCCACTGCGCTGCCTGTCATCTTTTTGCGCGCCTCATCCGTGGCCAGAGTGAGGGCCTTTCTTGCTGTTTCTCTGGCTTTTGCCACATTTGTCAAACCACGCTGGGCCCGCTGAGCGCCACCGGGAAAGCTACCAGCTCTGGTATAGGCAGCCTGCGCATTATCCAGGTCGTGCATCATCAGCTCCATATCCGCCAGCGCAAAAGTCTGCTTGGCGTCGGGCGTGCGGCTGAGGACGGCCTTCAGCTGCCCATCAGCTTCGGCAAATTTATTTTGCGCGAGCAGGGCCTGGGCGTAACTGATGCGCTCACCGTCATTGGTTGGCTGTCCTATCTGCGACAGGTCAACATCCTCTCCCGACAGTGCCCGCAGCTTGGCCTGAGCCAGTCTCAGTTTGATGTCGTTTGGATTCATCTGCACTGCGCGATCAATCATAGTCAGTGCGCTATCAAAATCATTGTCACCAAAGTAACCGCCGGTGGTTTCTTTTTGCGCCTTGAGATAGAAGGCTGTGGTGAGACCATCGGCTGCCCTGGCGTTTCTTGCGTCGACCCCCAGGACTCCTTGATAGGATTTAATGGCATCGTCAATTTTTTCAACGCGCAGACTTTGATCGCCTATGCGAAGCTGCAAGTCCGGATTGTTCGGCATGAGCTCGAGGCCGGAACGCAGTTCGGCAATGGAAAGTTCAAGGTCGCCGCGGGCTTCGCGGACATTCGAGATGCCCACATAAGCAGCAGGATTCTCAGGCTTGATGCGAATGGACTCTTGATACTCGCGGATGGCGGCAACCGAATTGCCCTGCAATTCGTATGCTTTACCCAGAGCTAAACGCACCGGCCATGAGTTTGGAAACTGGTACTGTGCTGTGTTCAACTCTTTTAATGCGGCATCTGTTTTGCCCTGATTCAAGAGCGCCTGACCCATTCCATAGTGTGCGGTCCAGTCGCCGGTGTTTAGCTTTGCGGCCTGTTTAAAATTGTTCATGGCACTGTTAGGGTCATTTTGTGCCAATTGAATAAGACCGAGGCCGGTGTATCCATCTGAAAATTTAGCATCCATGCTGATCGACTTTTTCATTTCACTGGCGGCGTCGGCCAAGCGTCCCTGTTCTTTATAGACCATACCCAGGGCATAGTGAGCCTCAGGGATGCGCGGCTCTGCCTCGATCGCCTTCTGCGCCTGCGCTTCAGCTTCCTGCAAAATGGTGTCTTTGCTCTTGCGGATCGTGTTTGAAGACGACTGCAGGCGATTGAGCATATTCAGAGCCTTGCCGGAGAGCGCACCCGGGTTATTTGGGTCTTTCGCCAGCGCTTTGTTAAACTGATCGTCTGCCGCGTCAAGCTTGAATTGCTTGGTCAGGGCCATGCCATAGCCGATGTTGGCATTTATATCGCGTGGGTTGCGATTGAGGGCTGACTGATAAAACTTGGCTGCGTCTGCGTATTTGCCTTTCATCATCATGCGATCGGCGCTGACGATGGTGGTACTGACGGTGCCTTTATAGAAGTGTTTGCTAGCGGCCTGAGCTGTTGTGGCATCAATTGATGACATTGCGCACGCGACTGCTGCAGCGGCGAGCAGCCCCTGCATGGTTTTGCTCTGACTGTTTGAATTGGTCATATTTTCCTCTTATGCACTTTTGACGAATTGCGTTTTTTGTGGAGTGCTACTAAGACAATGCGCCAGCGGATTAAGTTCCCACTGTGAAAATTTTTGCAGCTGTCATGACCTTGACAGGCGTGCTTGCGCAAAAACAAAAACACCGCCCAGATTGCTCTGCGGCGGTGTTTAAGATACTGCCTGACTGC
>JAFEAV010000104.1 GCA_018266215.1 Cyanobacteria bacterium SZAS LIN-3 | reverse complement strand
CATTTTTTCGCTCCTCGACGCGCAGCGGCCAGGCTGCCTAATCAGGGGAGGTAAGTTTGACAGGCATATACTAAACGATGTAGCAGTTTTGTTTGACGGGTGCTTGGTCCGGGCGATGCTGGGTATATTGCTTACGATGTGCAAAGCGACCGAGATTGACACTTTTTGAGGGCAATAATTGTGAGCGATGCGGCGATTGAAGGGAATCTCCAGAAGGATAAGCCTGCGGACGGCCACGTGGATTCCGGGGCCTGGGTCCAGGGCGCCGATCACGGTGTTAAGCCGGGCGCTGTCCCGGATGTACCCAAAGGGTTTCCCGCCGCCGTCACCATCACCGGGCTGGACGGCCAGGATCAGGCCGGCCGACCCATAGTCGGTAAGGGCTTTGATGCCGCTAAAATTGCCGCCGATATCAATGACGCATTGCATCCGGCATTTTTCAGCTGGCGTACCGGACCGGATGGTGACAGGGTCTGGAACGATTTGATGAATCTTTCTCCCGATGAGTACAAGCTGGTCGAACGTGAGTTTAATACCAGGCATGCTCCGGACAATAAGCCTTTGCTGCTGGCCGGTGAAGGCCCATGGACACTGGCGAAAGACATAAAACTGCATTTGTCTGCCGATGAGTCCGATCGGCTGGCCATGCTGATGGAAAGCAAAAATCACAACGATGTCGATCCGCAGTATCGGGTCAATGGTGAGCAACTGCTCAAGCCGGGCAGCCATCTCAAGGTCGGCGAGATGAATCATGTCTCTCTGCCGGACGGACGGCAATATGACGTCTATATTCCTAAAAACGCCGACTCCCGCGGACCGGTAATCGTCGCCATGCATGGTGCCGCCGGTGGTGACTCGGTCGGGCTGATGCCGATGGAATCCGGACTGACTGCCGATGCTGAGCGCACCGGCGCGACCGTGGTCTTTGCTTATCCCAAGGTCAGGGATTTTGATTCCAAGTTGGGCACTGTTAAGGGAGTGGCCTGGAATGCCCCGGATCGTACCAATTTGCCCTCCGCCAGAGACGGCGTCACCGACGACCGCAAGTATCTGGATAATGTGCTCGATGATCTGGCCGGCAAGAGTCAAACTACGCAGAAGGTAGGATTGTATGGCTTTTCTGATGGCGGCCGCTTCGCCCAGGTCTATGCTGCCGATCGACCGGACCGGGTTTCCGGCGTGGTCAGCGCAGACGGTACCTGGATGGCCGGTGATAGAGCGCCCACAGTCGGCAAAGCCGTGATGATCATTCACGGTGATAAAGACGCGACTTTGCCGCAAAAAGGCGGCACCGGCTCGGTCAGCTCAGTCATGGATTGGCTGCTGGGTACGAATCTGGATAAGTCTGCCCCAATGGAGCAAGCTCGAGTCTGGAGTCGTGCTAATTCTTGCGACGGACCGGTTGTCAGTGATACCAGAGGTGATATCACAACCCGGGTGCATGAAGGCTGCTCCGCCCCTCTGGTTGAATATACTCTTAAGGGCGGCAATCACGCCATCAACGATTACAAGAATGGCGGTAATCATTTTGTCCAGTGGTTGCTCGGCAGTCCGGATCGCTCCAAGGCTTTCAGTACTATGGGTGCGGCCTTTCTCAAGGAAAACATCGTGCGCGATCTCTCCACGCCGGCTCCTAAAGTGCGGCCTGTTCCGCCTACTTGATCCTTTGCGGGCGAGGGGATTTTTGCTTGATGCAACTGCGCAGGCCGTTTAATGAACGGTGTGACTGAGGTTTTCCCCATGCCTTTTGCCCGTCCTTAGCTGGTTTTTGAGCGACGGCGGCCGCTAGTGTGGACTTATCGTCAATTGATTTAGCGGGTCTTACGTCGCCGGCGATTTTGCAATAGAAAGCACCATTTTCAGATGCAGGCAGTGTTCGTCGGCCTGCCGATGAGCCTCGGCCTGTGTCGTTTGCCTGCGGCGTCCCCCTTTGACGTGTAATCACTTATGTCGACTTCTGGTCGGCACGGAGGGCCACATTGATTCATCTAGATTTACTGCCACTGCAGCACGCCCTGATGTCGTTTATTTCAGCTCTATTGATGCCTGTCGTTATGCTCGTTGTCCTGACCGCGATACTGGGCGGCAATACTGCCAGCCTGGGTGAAGCCCTGGCGGACACTCTGGGCACGGCGCTGACTATGCTTTTTGAGCTCTTTATTCGCTTCATGGGCTTTTTCGCCATAGGACTGATAGCCGTCTTCAGCGCGGCTGTCCGTATGTTGGTCGCCTATCTCGCTTATCGACAGGCAAACAAGCCGGTCGATAGCGGCGAAGGCAGCGCAGCTGATAAGAAAGGAAAGAGGCGCTACAAGTTTAAGGTTGGGCCGGATCCCTGATCTTTCCGCCTGCGCGATTAAAGCCGACCTTGCAATCTACGTAGCGTTATAATAGGAGTCGGAAAAAAGAAAGGGAAGATGGTTTTACCCATCTCCCCTTTCTAAAACCGGCTCAGGAGCCGATTTTGATTACTTGGCCTTAGCCTTCTCGTCTTCGTTCACCAGCTCCTCGAACTTGTCGAGGTACTGGCCGAAAACGTCGAGCGCCGAGCTGATCGCCTGCGGGCTGGACAGGTCAACGCCTGCGCCCTTGAGCAGATTGATGCTGGAGTCGGAGCTGCCGCTCGACAGAAACTTCAAATATCTGTCGACGGCCGGCTGACCCTCGGCGATGATCTGGCTGGCCAGAGCAGTGGCTGCCGAAATGCCGGTAGCGTACTTGTAGACGTAGAAGCTCGAATAGAAGTGCGGAATGCGCGCCCACTCGACCTTGACCGGATCATTGTCGGTCACCACGTCACCGTAATAGAGCTTGTTCAGCTCGAGGAAAATTTCGGAGAGCTTGTCGGCTGTCAGGGCCACGCCCTCTTCGGCCAGCGCATGCGCCTTCATCTCAAACTCCGCAAAGAGAGTCTGGCGGAAGAAGGTGGTGCGGAAAGCCTCCAGCTGGTGGTTGATCAAATACTTGCGCACATTGCGATCGCTTTCCTTCTCCAGGAGGAAATGCGTCAGCAGGGCTTCATTGCAAGTAGAGGCCACTTCGGCGACGAAGATGGTGTAGTCGCCGTACTGGTAGGGTTGGGTCTTGCGGGTGAACCAGGAGTGCATGCTGTGCCCGGCTTCGTGCGCCAGGGTGAACATGTTTTCCAGATTGTCTTGCCAGTTCATCAGCATGTAGGGCGGCGTACCGTAGCAGCCGGAGCTGTAGGCGCCGGAGCGCTTGCCCTTGTTCTCATGCACGTCGACCCAACGGGAGTTGAAGCCGTCGGTCAGACCCCTGACGTATTCGGCGCCGAGCGGATTGACCGCCGAGAGCACCGTCTTGATGGCGGTCGGATAATCGACCTTGTAGTCAACTTCGCCGACCAGCGGGACATAGAGGTCCCACATGTGCAGCTTGCCGTCCGAGCCAAGTCCGCCGCTCTGGCTCAGCATCTTCTTGCGCAGCGCCAGATAGCGATGCACCAGGGGCAGATACTTGTGCGCGGTGTCCACCAGATTGGTGTAGACCGCAAGCGGGATGTTGTCGGGGCCGAGCGCCGAAGCGATGGCCGTCGGATAGTTGCGGCTGCGGGCTTCGAAAATGTTGCCGTTGACGTGAGTCGAGTAGTTGGAGGCGATGGTATTGCGCATGCTTTCGAAAGCGCTCATCATGCCTCGATAGGCGGCTTCACGCACCTTCGGGTCGCGGCTCTGCAGGAAGTTGATGTAGTTGCCGTGGGTGAGCTGCTGCTCGTTACCCTGGTCGTTGACGACCTTGGGCAGCTGCAGATCGGCATTGTCGAGCATCGAGAACGTATTGCGCGGTCCGCGGCCGACCTGGCTGTACTGCGCCAGAAGCTCTTCCACTTCGGGGCTGCGCACATGGTCACGCTGGCGGATCATTTCCTCCAGTTGCACACGATACAACTCGAGACCCTTGGTCTTGGAGATGAAAGTGCGCAGACGGGCGGGATCGATCGAGAGCAGTTCGGGGCGCGACCAGGAGATGGCCGAGCCGTAGAGAGTGAAGAGCGAGGCGGCCTTCTCGTTGAGGGCCTGGAAGTGGCTGTTGCCCTTGTCCTCGTCGGCCTTGAGATGGCTGTAGGTATAGAGGCGTTCGACAATCAGACCGGCTTCATCGCGCAGGGTGAGAAAGGCCAGGATTTGTTTGCCGGAGCGCTTGAGCTTGCCGCGGAATTCGGGCAGACGCTTGAGCAGTTCGCGGACGCGATTTTCATCGGCGTTCCATGCGGCCTCAGAAGAATAAACGGGGGTGAGATCCCAGGTCAGTTCGGTCGAAACCTGGCTGCGCAAGGGAAGCTCGGAAACAGCATTTGTTTTGTCGGCGGTTTTCAAAGTTTGTCCTTTCGTTGGTGTTCACAACCCCAAGACCGGGTCTCTCGTGGAGATTATTGAGAGCCTAGTAAAGCATAGACGGTCTGGACGAGGGTTTCCTCTAGATAAAAGTTTGGGGTGGGGTTGTGGAAAGCTCGAGGCTACCAGAAGGAAAAAAGAGAAGTAAACGTGTATGTGATATCAAGCGATTGTTATTTTCTGCGCGAGCTTGTGCATCTTGGCAGCCTGCGCTGCGCCAGCATCTGTGCGCCAGTCGCGCTAGAGGTTCATATGACTATTTCAAATGACAATCTTTGACCAGAAGGTCTTATGTCTGGTTTTCAGTATGAAGTCAAGATTGCTTTGAGGATCAGTAGATCCATAGGTTGTAGGGATACTCTCCCCTCATTTGCCTAGTTTTTGATCGCACAAATTTTCCAGCTCCCTAGCCTTCTCCCCCTCTGACAGCCTTCCTTCACGGATGGGCGGTCTTTGTCTACCAGGCTTTAGCGCTTGGCAACCTTTTACCGGAGCATACCTGATGAACAAACCCATCCTGAAAAAGCCAGGCCTGCTTGCAGAGCTATGGTTCAACTTCCGTTTTTTTCTGACGCGCGTCTTCGTCTGGCCCTTCCGCAAACCGCTCTTCATCACTCTTCTGGGTGGTCCGGGCGCCGGTAAGGGCACAGTGGCTGTGGAGCTTGCACCGGCTCACGGCATAGGGCACATCTCGACCGGGGCACTGATCCGCAAGGAAATTGCCGACGGCACTGAAATCGGTCGTCAGGTCAAGGCCATTGTCGAAGCCGGCGGTCTCGCCCCTGACGAACTCGTTCTGTCCCTGCTCAAGCGTGTCTTGATGGACCCGAAAAATCGGCGCGGTGTCGTGCTCGATGGTTATCCCCGTACTCTGCGTCAGGCGCAATTGCTCGACCAGCTGCTTGCTGGTTGGGGTGTGTCTCTGACCAAAGCCATCTGGCTGGAGTTGTCGGAGGCTGATTTGATCGAGCGTCTCTCCCTGCGCCGCACGTGCAGCAACACCAGCTGCAATCGGTCTTACCATCTCAAGTTTGAGCCGCCCAAGAAGGACCCGAACAAATGTGATGCTTGCGGAAGCGCCTTGATACAGCGCAAAGACGATGCACCTGATTCGATCATGGCTCGTCTGGCTCTGTACCGGGAAGAGTCCGCGCCCCTGCGTAAGTACTATCAAGACACCAAGGGTGGTGTCTTGGCTTTCATCAACCCGACCAATGCCATGTCCAAAAGTGAGGTCCTGGCAAAGGTCTCAAACGCCTTGAAAGATAGGAGCTAAGCATGAGCACGTCCACGTCCGCGAACCCCTCGAAGAATATCGGCCGAACCCCCGTTCACATTGGCGACGTCAATGGCCTCTACACCGAAGCCGCTTACCACGGCCTCGATCGTATGCGCTACGTCGACCTGATGGACCGCACCCTGGCGATGCACGGCGACCCCGTCGACACGCTGTTCCCCGAGGTCGACGACCTCGAGGCGGCTGGCGGCAATCTGGTCACCCTGCACTACGCCCTCACCGATGGTGGCCTGTCTGCGCGTGACTTCGGTCGCGCCGTGGCCGCCGGACTGGACCTGGAAGTCTTCTCCAACGCGGTCCTTCTGGGCCTACATGCGGCGGAGCTTCCGCGCCTGATGACGCGGCACGAAGCCGGCGGCATCAGCGCTCTCAACCACCACCTTCAGGACTTTGTCGACGCCCGTGACGGCGATGCCGACGAGTGTCTGCACGACGAGTTCTGAGCAACAACATTTCTTTTTTCATCGTGAACATGCGGCGCTCGGCTCCTTGCGGGGCTTAGCGCTGCGCAAGAAAGCGAGTGTCAATCATGAGCAAAGATAACGAAACCAAAACCGAATCCCCCAAGGGTACGCCCGATGAGCAGCTCAAGCTGCTGCAGATCGAGCAGGCCCAAGTCAATCTGAACAAGGCCAAGCGGCAGGAAGCCCAGGATGTCCAGGTGGCCGCCGCCGAGCTGCGTCGTGTCACGGCCGTTGCCGAGACCGCCGAGCTCGATCTGGCCAAGAAGAAGCGGGAAACCGCTCGCGAGCTGGCGTCGGCTGAGGAAAACCTCACCTACACCTTCTACGACGGCGTCACCGAAGAGAGCGTCAAGCCCTGCCTGGCCGAGCTGGGCAAGTGGAGCCGTCGCTTCCCCGGCAAGCCCATCACCATCATCCTCAACTCGCCCGGCGGGTCGGTGATTGCTGGTCTGGGTCTCTTCGACTACATCCTCAAGCTCCGTGCCGACGGTCACCACGTCACCGTGGTCGTCCTGGGCATGGCCGCTTCCATGGGTGGCATCCTGCTGCAGGCTGGCGACAAGCGCGTCGTCGGCAAGTATTCCCAGGTCCTCATCCACGAGGTGTCGGCCGGCACGAGCGGCAACATCCAGAAGATGGATGACGCCCTCAGCTTCTCCAAGTCGCTGTGGCATCAGCTCTCCGAAATCCTGGCTGAGCGCTCCACGCTCACCGTCGCTCAGGTGCGCCAGCGCGCCCTGCGCAAGGATTGGTGGCTGACTTCGAGCGAGGCGATCGAGCTCGGCTTTGCCGATGAGATCCTCTCCGCTCCGGCTCCGGCCAAGGTGAAGAAGGGCAATGGTCGGAAGGCTGCTTCCGCCAAGGCCCGGGCGAAAAAGAGCTAAGTAGCTCTTTTGGGGGAAGCTGCAACCTGGTGTTGCAGCTTCCTTTTTTCGCCGCATCTATTCATGCATATAGTTGTAAATGGGAACTTGTGAGGTAGATGAGGTGCTGCAGGCGGTTTTGCCTGCCTAAAGGAAAGATTTGAAACATGGAAGAAATACAAAAACCGCATCAAATCGTACTTAGGCAAGAATGTGGCCGCCATCGCTCAGAAGAGGTGAATTCAACTCTCCGCTCTGACTGCCTTTTTTCGAATTTTTCACCTTTAAGTTTCAGACCAGGCTATTCGAAATGGAATTTGCCACGGAAACTCTGATGCTAGATGCAGAGAGACTTTCCGTTGAGTGGATTTGACGAGAACTCCGATTTTCAGAAACTGCAATCGAAAGGTTTCGACCGTCATAGCCTTGAGTTTAGCCCGCTTCCGGATTTCCCAAGTCAGTATATATGCGAACACGTGGAGGAAGAGTCTGAACTGATTTGCCTCGAACTCCTGGCAGCTGGTGCGGCCCGAATGCATATATAGTTTCAAATCCTTGATCCAGTTTTCGCACTGACAGCGAGGACAGTAGCGATCTTCGTAGATTTTTTGAGGTGACCCGTATTCGTAGTTGGTGACGACGAATCTAGTATCAGGGCCGGTCATCGAGTAATCTACGCGAAAAATGACTCGGCGGTCGGACCTCCATTCCCTAGCTGCATAGCGGAATTCCCCGTACTTTTTGACGTGCAGTTCTGCTTCAAAAAGCTCTTGCATGCGGCCTTCTTCTTTCGTCGCATACCGCATGGCTTCTTCTTTTCGCTTGAGTGCCAACCTTCTTTCCTTGGTGTTTTTTAGCATGGCGTATTTCGTCAAACTCGGACTGGCAAAGCCAAACTCCTCAAATTCATTGCGGCATTTGTACACCGTTTCTTGGGCGTGGTACGCAAATCCTGAATGGCCGGCAGCGGCGATAAAGTAGGTAACACCAAGGTCTTCGAGGGCGTCGAACATTTGGCCTGATGCAAATCCGGCATCGGTCGTCAGCTCGATGCGCGTGGTGGGCCAGGATAAGCGAATTTCTCTCAGTACTTGTTTGATCATCCGAATAGCATCGTCTATTGGATTCACCGCGCCAGGCCTCAGTAATGAGCAAAGCGGAAATCCATCTTCGGTGAAAATAAAAAGCGGCGCGAAGCAATAAGTCTCGTAGAAGCCGTTAAATTCAATCATCTGCTGCCGCCCGTATGCTTCGTCGCAGGTGGTGTCCATCGCCAAACGAAGAACCCGCGGCGCTTTCCTCGTTCCTTTTACATAGGTGTGAATGAGTAATTTCTGTAAAGCCGCATTGGTAACCGAATCGGCTTGGTTTTCGAAACGTGACAGGCTCGGCTGAGAGGCTAAAACGGACTCTTTACCCACTGCGAGCTGATGCATGGCATCGAACCGTAACTGATTTGCATCATTGCAATCCTCATATCCTGCGGCAATAGCGTAAATTCGCTGTCTCAAGAGGTCGACTGTTTTGTGCTTAACTGCGTCAGGGCGCCGTTTGTCGGCAAGCGCGAAACTGGCCATAGCGGTCAAATCAAGCCGCTCATCGGCTTTTCGCAAAAGAAGTAGGCCGCCATCGCTGCAAACCCGCCCACCGTCAAAGTCTTGCTCGATGCGCCTCAGATTAGGCAAATCTAGGGTCATTTGGCCTTGCTTGTCGGCGGAAATAGTTTTAGACTTGCGCATTCAAAAGCCTCGTCGTTTGTTCGAATTAGGGTTGTGGTAAACACTGATTCTGAGCCAACTGACAAGGCTTTTGGTCTTTTTAAAAGCTTACTTTGATATCACTCCCGCGAATAATTCCGGTTCGGAATTTATATGATATGTCGTAGTATAAAGGCGAGTATTGTCGGAACCCTAACCAATCAGGCGCGGCTGGATCTCCAGCAGTTTCAAAGCCGCTTCAGTCAATATGGCAGAGCCCAGGTGTAATACCGATTCGTCTATTAGAAAGTCTTGTGCATGATGGGTGCGGACACAGCCTGGAAGGCCAACTCCGAGATAGAGCATGGCTCCGGGTTGTCGCTCTAGATAGCGGCCAAAATCGTCGGCGTAGGTGATGCGACTGACCAGGCTGACATTGGCTTCTCCGAGAATTTCTTCACTGGATTGACGTAACAGAGTGACCATGTCGGCACTTTTGTAGCCATTGGTACCGCCTGATTGGCCGACTTCCTCTCTTGCCGCTTGCACCAGCGAAGCCTTTCTGCTGCGAATCGTGGAATCAACATGCAGGCCCAATACGGCAAAAATTCCGTCCAGGGCGCCGGCGCTGATCACTTTTTCCGCTCCCTGGTGGCTTCCCGGCAGCGTGGTTTCACCAGCCGGTTGCATAATAATGCGCAAGCCGACATCAGAGCGCTCTCGCAGGCGTCGGGCCAAAATCCGGGCTGCACCCAGTACACAGGCCATATTGGCGTCATGGCCACAGGCGTGCATGACCGATGGTTGGGCCTGGCCCGGCACCGCCACGCTGAGAGCATCCATGGCCACTAGCAGCGCCAGGATGCGGCCACTGCCCAGTTGAGCGACAAGGCCGGTCTCGGCGACTGTGTCAACACCAAAGCCAAATGAGGTTAGCCGAGCCCTTACAAATCCGGCTGTTTCTACTTCCGAAAATGCCAGTTCCGGAATGCTGTTCAGTTGGCGCCGCCAGCTAACAATGTCGCCTTGAATGTTTTCGGCTTGTTCGAGAGACGACGGCAATTCCATAGACTGCACAGCATACCCGGTTTCTAAGGTTAGCAGTAACTAGCGTGAGCCTAAAATTTGTCATTTTTGCTTGTTGCCAAGTGGGATATTCCGGTAGCACTAGGTATCAATCATTCATTTCATGACTTGTTCCATCACCAGAGAATTTTAGAGAACATCCCCCTCTCTGAACCATCGACAAAAATCCGCAAGCACGATCTGTGCTGTGGACCTTATCGACTGTGAGAAACAAGCCCCATCCATAGCGTCATCTTTTGAAAGGACCCAATCATGGGCTCACCCGCCTACAACCCTGTCGACAACAAGTACTACAACGCCGAATCGGCTGAGGACGCTTTCTACATAAGTCGGGGTCGACTGGACCTCGTTCCTGGAACGTATGTGGTCAAACCTGCGCTTCCACCCGCACCGCAAACGGAGCGTGGCTTCTCCGGCACCAGAGCACCCGATGGTCATTACTACACCGCTGAATCGGCCGAAGACGCTTTTTATATCAGCCGCGGCCGCACTGACCTGGTTCCCGGCTGCAGAATGCGGTGATTTTCCCTCCCCCCTTAATTTGAAAGGAACATTGATGGAAAATATCTTCCTCTTCCTCTCCAGTGTTGCGTCACCTTACCTGGTTGGCATCTTCCTGGTTGGTGTCATTTTCATCGTCAGTGTTTTGCTCTCATACTTTCTGGTGGGGCGGCGCTTCAGACGTTATGAGCTGGCGGCCCAAGCCGCGGCTTCAATCGCTGCCGAAATTCGTGCCCTGCGCAATGCATTTGAGGGCAGATACATGCCACTTGCTCTGTCAAAGACGCTTGACCGAGCCGATCAGATCCGGATCAAGCTGCAACTGCGCTCCTGGTCAATTAGACGAAAATCGCAACTGGTGGCAGTTGAGGCAGAAGCGGCAGCCGTAATCGGAGACATGCGCAATGTCGCGGCCAGGCCCATGACTGCTGCTGACTATGAACTTAACGGCCAGGCCTTGATTGCCGAGCTTGCCCAGGTTGAAGCTGATGCAGTTGATGAGCAGCGGGAAGTTGAAGCGTCGGCTAGTCATGGACTGGCCCTGGTGTTTGAAAAGCGTGATCGCGCGCGGATGCGTATTGCCCGGTCGCAAGAACTGTTCGCGGCAAGTGCCGTGTTTTGAGTATTGGAGAATTTCTATGTCCCCATCAGTTGTTTCTGTTGTGCTCTTTGTTATTGATCTCAGTCTGATCGCGGTGAGTTTGTACCTTTACAAGCTTGCTCGTGACCGTAAGGCCTACGCGTTTAATTCAATGACATTTTTCACTGGCCTGCTGCGGGTATTGCACCGGGAGGCTGCCACTCCCGAGCGAAAGGGCGATGCTGAGTTTGCTGCATTGATAGCTCGTTTCGAAGCCGCTCACATTGAAGCCCGGTCGGCCTTGAACCGGTGCCGCTACAGAACTGTCATCAGGATTATTGACGGTGCTGAGCAGGAACTGGCAGAGTTTCGGCGGGATACTGAGCTGTGGCAATCTTGTGGTGGCTCAGGTGGTGCAGTTAGCGCGCGGGGGGAGTGGGAAGACCCCCATGATCTGGTCCTTTAGCCCATTTTCAGACACAGCCGAAAGTTTGCATTTGCCGGCTTCGGACCTTCAGGATGATGGTGACTTTTATATTTTGACTCACCCCTAACAAACAGCTGCCAAATCCCAACTATTTTTATTTTTGCTCAAATACGTAAGTGATCTCTATCGCCATTGCTGGAACCGGGTGTTGCCGCTTCCCTATTTTTTGTTTACTGGGAAGACATAACATGATGGGGTTATCTTCCTTTCCACTCTCCCCTGATAGGCCGCTTACCATACAAACAGGAGCCGAAGAATGACCCAAGCCAGGCTTGTCCTACTCTGCGTGCTCGCTTCCCTGGTTGCTAACGTCGCGTTCTGCCTGACTGTTTCTTACAGCCGTAACTATGAAACCCAGTGCATCGAAACTTCTCCCCTCGATCCCGAGGACATTACCGAGCAATCGGAAGACCCCAGCTACGACATTTAGCTGGTAATCCAGGCGTTGTCTAGCTGACTGAGAGGTGCCGGGGAAAATTTGCCCTTCCCCGGCACCGGGCTTGCTGCAAGGGGCCACAGGGGTGGCCAATCTGACCGAATTGCTTTTGTATTTTTAATACTATGTGATATAGCATGTCCTGCTCTCTTTTCGTGGGCTAGAATGACTATCGCCCGTGCCGGGTAAACTGACTATAAGTCGTTGAGTAGAGAGGCAGGCCCGAGAGCCGTGCGGGAACACCAGATAGCCATCAGTTTGAAGCCGCAACAGTTTGAATTGTTGCAAAAGCTCGCACGCGAGCGCGGCTTTAAGTCGGTCACAGCCTACATCAAACAGAAAATAGTCGAGCTGGCGCTCGGTGCTGATGGAAACGGTTCCGGTGAGGCCGGCGGGGCGAACCCCGGGTTCTCCAGTCTGGGCGGCGAAAACCAGCACCTCCTGGTCGAACTGACCAGAATTCACCAGGAGCTGCGTGCCTTTGTCGAAGGCGACCGGCCGGAGGATAAGAAGGCTTCCATGGCCGGTGCCAACTACGCCGGAGCTTTCGATCTGCCGCCGCCGGGACAGTTTTATGGAGCGGGAGCCGGTGTGGATATGTCGCCTGACGGCCCGCGCAGCAGCAATAATTCAGCCGCATCCGCTTCCTCAGCTTCTGCTTCGGCGTCCGCCGAAGGCGTCAGCTCGCAGGTTTTACCCTCCAGCAATCTGGGCGGCTTCGGCTTTCGTCTTGGTGGCTTTGCTACAGGCGGCGCCGGCACGCGTTTCCAGCCGCCGGTGGAAAACAAAGACCGACTCTCCGGCTATCGTGAAATCATGGACGATCTTGAGGAGCTGGCGGATCGTGCCTTTGCTATCTCTCCGCGCCTGGGCGCTCTTGATGAATCTGCGCCGGCTGATCCTGGCACCGGTCGTGGTGGCAGAGGTACAAGCGAGACAATTTTTGTCGAACCGATCTTGCCTGCCGCCGCCGCTGAACCTAAAAATGAACCGATCAGCATGGTGCCGCCGATCAGTGCAGCCAATCTGCCCGGGCCTTCGGAAATAGAGAAAGCAGCACCGGCGAAAGCCGCTGCCCCTGCGCCTCCTGTTGTCGCTACTCCGGTTGTAGCTACTCCGGTTGTGGCTTCTCCAGTAATTGCTCCCGTTGTGGCCGCTGCGCCGCCGACTCCGGGGCCGCCAGTTGCTCCTGCTCCACCATCAGCGCCTCCGCCTGAGGCTCCGGCACCCCCTCCTCCCGCTCCTCTTCCTCCCGCTCCTCCTCCTGCTCCGCTGCCCGGAGATGACTTGCTCAGCGAGTTGTTGGACGAGTCGCTGGTGGCTCACGCCGTTGCTCCACGGCCGGCTGAAAATCCGTTTGCCGTCGATCTTGGTTTCCCCAGGCCTGATACCGTAGATGGTGAGCAGTCGCAAACCGACAGCGGCGTCTATCAAGCATCAGTTTCGATGGAAGCCGGTACTGCAGCCATTTCTCCCTCCAGTGCGGTGCCGCCATTCGTTGATCCTGACAATACTTACGAGAATGATAGCGGCTATGCAGCGACCGCCGACATGGGGCAAGAGCCTTATACCGAGCCGTTAGACGCAGCAGGAGCGGCCGTCGAAAATCAAGCCGTCGACCGCGGACAGTCTGCGTCTGCATATAATGATGTCGCGCATAGCGGATCAACCGATCCAACTACAATAGCTGATAGGAATCAGCCGGGTCAGCCGGATTCCAGTAGTGGTGGGACGCCTAATGTTAGTGGTGGTCCTCCCCCAAGAAGACGTCGAACATGAAATGCGTTGAATATTAAGTGGGAGAACTCCCCCAAAATGGTGTCAAACATGAGAGCCGTTGAATTGACGCGGGTTGCCGCAACTCCTAACATCTAATCAATCGCTCCGCAGCAAAAAAAGGTATTGCATCATGTCTCAGGACGAAAAAATTCCACTAAATATGGAAATACGCACCAACAAGGAAGGCGCAGACGCCGTCGAGCGTCGAGCCTCCGAGCGAAGCATGGAAGATGTCTTGAACGTCATTCCTGCGCCGATGCTCGAGTTTGAGTTGCCCCAGCACCGTGACTTATTTAAATGGGCGATGCAGCCGGAAAATTATAAGGGCGGCGTACAGAGCTTCTATCATGATAGCGATGAGCGCCTGACCCAGCAGTTGACCAGGGTCAAGCATCCGGATTGCAGCGCTGAGGAAATCAACGCCATGTGCCATAACAATCTTGTTTTGCACGCATATGGTATCAAACGGATGGAAAACATTTGTTCGAGGGCCATACCCCAGGCCCGATTTCACCAATCCGGAGGATTAGAGATGACGAGCGCTTTCCACTGAGAAGCCCTGCTCGTTCGTCACCTGGCGGTTGGTCATTTAGATCGGTCAAAAATATTGAGGGTCGCCTCTGGGGCGACCCTCTTCGTTTGCTGGATGTCCTGATGCTGAGCCGTTCTTCTCGATGCGTCTTTAGAACGCTTTGATGCAACCGGTGAAGTTTTTTACGTCATCGAGGGTCAGATGCTTGCTCGGGTCCATTTCCTGAATCATCAGGAATGTAGCCGTTGTGCCATCCTTGCTGTCGACGCCGCCGAAAAATGTATCGAGCTCGGCGCTGCTGCTGCTTGCGTTGTCGCCGGAGGTGGCGGTTTTCGTGCTGGCGGCTTTGCCTTTTACGTAATACATTTTTTCGCCCGCTACATCCAGTACGCCTTTGTCTTCGACGGTCATTTTGGCTTTAGTGGATGCCGAGCCGGAGGAGCCGGATGAGGTAACCGTACCGCTTGCTGACGGTAGAGCACTTTCACCATTGGCTACTTTTTCGATTGCCGTTTGAGCGTTTTCGTCCTTGGCTTTGCGGGGGCTCTTGATTAAGAAGTAGAGCCCTTTTGAGCTGTTATTGTTGATCAGGGCAAACATAAATCCACCCATATTAACGTTCATTTTGCCGTATTCATATGGCGCAGGCAGCGGGTCTACAAGGGTGCAAATCTTGTTGGCCGTTTCCTGGGTCTTTTTAGGATCCATGGCGTCTTTGACGACGCTGAAGGTAATAATGCCGATGGCTATTGCAATCAGGAGACCCGTTGCAAAAAGGCCGAGCAAAATTTTGATCCAGAGGGCCATGCCATGCTGGTTTCGGAGGGCGGATTTTTTTAACATAAACCTGTTTCTTTCCAAGGAAGGGCGATCGGGACACCTGCAACGGTCAAACTGGGACTTAGATGTACCCGAGATTTTTTTGCACACCTGCCGGCGGCAAAATTCTCAGGCGTCGCATCGGCTCATCGCCCACACTGCGGCTCGAAAGATTGAATCTTTCCACCAGTTGGTGCTGCAGTCGGCGAATGTAAGCCTTGCGAGGTGAGAGCTCATGCGGCTCGAGGCGGTCCATGACACGGCTGATTGCCTGTCTGGCTTCTTCGAGGGCGATTTCGGTTTCGTCCACATCGCCTTCGATGTCGACAGTGCCGATGGCGTTCTCTTCGAGATGCAGAGCCTCTCTCAGGGCTTTTTGAATCTGCGGCAGGTTATTGCTCTTTACCACATACACGGGCACACCCTGGGCTTCGGCCAGAGAGAATATTTTCGCTCCGGCGCGGGCATAGCTACGCAGTGCCAGGATGGCGTCGGCTTCATCGATAGATTTCACCACTTCCACTGGTAGCTGTAGGGTCTTTACCACGCGTTCTAAAAGCCCCTTGCTGACGGCGTAGGGATAGACCTTGAGGTGGGTTTCCTTGGGCGAGGCCCAATCGCTGGTGAAAGGTTCGAGGCCTTCGACCATCGAGACCGTAACTGTCGGCTCCGGCTTTTGAACAACTTTGAAGTCGCCGGTCGTTTCGTCGCGGCGGCGAATTTCAGGATGTATCTGCCAGCCGCGCAGGAGCTGGTCTACAGCTTCGGCGACGTTGCGGTGGACAGCCAGGGTCTGTCTATCGAGGATCTCGATGCAGACTTCAAAAGTAGGCTGTGCCGCTCTTTCCAGTACAGTCTTCTGGGTGCCTCTTCTGCGGGCTTCGTCGTCCCCGAGGGTGACGCTCTGAATGCCGCCGACGAGGTCGACCAGGGTGGGGTTTTTCAGCAGGTTTTCCAGGGCGTTCCCGTGCGCCGTACCGATCAGCATGACGCCGCGTTCGGCGATGGTGCGAGCGGCTTGCGCTTCCATTTCAGTACCGATTTCGTCAATGACTATGACTTCCGGCGTATGGTTTTCCACCGCTTCGATCATGACATTGTGCTGTTCTTCCGGCCTGGCCACTTGCATACGGCGAGCTCTGCCGATGGCGGGGTGGGGTACGTCGCCGTCGCCGGCAATTTCATTGGAAGTGTCGATGACGATTACGCGTTTGCCGATTTCGTCGGCAATTACTCTCGCCATTTCGCGCAGCTTGGTCGTTTTGCCCACACCGGGTGGTCCGAGGAAGAGAATGGATTTGCCCGATTCGACCAGGTCGTATATGACATTGATCGTGCCTGATACGGCGCGTCCCACCCGGCAGGTGAGGCCGATTACCTTGCCGCTGCGATTGCGCAGGGCGGAGATGCGGTGCAGGGTGCGCTCGATGCCTGCTCGGTTATCGCTCGAGAACTGGCCGATGCGGCTGACTGCTGCTTCCAGGTCGGCGTTGGTGATAGGCTTGTCCGAAAGATACATTGTATGCCGGTCCAGATAGCGGGCCTCGGGCAATCTGCCCAGGTCCATTACTATTTCGTAGATGCCGTTTGTATCTTTCTCAAGCGCAGTTTGAATGTCCGGGGGAAGCATTGCAAGGAAGGCTTCGAGATCGTCGGCTGGAGCGATTAGATCCATTTAGTTTCTCCGTGTTCCGTATGAGCGACTGGCCTCAATTGGCCACAACCACAAGCACCTTGTCAGAAACGAGCTCGAGCACCTCCTCAGTGATCTTCTGACCGGGTATTAAAATAGGGATACCGGGTGGACAGGGCGCGAGACATTGTGCAGCGATGCGGCCCAGTGCCTCGCTTGCGGGTATTGTCTCGTGGGGCATGGACATGGCCTGATGAGGGGGCAAAATCGGTTCGAAGGACGGCTGCCTTTTTGCAAAGGTCTGGGCGTTGCCGGCCGGGGCCGAATTTACGAAGTTTTCCCCTTTTTCATTTAGCTCACAGGCTGTGACAAAATCTTTGATGGTGTTTATGGTCAGCTCGACATCCGCCTCGCTGCTGCCCAGACCGAGCATGAACAGTACGCCTTTGCCCATGGTCGCTTCGGCGAAAATGCCGCGGTCTTGTAAAAATTCATAGAGGTTATGCGCCTGGGAATGCTCTTCGCCGCTGCCGGCGCTGAGGAGGACGTGGCTGGGGTTGGTACTATATTTGGTGTCGTAAATCTCTACGGTTTTGATCGCCGCGGCCTGTCTGCGAAAACCGGCGCTCAGGCTGTAGAAGCTCTTGAGCAGACCCGTGCCTTTTGGGCTTTCCAGCAGATTGAGAGTCTGGGCCATGGAGGCCAGGAGTAAATAACTGGGGCTGGTGCTTGTCACCATGTTGAGACTGCTGCGCACCGAGGCAGGATTTAGCAGGCTGCCCGCAGGCAGATGCAGCATGCCAGTCTGTGTCAGGGCCGGCAGTGTTTTGTGCCAGGAATGGGCGACGGCATCGGCACCGCAGGCGATGGCAGAAAGTTTAAAGGATTCGCTTGCCGGCAGCAAATGTCCACCGTGCGCTTCATCGACTATAAGCGGGATGCCGTGGTTTTTTGTAAGTCCGACGATGGTCTTGATGTCGCTGACGGCACCGGCATAGGTGGGGGAGACGACGAGGCAGAGGGCTATATCGAGATCGCCGGCCAGAGCTGTTTCAAGGGCTTGCTGCAACGATTGGTTTGAGGCCGGCCCCCAAATTCCCCAGTCCTGGTCAAAGTCCGGTTCGTACCAGAGAGGCTGCAGCCGCGCCAGGCAGAGGGCATTTATGGCCGAACGATGAGCGTTGCGAGGCATGAGTGCGTATTTGCAAGTCCTGCCGGCGGTGGGGGAGCAGGCGGAGGCGGCGGCGAGAATGGCTGCCGTCAGGGCGGCGGAAGCTCCGTTGACACTGATGAAGCTGTGGTCGCTTCCCCACAAAGCAGTGGCGCGACGCTCAATATCGGCCAGGACTCCGGTTGGGCTGCTGAGATCGTCAAGCCCGGGAAGTTCGGTCAGATCAGCGGCGGCGCTGAGAAAGGCATCCTGAAAGAGGCTGTCCTGCCGCCCTTTGTGTCCCGGGGTGTGGAAGGAAGCTTTTTCGAATCTGGCGTGGCGAGCGACGGCGCTGCATAAAGAGTAACGAGGATTTGCCGTCGTTGGCGCCTCGGTGGTGCAAGGCGATTCGGTTGCGGCCGGCTTATTATCTCGGTTGACTGTGTGTTCGGTCAAAGAATTTGGATCAGCTCTTCGCTGTCTTAACCTGAAACGTCACCCATGCTGGGGGCAAAATTGCCTGTGGAGGGAGCCTTCCAGCGTTCTCAGTATAGCATGGGGGTCCCATGTCAAAAGTTAGCAAAAGGGCTCCACTGCTGACTCCTTGCGCATATATTCAGGGATCGCGGCATACCGCTTTTGTTTCGCTTTGAGGACATGGAAACGGCAGTTACGACAAGTTTTAGTTTGTTGATTTCAGCCCGGCTGATTGATCATGAAGGTGGCGAAGTTGTCAAAGAATTCGAAGAGTGGCTGCCGGCTTGCGGCCAGTTCGGGCACACTGTCCAGGGCGGCTGTCATGTGCTTCATCCAGGCATCGCGCTCCTTTTGCCCGATTTTGAAGGGCATATGCCGGGCGCGCATGCGGGGGTGTCCCTGTTTCTGACTGTAGGTGCCTGGTCCGCCGGTGCGTTGAATCAAAAAGAGGGCCAGATGTTCCCTGGACATGGTTAGATCGGCCGGATACATGGGCCTCAGAAGAGGCTCGTTTTCGACGCGTTTATAAAACTCATCCACAAGTTTGTAAAAGGGCGCGTCGCCGAGGGATTGGTACAGGCCGCCGATAGGATCATACATTTGCATGCCGCCATTATACCGCCACACATGCTTCTCACTGGCGTAGCTTGGCGAGGTCAGTACGCTTTTGCAGCTCGCTGATGGTCTCTATTAATGATGATATGTTCGGACCATTACATTTGGCCATAAACACTGGAGGTTGTCTGCACCGTTCAACTAAGGTGGTTGTCATACACCGACTTCTTCCCGCAGAGCAATAAACAAACACCCCCTCCCTTTTCCAATGCACACCGCTTTTTTGACGACTGCTGACGCCTGGCCGGCGTTCATAGCAACTTTCGCGATTATTTCCGCGGTTCTGTCTTTTCTCCTCCTGCGTGGCAAGATGCTTGCCGGTAAAAAACGCCATTCGTCTCGTGGACTGCTCAGGGGTCGCTACTATGCCGAGGACATGAGCCCGCCTCAGGGTGAGCGCATTTCCGTCGGCATGCCGCCGTCCCCGCCTGAGCTCATCGCTGTCGAACAGGAGCTGGCTCGCCGCATCCTCGACTGCCGTCATCTGCTCGCCTGTGATCAATACGTCAGGGCCGACATTGATTCCCGACGAGCACTTTCTTTCGCCATCAAAAATCTATCCGGTGATCACTGGCTGCTGGCCGCGACCTTGCATTTGCGTGCCACTTACTTAATTGCCGATGGGCGCTATCGCCAGGCCTACGGCTTGCTCAAGCCGGCGGCGGCGATCATTTCCGAATGGCCCGGTGATTTGATGACCGAACGCAGTATTGCGGCTATTGCCACTGACCTGGAGCGCTGTCGCAAGCGACTTTGATCGTAAGCGGGCGCCATTACTTCAATCTCATAGAAACAAAAGAATCAGGAGTGCCGATTCAAAATGTCACAGACAACAGTTCTAGACCTGGTAAAGCCAGGCGTTTCCGATGGCCCGCACGTCGTTTTTGGCGGCGGTATTTCCCGGGCCCTTGTGGCCAATCTGGGAGTGGTCAAGGCCGCCCGCGTGCAAAACGTGAAGATTGCCTCCATTGGTGGTATCAGTGCCGGTGCGGTGATGTCCTTGCTTTACGCCGCCGGTGTCTCGACCGAAGAGATGGAGACCCTCGTCATGACGCACAGCCTGGGTGATTTCATGGACAACAACCATGATTTTCTCCACTGGCCGCGTCTGCTCTGGCGCGTGCTCAATCATCGCCGTTATCTCAAGAGCTTACCCAGCCGCGGGCTCTACAATACGCACAAGCTGGGCGCCTTCATCGACGAACGCGTCAAAGCCTGGCCCGAAAATTACTGGACGATGGCCTATTCGCCCCGGGACGAGGCGCAGGTGATCTTCAGCAACAAGGGCGTACAGATGCGCTATCGCGATGGCCGGGTAGAAGAGGTGGACTCAGTGCCGGCACCTATCGGTCTGGCTATTCGAGCGACCTGCGCCGTGCCCGGCTTTTTCGACAGCATCCAGTTTGTTTCCAGGAGCGGCCGAACGATCGAACTTTTCGATGGTTTCCTCAGTTGGGACGGCTATTGTCCGGCGCCTTTCGTGGAAGAGTTTTTTGGTGTTGAACGGCGGGCAATTGTGGCCTGTGACGTGATTCGCTACAAGACCCCCAATCGGCTGCTGGACAAAGGCTATCTGGCTGTGCTGACCCCAAATCCACCGTTTCCCGCCCATACCTTCCACCCGACCCGGGATCAGAAGCAGGCGGGATTGACCGAGGCCTTTGCTCAGGCGCACGCTGCCTTTGCTTCTATGGCGGGCAGACCGGCACCGATCTGAGCTGGACCGGTCTTGCCTATCTAATATAAATCCGCGCCGGGACTGTCTTTTTACGACGGTCCCGGCGGCGGGTTTGGTGGTTACGAAAGTCGCAGTCGTTGTTTTGTTCCGCAATTGGACGATTTTGCTTTTTTTGACTCATACCTCCCCAATTAATGCAGCCTGGGATTAAAACCCCCAGCCACTCCGTTA
>JAFEAV010000103.1 GCA_018266215.1 Cyanobacteria bacterium SZAS LIN-3 | reverse complement strand
AAGCAGCTCCGAAGAAAGCAGTAGCCAAAAAAGCAGCTCCTAAGAAAGCAGCCGCTAAGAAAACTACCGCCAAAAAAGCAGCTCCGAAAAAAGCTACCGCCAAAAAGACCGTAGCCAAAAAGACAGTTGCTAAAAAAAGCGTAGCTAAGAAAGCCGCTCCTAAAAAAGCCGCTAAGAAGAAACCAGCGAAGCGTTCCACTAAGGCCAAAAAGCCAGCAGCAGCACCGGCAGCGGGCGGCGAAGGCGGAATGGCCTAGTTTGTTATCTGACGTTTCAGTCGACCGATAAACCAATTTATTGATATATCGTTCGCTGACTGTCGTGATATACGCAAAATTGCATGAGAGGTCCGGAGTGATTCGGACCTCTTCGCTTTTTGCGGGTAATTATTATCGGGCGTTCATCTCATTTCGACTTCGCCGAAAAATTTTCCTTAGCGCCGGCTGGAAAGTGTCGTCCGATCTAATGCCGAAAATCAACGACATTGGATTCGATTAGTAGTACCAAATATGGTGGCGGTTTCTAATTGTTTTGGATGTTCAAAAACCGCTCTACGTCTAGCCAAATTCGATTCAGATCACTTGTAAGTTCATGGCCTTCATCGAGTTCTATCAGGGTGGTCAGCCTCGGGTTCATTTTTGCAAATTCCCGACTGTGATCGATTGGTACGGTGTCATCGTTGATACCGTGAATAACTAGAGCGGGAACCTTCACCTTAAAGCCCTCGGTCTTGTGTGCACTCAGATCTTCTATGAATGAGTAATTGAGCGGCAGCTCTTTGTTCCTGGCATAGTGAAAGAAGGAGCGCTGACCTGTCCGTTGCCACTGCTCCATACCTTCTTCGCCAATCAATTCGCGCCAGCGTCTGGTGATACCAAATCCCGGTGCCAGCAATATCAGTCGCTCACTGTCCACAATACTTTCTGCGGCGATAGCGGCAAGCAATCCACCCATGCTTGAGCCCATCAAGACAATAGATTTATCGGCTGCTATTTTGCGAGCTTCGGCGTCGACGACGCTGAGCTGAGCGCTGAGGGTCATGTCCTCAAAGGTAGGGACATTCAAATCCGGCACAACAATATCTATGCCGGCTTCTTCGAACTTTTGCTTGAAGAATTTTGCCTTGGTTGAACCATTACCCGAGGCAAAGCCATGCAGGTAAACAATACTCAGTTGCGAGGTATTAGTTAGTCCGGACAAATCCGTACCAGGGATTGGAATTGATCAAGGACGTGAGCTGAAGCTCCAGCGAACTCTGATCATTGGCATCGGCTTTAGTTATCAGAATCTTGTCTTCGGCGGTGTAGAAGGCGAAAAGCCAGACCCGGGTCGGCTCCTCCACACAGCAAATCCACTGATGAAAGTCAGGGGCGGAGATCAGGTAATAAACAAAACCGCTGACATCTCCCTGGCGGAAGAAATCAGGCAGATTCTTTTGCCAGTCGGCCTTATCTAAAAGGTATATGGTCTGGCGAATGGCGTTGCCGTCGGTCACCTGGGTGGCGTTTTCGACCTTCTGGAAGTCGCTCCAGGCGGTAGGCAAATAAAGGTAGAGGGTGCCCTTGAGCGTATTGCCATAATCAAGGGGGCGCAGGCACCAATCGGGTGTCTGGCTGGAATGGATGAAGTTGTCGAAGGTAAATTTGTCCTGAGCCATCCCCAGCTTCATGGCCAGGGACGGGGCACAAGCCTCGACGGTAGTATCGGGAAATCGACCATTCTCTACCCAGTCGCGAAGAATTTGCTGGAAGTAGGAATGGACGGTCGTTTGCGTCATCTAAGTTATCCTGAGGACTTGGTTATTAAGCTTACTAGATCCGTCTTAGCTACGACAACAATTATTCCGCCATTGATAAGGCGAATAACCAGGTTGGGGTCAGGTTGTCGTCAAGATATTTGAAATGGCCGGGGCGGTCTCTAAGTTATGCAAAGTTTATTAAGAAGCTTTGCAGCCCGCAAACCTAGGCCGGACTTGCTCCTTCAGATTTAACACAAGCCTAACTCATCTTTGGTTGTGCTTAGTAGATATGTCCTTGCATGATGTTTGTGTTCATCTTTCTGGCATTGGGCCATTGGGTCCATAGTCGAAACTTGAATATCGATACAACTTTGGGAGATTGCAAATGCAGAAGACACAATTGGCAGTAGCGCTTGCCGCTGTTCTCGGACTCGCCGTTGGCGGAGCCGCCCTGGCCGAAGAAAAGGCCGCCACTGACACCAGCAAGACTGAAGTCAAAGAAACAAAAACTGAAAAAACAGAAAAATCAACCAAGAAAGAACACCACAAAAAAGAAGCCAAGAAAGAAGCTAAGGGCAAAGAAGGCTCCTGCAAAGGCAAAGAAGGTTCTTGCAAAGGCAAAGAAGGTTCTTGCAAAGCTAAAGAAGAATCCAAAGAAGCCAAGTAAGGCCTGATCAATCAGTCGAGCGCCTCTGCGCTCACTGGCGGGCTGGCAGTTTGGAGTAAGCTCACCGCATGAGCAGTGATTTTCTCGCCGCTAAACCTAAGATGCCCGATCTGGGCATTGGGCTTGGACTTAGGCGAGAGCTAGCCTCTCAAACGTTCGCCAGTTCCGCCAGTATCGACTGGTTGGAGCTCGTCCCCGAAAATTATATGAACCTGGGCGGCCACGCCAGAAGCCGCCTGGATGAGGCAAAAGCTAAATTTCCTCTCGTCACGCATGGCGTAAATCTTTCCATCGGCAGTACGGACCCGTTAAACACCGACTACCTGCTGCAGCTGTCAAAACTTCTCGATTACATTGATGCTCCCTGGTGGAGCGATCATCTCTGCTTCACATCAGTGGACGGCGCGTACATGCACGATCTGCTGCCTCTGCCTCTCTCCACCGAGGCGGCGGTCCATGTGGCCAAACGGGCACGGGAAGCGCAGTCTATCGTTGGCCGACCGATGCTCCTGGAAAACATCTCTTATTACATGCACATGCCGGGATCGCATGTGGCCGAAACAGACTTTATCTGCGAGATACTCGAGCGCGCTGATTGCGGACTCCTGCTCGACGTCAACAATGTCTACGTCAATTCGGTCAACCTGAACTTTGATCCCTATAAGTTTATCGATGAACTGCCCCTGGAGCGGGTCGTTCAAATCCATATCGCCGGCCACAGCCGCTCCGATGAAATCCTCATCGATACCCACGGGGCCGCGGTTATTGAGCCGGTTTTTCAACTGCTTGAGTATGTCCTCAAACGCACCGACGTGAAGGCGATCATGCTTGAGCGTGACCAGAATTATCCCGAGTTTTCCGAAATCCTGGCCGAACTCGATCAGCTGCGCGACATGGTCAAGCAATTACAGCCCCGCATGCTGGCCGGCGCCTGCAAGAGTGCTTGAGCATGATGAAAGCGCCCAGACCAACTCTAGACCACATCCAGAGCCGACTTTATCGACTCTGGACTAATCGAGCCGAGCGGGCTCAATACTTCGAGCAAAACAGTGCCGGTGCGATTGCCGATGCGCTCACCGCCAGTATCGACGCTAAAGGTGTGAAGCTCTACAGCTCGCTCATAGAAATCGGCCGGATGGACTTGATGTCGTCCATTTATCCGGTGCTCAAAAAGCTCGTGGGTAAGCAATTCAAACCGCTGGTGCTGGACTACTACGAGCAGTTGCCGCCCAATCATTACAATCTCAATCAAGCCGCTTCCAGATTTTCCTCCTATCTTTTGTCCGTGGAAAAATTGCTCGCTCGCTATCCTTTTATCTCCGAGTTGGCCGATTATGAATGGATAGAGTTGGCGGTCCTGGAACACACTGGCGCCAGTGCCTGTGACGTGGGTCTTGCTGAGGGCGCTGACGCCGATCCGGAGCGCTTTGCCGCTCTGGCACCGGTGCTCAATCAGGCCTTCATCTGTCGCCGCTATAAGTACGCCATCCCGCAACTGGTCCAGCAAATAAACGATGATGAGAAACTGCCTCGCCGCTTCAAGCAAGTGCCGACTTATGTTGTCGTCTACCGCGATCCCGAGACTCTTGATGCGCGTTTCCTGGAAGTTGGAGAAATTTCTCTGGCACTGCTGGAAAAGTTGCAAGAAAATCCCGGTATGACCTATGGCGCATTGATTCAGACTATCTGTGCAGAGCACGGCGGCACGGGCAAAAAAGCTGCCTCGGTGCAGAGTCTTTTGACCGGATGTCTTGAGGCAATTGAGCAGTTCAAAAACCTGGGCCTGATTATCGGTGAAAGCTAAGAGCCTTTGAGTCAGGGTGCTCCCAGTGAGGCAAATGCTTCCCGTGCTTTTTCTTCGGCCAGGACCGAGGCCGATATGGTTGGAGCGTCAATTGTCTGACCTCCGAGCAGATGGAGCAGGTATTCGATATTGCCGGAGGGGCCCTTGATCGGTGAATAGGTAAGCTCTATTTTGAAGACTCCCAGGCCCTGAATAAACGAGATAACTTTATCCAGTACTTCTATGTGTACTTCGATGTCACGCACGACGCCGCCCTTGCCTACTTTGCCCCGGCCGGCTTCAAATTGCGGCTTGATCAAGACGACCAGTTCGCAGGCTGACGCATCGAGCAGGGCAATCAGGGCCGGTAGTGTTTTTGTCACCGAAATGAAGGATACGTCCATGACGGCCAGGTCGGCTTTCTTTTCGCCGTTGCTGTAGAGGTCGCTATCTTTCAAATTGCGAATATTGACTCGCTCCAGTACTTTCACCCGGCTGTCCTGGCGCAGGGACCAGTCGAGCTGGCCGTAGCCGACATCGATGGCGTAGACCAGGGCGGCACCGTTTTTGAGAAGGCAGTCGGTGAAGCCTCCGGTGGATGCTCCGGCGTCGATGGCGATGCGCTCCGCCGGCACAACCTGGAAGTGCTTCAGCGCGCGCTCAAGTTTGAGGCCGCCGCGGCTAACATAGGGGCAGAGATTGTAGCTTTTGATTATTTCTATCGTGGCGTCTTCGGCAATAGCAGTGCCGGCCTTCGTCACTTTTTGACCGTTGACTAAGATGGCACCATCCATGATGGCAGTGCGCGCGCTCTCCCGACTGGGGAACATGGCGCGCGCGACAAGCAGATTGTCCAGTCTTTCTTTGCTCTTTGCTTTGTCTTTCATCTTGTCAACGGACCTGGCTTTGTAAATTGGGTCTGGGTGATTATTTGCCCCGGGGCCCTGCAACTTGTAGAATAGCAAAACAGAAAGTTCGTGAATCCTGGGCTATCTTGGAGCAGACCTGGCTGGATGAAGACACCGCCTTGAAAGCGGCTGCCCCGAAAGGGGTTGGGGGTTCGAGTCCCTCCTGCTCCGCCACTTTTCAAAATGCAAATTTGGGTAGGCATAACCAATTTAGAGCTATCAAGCCTCGATTTGGCTCAAATTGAGTTAACGTGCCAGACGCCGATGTCTATAAGCGCCGGTGGGCCTTCGGCTGCCGGCCTGGCTACGGTCGTGGCCACCAATTTGAAGTTTCGACCGACCAGGGCGGGCGTCATGGTCGAATCCATGTCGCATAGCGAAGAAGTGCCGGACCCGGCCATGCCAATATATGTAAAGGCGGCCCGCTCCATTCGTGTGCAATCTCTGCACCGGGCCGGGGGTGAAGCGCACCCTCATTATCCCGGCGATTTGCGCATTGAGCGACTGGGCAAATACCTGAGACTATCGGCGCGAATGACCCTGGATCAATATTTGCGTGGTGTTCTGACTTCGGAGATGCCGGCCAGCTATCACCACGAAGCGCTTAATTGCCAGGCTCTGGCCGCGCGCACCTATGCTCTCAATCCGCGCATTTCGCATACGCCGGATCATGTAAACGTCTGTGATTCTTATTTGTGCTGCCAGTATTTTGCCGGTCTTGGCGGTGAAATTGATCCACGCATCGAAAAGGCAATAGACAGTACTTCCTCACAAATAATTGTTTTCAATGACAAGCCAATACTGGCCCTCTTCAGCTCGAATGCCGGTGGACACACCGAGAGTTATCAAAATTGCTTTTCGGATCCGGTCACCGGTCGTTTTCCGCCCGAGCCTATCAGTTATCTGATCGGGCAACCGGAGGGAGCGTATCCAGGTCTCAAGGCCCGAGTCGGCAGCGAAGAATTTTTGCGTTATTTATTTGCCGCGAAAAAGGCGAACAATACCGGTGTTTGCGCCGATCTCTTTTCCAATAAATTTGCCTGGTCGGTGAATCTGTCGGCGGCTCAGTTGGAAGCGCATCTGCATCATGTCCTCGAGACCCTGGCTCACAACAGCGACACCGCACCATTTGTGGTACCACCGGCCAGGGGTAAATTTGGCCACATCCAGGGCTTTGAAGTGGTGAAGCGCGGTGTTTCCGGGGTGGCAATCGAGCTTAAAATCAAGACTTCTTCCGGCGACTGGCTGGTGAAAAAAGAGCTGGTCATACGCAAGGCTTTTGCCAATCCGGAAGCGCGTATAGCGCGACTGAACAGTGCCCGCGTATTTTTTGACCAGAGTCAGGATAAGCTTGGTCTGCTCTCAACCGTTACCGTCCATGGTCTTGGTTTTGGTCATGGTGTTGGATTGCAGCAGACCGGTGCCCAGGGCTTCGCTAATCTCGGGCGGAACTACCGCGAAATCATCGCCCACTATTTCCCCGGCACCGCAGTGGCGACGGTTTAGAGTTAACGCCGTTATTAGTCAATACTGAGCCTGCCCCGGGGCGAGATCAGAGACTTGTGGCATCCTGTGGTTTTTCGACCTTGATCTTCTCGCCCGAGAGTTTGACGACAAACTTGAGCTCAGGGCCTTTGAAGGCTGGTACATCCTTGAAGGGAGCCGAGGCTGTCACTGCGTTAACCAGGGCGCTGGAGACTTTTTCTATGTCTTCTTCAGTCACATCCTGTTTTTCCAGACGTTTGAGATTGCCCTGCTGGTCGACACCGACAGTAATGCGCACTTTCCATTTCTTACGAGTGGATTTGTCCGGCTTCTTCAGCTCTTCTTTGGCCCAGTCCGGCAGTTCCAGATTGGCTTTGACCTTTTCTTTGACAGTGGCGAAGAAGGCTTCGATATCCTCGGCCGTGGCCGGTTTTTTGACTCCATCTTCTTCGTCGTCGGCTTCAGCGCTGTCTGTGCCGGTGCCCGTTGCCGACGCGCTGCCCGCGGTTGTGGGCGTGCCTTCCGATTGTCCGAGTTTGCTGCGATTGGCCTTGGCCGTGCGATCCGCCGCCAACTGGTCAACGGTTGCCAGAGCTATCTGGTGATCGAAGCCGGCGGTGGCTTTGGGATCATACTTCTGTCCGACGATAAGGAAGGACTTGCCCGGCTCCATGGCAGGGAAAGCAGCCAGGAAGACCCGCACTTCTTTGCCCTCTTTGTCGCGGCAACGGTCGATGATCCATTTGATGGTTGAATCACCCAGCACCTGTTCGCCATGATCGAGAACATTTTCGTCTGTGGCGGTGAGCACTTCGCCATCAGATATATAAGGAGGCTTGCCGGCGAAGGCCGTGAGATTGGCCACCGGTGACATGTCTTCAAACAAGACAAAGAGAAGCTTTTGATTTGTGCGTTCCGAGTAGGCGCCGAATGAGGGGGCCGGCTTGGTCAGCTCGCTTGTGTCTTCATACCACCAGTCGGGTATGGGAGTGACTTTGAAGCCGGCTGATTTGGTCGCCAGTACAGTCGCTTTATCAGAGCTTTCATGGGCTTTAGGAACATAGACGAGTTTATCCAGTTCGGGATTGCCCGTACCGGCTCCGGGGGGCGGCACTGCTGCCGGCTTGGGCAGCATGGCGACGGTCATGAGGAAGAGGGGGCCGAGGACGGCGGCGGCAATGATCAATTGTTTCTTGGTCAGGCCGGTCTTCTTCTGCACGACTTTGAGAGTCTTTTCGGCCTTGCCTTTGACTGTTGTTGTATCGGGCTCAGCCGGTGGTGCCTCGATATTGGCACCGCAACTGGCGCAGGCGCCGTAAGCGGAATTGCTGGAGAAGCACACGGGGCAGATGATGCGCTCGGCACCGGCCGCCGACGGCGCGGTAACTTCGGCATCAAGCTTGGTGCGCAGCAAACCAAGACCCACTTCTTCGCCTTCACCGGCTTCGGTGGCTGTGCGCAACTTCTTGGTGCTCATGTCGAGCAGGGCACCCATCCACATAAACTGCCAGCATTTTACGGGAGGGGCTGGTTGACCGGCTTTGACCGTTTGCGGACCGCTGTGCAGGCCTATCAGTTTGTAGTCTTTGAGGATGAGAGCACCGGCGGCGTCGACCGGCACGTTGATTGTGTGCAGCATGTTCTTCGGTTGCACGGCGCTGGCCGAGCCGAAGTAATTGCCCTGCAACCAGACCGGTTTAGCCGAAAGCGGGTCCAGATAAAAGGCTTGCAGGTTATCCCAGTTGTGCACTTCAAAGTCGGTATGGGAGGTGAGCGGATTGCCCAGGGTGCCGTTGCAGTGCAGGGGCGTACGCTTGTTGATCTGCGATATGACACCGCGATTGACCAGTTCTCGCACCGCTACAAGACAGGTATAAGTGTCGGCAATGCAGCGCTCGGCCAGTCTGTCCAGGGTGAGATAGCCATCGAGAGCATCCCAGAGACGGCCCGCCATCCAGCGAATTTCTTCCGAGGCGGTTGAGGGATCGTACTGCTGCACGACTCGCTGATAACGGCCATCCTTGCCGCCCAGAGAGTTCATGATGCCCGGCACTTCATTGGCCCGGCGCATGGCTTCCCATATAAGCCTGTCTGCCGGCGCGCCGATAGGAGGGTTTTCCGGCCAGGGGAATTCGCCCTCGGGCTGGAAAGCAAAGCCGTGGGCCGGTTGTCTGTAGGCCAGCTCAAAGAAGGCATAGGCCGGAGGCAGCTCGGGCTGGCGGTAATAGACCAGGGGAATGGTGTTGTTATTGAGCAGAATGCGGGCAATCGGAACGTTGTAGGCATCAATCAGTGTGAACAGGCCGCTTCGGCCCTGTTCCAGCAGGCCATTCAAGACTTGCAGATACTCTTGTCCGCGCACGTTACCTGAGGATTCGATACCCTTGTTCGAAAAAGGCAGGGACATAGCCCGGTGCAATTCGGCAACCTTCTCCGGCATCAGTTCGGGCATGACCGAATCTACGACGAGCAGCGCCATATCGTTGGGCAGTGTGGGCAGAAGCTCACCGGGATAGCCGGTCTGGGAGAGATAAGCCTGGCGCATGACCGGTTTTTCAAATTCGTTGTGCAAGCCGATGGACTTGACCGAAAGAGTTATGTCCGGGTGGGGGAAATAGATTGTCAGAGCCCAGGGGCACTCGGTGTAATGAAAGATCTTACCGGCGGTGGTAACGAACCTGCTCTTGGATACCAGGAAGCCCTGGGCCAGGAATCTGGGCGGGTTGGCTGTCCGGTCCATGACAAAGCCTATGGCGTTGGCCATGTCCTGTTCGAGAATTTGAAAACTCATAGATTATGCTCTTTATTAACTGCCCCTCAAGGTCGGTTATACCACACACTAAAGCGCCTTTTGATGGCAATAGGGGCAAGTATGGGCTGGCATTTTCCCGCGATTTTACATGTGCTATGGGCTGCATATCTGTGGGCCTTTCGCCGACGTGCCAAGAGGCTCCGTATTAAGGTCTTTTGCTTTGATTATGGCCTGAACGCTCGTCCAGGTCGGTGGTAGACAATAGCGGCAGGGCACGTAACCCTGAGCGATGGCCTGATAGCGGAAATGAAATCGGATTTTTTTTGACTCTGACATCACCCGACAGAAGGGGCAGCGCGGCCGATGAAATTTCAGGCTGTACACATTGCCTGTATATTTGAAAGGCAAAGTCTCCGCCGCCACATCGCTCGCACTCTGCGCCAGGGCCTGTTCCGGTGCACATGCCAGTGCCACGGAGATGATTGACCTCACTAATTTTTTGCCGGGATTCGCCTTATTCATGAGGGGTAAGACGTAAAATCAGGGCCTGGAGTTCAATCAGATGAGTGCGGAATCTGGCGGAGGTGATCAGTGACTTTTGATAATCCGGGCGCCATCACCCAGGCGCTCAGTGCCCTTGCCGATAGTGAAGCTCTGCCTTCGGCGGTTTATATGCCAAATCTTGCCAGTCTCACCGACCTCTATCAGCTGACCATGGCCGGAGGCTATTTTCAGTCCGGTTCGCACACAAAAGAAGCGGTCTTCCATCTCTATTTTCGTACCAACCCCTTCAAGGGCGGTTTTGCGATCGCCTGCGGTCTGGCCTCGGCCTGTGACATCATCAAAAATTTTCGCTTCAGCGAAGCCGACATCGAGTTTATTGGTCAACTCCAGGGCGATGACCAGAAGCCACTTTTTTCGCCTGAGTTTCTCGACTATCTGAAAAATCTCAAGCTGGAGGTCGATGTAGACGCCGTACGCGAGGGTGAGGTGGTCTTCGCTAATGAACCACTGGTGCGCATCAAAGGACCGATTATTCACTGTCAGTTGCTCGAGACCATCCTGCTCAATATTTTCAATTTTCAGACGCTGATTGCCACTAAAGCCGCTCGCATCAAACTGGCGGCTCAGCAGAAGCCCGTCCTGGAGTTTGGTCTGCGTCGCGCTCAGGGTTTTGATGGCGGACTTTCCGCCAGTCGTGCCGCCTATGTCGGTGGTTGCGATGCCACATCCAATTTACTGGCCGGACGTTTATATGGTATCCCCGTCAAAGGTACCCATGCGCATTCCTGGGTCATGTCCTATGAGGACGAGCTGACGGCCTTTGAAGAATACGCGCGTGTGATGCCGAACAACTGCATTTTTCTGGTCGATACCTATGACACCTTAGGCGGTGTCGCCAACGCCATTAAAGTTGGACACTGGTTGCAGGAGAAAGGACATAAACTTTCGGGCATCAGGCTGGATTCAGGCGACCTGGCCTATTTCTCCTGCGAAGCCCGACGCATGCTGGATGAAGCAGGCTTTAGCGACACCAAGATTTATGCCTCGAACGATCTTGATGAAGTTGTAATTGCATCATTGATTGACCAGGGTGCTGCCATCGATGTCTGGGGCGTGGGCACAAATCTGGTGACGGCTTCGGATCAGCCTGCCCTGGGCGGAGTTTATAAGCTCGGTGCCATTCGCGAGAGGGGCGAGAAAAAGTGGACACCGAAGTTGAAGTTGTCGGAGCAGGTGGCGAAAATTTCCAATCCCGGCATCCATCAGGTGCGGCGCTTCTATTTGAGTCCCGCGGGCTCGGGCGAGCGCAGTTATCTGGCCGATATGATTTTTGATCAGGAAGCAAAACCGCAGGAGCCTCTGATCGTAGACCCTGTCGACTACACAAGGCGCAAGAGCATCCCTGCGCAGGCCCAGTATGATGATCTTTTGCAGCCGGTCTTTCGCGCCGGCAAACAGGTGATGCACTTGCCCGATCTGCAAACAGTGCGTGAGTTTCGAGCGCAGCGCCTGGCCGGATTCCATCCCTCCATCTGCCGCCTGCTCAATCCGCACCAGTACCCTGTGGGACTGGAAGCCAATCTCAACAAAGCCAAAATGGAACTGGTCCTCAAGGAGCGCGGTCATCACGCTGAGGAAGAAATATTTTGATCACTCAGTCAATTTGAAAGTGAAAATTTAGCGGCTCAGACGCGGGGTCATCATCAATAATCGGCCCGTTCTGCCGGCGGCAAGGCCGCTTAGCTGCGCCGGGGCCGGCTCTTCGACTTCCGGTGAGGCTGTTATCCGGTCTTCGATGCACTCCATCCAGCGTGTCAAAACCACCAGATCTTTGCGCCCTTTTTCATTCAATCTGTCTTTGAATGCTTTGAGCTGACGATAGTATTTTATGAGTGTCGTGAACAGTCGGAATGATGCTTCAGTCTCACTGTTGCCATAGCATGAGAGACCAAGCTCCGGCACGCCAACTACAAATCGATTGTGGGCTTGCCATAGTTTTGCTGATAGAAGGCCATCACTAAAGGGCAGAGGCACTTCTCGGGCAGCGGATTTGATTGTTCGCTTCATGCAATAAGGCTCATAAAAGTTTCTTCAGCGAATCTTACTAGTATAGCGCCGATTCTCTTGGCGTCTAGTCTTTTAAATGTTGCTGCAATACTTTAGCGCGATAATTTTTTGGAAATTTCAATCATACTCTCGGCAAATAACTGATCCAAATTTTGCTTGTCGATCGCCATCCACGTTATTGCACTGTTGGCTCTAAACCAGGTCAGTTGCCGCTTTGCGAGGGCTGCGGTGTTTGCTGCCGTTTCCTCAAATGCTTCTTCGAGAGAATAATTTCCCTGTATGTGATTGACGTATTCTTTATACGCGATTGCATTCATTATTGTTTGGGTGGCACCAAACCGCATATAAATAGTACGCACTTCCTCCACCAGTCCCTCTTCCACCTGAGCGGCTATTCGCGCCCTGATGCGGCTCTTCAGATGCTCACGATCATTTATGGTGAGACCCAACCAGATGATGCGATAGGGGACATCTGTAATTTCCGCCGCCTGCGAAAATGGTTTTTGCAATATTTGCGAAACCTCAATTGCGCGTATCAAACGAAATTTGTCATTGCGACCGATGCGCTCGGCTGAGACGGCATCAAGGGATCGCAAAATATCGCGCAGGCTTTCTACTCCATCACGTTCGGCCCGGGCCGAAAGTTCAGCGCGTAACTCAAGCTGAGGCGCTACTTCCGGCATTTTTAAACCTTCCAGCAGGGCCCGACAATAAAAACCAGTGCCCCCGCAAACAATCGGGATTTTGCCCCGGCTGCTGATTTCGGCCAGGGCTGCCGCGGCATCTTCCTGGTAGCGCGAGACCGTATAGACTTCATCGGGCAGAGCCACATCCAGCAGGTGATGTCTGGCCTGGGCCTGTTCTTCGGCTGTGGGCTTGGCCGTGCCTATGTCCATGTATTTGTATACGGTGCGACTGTCGCAGGCGACGATTTCGCCGCCGAGTTCTTGAGCCAGCTTGATGGACAGGGCCGTCTTGCCCGAAGCGGTCGGTCCTACCAGGGCAATGACCCAGGGCTTTTCCTGGCTCATCAGCTGATATGTGAAATCAGTTGGCCCAGTAACGAGCAGACAGCCAGACCGATCCAGAAGAGATAGACAAGGCAGAATACCGGCGGCACAACCAGAGCGATCATGGCCAGTTTGATCGTACTTGTGCGCAATGATGTTTGAAATGCCAGCCATTGCAGGGCGATGAACCACAGGGCCGGAATGCAGGCCAGGGCCATGAAACCGCCGCCTAAAGCGGACTTGAAGCAAGCCACCGGAGCAAAAAATGCAAAGGGCAGATAAGCCCAACCCGTGGCGATAAAGGCATTGCCGGGGCTGAGGCGATTGCCGCGCAGCCAGATGCTCAGATAATACAAAACGGCGGCCAGCATCATCCAGTTGAACATATTGCCGAAAATGAAGGCCAGGCCTTTAAAAATACCTTCGGTTGAGTTCGCTGCCGAGCCAATCTTAATGGAGGCCGGCAAAAGCAGGGCGCCGCTAACCAACAAAAATGTCAAAAAGAGATTGCCCGGTGTCGGTGGAAATTTTGAGCTGTCGCTGAGGATGCGCAAAGTTTGCCGCGGGGCGATCAGGACGCCGTAAAAAATATCAGCGAAAAGGGCAAACGGATTGGTATAGCCGCTCTTGGCCTCGGCCTGCGGAGGCGCTTTATGGGCATCATCATAGTCCTGGTCATGGCGATCGAGTTCGAGGGTTTTCTTCTTGCGCTCGGGGTCGTAGGTCTTGCTTTCGACTTTTTCTTCGCCGCTGAAGACCTGTTTCAGGGCCTGGGCCAGCTCCTCGGGCTCGGCGTCCTCAAGTCGCTTGTTGGGCTCGACTTCAGGCTGAGCAATGGGCTCAGTCACTTCCTTTTCGTTTTCTTCACTCTCGCTCATTGCACCGGCTCTATTGCATCAGCCACAGGGGCTGCTTACTGAGCTTGGGCAAAAGGCTCGTGGGGATCAGTTCCAGAGTTGCTTCCTGGCTTGAGGGGGCAAGCAAACTTTTGCTCTCTATGAGACTGGCCAGGATGTCGTCGGAGCCTTTTTCGTGCACGGGCAGGTCAGTGGTCAGGCTGTAGCGTTCCTTGCAGAGCTTTTGCAGACTGGCCAGGGCGTCGGTATAACTGCCGAGTTCATCCACCAGACCAAGTTTGAGAGCCTGGCGGCCGCTGTAGATGCGGCCGTCGGCGATTTTTTTGACGGTCTCGATAGGCAACTTGCGGCCTTCGGAGACGGCGGTCGTAAACTGATCGTATGAATCCATAATCAGTGTCTGCAGAATTTCATGCTCCGCCGGAGTCATCGGTCTGTAGGGTGAGGCTATGTCCTTGAATTCACCGGATTTGATCACGGCGGGCAGGACTCCAAATTTGTCGGCCAGTCCCTTGAAATTGATCAAGTTGATGATCACGCCTATTGAACCGGTCAGAGTGCCGGGATTGGCCACGACCCTGTCGGCGGCGCAGGCTACATAGTAGCCACCGGAGGCGGCCACATCACCCATCGAAACCACTACCGGTTTGCCCTTTTTGCGCAGGGCCGTAACCGCCTGATGTATCTCCTGCGATGTCGGTACGGTGCCGCCGGGGGAATTCACCCGCAGCAGTACGCCTTTGATTTTGTCGTTGGCGAGAGCCTTGCGCAGCTCTTTCAAAACCGAGCTGGAGGAGCCGGCTGAGGAGCTGAAGACTCCGGCATCGGCCTTGTCGATGATCATGCCCGAGAGTTTTACAACTTCGATGCGGTCTTTGAGCGCCATGCCAAAGAAGCCTTCACTGGCCCCGGAGCCGGAGTTGCTTCCGCTTTTGGCGTCGCTTTCCTTATTGAGGTTTTGGGTGAATACCGCGGTTGGTACCGCCAGTACACAGAGGGCTAGAACTATCCAGACAAACCAACGTTGATTTATTCGCACGATTGACTCAATTTCTTTTCAGTCCAGGCCTTACATATTAGGCTTGGTTTTTGTTCCTGCCATTACGGGTGTGGTTTCCTCAAGCATCTGCAATTCGCTGGCGATCTCTTGATCGAGTTTGTCCACTGCTTCAGAACCGGCCATGTCTATTAGATTTTGTCTGTAGCGGTGCACATCGTCGGCGATGGCTTCGATATCTCTTTTTTGCTTGCGCAGAGTGTACTCGGTTTCCAGCGGTCGGGAATTGGATTCGGCGGCCATGGCTTTGAGATCTTCAAAGTCGGCGTTAGCGCGTTGAATACCGACCATATTTTTCTTGTAGTCGCGGTAGTGATCCACCATCTTGTCGGCGGTGTTGCGCACCATCTGATAGAGGGCGATCATTTCGGACTGGTTGAGAACGGCTTTCTTGGCGTTTTTGCCTTCAACGGCTCCCGTGATTTGACCGAGCACCTGAGCGGCGCCGTTTTGCATAGCGTAGGATCCTTGACCGGGCATGACTGTACCCATGGTGCCTACACCGGCATAGAGAGCGGAAGTGACCAGACGCATCAATACAGTCGATGTGTGGGCACCATCGCTGCTGGGGATGAGTTTTTGCACAACGAACTGAATGTCGGGGGAGCGCTGCAATGTTGCTTCCCAGAGTTCGGAGATTTGTTTTTGTTCGCCGTTTTCGAGGCGCTCGGCCTTACTGTTTATATCGGCGGTAGATTCGGTCAGTGCCAGAGGGACGACGTTCAGGTCTTTGGCTTTGCTGTAAACGTTTTCCGGGGTGATGGTTTCATCTTTTACCTTGGCACCCTTTTTCGCGGGCTTGGCGGCAACCGGCTTGGGGGCTACTACAGATGTGCTCGGCAGAGGGCTGTCTTCGCCGGCGGGACCCTTGGGCACAAATTCGTTTTTGCTCTCTTCCATCTGGAAGACTTTGGTGCTTTCGGCTGCACCGGACTTTTTCTCGCCTACTTTTTTGGAGGATGAATCATCGGATGTGAGTTTGAGCGGAGGCAGGACCGTACCGGGTTTTGGTGTCTCACCACCGGTGGTGTCACTTGATTCCTCTTCATCGAGGGCGCTGTTGGCCGGCAATTGCAGTGCCGGTTTCTTGGCTGGAGCGGCGTAGGTGGCCGAGCTCAGTACGACTTGATTAGCAAGACAAAGAGAGAAAGCGGCGAGGGCAACTTTTACCCCTTTTGTTGAAACTGTGAAGAGCATCAATACTCGATCCTTTTGTTTGGGGACAGTCACGTCGACTTGATGACGTCGCATGGCATCAGTAGGTTTCCCGCCCCTTCCCGGGCGCTGCCATAGACCGAGCAACTATAGCACGGCGGCGCCTCTTTGAAAGTTACCTTTTGTCAATCTCGGTAAGGCTTGTGAGGGTTGTCGTTAGCGATATTGGAAATTTTTCTAAGGTGATTTGTCGCGCTCGAAGAAAGCAAAATTTAGTTCTTTTTTGACGCTTTCATGGCGAACAATATCAGGCCTATCAGGACAAGCATTGTCGTGACCTGATCGATTGTAGCGGGCATGTTGGCGGCGAGAACGTCTGGTTTGCTCAAGAAGGAGGCAATGTAAGCGCCTTTGGCAATAAGGGCAATCACGGCAAATGCCATCAATAGTGGTGCCATAGGATTGGCGGCCGAGCCTGCACCCATACTGCCACCACTGCTCATACCACCGGTATAAGGGCTTCTTCCCACCGGCAGTTGATCATCGGCCTCGATTTCATCAGCCTTATGCAGCGCGGCGAGCGAGCTTTTGGTGCCGCGTCGGTCGCTGCCTCTGGGCGTAGTGCGGCGATCATCGAAGCGACTGCGACGGTCGAGCGGCCCGATTGGATCGTCCGAGACTTCGCCAAGAAGTTTTGAGCCGCGCATGCCCTTGAGTTTGGGCTGTTCTTCTTCGGAGACACCGCCATCCATTTTTGTCCCAGTCGCCTTCGGTGAAGCCTTAGGCGGTGCTTGCGGTGTCGGCTCGGCCGAAAATTCGGGGGCCATTGCTCCGGGATTGGGAGGCAGTGCCTGCTGATTTGGCCTGGTCGGCAAACTTGAAGATGCAGCCGGAGCGGGCGGCAGCGGGGCCTGATAGCCGGCGCTCTGCGCTTGCACAGGCTGGCTCTGCGGATTTTGGTAGCCGTAATTGTAGGCGTCGCCGCCCATTGAAGGCATATTTTGCATCGACTGCGCCGGTTGTGCCGGCTGAGACTGCATCCCCGCCGGTGCCGGGGGAGCCGGCGGCGGGCTGTAGGCCGGTGCCTGTGTCGGTGCCTGGGGGGCGGCGATGCCCGCGGCCGCGCCGGGCTGAGGACCGGGGGCCGGAGGGAAAGGCTGGTAGTTGGGCCCGGCACTGACATTGTTGCCGGAGGAAAGGGCAAAGTTGGGCGCATTGCCCGAGGCCTGTGTGTAGGGGCCCTGCACGAAGGGGGCCGACTTTTCGGCCACGGCCGGCTGTGGTGCCGGGGCTTGGGGCTGGGTCTTTTGCTGCCCCTGGGGCGGAGCCGCGTGGGCCTTGGGGGTGCGCACGGCTAGAAGTGGTGACCGCAAAACGGTGGGGTCGTCGATTTCTTCGACTACTTCATCAAAAACTTCTTCATCATAGTAGTCGTCGCCACCGCCCCCGAGTATGGGCGAGCGCAGGCGCCCGGGCTTGGCCGGTCGAGGAGCGCGCCCGGCCGAGGGCTGATCGTCGTAATCTTCATCATCTCCACCGCCGCCGAGCAGCGGGGAGCGCAGGCCTCCGCGAGCGCCGGTGGTCTTTTGTCCGCCGGTGGAGGCACCGGCATCATGGGCTTCCAGGTCACCATCGGAGTGTCTGTGGGGAAATTCGGTCTTTTTCGGTTTGCCGCCGGCGAAGGCGCCGAAGCCCCCCTTGCCGCGTGGTGCCATATCTTCTTCGTCCATATCGTCGACGTCGCCGCCCAGGAGGGGTGAGCGCAGGCCGCCGCGTTTCTGGCCGCCGGTGCCGGTTTGCGATTGACTCATGGGGCTGCCACCCTGGCCAGATTTGACTCTCTTAAAGGATGGGGCAGGACTGTCGTCTTCATCTATGTCTCCGCCGCCGCCCAGTATTGGCGAATGCAGGCGCGGTCTTTTGGGTGGCTCCGGTTGGGGCGCGACCTCGGGCTCTGCTGCCTGGGCCGGCATCGGTGGGGCCGCTGATTGCAATCTGCCGCCGCATTCCCGACAAAACGGAGCAGCCTCTTCATTGGTCACCTGGCAGATCTGGCACTGGATCACTTGCATTTCCCTCTTGGTCGCCCTCTAGCACTATAAACTTGCGAGTGCAGAGCCAGTGTGAAGGCGTAGAAATCCTACTAAACTGTAACTTTAATTAGCTTACTGCATCTATATATTGAAAGTTAAGGGCCTTGGCCCTGCTTGAGGGCGGTAGTCAAGGGTCCCCGGTGCATTGGGCCCTACTCTCCTGTTGATTTCTTTGACGGTGCTAATTCTTTGCATGCCGGTTAGGTGTTAAACTCCAGAAGCCTGAGCCGCTTGACTGCTTGTGCCTCTATCGTAAGACTCTTCCGTCTTTTCATTAGATAAGTACAACTTTGGGGCGCTTCTAAATTTCAGTTTTGTAGAGTGATCTTGAGACACGAGTACGGGGACGGGGATAAAAAGATTGATGTTCGAAGCTAATTCGCTGACTAGCAAAATCAATTTTGAGTGTTCGAAAAAGCACAACCGCAAATTGGTGGGAGCAAAGGCAATGTGTCTGGCTGCCAGTTTTATGCTGGTGATGGGCCCGGCCAATGTGGCCATGGCTGCTTCCGACGCCAATCTGAATTTCAAGATATACAGTCCGCAGGATCCCCCGGCGGCATCCTCTAAGAGTGAGTCCAGCGAGACCACGCCCGATACCTCTGCCGGGTCATCGGCTGCCCAGCCGGATGCTTCCGCCTCCGAAGGGCCCAAATCAATATTTGAAGAAGCCATGCCCACTCTGGACACCACGCCGGACAAACCGGCCGGTGCCTTGCCTGCTGATGCCGGTCCGGAAACCGAGGCTAAATCCACAACTACCACTACCGAAACTCCGGCTGCTGCCGCCGCCACTCCGGCCGCCGCAGACGATGCCACCACCCCTGCTACCAGCAGCGCAGCTTCGACCGAAGCCGCCAGTGCTCCGGCTGATGCCACCACCACTGAGGCCAAGAGCGATGCTCCGAAGAGCGACAAAGTTTTGCAAGGATATATCCGCGTAGTACCAACAGGTACAAAAATTCCCATTGTTATGGATACGGCAGTCGACTCCGATACTTCGCAGGAATCCGATGAATTCTCCGCTCGCACCTCGGAAGACCTTTGTATTGATGGCAGCACTGTTGTTCCTGCCGGCTCGGTGATCAAAGGCCGTATTGCTCAATTGAATGCGCCCAAGGCCATGAGTCGCTCGGGTTCGGTGGCACTTAAGTTTGACACGATCACAACCCCGGATAATCGTCAGATTCCTCTGGTGGCAAACATCGTTGCCCACGGTGGAGTTGTCCATGCCCGCCGTGGCATGAAGGACGTAGCCATCGATGTCGGTGCCGTCTCTCTGCCGATGCTGGCTGGTCTGGCTATCGGCTTCCTGGCCGGTAACAATAACAACAACAACAACAACAGCACCACTAATAACAACAACAACAGTAAGCATGTCAGCAAAGCCACCGGCGCTATGATAGGCGTTGGCATCGGTCTGGCCGTCGGTGTGATTATCCTCTGTGCCAAAAAAGGGAAGAAGGTTGAAGTCAGACCCGGCGATGAGCTGAAAATTGAGCTGGCTGAAGATCTGCGCATGCCGACAATGTAATTGACCGGCTGCTTGATTGGCAAAAAAATTTGGATGAGGTTCAGGGCTTACACCTGGACCTCATTTTTGTACTGGGGTAAACCCCGGGCGATGTCTAGCGAAGCCACCGGACCAGACTCAGCAATAGGCAGGCTGTAAGCGCTCCGGCGAGCACCTATAGTGATCATCACTAGCCGGCTCCTCAATAAATTACAGGTCTGTTTTCAGGCCGGCTTCGCCCCGGGCATTTTCCCTTCTTCTAGAGAGCAGTTCCCATGCCTATTTCAGCTCCTCCGCCCCGCCAGTTTGCGACGGGCAAATATACGCCTTCTCCCGACGCTGCCGGAATGTTGTCTTTTCTATTTCCCGGTCTGGGTCAGATGTGGAGCGGAGAAAAGCGCAAGGGCACGCTTTTTATGCTGGCGCATCTGATCAATCTTTCGGCGATGTTCAATATTATTTGTGCGCCTTTCATTCTCGAAAATCTGGTTGAGTTTGGCCGGCGTTATCACATGAAACTCAACGTGGAGCTCAGTGATTCCTTCCAGCACCTCGGCCCCGGTTCTCCCTTTTCGATAATTCTTATGCTCTTGCTTCTGTCTTTTTCGCTCTTCGCCGCGCGCGATGCCTTTGATCAGAGCACACGGCGGAAGCGCCAGGCTATCTATCACGACTATGTTGTCGCCATGCCCGAGGCGACTTCCGGCTCGTACATTTTTCATGTCAGTTTCTTGCTCGCCTGCCTTCTGCTGGCCTTTTTCGTCCTGATACCACCTCTGCCGCGGGCGCAGGTGACGGTGATTGAATTTGGTCAGAGTGAGCAGAATACAAAAGAAAAAGTGCTGACAAACCGGCATGCGCAGAATAACGCCAGAGCGGCCGGTCATAACGATCCGCGCAAGCTGACCGAACTGTCCGCCTCCGGCGGCTCTTCGCAGCCGAAGGCAGCGCCGAGGGAGGTAAAGCCCGCTCCCGTCAAAACAACAGCGCTGGCCAGGGACAGTCGGCCGCCGCTCCCTGATTTTGCGCCGCGTCCACTGCCGCCGGTACAATCGCCGGTAGCGCCGGCAGCGCCCACTCCCCTGCAATTGGCGGCCAGACCAATGCCGCCCGTACCTGCAAGTCCCCGGGCAGTTGCAGCGCCTGCCCCCATGCCCGTATCAAATTTGACGCTGCCCGCCCCGGCACCGACCTCGATAAGAGGTCTGCACGTGGCACCGGTTTC
>JAFEAV010000102.1 GCA_018266215.1 Cyanobacteria bacterium SZAS LIN-3 | reverse complement strand
CGGTTTAGCGGTTTCTTTAGATAGCGACAGACCCATGGCATTGACCCGGACCCGCTGCTCGCCGTCGATACCACGGAGCTGATTGTCGTAGAGACGCTCAATACCGTCCTGACCGACGATGTCACCCATATGTCTGTCCGGGCGGCGGTCCAGCTGGGCCTGGGTAATCTGGCCGCAATAACCGAGCATGTGCGCGGTTATCTCAGCGTGCGGATAGCTGCGGCTTATGTCAGGCAAAATGTCCACACCGGGCAGAAACAACTTGCGCTCGAAGAAGCGACTGACGATAGTCATGTCCAGATCTCGCTCTATCACCACCGGCAGTACCGAGCCGGACGCCTTGGCTTTGAGCAGCGAATCAAGCACTTTAGGATAGGGACTATCAAGGACGGGAGCCAGTCCCCGGGCCAACTCTTTGCAGTCATCGAGCTGGGCGGGAATGGCGATCATAGAAAGTGATTGCTTGTTTGTGGCCAGCAAATTGCCGTGGCGATCGTAAATGTTGCCGCGGGGAGCGCGCAGAAAAGTGACGCGGGTGGAATTTTCTATGGCCTGATTTTTGTAGTATCCGTACTGGATAATTTGCAGCCAAACCAGACGCGCGACCAGCGCTCCCATGGCCAGGGCTATTACCAGGAGCAGCATGGCGGTCTTGGGACCGGGGTCACGATGGGCCGCCGTCTCACTGCTTACGTTTTTTATTTCCTGCACTATCACGCGGCATACCCCGCCCGATTCGACCTGACCAGAACTATAAATATTCTACTCATAGGATGCCTGCCGCCACTGCGAAAATTCATACCAGCCGCGCATGGGGAAAAAGAGCACCGGGGCAATAAGCGCGTTCAAGAGCGCCTCGGGGAAGCTGATATTGATGAAATGGCTGATTACATCGGGGCGACCCATCAGAGCCAGCTGAGCGGCCATGATGATTTCTGCCAGAAAAGTCAGTAAAAGCACAAGCGGTATGCAGAGGAAAGCCGCCTGGTTGAAATTTTTCAGGGAGAAATATCCGGAAATCCAGCCTATCACCGGCAATGAGACCGGATAAACCGGCGTTATTGTGCAGGCCAGCGCGGCAAAGAAGGCCCCAACAATCGCTCCGGAAAGGGAGCCCGACAGCAGCTGGCGGACCAGGATGGCACCAACGCTGGATACGCGCAATTCATCGGAGGTGGGCCGCTCCATCGGCGAGCCGAAAGTCGCCCCCCAGACAATGGTCATTGCCAGAGGCAAATTGCACATAACCTGAGAAAAGGTAAGTTTGCTCAAAATTGCCAGTTGAATGATCCAGGTGACACAGAGGATGACGCCCACAACGGAGATGACTCCCATGCGCCTGCGGCCTTTGATAGAAAAGATATCCATCATGGATTGCTAAGTCTTCCTCACTCAGTTTGCCAGCGGCGGCAGCACCAGGACCTGACTTACGTCGTAGCAATTGTCCGAGAGCTTCACGTCAATTTGCATTGAAGCACCATTAGCGTCCCGGCGCACGGCAGCCACTGTGCCGACCGGATGATTGTCGGGGAAGGTCCCGGCCTTACCCAGACAGACAACCTTGTCGCCGGCGTCGACATTGGTGCCGACCGGTACAAAATCAATGTGAGCATTTTTCTCGTGATCACCCACCAGGATGCCGGTGACACCCAGACGGGGAATAAGCACACCCAGTTTCTGCTCGGGGTCGGTGAGCAAGCGCACGACACTGGCGTGCTCAGAACAGCTCACCACCTGCCCGATTACCCCTGAGACCGAAATTACGGCCGAGCCTTTAGTGACCTTATCGGCGCTGCCCTTATCGATGACCACCTGTTCAAACCAGTTGTCCGGGTTTCTGGCCACGACTTCGGCGGCAACCGTCGTGCGTTCTGACTTTTGCTTCAGCTCAAGCAAAGACCGCAGTCGGCTGGAATCACGCGATTGCTGCTTCAGGCGAGCGAGCTCCAGCTCATCCTGAGCCAGTTTGCGCTCCAGAGCGTGAATGCGAGCAGAAGAATCAAGCAATTGCTGCGCCAGATCCTTGGTCGACTGCACCTGCAGAGCGCCCTTGGCGAAAATGCCGGCTATCCCCGATTGCGCTGACAGGACAAAGCCGGAGGCCGGCACGGCCACCATCAGTACAACCATCACGAGAAAAACATACTCGGCAATGGACTGAGATTGAGCCTCGATATCAGACTCTTTGCGCGCCAAGCTCTTTCCCCACTCCCGAACGTTCTACTTGCTCTTACTTATGAAATTTGCAAAGCTCAAGTACCCGTCTGTACATGGGATCGGTGAGCATTTTGCCCGTCCCGATGGCCACTGTAGACAGCGGGTCATCGGCGATAAATACAGGTACTTCAGTTTCGTTTGAGATAAGTTCGTCCAGGCCCTGCAACAATGCACCACCACCGGTGAGCATGATGCCGCGATTGAAAATATCGGCGGCCAGTTCTGGGGGCGTGCGCTCCAGGGTGCGTCTGACGGCGGCCACGATGGCAGTAAGCGGATCCTGCATCGCTTCGCGGATTTCACCACGACTGACAGTGATTGTGCGCGGCATGCCGTTGAGCAGACTCAGACCACGGACATCGATTTTGTCGTTCTCGGCGGTTTTAAAAGCCGAACCGATCTTAAATTTGATCTCTTCGGCCGTGCGCTCACCAACGGCCAGACTGTGCACTTTCTTCAAATAGTAAACAATGCTGTCGTTCAGTTCATCACCGGCGACTCGCACCGACTCATTGACGACAATACCCGAGAGGCTTATCACCGCCACTTCGGTAGTACCGCCGCCGACGTCGACAATCATCGAGCCGGTCGGTTCGGCCACGGGAAGGTTAGCGCCGATAGCGGCTGCCATGGGCTCTTCCGGCAAATAAATATCAGTTGCGTGGGCGCTTTCCGCCGCGGACTTGATGGCAATTTTTTCAACGGCGGTAACACCGGAAGGTACGCCAATGGCGATGTCCGGATGCTTGATGCTGCCCGCGCCGGTAGCGCGTTCAACAAATCTGCGCAGCATAATTTTGGCATAGTCGAGGTCGGCTATAACACCGTCCTTGAGGGGCCGGATAGCCTTGATGCCCTGCGGCGTGCGGCCAATCATGGCCCGGGCTTCTTCGCCCACCCAGCGCACCATGTTTGTATTCTCGTCTACAGCTACGACCGAAGGCTCCCTCAGTACTACACCCTTATCATGGATGTAAATGAGAGTATTAGCGGTGCCCAGATCCACACCGATGCCATGCCAAAAGAAACTCTTGAACCAAGCCACTTAGAACTTCTCTATATTAGGGTTGCAACGGCTTAAGTCTAACACTATTTGCCGCTGAGCATGCAGCTATCCCGGTTGCTGAGTACATTGTGCATGCTATTGCACAACAATATGCATAAAAGATCCATCCAAAACATATCGAGCCTGGACGGCCCTATTCGGTCACGTCCCTGCTGACCAGCTTGGCGTCCCGAGGGGTTTCCATGAGACTACCCTGGGAAGGTTGGATGGTCCGACTTTTATTGACGACATAGCGCCGGCCCTTCCAGTTGACCTGTCCGCCAAAATGGACCAGGTAAGCGGAATGCAAATACAGGGCGGTAACAGCCAGAAGGCCGAAAGGCGTGAGGAAGAAGTGATACCACTTCACCCCGGCAAAGTGATCCGATGTACGACGGAACCACAGCGCCAGGGTGCCAATCTGCACCATAACCAGCAAAGACATGCGGATGAGAAACTCGGTCCATTCACCGTTAACCCAGATTGAGGCCACGAAGAAGAGCCAGATCCAGGGCATGACGACGACGGTAAATTCCATGGCCAGAAGCAGGATGAGATAGAGCGGATTGCTCTCAATAAACGAATAAAGATTCTTGGTCCAGCCCAGCCACAGCGATTCCAGGTCGGTGTACATGCGCACACTGTAGAGAGATTTACCGTCGCAAATCTCGATTTTATAGCCCTTCTCTTTGAATACCCGGGCCAGCGCATGGTCTTCCACAATTTCATCGCGCACACTGTGGTGACCGCCGAGGGCCAGATAAGAGGAGCGGCGGCAGAGAATGTACTGCCCATAGGCATAGGCGCGGGCAGCCTTGGGATCGTTGACTGTGTGGAAAGGATCGCCCAGCAGAAAAGCACTGAGCAAGACCGGCATAATCAGGACTTCGGAGAAACTGCCGAGCTCTTGCATGGGCACAAAAGAAAGCAGGTCAATCTTGTTGCTCATGGCATGGGAGACGGCGTCACGGACGGAATTTTTGTGATGGAAAGTATCGGCATCGGTGAAGATAAACCAGTCGCCTGAAGCGTGGCCGACGGCGTAGGCCAGGGCATTACACTTGCCTATCCAGCCGGAGGGCGCGTCTTCACCGTGGACAAACTTGATGCGTTTGTCGGGATCGTTGGCCGCAATCTGAGCAATGATCTCACCGGTACGATCAGTGGAACGGTCATCGATTACAACCAGTTCGAAGTTTGGATAATCCTGCGCCAGCAAGGATTCTAAGCAACGAGCAATCTTGCCTTCTTCGTTGCGGGCCGGCACAAGAATAGAAACGAAGGGCAGGTCCTTATCGTATTTGCGCGAGGTCTCCACCGGCTTGAGCAGCACATAAAATGCCAGAGTCAGTCCGTAGAGACCCAGGATAAAGAGTGTATTGAGAAGGAAAACGCTAAGCAGCATACCGACTAACCACCGTACTCATAGAACCCTTTACCGGTCTTTTTGCCGAGGTGCCCGGCCGATACAAGTTGACGAAGAAGCGGACAGGGTCTGTATTTCGGATCGCCAAACCCTTCATACAAAACCTCGCAAATATGCAGGCATACATCCAGGCCGATGAAGTCGGCCAGGGCAAGCGGACCCATGGGATGGTTGTAACCAAGGGTCATGCCAAGGTCAATTTCTTTTGGCGTAGACAGGCCTTCCATCAGAGCGAAGGCCGCTTCGTTGATCAAAACGAGACCAAGGCGGGTAGTGATGAAACCAGGGAAATCTTTGGAGTGAATCAGGGTCTTGCCCAGTTCTTCGCCAAACTTGCGCACACTGGACAGTGTTTCATCCGAGGTGTCATAGCCGGGGATAAGCTCAACCAGCTTCATTACGTGCGCCGGCGAGAAGAAATGCATGCCGATGAATTGCTTCGAGCGCTTGGTGGAGGAAGCAAGACTGGTGATTGGCAGCGATGAAGTATTGGAAGCGAAAATTGTCGAAGGTTTGCAAATGCCGTCCAGCTTAGAGAAGAGCGTGCGCTTCATCTCGATATCTTCGGCGATGGCTTCGATGACGATATCCGAATCCTTCGCATCTTCGAGTTTGAGTGTTTTGTGAATGCGCTTGCTGACGTCGGCCAGCTGATCAGCTGTCAAAAAACCTTTATCGACTGAACTCTTGCCAAACTTGGCTACGGCCTGTTCCGCCTTATCGAGTTGAGCTTGCGATATGTCATAGACATACACGTTAGCTCCTGTTTTTGATGCAACCAGAAAAGCAATTGCGGATCCCATGAATCCGCTGCCCGCGATAAAGACCGTGGGGAAGGTATTTGCGCCCGCCATCTAATAACTCCGGTGTCTCCAACCTCACAGATCCTACCATCCAAGCCTGAGCAAAACCTTGTCAAACAACAGTCTGACAACTGTTAAGGTGCCGTGAGTCGCGGCAATCCCCGAGTAATCAGGTGGAGCGGTGACATGTCATTTATATAATTCAGTTTAAAGCTGCCGGGTTTTGCGCTCTGGCCATATATCCTTTTGGCTCAAGCCCTAAAAACAAGATTAGGTAAATTTCAGGAGCCGAGAGAATCCACATATGTTTAACAAGGTTCTGATCGCCAACAGAAGCGAGATCGCGGTCCGTGTCATCCAGGCTTGCAGAGAGCTGGGAATACCCACAGTGGCAATTTTTTCCGAACCGGATAAAGACAGCCGCCACGTACAGATGGCCAGTGAAACCTGGCAACTGGAAGGACAACCGGCCAAAGTCTACCTTGATGCCGCTCAGATCCTTGATATAGCGAAACGCGCCGGCGCCGATGCCATCCATCCGGGCTACGGTTTCCTTTCTGAAAACGCCGATTTTGCCAGAGATTGCGCCGCCGCCGGTATCAAATTCATCGGCCCCAGTCCCGACGTTATACATAAGATGGGCTCAAAAATTGAATCTCGCCGGGTGATGGACGCAGCCGGAGTACCGGTCGTACCGGGCACAACCAATCCGGTGCGCACCCCCGAAGAAGTAAAAAAACTGGGCGAGCAATACGGTTATCCGATTGCGATTAAAGCCAGTGCCGGTGGTGGCGGTCGCGGACTGCGCGTCGTGCGCAAAGCGGAAGAAGTAGACAACGCCCTGGCCGGCGCGCAGAGAGAAGGCGCCAGTTATTTCGGCAGCGATGAAGTCTATGTCGAAAAATATCTCGATCATCCCCGCCATATCGAAGTACAAATACTTGCCGACGAGCACGGCAATATCGTGCATCTCTTTGAGCGCGATTGCTCCAGCCAGAGACGTCACCAGAAACTCCTGGAAGAAACTCCGGCGACAAAGCTCGACAAAGACCTTCGCGCCCGACTGCTGGCCTCCGCCGTCAAAGGCGCGGCCGCGCTCGGTTATTCATCGGCGGGCACAGTGGAGTGCATGGTCTCCGGCAATGATTTCTACTTCCTGGAAGTAAACACCAGAATTCAGGTCGAGCATCCAATCAGCGAAGCGACAACCGGCATAGATATCGTCAAAGAACAAATTCTGGTAGCCGCCGGACACAAACTCTCATTCACACAGGAAGAAATCTCACAGCGCGGACATGCTATCGAATGCCGCATCAACGCTGAAGATCCGGCTAAGAATTTCATGCCCAGCCCGGGTACTCTCAGCCGCTACGAACTGCCGCATCATCCCTGGGTGCGTGTGGATACGGCTTGCTACCCCGGTTATACCGTGCTGCCATTCTACGACTCACTCCTGGCCAAACTGGTGGTCTGGGGCAGAACCAGAGAAGAAGCCATTAACCGTACAAAAGTGGCTCTGAACAATTTCAAAATCGAAGGCGTGCAGACAACCATTCCCTTCCATTTAGCCATGCTCGACGATCCAAACTTCCAGGCCGGTGAAATTTACACCACCTATGTAGAACAGGATCTGATGAAACGCATCAATCTCAAATCCGCGGCTCCAGCGGCTCCCGCCGCGGCGAGCGGTGATGCTGCGACAATTGAGCGCGCCGACACCCGCAGCTTTGAAGTGGGCGTCAATCAAAAGGTCTTCAAAGTAGCAGTCACCGAACTCGTCGATCCCAGCAAACCGAGGACCGTCGTAAAAGCTTCAGCTACGGCCACAAAAGGTACGGCCACCAAGATGGAAACCCGCACCCGCTCCACTACGGCAAGCGCCACCGCGACGCGCGGCGAAATCAAATCCACCATGCACGGTCTTGTAAAAGAGATACTTGTGCAAGCAGGTGCCGAGGTAAAAGCCGGACAGAAAGTGATTATCTTCGAAGCCATGAAAATGGAATCGGATCTGGTCGCAGACAGAGACGGCAAAGTAACGGACGTCAAAGTGAAACCCGGCCAGACGGTGGATGCCCACACCTTGCTTCTGACCATCGGCGACTAAAAAGCCTGACATAACAAAATTGAGAGGACTATTTTGACGACTTTCCGCATCGGACAGGGTTACGATACGCACCGGCTCGTCGAGGGCCGGCCGCTGGTTCTGGGGGGCGTCAAAATTCCCCACAATAAAGGATCGCTTGGTCATTCGGACGGCGACGTCCTGATTCATTCTATTATCGACGCCATGCTCGGCGCCCTCGGCCTTGGTGACATCGGCAGGCATTTCCCTCCCTCGGATGAGCGCTACAAAGGCGCAAACAGCCTGGACATGCTGGCCCAGGTGAAAGGAATAATCACACAGGAAGGATATTTGATCGGCAATATCGACTCCACGATTATTCTCGAGAAGCCCAAGCTGGCACCCCATATTGACGCAATGAAAGCATCGCTGGCCGAGGTCCTCAACATCCCGGCTTCCAGCATCAGCATCAAAGCCAAGACCGCCGAGGGCTTAGGCCCCGTGGGCGAAGGCCGCTCGCTTTCCTGTCACGCCATCGCACTTATGTACTTCTCCTGAAGAATCTTTCGTAACAGTCAGCTAGGGCTGTTTTTTCTGCGGGCATAAATAGAGATCTGCGGCAACCTGTCTTTTACCGGCATGGCAAGGATGTTCAAGCATGTCTAAAAATAATGAGGAACTGCGCGAGGACGAACTATTCGCGCTGAAACTAGACTTCAACTGCCCCTATAAGTGGAAGAACATGCGCGGCGACGACCGCAGACGTTTTTGCGGCAAGTGCAAACAAAATGTCTACAACATTTCGGCAATGACAAAGAAAGAAGCAATGGAATTGATTTCGCAAAACGAGGGAGGTCTCTGCGTGCGCTTCTTTCAGCGGAAGGACGGAACAGTGATAACCAGAGACTGTACATCTATATTGACGATTGACGGCATCAAAGCAAAATGGAACATCTTCGGCATAATTAACGGCTCCCTCGCCGCACTGGCTCTAGCGCTGGCCCCATTCTTCGGTCCATTGTTCGTACAAATACAACAAGGCGGCGCCCCGATCATGGCAGGAGAGATGGAGCAGCCGCCGGAAGAATCGTTTGAATCAGAACCCGCCGGCCCACCTCCCGTAATCAGGGAACCGTAAAAATAAGCCCTGAAAACTTTTGCCGTCCGTAACAGCATCGACACGACGCCGTCACAGCTTCGTCACCGGCGGCCGGTAATCTGTTTTCACTGAGGAACACCCCCCTCTGAGTTTTCCAACTTAGTAAGAGGTGTATCCATGAACGATCAGACTTCCCATAAACCCGTAGATCATCTTGCCGAGGCCGGACAGGATGCGGCGTCCTTTGCCGCAAACCTGTGGCAGGCGGGCGGCGATTGCTTCGAGGCTCTGGCCAGAGGCTGCGGTGACGTGGTTCAGACCGTGGGCGTGGCAGCTGCCACGATCACGGAAGAAACAATAACCTTTGCCGCCAATTGTGCCGACGCCGCAGGCCATGCAATCAGCAGTGGTGTCGACAGTGCAGTTGAAGTTGCTAAAGCGATCGCACGAGAAAACGACATTACCCCTGTAGCAAAAGCAATCATCGAGGCACCGGGGGCGATGCTGGATGCTTACCAGCGCAGGGAGGCCGAATTCCGGGCCGACAGGCCGTTAACGGCACAAATAGAGAGCATTTTGCCTCCTCTTGAAGCTATTCACGCCATCATTGCCGGTGGAAAATCTCATCCAGCTTCAGAGTCAGTAACAGTGGCCAGCAGCCACCTCAGCCCCGCCGCTGGGGGCGAGGGGAAAAGCAGCGCTACTGAAATTCACAGGCCAGTACAAAACGGTGTCGCAACCAGGAGCCATGCCGGCATCCCGGGACGCCCCGGAACTGGAAGCACGGACAGTAATGGCCACGGTGAAATCAGCAATCAGGTAAAACGGGGCGATACATACTGGGGTCTCGCTCGCGAACTGGTGGGGGAAAACGCCACCAATCAGGAAGTTTTGAAGACAATGAAAAATCTCCAGAAACTCAATCACAACCGACCACTGCACGGCGGTGACTTAGTAATAGTAGAACAGTATTGATCCCTCAACAAGTTATCCCGGTAAACGCAGCTGCCACATTGAAGTCACGATAATGCCACATCAGGCGCGTATGGTGAAAATTACTTTCCCCAACCCCTTACTATTATCGAGAACGCCCGCATGCTGGATAAAAGCACGGACTCTGGTCTGAACTTCAATGCCGAACAATTTGCAGCATCGACAAAATGCAGCATGGAGGCCTGCTCCTTATCAGGCATGCAGGCCTCTGTTCGCCCCCGGGAAAACTTCACGACCCTGGACTTCAGCCAGGGCGACATCTACGGTGACGCTCAAAAAGCTGCCGCGCGCCCGGCGACTACAGACATTGCAGTCGGTAGCAAGAGTGCGGAATACAAAAGTCTGAGCGCCGATGCTGAGCGAAAAATGGCCACGGATCCCGATGGTCTGGCCATATTCAAAGCCAACATGGAGCTATTTGCAGAGCGCGCCGCCGCCATGCAGATGCCACCTTCCGAAGTGGCAACGGTCTACAAAAATGTAGACCGCCTGCTGCAAACCCAGGACAAAGGTCTGCTCTCCGGCGCGCACCGCACGATACTGGCGGAGCAAATAATGGAATACGCAGCCAATCCGTATGGGATCAATCAGGGAAACCATAACACGTGCACATTCAACGCACTGGAAGTGCGGGCTTTCGATAAAGATCCGGGAGCGGCTGCTTCACTCATTGCCGATGTAGCGCTCAATGGTGCCTACACAACCAAGCAAGGTACGACCTATCGCATCAACCCGGTCCCCCATGATGAATCGGTCTGGGGCAATATTTATGAGGGCAGCCGCTCTCATGCCAGTGAAATTTTTCAGGTGACTGCCGCCAACATTTTTGCCGATCATCAAAATCGTGCAGCCAGAGAAATGGACCCCAATAGTCCCACCGTACGGGTCGAGCAACGTCGACCATCGCCGACAAACTTTACAGGTGAAACGTACGTCGCCTATCACCCACACGGCCGAGCAGAGGTGCTGCAGTATTCAACCCCCTACCAGGTTATTAGCGGAAACACCCGTTGGCTGCCCGAAACGCTAACGGCCATCACCGGCAAAAGTGAGCCGGGGACATTCATTGCCCGGGACACAGTCATGAGCAGTCAATCACCAAACATACACGGCGTTGCCAGCGCCGTCGACCTGCAAGATATGCTCGTCAAAGCAAAAGAAGAGAATAAATTCCCGATTACAGTTTTCCTCTACACCGGCAACGAACCGTTCTGGTCGGATTCAAATGCCTTAGATGAAGGTGGCGGGCATGTGGTAAACATAACCGACTTCAAACCCGGTAACGGACCGGACAGCAAATCTTACGCACTTGTGGATAATTCCTGGTACAACGCGATAGATCACGGACAGGACAATCCAATTGAACTGAATACGCTGTATAACGCCATGGAACACCCCGACAAATCAGTGCCCAGCCTGCAGGAACAAGCGGCCAGAGCGCGAAGCGACGGCAGCCCGGACTACGGCACAGAACTGGACATTTTGCGAATTCAGTCCCTTTACCACATGACCTCATCCGACCAATTTATCAACGACTTCAATCACACCCTGGACGACAATTTCTTCAAGTGGATCAATCAGCTGCCGCCGAAAGAACAGGTCCAGGCCTATCACAAACTACAAGTCATCCAGGACATACGATTTGCCGGTGGTGGCGACGGCAGTGGCGGCAGTGGCGGCAGCACACCCTAATTGGATGACTGCCTGCTTATCGTTACCGGGATACCAGAGTTAATCGCCACATCCGCGGCCACCTCCAGCCCCGAGTCGCACGCATCGGCGGCATCGGAACAGCCTGATTTGCCGGTCGCCAGACCATCATCGCCGACCTCGCTGCGCACCTTGATCGGAGCACTCACCTCGGGCAGATAATTGGCCACGGCAGGAGCCAGTCGGCGACCCAGCTTGAGACCAGTTTTGCGTTCAATGCCCAACTTCAAAAGACTCTTGGCCCAGATCGCTTTGCTCTTCATATGCAGGAAGAAATAACGATCCGGAGGCCAGTAAAAAGATGGTTCGAAATAGCACCAGATAGTGCAGCCCTGGCAGAAATCCCAGGCGCCTTCTTTCTTGCGTTTCTCCTGTACCGGCGGGCTGCGCCAGAGCTCATCAAGATTGGACTGGCCATTTTCATGTTTGATTTTCAATCGCTCATCAGCCATGTGATAGCAAGGCAGAAGCAAATGATCATCGGGCGAAACTACCACCACCGCCGATACCGCACGACAGCGCGGTTTAGTGATTTGATTGCCGCCATCAAGATAAAATTGCATGAAGGCCCAGTTCACATCGACGTTATCAAAAGCAGCCAGGCGTTTGATTTGCTCGATGCCATCGGCGCGCAAAGTTTCATTTTCACAATAATCAAAGACAGGCTGCAAATACATGATGATGCCCATGTCTTGCGCCAGTCTGACGACTTTTTCCATGCCGGGCAAAGAAGCAGGAGTGGCGGTGGAAATGATTGATGGATTCTCGCCCAGGCTCTTTGCCAGTTTAATGCTCTCAATAACCTTGGCGTAGCCGTCGATGCCGCGTTCCGCCGCATAAGCTTCACGGTCGGTGGTGGAGAGAGAAAATTTCAAATCATCAACGAGACCGGCGATATCCTTGGCCACACGTTGATAGAGAGTGCCGGTATTAGCCAGGCTGACTATAAAACCCATGTCCTTGGCGGCCCGCAGGACGCGCGGCAGGTGTTTATAGATGAGCGGCTCACCGCCGGTAAAATCAACTACCTTCACCCCGAGCCGTTTGAGAGCGGCAAGATTTTCAATAATAAGCTCGGGCGCCGACTCTTTAATCGGTACATTAACGGGCTTGATTGGTATGTCACAGTATGTGCAACGCGAATTGCACTTATACGTCAGGTAATAATTGGCCAAAAGCGGCGGCACTGGTAAGACCTCAGACCAAAATTTGTTGGGTAGGGGCAGGATAGCAACCCGGATCACTGCTGTCAAATGCGGCAATCATGAAGTTTTAAGCGATTTGGTTAAGGTCAGGGCAGGGTCAATATCGAGCGCAGGGCCTGCGGCTCATCGGCGGCACAAGTCTTTGCCAGAGCCGACAACGCCATTCTCAGACCGTCCAGGTCGGCCGCTTGATATATCGTCAAAATCGAAAGGTAAGCCGGTTCACAGGCTTTAAAAACATGACAAGCGAGAAGGTCGGGAGCCGCGGCCCGCACCCCGGGCAGGTAAGTTTCGACATAGCGGTTCAGAAACTCTTCCTCCCGCCCCGGGTCGACATTTTGCCGCACCAGACAGCAATACTCCACCGCCGGCTGCTGCAGTCCGGTAGAGGAGGCGGGAGCCTCGGCATTATAGATCGGCTCGTAGTTAACTCTGCTGAATTCCAGCAAAGCCCGCTCCTTAAACTGACGAAACTGTAATAGAGTCTCGGCAAACTCGGCCTTGCCGAAAATCGCATCGGTCTTAGCCAGCGTCTCGAGAGAGTCCAGTTGATAAAAAGTCTGGTAGGCACCGGTCGCCGCCATAGTCTCCGGCTGGAAGGCCTGGAAGCGCTGGATAGATCGCAACTCCGGACTGAGCGCAAGCAAGTCGGGCAAAAACTTTTTATTGTAGAAATCGTTGAAAGCGACGGCAAACTCTTTGTCGATTTCAAACGATACAACCATCAGCGGTGGCAGTCCCACGGGCTTGATCATCGCGGCGGACCGTCTACACCCTCAGCATTCCAGTTATCGAGCCAGTCCTTGAGGAGGAAAGAAAGCACTGTCTTGTAGGTGGCGCTGTTGCTGCCGACATACTCGCCCTGGACAAAGCTGCTGGCACAGGTGACGAAAGTGCGCAGGTCCTCTACGTCCTTATCATCGAGACCACCGAGATTGCCGTTGACGCGCCAGTCGAGAATGAGCGTGTCCAGAATCAATCTGATTGTGTCATTGGTCATCTCACTGGAAGCGTTCACAGGCAGGGCCGAGGCGATCGGGCCGGTCGTGCGGCGCACCAGATGAGCCAGGACATTGGTAGTGTCCTGGGGCAGCCGGCCAAACTCGGAATACTTGGCGGAGGTATTTTTGCGACGATGTCGCATCGCCTCACTGTCACCGGACGAAGGGGCGTAAGAAGCTCCCGAGCCGGAATAAGCGGAACCGGAATATCCCCCGGAAGAATAACCTGAAGAATAACCAGAGGAATAGCCGGAAGCATAACCGGATGAACGCGATGATCCGCCCGGACGCGGGCCCCTCTCGTCGCCGCTTTCTGCCCGGCGCTTGTCGGCGATGTTTTCGGCCCGGATCATATCAGCCAGGAAATACCCGGCCAGACTGCCGAAGACCACCCAGAACGAAATGAAAATTGGCAAACTGACAGCGTGGCTGGAGCCCATACTCCATAGGATGATATAACCGACAAACCAGACACCGACCATGGCGCCACGAATATTGGCCCGCTTATCAAAAAACAGAGCAAGGAAATAAGCAATTGTCGATGTCGATGCCACGGATACGAGAAAGGAAGCCAGATCAGCCCCGACTGAGATAAAGCAGATGGCTATGACGATGATCAGCAGGATCATGATCATTGTGCCGAAACTTTCGGAGGTGAAAAAGTTACTGCTCTCAAAATCGCGACTGGCGTCGTAGCCGCCTGAATACATGCCGTAGGTTTTATCAACTTCTCCGGGGCGGCGCATGTAGAGCCCAACAACCAGCGCACAAACAGCCAGGGCCACTATCGGGAAGAACAACTTGACGGTGTTGTCGCCCTCCACCATGCGCCCTTCTTCCCAGTAGGCGGCGACTGCCTGCACGGCGGTAAGAGTGGCCAGGACATAGATCATTCCGCCCAGGGCCATAAAAGCCGCGGGGAAAGCGAAGTTGACTTTAGTGATGTCGGTTTTAGCCAACGTCCAGGTCTCTCCTAAGTAATGATGGCGGCAATGACAATCGCCGCTATAGCCAGGGTAACGGCCGCCATTTTTATACCGGCGGCGATATTGCCCTTTTCGATTTCCTTACGGTAGTCGATGGGATCGAGCAGATCGTAAAACCAGGAACCGGCGTAAAAAATAATGACGCTGGCAAAGGTCCATCCGAGCGCCGAGATCAGGCGCTGCACGATGTCTGCAATATCATGATGGGACACTCTCTATGCTCCTGCTTGAGTCTGTCGTCTTAGCCCGGTCCGGGCGGGCCGGGATCGCCGGGGGCGTTCCAATTTTCCAACCAGTCTTCGAGAAGACCCTTCAAAATGGCCTGATAGACAGGATAGCCCTGGCCGTTTATATCTGAGCCGGCCATCGAGGAAGCGCATTTAACGAAGCTCTCCAGGTCAGCTACGTCAGAGTCTTCCAGACCGGTGGAATTTTCATGCTCCAGCCAGTCGCGAAAAACTATAGTCAGCAAAGCTTCGGTCGTATAGGCCTTGACCTGATCGCCGGCCGAGGGCGGCAATGCACTGAGCATCCGCTTTTTGACCTGCTCGACAGTCTTTTCGAAGAGCTGAATTGTATCTGGTCTTATTCGACCGAATCTGCCGCCAGGCATATCAATCTCCTTATCATCAGGGCACTAAGTTTATCTCTTTGAAGGCGCGGACAACAGCGTCTGTCAGTGTATCCATATAAAATTGCTCGCGCGCTCCGCCAAAGCGCATGGGCGTGCCGCCAAACTTTCTTTTAAACTCTGAAAACTGGCAGTACAAATGATTGGGATCGGCCTGTTCAATGTAACCGTAAAAATCATAAGTGGTCGCCCCCAACTCTCGGGCCAGTTGCATGGCGCGCCATTGCAGCAAATAACCGGCCATGACATTGCGTTTTTCGTTGGCGACGCCGCCATACAGATAAGTGGCACGCCGACCGCAAATGAGCAAAAGCAGCCCACCGATAACCTGCTCCTGATGCTTAGCCAGAAGCACATGCACGGTGGTGGCCAGTCCTTCCACACCAAGTTCTTCAATTAAGTCTTCAAAAAAGCTGGCCGGCTCGAGGAAAAATAAATCGCGCTGGCTGGCCTGCTCAAGTATTTTGTAGAGCTCGGTCCGCGCTTCGGGGCCGGCATCCTGGACTATGCTCACACCATTGCGTTCGGCCACTTTGATGTTGTAGCGCGCCTTATGATGCATTCCGGCAAGAATACTTTCGGGCTCGCCGCTAAGGTCCAGATAAAGCGTTTCCTTGGGCAACAGATCTATGGGCGCCGGACTGAAATTCTTAAGCACCTCAGGCAAAGGCAAAGTCAGGCGTGGCTCAATGCGCCAGGCCGACAACCCTTTATCGGAGCAGTAATTCTTGACGGCAGTATCGAGATGACGCATATAGACGGCGGTGCGCTCGGCATCGAGCCAGGGCATGACAGGACCATCGGGAGAAACCAGCAGTCTGGCCCCGGTCGCCCGGATACTGTAATAGCCGATGCAGCCCCCTACAAGTTGCTCGCCTTCAAAAACCAGGAAATGCGCAACACTGAGGCCCTGCCGACGCTTAAAGTCAGCCCAGGCCAGGGTCTGCATGAATCCACTGGCTTCGGTACTCTGCACCAGAGCATCCCAGGCGGCACCACAGGCAGTGCCTGACTCCAGTCTATCCTGCACAACAACGTGCACTTCACCGGTGAGACTGTGGGAGAGATTTTCCATCACCGAACTCATTGCGGCTGGCCCTCCGTTTTTGCAGGGGCGGGAGCGGCTGTTTTTGCCCCGGGCGTTGCCGGTACGGCGGCAGCAGGCGCAGCCGGCTTTTTATCGTAGAGAGGGCCGTACTTATCGACAAATATCTGGGCCAGACGCCATTCCTCGGGCATGCGACCCAGCTGCTCATCAATTAAAGTTACGCGCTGCTGCGCCATGTCCAGATCTTTATTGGTGCGAGCTACGGCATCATCGAGTCGAATCTGAGTCGAGCCGTAATCGACCAGTTCATAACCGGATGTATCGGCATAACAGGCTTTATACTCGGCCAGGTCCTTGGTCAATGCGTAGTGATCTGCCTGAGCGTCAATTTTTTCCTGAATCAAACGCTTGCGTATCTCTACTTTTTCACGCAGCTGTTTACGATAGAAGCTGACCACAACCCTGCCAAGGTCGCGGGGATAATCGCCGGCGATGGCGTGTTTGCGGTCCAGATCTTCATACCAGCCTTTATCGTCAAAATAGGCCAGACCTTCGGGGCGCTGCACAATCAGCGACAGTCCATCGCGCTTCAACCAGACCGAGGCAAATACTTCAATTGAGCCCTCAACCGGGGGCTGTTGCAGAGGCGGTACCAGGGGCGGTGCCTCACCCAGACTCTTGCGGGCAGCCTCCAGGCGTGTCTCCATTTCCACAAGATTGTTTAACTCGGCCTGATCGTCGCCGTACCAGGGCACAAAATCCAGCCAGTCCATCCACTTGTTCCAGCTCACTTTCCCGGCAATCGACTGACGCAAACCGGCGGTCTGACGCTCAACTTCCTTGCAAACTCTGAAAGTCTGCGCCGGGTCTCTGGCCAGATCACAGATGGGCACGCCGGTCCAGGCATCCACCACCGTATTGCAGCCATTGCCCAGTTGCAAAAAAGCATCGTCGGTCAAATTGACCACGACCGTACCGTCGGGCAAAACATCCGCTTCCGGCGTCAGACGATAGCTGGCGTAAATCTCCTTCGGCGGCTGAGTATGCGGCGTCCGGTGACGGTAATAATAGTTGCGCGAATAGCTGTTGCCGTAATAACGATAGCGTCTGGCCGGGAAGACAAAGCCGGTCTCATCGACCGAACGACCATAACCATAGTTGCCCGGGCGAAATCCCGGTCCGGTGGCGTATTCAGCGGGAGCAAAGTCACTGTCGAAACGGCTGTGCCCCGGACGCGAAAGCGATCCCGGGCTGTCGCTGACATGACCAAAACTGCCATGACCGCCCTTGCCATAGGCGTTATCGGTGAAGACCAGATTACCTAAAATCACAACCAGGGCGATCACAGCCAGGGCCTTGGAGCCCAGGGCCAGGATGTTGTCGCGATCGCAAACGAAATCGACCAGCTTTTGCTTGAGGGCCAGCAGCTCATCAACAAGCAAACGCGGTAACTCGGCCGCGCGCTTGAGCAGACGGTCAACCAGGTCTCTCAAATCAATGGCGCGCATGAAACGCATCGGGTCTTCTAAAAATTGCTCGACCATAGAGCGGCTGTGACCGACATCGAGGGCCGGCATGTACTCACCCACCCGGGCCACTATATCCTCAAGCGAAGGAGCGACGGGCTCACCGGCTTCATTTAGATAAACCTGATCACTGTCGCCGCCGAAGATCGTATGCAAATGACTGCTCAACTGCTCCGGCAAAACTCGATCGCCGCAGTCGGCGTCGGGCAGGGGAGCAGGATCTGTGCCAAGAGCGAGAAAATCAAAATCGCAATCGGTGACACTGAGGGCGCCACCACCGGCCAGACTACCCTCGCCGTTGGGATTGCTCAAATAAGTAATGAGCAAATCGCTGCATCCGGCCGTGGGTTTGGAAAAGGCCCGTCGACCGACCATAGCCCGGGGGAACTGAAAAAGTTTGCGCCACTGTTCATCACTGCGCAACTGTTCGGCAGGCTGGGCAAAGCTCAGGGGGCGGGACAGTTCGTCGGCTGAAAATGCCCTGGGCGAAGCCAGGAAAAATCCCCAGTCCGGTCCGTATCCGGCGGCACGAAAAGATTGCAGCGGCACACGGAAGGGCAGGGTGGCCAGGCCGACCGTACGCAAACTGTTATAGATGCTCCAGTAAGCATCGCTGTAGAGGCAGGGTGAAACACCGTTGATGCAGGCAACACCGGACTCGGTCAGCAGCTCCCGCACCAGGCCGAACCATTCGACACCCAGCAATTTGGCCCCGGCTAAATTTCTCGGCACGGTGAAGTCACAGATGATCAGATCAAATTTGTGGCCGTCCATTTTCTGGTAGGCGGCATAGTCAAAAGCATCCATGACCTCGACTGTGACCCGCTCATCACTGAGACTGCCGCAATTTAGCTCCGCCAGTTCCCCACGGGCGAGATTAATCACACTGGCGTCATAGTCAACCAGGGTGAGGGAGGCCACCCGCGATTCCTTCAAAACTTCACGCGCGCACAGACCGTCGCCGCCGCCTGCGATCAACACTTTCAGCGCATCGGTGCGCTTGAGCGCCAGGGCCATCGCCGGCAGGACAAAAGTCTCATGATAAATGCGTTCGTCGCGACTATCGAACTGCAAATCGCCGTCAATGATCAGCGATAAGCTCTTGTCGGCCCGCTTTTGCAGGAGGATGGACACTGATTACTCCATGGGCGTCGCGTCGCCGATTAGTTTACTATTGTTTTGCTCTAATGAAACCTACTGTCAACGCCGGCGCTGGTTAAACCGTGGGTTGTCATTGACACCGGCGCCGACCATTTTTTGTAAACTAACGCATTATCAGCATCTACAGGCAAAGCAATGACCAAGCTCAAGTCCCCAGTGCAAGCAACTGAAACCAGCGAAGACAGACGAGCCTACAAAACCCACGAAGTATTGAACCAGGTGGCTCCCCTGGCCAATTACAATTTGTTTGCCACAAATAAAGTGCTGGTGGACAGTGTGGAGAGGGCCGGCGCCGGCTGGGCGGGGCCGAGACTGAATGCCTTCGGTGAGCTCATGGGGCGCGCCGAGACGATTGAACTGGGATTTCTGGCCAATGCCAATCCGCCGATTTTGCACACCCACGATGTGCGGGGCAATCGCATAGATAAGGTTGAGTTTCATCCCTCCTTTCACGAGCTGATGCGCATAGCGGTGGAAAACGAATTGCATTCTCTGCCCTGGAAGCCGGCGACCGAAAAACAAAGCCACAGACATCTGGTGCGCGCCGCCCAGTTTATGCTCAACGTGCAAAATGAACCCGGTCATTGTTGTCCAATTTCCATGACCTATGCAGTGGTGCCGGCTCTCAGTGCCGCCCCCGAGCTGGAGGCAAAATGGAAACCGCTGATCACAAGCAATATCTACGACCCGCGCTTCATTCCCTGGTATGAGAAAAAGGGCCTGATCCTGGGCATGGCCATGACCGAAAAACAGGGCGGCTCGGATGTACGGGCCAATACCACCACGGCCAGACCGCAGGGGGCAAGGGGTACAGGCAAGCCCTATTTGATCACCGGCCACAAATGGTTCTGCTCGCATCCCATGGCCGATGCCTTTCTCGTCCTGGCCCAGACCGAAAAGGGGATCTCCTGCTTCTTAGTGCCGCGCTTCCTGGAAGACGGCAGCCAGAATCGCATCTATATACAGCGATTGAAAAACAAACTGGGCAATAAATCAAACGCCAGTTCGGAAGTGGAATACCTTGATACCACCGGCTATCTGGTGGGCGAAGAAGGCCGCGGTGTTCCCACCATTATCGAGATGGTCAATCACACCCGACTGGATTGCATGATTTCGGCCGGCGGCCTCATGCGCCAGGCGCAATCGATTGCCATCAATCACGTCAAACATCGCCAGGCCTTCGGCAAACTTCTTACCGATCAACCGCTCATGCAAAACGTCGTCAGTGATCTCTGCCTGGAAACGGAAGCCGCCACACTGCTCACCATGCGGGTGGCCCAGGCTTATGATCGCCAGGATGAAAATCCTAAGGAATCAGCCTTCCGCAGAATCGCCACGGCCATCGGCAAATATTTCACCACCAAACGCACACCGCCTATGGTGGCGGAGGCACTGGAGTGCCTGGGCGGCGGCGGCTATGTGGAAGAATGCGGCATGCCCCGATTGCTCAAGGAAAGTCCCCTCAACTCCATCTGGGAAGGTTCGGGAAATGTCATTTGTCTGGACGTCCTGCGCGCCATGTTTAAGGAGCCCGAATCTCTGGAAGCGTATTTTGAAGAGTTGCAACAGAGCAAAGGCATGGACAGCCGCCTGGATATCTATATAGATGGATTGCGCCGGAATCTGGCCGAACTGATGAAGACACCGGCAGCGCTTGAAGGCCAGGCCCGCCTGATTGTAGAGCGCCTGGCGCTGGCCCTTGCCGCTTCACTATTCCTGCGCTATTCCGAACCCTTTATGGCCGAGGCATATATCGCCACCAGAATCAGCGGAGCGCATGGTTATTGCTTCGGTACACTGCCCACCGGCTGCCATTTCGAGAAAATTATCGCCCGCGCCCTATAGTTTTTCGGCAAAAAAAATATAGTCTAACCATGATGTTTTAGTCCCGGGCCGGGGCTATTATCGAAATGCAAGCAAGTGACAGACAGCCAATCGGCATAGGGGGAGCCCTCACGGGCTCCTCCCTGCCACACCACCGTACGTG
>JAFEAV010000101.1 GCA_018266215.1 Cyanobacteria bacterium SZAS LIN-3 | reverse complement strand
GCTGATAAAAATGAGCGCGCTTAAAACAGTATGGTGGCAAAAATCAATCATCGCCTTCGCCCTGCTCGGCACAGTGCCCGTATTTATCACGGCCATGCTGGGACAGATGAGCTGCTATCTGTTCCTATTTGTCAGCGCCTATTTTTACTGCCTCTACCGCGGCAAAGATCTGTCTGCCGGCCTGCTGCTAGCCCTGACCAGCTTCAAGCCTCACTACGCACTCTTCTGGGCTGTGCCTGCCCTGGGACAGAGGAAATGGAAAGTACTGGGTGTGACCGCACTTGCCGAACTGGCACTGCTGGTGCTGGCAGCACTGGTCCTCGGCTGGCAGACCGTGGCAAACTATCCGGCGGCGATTCTCCGGGGCGACAGCCTGTCGAGCAATTCGGAGGCGGCAATTTTGATGATCTGCCTGCGCGGACTTCTGATGAGCTTTACCGGCTCATCATGGGTCTATCCGCTGACCACTGCACTCATGGCGGCAGGTTGGCTGATGACGCTTTTTTTATGGATTAAACAGGCCAGCAACAAAGCCGATCAAGGAAATAATTTCCATCTCCTGGCTGCCGCTACGGTCATCCTGTGTCTATTCACATCGGTGCACACTTATGTCTACGACGGCCTGCTGCTGGTAGCACCGGCGGTGCTACTACTGGGCAGCAAAGCTCCGGCTGCGAGCTCGGCCCATATGCGCTTCATCATAGCGACCCTTCTCGCCACCCCCTATCTGCAATGGCTTGGTATGGTCGTATTGCCCAACCACTTACACAGATCGCTGCCGACGAGCCTGATTTTATTGGCTCTTACGGCAGCGATGCTGATGTTATTTGCTTGCGGCTTACGCCCGGTGAAGAATCAGAAAATCTAGACCTTCTTGATCGCCGAGGGCTTCCAGTTGCCGTTCAACACTTCGGCTTTGGGAGCGTAGAGACGCATGGTTACGCCCAGGGTGCAATTGCCCGACGGCAGCCAGTTGCTTTCTTTATCGGCACCGGGGCTGGTTTGCTGCAAATAAAGATCAATTGAGCCGTCACTGTTTTTCTTGAGCGGCATCCAGGAGCTAATGGCAAAGCGGTTGAGGCTATTGGCCATCTGGAAGCCCGCATCGTCATACATGGTCACCGACCAGAAAGCGTTGACCGGAGGCAGATCTTCTTTGTTCATGTGCAGAACATAGTTATTCTGACCGTGCAGGGGCTTGCCGTCGGCATCGGCAAAATTCATAGGATAAACCGCGTCTTCGGGCTGGTTTGCACCAAGTCCGACCATGGCCACGATTGCCCTCTTGAAATAATAGTTGCCGTAAGCACCCATTGTCTCAGTGTTCAGCGACCAGCCGTTAACCAGAGTGCCAAACGAAGCTTTTTTAGAGACCATGAGCTGGAGTGCATCGGCGCATGCCTTATCCAGGGCTTTCTGGATTTTAGAATCCAGTTTGCCGTAGTCAAATTCTTTACCCGCTTCGATGCCCAGGCGAGACATGCGCTGGGTGATGGACCAGTCGGTGACGTGAGGCTGATGCAGAGCCAGGAGTTCAGCACCGTAGGCAAAATAATCGGCGGCGTTCATAGCATTGATCTGATCAAGTGGTGGCGTTTCCATGTCCACGGCTGAATCGAATTCAAACTTGGGCGCAGTCGGAGTCTTGCCCCACTGCGACAGAGGGGTTACGAGGAAACCATCCTGGATTTTGTGGACGGCGGGGTAATCTTCCGGTCCATCGGTCTTGGTGCGGCCGATGATCCATACATAAGCAGTGGGAGCGTCGATGGGCTCTACGCCTTCGGGCAACTTGCCGGACCAGTGATGGGGCACGATGGCATAGTGATGCGCACCAGTACCGGAGGTGCGCCAGCCGGGTGAGGCAAAAACATCTGAGAACATATCGAGCATGGGCAGCAAATAGTAGCGCCCCTGCGTATCCGGCACCGAGATAATCATCGGCTCTTTGGTCAGGTCCAACCAGGCGATGGAATACAGAGTATCGAAGTTGGGACGGACAACGCCTTTGAAGTCTGCCGGCGGATAAGCGCGCATGTGAGAGAACAAATTCATCGGACCAAAACCCGGTTGTTTGCCGGCTTCGTGATTGGTGCACTGACGACGAGTGATTTCCATCGTTATCAACGGATAGAAGTAATAGTAGGCTTCCATACCGATTTCGTAGGCCAGCTCTTCGGAGATCGCGGCCGGGGTCAGGGTTGACTGCGCTGCACTCATTTCATTTACCTCTATGTATCGGCACTGAGGCCGGGACGTTTATTCACGGTTTCCAAAAACAATGTGAACAAGTTTTTTCGGGCCGAGCGCCCGATCAAGTTCACGCACAAGAAATAGAACTGCAAAAATAAAGAGAAAAGCCAGTTGATGGCTGATGAAAAGCAGCCATGGATGCGCGGATTCGGCGGCGTGATGATGAAATAATTTCTCCTCCAGGGTGCCGCCGATATTGACCATCACAGTCATCCAAACAGACTTGTAGAGCACTGCCACCCACATTGGTCTCTTATCGCAGGCATTCATCAACGGTAGATTCTGCGCCAGGGCCACGATTTTACCCAGGGCAATGGCTTCTACGGCTGAAACACCGTACATATGACCAAGGTCAGTGACATCATGCTGCAGGAGCACCAGTGCTTTTATGGTGCTGAGCACCGAGAAGCAGACAAACAGGTACGAAAAAATGATCGACAGTTCTCTCAGCTCATGCTTCCAGAATTCCTTCTTTGAGCTCATCTCTAAATCCCCTCGAGCAGTTTCTGCAAATCATCCAGGTGCTGCAGTCTGGCTTTGATCAATTGAGCAGGCATTTGCTGTTTGGCTTTCAGCTTGTGCTCATAAGCCATACTGGAGAGCAACCAGGCGGCAGTGCCCACAAGGTTGGCACTGAGTCCGACGCAACCGACAATAGCCCCGGCATAGCCGCAGTTGAGCTGCTTGCGAGGACGGGTGCGATAACTGTAATAACCTACCGTGCCGAGAATGCCCTGGGTCATCAGGGTGCCGCCGATAGGAGGAGCAAGTAGATTCGTTTGCAGGGCAACTTCCTGCAAGCGTCTGATGGTGTGCGTTTCATTGTCGAGCTGTTTGACAAACAATTTGTTCGACTCGGTATACATAGCCAGTCGTTGCGTAGCAGGCAGCGATGGTATCAGGCTACCCTGCGCACCGGGCAGGAGTTCTTCCAGCAATTTGCGCTTGGCGCTGAACTCCTCATCCTTAAATGCAACTGCCGGACCCAACTCGCGATCGAGCACGCGACGGGCGTGGCGGGCCATCAAATTACCGGACATCACGCTCAGCGCCGGACTGACCGCAGCCATAGCGCCGGAGACGATAAACATGATATTGCTGGCACCGTTCAAAGTCGGATTGTGCAGCGACTTGTCTCCCACATAGGCAGCGGCAGCGCCCAGTGAGTTGTAGGCGGCATTGAGGAGAAAGAACATATTTTGCGTAGCAAAAAATTTGCGACTGTCGATATTGAAATGCGAATACTCATCGACAAAAGCGATGCGCATCTCTTTCAAAATCTGTCCTTCGACCATGGCGCGTTCGTAAGCCGGAGAATCTTTGTGAGCCGCCACCAGAGCTTCGCGCTCGGCCAGCAACCTGTCGATTTCCTTGAGCTTGGCCGACACTGTCTTGGTGGCGCTGCGCGCATCATAGCCATGCTGGCGGCGCTTGATGCCGGAATAAACATTGGAGGAAAGTTCCAGACCTGAGCCCGAACCGGCAATGATTGAGCCGGTCATAGCTGTAATAAGACCGCCCTTCAGGACACGGGTATCTATTTGAAGAGGATGCTTGCGACCGATGCCAAACTCTTTAATGCTGGCGATTTCAAAACCGAGTCCGCAACCGGCGCCGGCTTCCTGGGTGGCGAAATAGCGCAACTGGCGAAATTTGGGGCGCTTAGAAGTCTCCAGTCGATAATTCAAACTGAAGCGTTCAAGATCCACACCGGCCAAAAGTATCCGTTTGGTAAGCGCTGTGTACTGACTGGAAAAATCATCGACCGCCAGGCTGGCATCAGCAGCGAAAGCCGGTTGCACAGCCAGCGAAGAGAGATTGCCGAAGTCCGAAAAAGTCACCAGACCCTGGAACGCAAGAACAGACAGACAAAAGAACGCGCGTTTAACCAGAAGTGATCTGGTTTGCCCAAAGAAATTCATAGGAAACCTGAAGCGTGGATGTCCCAACAGTGTAGCCGATTGACATCATTGAACGAATGAGACCTGCTACAGGCGCAAGTTAAGACGAAAAAGCGGAGGGGAATATTAGCACCATGAGCGACGATCAAAAAAACAAAGCTGCACCGCCGCCACCATCTCCGGCGCACCGCGCGGCGATGGCCCAACGCATATCAAATTCGCTCGCACCACCACCTGTTTCCATCGCTCAGACCGAAATGAAAAAGACCGAGCAGAGCAAACGAGCCCAACGCGCAAATGCCGCACGCGATGCAGAACAGGACAACAGTATCGAGATAGACATGGGCGACGGCAAGATTTCGTCGCGGCGCAATCCACTGACCGAAAGCGGCCGATTCATCGGCAGACAGTACGAAGGCAAAGCGAACACTGCGTCGCCGGCCGAATCGGCACAAAAGCAAGAGCCTGTGATTTTACAATCACAGGCTCGAGAACTTTCTGCTTCTGCCGCCAGACTGATAGCCATGCGGCGGGCTTTAATGGAAGGTCAGGACCAGGCCGGGGTCTTTAAATTACCCGGGCCCGGTACAGACAATACCGAGCAGTCGTAGCTGTCGCTTAGGCGACGAGTACGCCGGCTTTAGCCATCTTGGAGAGGCTTTCGTTCATTGCGGTGGTGAGAGACTCTTTCAGAGCTTCGCCTTCTTTCACTTGCTTGCCGTCTTTTTGTACAACAAGGGTGTCGGATTTGACGAGCTTGGTCAGTTCGTCGAGGAGCTGCTTCTGGTCTTTCTTACCATCGAGAAGGGCCAACAGGTGCTTGGAGAAAATGTCGATGGTGACGATTTCGTGCAACTGGTTGGTCACATAGTTACCGTTCTCGGCCTGGAACTTAGCCAGTTCGGAAACCTTGGGCTTGTCGCTTACTTCGGTAACGAAGGGCATTTCGTGTGAACGGAATACAACTGCGTTGGTGGAATAAGCGGTGAGCAGGTCGGCTCCGAGAAGCTGAGTCTGAGCAACGTGAGCATTCTTGTCCTGGATGACGTTCGGAGCAACGCGGGAAAGCGCGGTGTTGAGGAGGTCATCGAATTTGACAGCTTTCGGCCAGATTTCGCCAAGGTACTGCAGAGCAGCTTTGACGAGGGGCTGAGGGGTGGTCAACTGAACGTTATTCGGCAGAGCGAAGGTTTCGGGTTTGCCGGTCTGCAGTTCGAAGGTTTCGGAAACAGGCTTGATAGGCGAAGCAATCATGAACTGTTTGACTTGTTCGAAGCTGAGGTTGCGGTTCAACTGAACGTCTTTGCGGCAGAGCAATGTCTGACGGAAAGTACGGTTGCGAACGAAGTCCATATATTGTTCGGTGCGAACGATATCGGTGGAGATCTTTCTCAGTGTTTCGCCGACTTGAGCGGGGAAGTTGGAGGTGAGCATGGTGCTGAACTCAGCTTCGCCGAGGAACTGAAGGCCATGGGTGTTGGCTTTTTCGATGAACTCGTGGAAGTACATCGGCTTGTTCTCTTCTTCGAGGTGATCGTGGAAGAGGTAGCTGTCGCGCTGATTGCGGAGCACTTCAACTTCGTTCTTGAGCATGATGCCATAAGCATTGCCTTCGGTCGGAACGGATTGAGCGAGGAAATCGAGGAGGGCGCGAGCCTGACCGGCTTTGGCATTAGGATCCTGGATAGGACCGGCATGATAAAGCATCATGTCGCGGATCATGCCGCGGAAGTGCCAGCCCGGGTAGGTGTTGTAGCTGATGTAAGCAACGCCGTTGGGAGCGAGGAATTTTTCGCAAACTTCCAAGATTTTTTCCTGAACGGTGCCGGGTACCCAGCTGAAGAGACCGTGGGCGATGATGTAATCGAACTTGCCGAGGGACTCATCGAGATTCTGAAGGTCAACATGCTTCAGTTCCATATTCTTCAAACCGAGCGATTTGACGACTTTTTGTCCGTCTTCGATCTGGCGCTTGGAGAGGTCGATGCCGACGAAGTGAGATTTGGGGAGAGCTTGGGCGAGCGGGATGATGTTGCCGCCGCTGGCGCAGGCCAATTCCAATACTTTGCAGTTATCGATAGGGGCGGGCTTCATGCCGAAAAGGGTGGCTATTGTTGCCAAGCGATCCGGATGTGACTGCGGGAACGGATGGCTGTCATAGGGCACATTGTCATAACTAAATGTCTTTTCTTCTTCTTTGATTGCTGTCTGCATTGATGTTCGCCCTCACGCGCGTCTAACATGTTTATAGATAGGATTCCGACCCCCGGGCAAGCAAAAATTGCTTCGCCGAGGAGTTCATGGCGGATATCTTAAACCACTAATTTACATATTAATCTGGCCTTTATATTCTCTTCCATAAGCAAAATTCAGGTGTGCCGCCGATCCGGAATTCTAATCCGCGGGCAAACCTTATTTAGCACAGGCCAGAAGCAAAATGCGACGCAACTGCGCGTCCGTAAAGCAGCTGTAGGCAAGGTATAGCGCTCTTTCGTCCCTGGTCTCGAGGGCACAGGAATAAGCCGCCAGAACCATAGACGCAAGCACCTCAGCCATCTCCGGTTGCATGTCCGAGCCAAGGGCTAAATTGATCATCTCGGCAATCGGCTGCTGCTCCTTGATCCGAGCAATTTCCAGAGCGTCGATGGCCATATCTTTTAAATGACTGTGTAGGACTTTCCGGGCGCCGTCATCATCCAGTCGCCCCGGACCTTGCCAGGAGGGTCCACCTCCCCTGGGAACAGGCCTGGGTGGAGGGTCCCCTTCATTTTCAGATGGGCGGGAAAAAGATGCCATCGGGGCGCGTCACTCTCCATTCCTTATATCTGCAATATACCCACTGGCAGCACTCCGGTCCTGGCGCCAGCCGGAGGGCGCCCAAAGGCCACAGGGAAGCATTGCAGCCCTTGTTTAAAATTTCTCAGGTAAAGCCGCCGCCTTTTCGTGACAATGCTGGAACTCCATGAGGACCAGATATGCAGCGCCCACTACTCGCTTGTATTTCAGCTTTGGCGTCACTCCTGACCCTGGCACCGGCCGCTCTGGCCGACGAGAAGCCCACCTCAGGCAAAGAATTTATGGGCCTGGCCGACTACTATCATCACAGTCTCTATGGCAAGAAAACAGCCTCGGGGCAGGTTCTGAAGAAAGAAGAGCTGACCGCCGCCCATCGCACTCTGCCCTTTGGCACCCGCGTGCATGTGAAAAACAAGCACACGGGCCGCTCCTGCGTTGTGGTCATCAATGACCGCGGACCTTTCACCAAGTCAAAAGTAATAGACCTCTCCCACGCCGCGGCGCACAAGATAGGCCTCCTCGACATGGGTACCGCTCGGGTAGCCTGCACGGTCCTGCCCGAAACACACTGACGACGTCACCGCCAAGCGCATAGTTATAAGTCACTGCCCCACATTTCGCCACGAGCCTGTTGCCTAACTGGCCTGGAGGTGGCATAACCATATTGGGTTAGAGAGGCAGTATGTTCAAAAAGAGCGGCTCATTATTGCGATCGGTGCCGGACATTCCGACACTTCATCAGTTGCTCGCAAAATGCTTCCAGCAACCGGGAGAAAAACTGCAGGTCTACTGGCGCAACACGGAGAACCAGCTCTTTATCCTGGATGTCGTCTACTCGCTCAAAGAAAGGCGCCCGAACTGGCAGCTGATCAGCGAAAAAAGCGGCCGTCGCACCATCATCGCCGACTATGCCGGCCACGATATTTTGCTTGTCTATAAACAGATAAACAGCGCCCTCTCCTCGGCCCAGGATGAACGCGCCGGACTGATGGGCGATGAATCGAGCCGGGTCAGTCGTACGCGTGACGCCCGGGCGGCGGCGGCAAACTGGCTGGAATCGAAGAAAGAAGCAGATTACGACGAACCGATTCAAGCTCCAAAAGGCGGCAGCCCTGATTTCTGGCAGGACGGTGCGCCCAATACCTGGGAAATGGGCGGAGCGATTCGCAAGGAATACGACGAGTTCGACAACTACAACGGCCAGGCTCCTGCGGTCTCTGCGGCCCTGGACGAAAGCCCCTGGAAGAGCGGCCCCTCTGCACCGGCAAAAAACGCCATACAGCAGCAGCCTGCAAAACCGCAGTTGCGCCCCGGCCGTCAGCCCCAGCCACAGCAAGCGCAGCCGCAGCAGCCACTGCCTAAATTGCCGGATGCTCCAGCTGCCCCGCAAGCTCCCCCGGCTCCGGTGAAAGTAACCTCCGCCGGTCCCCAGGCCAACGCCCCGAAAACAGTCTCGGCTCAAGGTCCGAGCTTGAAGCCGCAGATGCCACCAGGACAGGTGGCACGGGATCGCGCCGCGATCCACCCGGACAAAGGTGCCTCTGATATCGATAAGCGCTCCAGCTCCCAGGATAGACCAGAGCGAATGGATAAACAGGATAAAAAATCAGCGGACAGGGCTCCCGAAAAAGTGGCCAAAGAGAAGAAGCCACCGCCCGAAATTCTAAACTCCAGAGAGAAACAGGCCGCCGCCGAACGCGCCTCGCAGGCGGCCCAGGACAGAAAAAACATTGCTGTCGAAAAGGCCGCGCCCAAGCGCATTTCCGAAAACCCCGATCTGGGCAAAATGGCTCTGCCCATCGCCGGCGATCTGGGCGATATGACCGTCGCAAAATTGCTCAAGCAATTTCACAACGCACGCATCACCGGTCGTCTGGAATTCGTCGACGGACCGATCAATGCCTTCGTCTTCCTGGACGACGGTAAAGTCGTCGAAGGTTGGCTCGGCGAACTGAAAGGCGACGAAGCGCTGCTGGAGCTCTTACTCTGGACCCAGGGCTCCTACGATTTATCGATAGGCATGCTGGCCACTAATCGCAATGTCAAATCCACTCCGGAAGAACTCGTCCAGCACAATAAAAATATTGCCTCACTGCTGCAAGAACTGGCCGGCGAGGGCCTGAACGCCACCTCTACATTTTTGCCCTCCAATCCCCAGGCATCGAGCGAAGAGTTTGAGGCCATGGCCAAGCCAGACGCACCCATGGAGCTGGAGAAATTAGCCAAGCTCTACGTCAAACTGGACGGCAAGAAAACAATCGCCGATCTCAGCGAATTGCACGTCCTGCCGCGCACAGCTCTGGTCCAGGCCATACACCATCTCTTTTACAACGGCGTCATCGACATCATCGATCCCAGTCGCGCCCGCAAGCAAAAATTCGTCACCCCCAAAGCCATCGACGGTAACGCCATTCAATCGGTGATGATGAGCCTGCGCCGGGTGGACACGGGGCTGTTTATTTTCCCGGCCTTTTTGTATTTCCTGGAAGAAGAGTTTTTCCGCATCTACCGTGCCAAAGGCTCGCTCACCGTCATCCTCTTCGAAATGAGAGAAATAACGGCCGCCGACGGACTCGTGCGCCGGGTTTCACTATCAAACGATGCCATCGCCGACGCCACCATGCGCATCAGCAAATGCAAAAGACACACTGACCTGATCGCTCATTATGAAATGAACGACTTTGCCATCTTGCTGCCCAATACCGCATCCGGTGGCGCCAGAGTTTTCGCCAATAAAATAATCAAGGCCTTAACCGAGTCCCCGCTGATGGGCACACAGGGCAAACAGCTGTCGTTTTCCTTCGGCTCGGCCAGCATGCCGGAAGATTTCAAAGACCTGCCGACACTCCTGGGAGCGGCCGAAATGGCCATGACCTTTGCCAGACAGAGAGGCAAGCCCCTGGTTATGTTTAAAGACATGGAGTTGTAGTCTGAACGGCCGCGCTACTTGCCGGCCTCGTACTGCACCGCTTTTTCCACCAGATCAGCGTTACCGTTCTGACCGTCCTTACGCATCGCCGCGGCAAACTTGCGCAGAGCAGCCATAGCGGCCGGCCCGTCATCCTCGATACCGACAGCCCCCTTAACGCTCTGCAAGTAGCGATGAAAGAGTGGTTTGGCCGATGCTTTCTGTCCCTCATGGTCATAGGCGGCGGCCAGATTACCGACCAGATCAATTACATGGTCATTGTCCGGTCCCATGGTTTTATCACCAATTTCAATGGCATTCTTATATAAAGGAATCGCGTCCTTCAGCCGCCCCTCATGCTCATAGAGCAAGGCCAGATTGTGATAACTCATGGCCATGTATTCACTCTCAGGCCCCTTGGTTTTGGCGTAAATACCAATCACCCTCTGGTACATGGGCTCAGCCTTATCGTACTTGCGCTGATCCTTATATAGGTTTGCCATGTTGTTTAAGGTCGTGGCCACCTCGGCACTGTCGGCACCCAGTACCTTTTCTTGAATAGCCAGGGCCCGGGTATAGCAGTCCTCCGCCTTGTCATAGCGAGCAGTCTCATCGTAAATAACCGCCAGGTCATTAAGTGTCGTCGCCCGACGCACATCCGTTGCCGGGAATTTCTCGGCCTCGGCCAGCGCCGTCTCAAATAATTCTTCGGCTACTTTTTTTTGACCACTGCGATAAGCGCTCTCCCCAGAGTCAATGGCCTCGGCCCAGGCTGTATCCACCGGACCGGCGGCAACCGGCACGGCAGCCAGAAAAAGCCAGACCAGCGCGCTCGAGCAGCCGGTACGGAGCAAAAGTTTTGACAGCTGCCCGGAAGCCATGGATCCTCATCACCAGCCAACCAATCACATTGTCTATCCTACCGTAAGGCCTGACCCAAGCGGAACCACCGCCGGGAACTACTGTCGAAAAAAACAGTCAAACCTGTATGTACGGGTATCCGCGCGACCACGCGCACAGGGGAAGGCTATGCAAATGACCCAGGAAGAAACAGCCACCAAATTAAGCGACCTTTTGCGCGGTGAGCTATCGGCCGTAGAAACTTACAGCCAGGCCATAGACAAAATGCACCAGGCAAATCTGATTTCCATTTTGCAAGAAGCACACAACTGCCATGCCGCGCGCGCCAATATCATCACCGGAAAAATGCGCGAACTTGGTATCGAGCCACCAATGTCCTCCGGAGTCTGGGGGGCCTTTGCCAGGCTGATGGAAAACAGCGCCCAACTATTTGGAGACAGAGCCACCATAGCGGTCCTGGAAGAAGGCGAGGACCATGGCCTGGGGCTCTACAAAGCACATTATGCCGATAACGATCCGGTAGTGAAAAAGCTGGTGCGGGAATTTTTGCCAAAGCAAGAAGGCACCCACCGCATCATGCAAGACTTGAAAATCAGCCTGGCTTGAGAAATGGCACGCGAGCCAGGATTTGAACCTGGAGTCTTCGTTTTGGAGACGAATGGTTTACCGTTAACCGACTCGCGTATGGAGTGCTTGATGGGATTCGCACCCACGTCGCCTGTTCCACAAACAGGAGTCCTAGACTGCTGGACGACAAGCACGGTTCTGGGCTGCTTGGATTCGAACCAAGATATGCGGCTTCAAAGGCCACTGTCCTGCCAGTTAGACGACTGCCCAATATGGTGCACAAGGAGAGAATCGAACTCCCGACCAGGCGCTTAAAAGGCGCTTGCTCTGCCACTGAACTACTTGTGCAAATTGCCGGCGAAAAGCCTTTAGCGGCCAGTTTTACACAGGTTGAGATTAGGAGAATGACGGCGAACATGATCATGCTGGTCCTTACGATTTTTGCTTACTACAGAACAGAGACGCGACAGAGAAAGCCAGTTTTGCTGGCATTTCGTGAAGCTCTGATGCTGTAGGGACCGTAACATGATGCTTACACCTGAATGTGGCAACGAGAATTGCTTCCTCCAACATACCACAGCAACACAAAAATGCAACAGGCAATATTACAAAAGTCGGCAGAGCGAGCCAGTCGCAGCCAGATCTCTTTTAAGAAGTATATTTACATAAGCAATTAAATTAGAGCTCTCAAGAAAGTGCGCAAGATCATCTGAGCTTTAAACATGGACTCAAAAAGAAGGAGTAATGATACTGAATACGGTGCCGACTCAGATAACCCACGGCAATCAAAAAGGCAACCTTACAAAGCAAAAATCGGACCGGCTTCAACGACAGCCGATCCGATTATTTAGCATTTTTAAATTTTGCACGAGGAGAGATTCGAACTCTCGACCAAGCGCTTAAGAGGCGCGTGCTCTACCGCTGAGCTACTCATGCGTCCGCCGGACGGGTATTGACGCCGATGTCAACCTTGCCCCGCCAGAAACACTAGCATACCAGAAAATCCGAAACCCTCCAATAACCGGCCTAGCGGGCTATACAAACGTTAAGGCTTGAGCAAAAACGCCCCGGGGCAGCAATCGCAAGATTTGTGCCCCGTTGTCAACAATACGGAACTAAGAAAATTACCTGGCGTCGTACCGGACAGTCGTGGCGTAAGACTGCGCAAAACCCTCATACAAACAAGGAGGCAACATGCCTAAGTCTCTTAGCATCGCCGCTGTCGTAATTTTAGCTATGGTCCCGATCAGCCCCTGCCTGGCCCAGGAATACATCGTCGGACCGCTGCCGACAGTGGAATCCAGTACAACCACAGTGATCAAGTCCACTTCCCCATCCCCATCCCCGGGCAGCAGTAGCAGCAGCTCGAGCAGCGAAGTCCTGGAAATCGATCAAAAAGGCGTCCAGTTCAAATTCAAAGAGCGCCTGTCCAATATTCAAGATCAAATTGATACAGGTCGCGAAAAAGGCTGGATATCCGCAGGCCAGGCCGCCGCGTTTTCCAGCGAGCGTGAGCGTCTGCTCGGAGTAACCAATCGAGTAGAAAGCGACGGCTGGCCGAAGCCCGACGTCAACAATCTGGAAAAAGACGTAACCGCCTTCAGCGCCACCGTCACCACGGCCATGAGCAAAGCCTCTGTTCCGACTTCGACCACCACCACTATTGAAACGAAATAGACGATAAATCGATAATCTGCACAAACAGGCGGGCTTCTTCATAGTTGCTCGCCTGTTTTCTCAGTTTCCGGTCGAATCCCGGCAATGAAAATTCAAAGAAAACGGACATCCAGGAACTTCCTGATGCCAACAGGTTCTTACAACATAGATCTGCTTGCAATCAAAGGACAACGACCATGACCACCTGTGGTGACCTGATGAAACCGAATCCGACTTGCCGCACTCTGACAAGCTCGGTGCGGGACCTGGCCAAGACGATGAAGATGGACGGGGAAGGGCCGTTGCCGATTGTCGACCTGAAAAACGGCAACAGACTCCTGGGCATAGTCACATACAGAGACCTGGTCGTGGGCGTGCTGGCCCAGGGCAAAGACGCCGAGAAAACCAAAGCACTGGATGTGATATCACATCAAAAACAATTCTGCCGCACCGATGACTCAATCAGTCGAGCCATTACTTTGATGGATCAGTACCACATCACCGCCCTGCCGGTCGTTGACGCCGGCCTGCATCTGGTCGGGACCATTCATCAAGGCGATATTGCCAGGAAACTCGAGGACCCGGAGATTGAGCTCGATTCAAGCAATGTAGATTGCCTGATGAAGGGCGAAGATCCTGAGATTCGCACTATCCTCTAGAGACGCACTTTAATTAGCACTTGTTTTTGTCGGCGTGCCGTTTGAGACGCGCGGCAGATTTTTGATCTGCTCATCAATCAGCACTTTTATCGATTGAGGAGTCACAGGCTGCAGCGCCGACTCGAAGGCCTTGCGTGCGTCTTCCAGCTTGCCTGCGCCTTTGAGAGCCACCCCTAGATCGTAGAGAGATTCGTAGTCTTTAGGATCCTTGGAGAGATCCCTGCGACTCAATTCCTCGGCAGTTTTCCAGTCACCGTTTATAAGAGCCAGCTGCTTCTGCGCCAGCTTGGTGTAATAGTCGCCCATCTCGTGCTTGAGCGCCTTTTCCAGCAGCTCTTTGGCCTCATCATTTTTACCCTGCCAGCGCAGAGCACAGGCCAGAATCACCTGGAAAGGAGCACCGTTTTCGCCACTCTGCTGGCAGAGCTTACGCAGAATCGTCTCGGCCCGCGGCCAGTCACCACTGAACAGGGCGTTGTTTATATTGACAGTATCAATGGCTTCCTGGTCGGGGGCGCAGTCCAGGCTCTTTTGCGCCGCCAGGGCCGCTTCCTTGACCTTGCCTTCGCTGTGGTAGGTGCTGACCAGATTACTCCAGGAGTCGAAGTCACGCGAGTCCAATTCCACAGCTCGTTTCAGAGTCTTTTCGGCATTGACGTAATCGCCCTGGGAAGCATAAGCCCAACCAAGCGTCTGCCAGACAAAAGCGTTCTTAGTGTCGGTGGCCGCCATGGGAGCCAGCTGAGTAATCGCTTCGGCGGCGTTTCCGGCGCGGATTAGTTTACGCATCTGCCCGGCAACCTTGGTTTCGTTGTCGCCGACGGCATAGATAATTTCCATCGCCACCGGACTCTTCACCTCTGCCCGTGGCACAGTCAGTAGAGCCTGATCCAGACCGGCGGTGATTCTCCCGGCCAGACCGGGTTTGCTGGTCAGCGAAAAATTTTGATTGCCATCAGGGGTGATGGTGACGCGAATGATCAATTGTTTGGTATCAAACTTTGACTCACTGTTCAAAAAGGCGTTGGCGGTCTGACCCACCGACTTAACAAAAGCATCGAGCTTTTCTTTGGGCAGGGCCTGGTAAGTTTCTTTTTCGTCCTGCAATAGCACCACTGTCAGCAAGGCCACACTGCGCTGCTCACCACCGGCGGCGGCATTGGTATTTTCCACCGCCTTGGGGTCGACTTTAATGGAAGGGGCTACCTTCTGTTCTCCGCCGAGCTGGGCGATAAATTCCAGACGGCCCGGCACGTGATGATTTTGCCCATCCTGGCCAGTCGCGACAGTCCCGTCGTAAGCAGTTGCAGCCGCCTGCAAAGAAAATACGCCCAGGAACGCCCCCAAAACCTCAGCCCGGCGCCTGACCAACTTCTTCGTCACAGCTATCTCCTTCAATCAACGGCCAAAAACTTTCCTTTTAATAATAGCCTGGCGTGAGCCGGGGCGCCAGCAAAGCCCCCAATCGCCCCTCATGACAATCAGGGCGAGGGTCTCGGGGGAATCATCACAATCCGCAACAGTAGGCTTTCTGAATTATTGACCAAATTGGTTTTCTGGTCAATAATGAATATACAGTCTGTGGAGGGTGTCATGGCCAGACCAAAGGAGTCGCACAATCGCCGAGAAATAATAGTCCAGGCGGGACGCAAACTCTTTGGTCGTTATGGCATCGAAAAAACTACGGTTGATGAAATCGCCAGAGAAGCAGGGGTTAGTAAGGGCGCAATTTACCTTGAATTTCCCAGTAAAGACGAAATTCTTCTGGCCGGAGTAAGAGAGTTCTCCGCAAGAGAATACTCCACAATGACTGCCGAGATGGCTGATGCCAAGCCACCTATTCTGCAATCGATGCGCAAAATCCTGAGTGCCTTTTTGATGCGCACTTACGACAATGCAACATCCCAGGTACACACCCCTGAAGTATTGATGCACACACACAACCGCGTCAAAGCCGAAACCGGCCATATGCAAATGATCCGTGACGTGACTATCGAACTTTTCTACCTGGCCGATGTCTACAAAGAAATTGCAGTAAGTCATGATCGCGGCCGGCTGGCCGACCTTCTCATGGCCAGCCTGGCGACCTTGATCCCACCCTACCCGCAAAACAGCACTGTTTTTGCGGAGGAATTTAAACCGAGAGATAGCTTTCAGGCGGACGTATCCGATCTGTTGGAAATCTTTTTGGCTGGTTTAACCGTCAAAGGGTAAATGCCGCAAATGCGCCCAAGGGCGTCCGCATTGGAACGTTTGGAGGAACAGACAATGAGTCACAGCGAATATCTGGCAGCCGGAAACCACACCACACCCAGAGAAGATTTAGCGAAATTGGCACTGAGCAAGGAGGTTAAAGTGCGCGAACGAGTGGCGGAAAACCCCAGCTGTCCGACAGTAGCACTCATTGCATTGGTGGAGGATGAACACCCGGACGTTCGATCCAATGTCGCCGGTAACCCGAAAGCTACTTTTGCCATGCTCAGACTTCTGGCCAAGGACTTCTGCCTCAATGTGCGCTACACGTTGGCCGAAGACCACAACCTGCCCAGGCCGCTTCTGCGGATGCTCAGTCGCGACGAAAATCCCTATGTTTCAATACGCGCCAAGCAAACCCTGGACAGGCTCAAAGAAGAGAAGTCGGCCAAGCGAAAAGCGGCATTCACCGAGCGGAAACAAGCCAGCTAAGGCTATCTCTCAAGTTGCAAAAATCGCAGGGAGGTGAATAATTATACGGGTACAACCAATTAAGACCAGGCAATCCATTACAAAGGTCTAGGTTGAGAACATCCCCTTCCATGAAACAAACCAATTCTCTCTTAGACTTACTCGCATTGAGGACTTTGACGGTCGGCGTCGCTCTGTTACAGGGTGACTCGGCCGTCAAAAGATTGAAGGCGCATCGCAGCACGTTCTATTCGGCTCAATTCCCCTACTTTATCGAAGACACCCAGTTTAAATCGCACTCCGACCTGGCGGCGGAAGTTTACCGCCTGGTCTGCCGCACAAACTTTGCGGCGCCGGGCTTCGCCCTCATACGGCAGCGGGCGATCAAGAGTTCGCTGGAACAGAGGCAGTCGATGATAGAGCTCAAGGAGCACCTGTCCCTGGCTCACCAGGCCCGGGTTGGACCGGCGCTCAACTGGTTTTGCCTCAATCGTTTCGACCAGAAAGAAACCACAAAAGCTCATCGCGACGGCGCGCCGGCACAGTCACTTTTGATTCTCGGCTACGAGCCGACCAAAGTCAAAAGCCAGATCTGGGTCGCAGACTATTCGGCCTGCGCACACCAGCTGGGGCTGTCTCCCGTGCAGTTTCTGGAAGAGTTCAACCCCATGTACGAGAAGGGCAGACTGCATCTGGCACCATATATGATGCCGGTGGAAGAATACGATTCCAACTATTATCAAATACTTGTAGTCAATAACAGCTCAACTGCGCTCAATCGTGCCGAAAATCACTGGCAGGGGCTCCTGCACAGCGCCGACATCACCGGCGGCAATCTAAACGAAAAGCGCATAATCAATTCCACCATCGTCACGCCCGCCTCCATGACACCGGAAAACGACGACATTGTCATCCCTCCGGAGACCATCGAACGCTTTCTAAAAGGTGAAGAAATCACCAGCAAAATCTACTAGCCCTGAAGTCACCTCAGGATTAACCCTGTGTTCAGGAAATACTGCCGTGTGGAATGCTAATAGCGTCAGGCGTTTATGAGGGCGGACGAGATTATGAAAAACGACCAGTCATTACTGAGCAGGATCGAAATTGCCAAACCGTGCAGTGCCGATTGGGAGTCCATGAGCGGCGATGAACGCGAACGCCACTGCCAGCTGTGCCAGTTGAACGTCTATAACATCTCGGACATGACCAAAAACGAAGCTGAGGCTTTCCTGGCCGAGCGAATTCCCCAGGGACGCGTCTGCGTAAGGCTTTTCCGCCGCACGGATGGCACGATCATCACCGACAACTGTCCCCGCGGCCTGCGGGCTGCGCGCGACGCCGCCAGGCGGCTGAAGCAGCGCGTCGCCGCTGCCGCCTCGCTCCTCCTCACCTTCCTGGCCCCGATGGGCGCGCAAGCACAAGGCAGCAACGACAAAAAGGCTGGAGCCCCGCTCGATGGCCGCATGGGCGATGTGGCCATGCCCCCGTCAAAAGTAAAACCGGAATTGACTCCAACGGCGGGCAAACCTTCCATTTCCGGAGAACAGGGCATTCGCGGTGAGGCCACGGTCAAACCGCCGATGGGTCAGATAATGGGCGGAATCTGCCCGATTAAGTCCGACATGCCTGCCTACATGCAAAAATTGCGCGAAAAAGTGAACGGCAATCTGCCCACCGGTGCGCTTGCCGGCTTAACTTCCGAGGCCAGGACAAGGACCAGGATACTCTTCAAAATCCAGCGCAACGGCAGCGTCAGCGATCTGAAGGTCGGCACGTCCTGCGGAGACGCGGCGCTCGACAAGAAAATCATGGCCGCCATCAAAAAATCGGCACCCTTCGGCGCATTGTCACCGGCCGAAGCAGCCCCTTATCAGGCTGAGTTCACACCCTAGAGCGGAAAATCGGGCTTCTGATCAATCCAGGGGCGCTCGTGGGAGCGCGGAGCTGGGTCCGGCAAGGGGGCCGGTGCGGGCGGGCGGCCGGGCTGCGGCTGCGGCACAGGCTTGGGTATCGGTTGAGGTTGCGGCCCCGGCTGCGGGTTCGGCTGGCCGGGCGAAGGCTGGGGAACCGGCTGACCGGGCGCGGGCTGAGGTTGAGGCTGGGGCTGCGGCTGGGGTTGAGGATTCGGGACAGGAGCGGGCTGGGGCTGCGGCTGAGGCGCAGGCTGAGCAGGACGTGGCTGCTCCCTGGGAGATTCTTTAGCTCCATCGCTGGGATTTTGTTCGCCACCTTTTGTCGCGTCTGGATTACGCTCCATTACTGGTGGCGTCCACGGTGCGCGAGGGAAGGGCCCGCTTGGAGGCTGCGAGATAGGCGGAAGCGAGACCAGCACTGCCATAGCCGGACCGACAGAGGCGGTGGTCAGAGCGCAGCCTGCGATAAAAGCCAGAGCAATAATTTTATTTCGGCTAATCATTTTGCTCGCCTCCCGCTTCACAGAACAATCCTTATAGAGGAGCCGACAAAGCGTATCGCAATAAGTTCCCGCGATTCGATTTTTTGAGATTTTCTGTAGCTTTTGCCACCGTTTTATTGCAAAAGCGGGATCCAAATCGCATTCGTCGCGTCGGTCTAAATAGCAAGTATGAGCAACGCCGGAGTGCGTCGCTCAGGAGGAAGTTATGAATCAAGCTGTTGTATGTATTGCCGCGGACGTAACGGAAGCGGAAAAAGAAGTGGAAACTCTCAAACGTGCGGGATTTACAAATGACGACATATCGGTGCTCTGGCCGGACATGGCAGGCGCCCAGGAGCTCGGCTACGAGCATCACACAAAAGCCCCCGAAGGAATGGCCCTGGGAGTATTTTGCGGTGCGCTCGTGGGTGTGCTGACCGCCTATCTGAATTTTGCCGGCATACTGTGGACACCCTGGGCGGCAAATCTCGTCAATGCCGGTATGCCCATTGCCCTGTTCGCCGGCGCCGGTGCCGGTGGTACCTTCGGCTTCCTGCTTGGTGCTGTAATAGGTCTGGCTTTCCCCGAATATGAAGCCAAGAAATACGAGCGCAAAATCAAAGTCGGCAGCACTCTTGTAGCAGTGCACACCGACAGTGCCGCCGAAATCAAAAGCGCTGAAGAAGCCCTGAAAGCGACAGGCGCCATGGGCGTTCACCACATTGAAGAAAGAGCCAGATGTAAATCAAAATGCTCTACCATCAATGATAAGGCCGCAGTAAAAGTGACGACCTTGCTTCTTGTCCTTGCTGCCTGCGGTATCGCCGCAGCCAGAGCCGACGAGGCGACGACCACTAGTGCACAGAGCACGGTGCTGACGAAAACCGGCACTGAAATTTCACCAGACGCAAAAAAGGATGAGATGAAAACTGAGATGCCGCCTGATGTTACGTCAACGAAAACAATCGAGACCAGCGCAACGGATAGCGGCAAAGCAAAAATCGAAACGAAAACCGTGGATTCAAACGGATCCTGTAAAACCAAAGTCAAAGTAAAAACCAGTCACTGAGCGCTCAGTGGGCTTTCTTAACCCACTCGTACTCTTTGACTTTGCCCTCACCGTCTTTGACCTCGGTAATATTTGGTGCCCTTTTATTGGCGGACAACTCGCCCATAAAGGGCACCTCTTTATATTGCATTTTGCCGTCCGGTCCGAGCAACTGCACTACCGTGGTAGCAGGAGTGGCAGCACCTTTGGGTCGCTGCGGCGCCTGGCCTTGCTTACTGCCGGTGAGAAATTTTTCGCCCGCGGCCTTATCGGCGTTTTTAACCAGGGGCACAAGCTTGACCGGATTATTGGCCGCTGAAGGCACACTGCCGCCGCTGCCGCCAATTTCCTGGATGCCGGTGCCCGCAGGACCGGTGCCGGGGGGACCCGAGTATTCATGCATGCCGGCCTGGTCGACAGTCTGCGAGCTGACGCGCTTGCCGCCTGAAAAGGACCATGCCGGTTGACCACGTCTGGCCGGGGGCAGGGGCACAACAGCAGGAGCGTGATGGCCGGACTGAGACTCACTGGACGAGGACTGTGCCGCAGCCGGTCCCGCCTCCGTCATCAAAGGCAGAGCAAGGGCAAGCAGAGATATATACAAAATCAATTTACGCATCAGACTATGGTAGCCACTTTTAGGCAACGCGGAAGGAAGTAAGCGACTTCTTAACTCTATTACAGTAATAGTTAACCCAGCGCCCGGAAACGCTTGCGCTCCGAGCCGCCCGGTTTTTCGGGCAGTGGTCGGGGAGACCTGCCTGTTGCGCTCCGCTCCTGTCTTTGCAGAGTTAGCCGCGCGCGGTGGGCGACGAAAGGATTCTCATCCTCGGCCAGAAGCTCGAGGATGGCGGCATCAATGTGATAGGCCTGGGCCAGGGAAAAGCGCACATCCGGATGTTCATCACAGGCCAGAGCCTTTTGCATATTGAGATCAATGTTTCGATTGTCGGCAAGGGCGGCACGCACCTCAAAATGCTCATGTCGAGACAGTCTGTCCAGGGTCTGCAGATCGGTGCGAGGATGCTCGGCCACACGTTTCACAATATGGTGCGGCGAAGTGGATGCAATACGTTCAAGAATTTCCGGCGCAGTAGCCGGATCACAGGCGGCGCGCATGGTATGCACATGGTCGGCGGCGGCACTGGAATTTTGGTTGGAATCAAAGATAGACATTGGACCCTCTCAGGGGTATGGCGGAAAAGTGGTGCCAATGAAAGCACAGCCACAAACCTATGGCCATATTTTTACATTAGACCGTTTTAAAACCTTTAGCTAGCGGGGCAAACCATATGATTTAGCACGGTAATCCCTTAT
>JAFEAV010000100.1 GCA_018266215.1 Cyanobacteria bacterium SZAS LIN-3 | reverse complement strand
TGGCTGCCGGTGCCCAGGCCGAATAGGTTGAGGCAGGCTGAGCTGCGGGAGCCGCTGCTGGCGCTGGTTCCGCCGCGGGCACTGCCGCTGCCGGTGATTCTACTGCGGGTGCTTCCGCGGGGGCGGGAGCCTGGACCGCGGCCGGTTCGACCGGGCTGGGCGGTGTGGAAGCTTCTACCGGTTGCGGGGCACTGGGCGGCTCGGCGGCGGGTTCCGGCTCAGGGGCGGCCTTTGCCGCCAGAGGCAGATCCAGCACACTGAAAGTACCAGAGCCGAGGGACTCATCATTTGCAGCCGGAGCAGGGGCACTGGCAGCACTCGGTGCTTCCACGGCTTTTTCATGCTCGGGGGCGGAAGACAGGTCTTCAAAGTCCAGGTCATCGAGATCGTTCAGTCCCGAGAGTGCGGCCATTGCAGCACGAGGTGAACTGGTCGGGGTCGGGGCCGGTTTGACTTCGGCGGCACTCTCGGCCACCGCCGGCGCCGGATTGACGCTGCTGGACATGGTCGGAGCAGTAGGTATCTTTGGTGCCCAGGAGAATTCTTCCTCATCATCATCAAACGAGGCACCGGCAGCCTGGGGCATGGCCGGAGCCGGTGCAGGACTGGGGGTGATCAGCTCTTCGTGGGCCAGTTTCAGCGACGGTGCCGATTCGGCCGTTTTGGTTTCATCAAAGCGAGCGGCGGCGTTGCTCAGTTCTTCCATGAGACTGCTTGCCGTTTGCAAAATCGGGGCCGGGGGTGCGCCGGGCGCGGCCGGTTCTCTGGTTGGCGATGCGGCGGCCGCTTCGTGCTGGCCGAGCGATTCCATCAGAGCCTGCAGGCTCTTTTCCCGTTCCTTTTCTTCACTCTCTTCTTTGCCCTCGTCCTGGGCTTCGCCTTTAAATAATGACTGCAAGGGTGACTCCTCTTTTGTTTGAGCAGCCGCCTTGGCTTCTCGTTCAGATTCTTCCATCAGGGCATTGAGCTCATTCATGACGTTGAGCTCGTTCATCAAACTATCGGCTGAAAGTCCAGCCTGCTGCATCAGTGAAAGTTTTTCCTCCGGCACATCCTCAACCTTAAAGGAAGGCTTGGCCATCAGAGCTTCATCGTGGGGCGAATCATCGTCACCCTTGAGAAATTCAAAAGTACTGCGGAATTCATCGGTGGTCATGCCGGTGATGCCGCCGGCCGTCTGCGCCGCTGCCGGCGCCGGTGTCGGTGCCGATGGTGAAAGCGGTGCTACATCTATAGGAGCCATTTCGGCGTCATCGGCAGCTGCTTGATTGTTGCTGCCCCCACCCAGCCAGTTGCGCGAGACCGACTCACGATTTGGTCTGAGACCACCGGCCAGGGTAGAGGGTTTGGCTGCGGGAGCCGATTCTACATCGACCGTATCCTCCCCGCTTGGAGTCGGGGCAGGCGGTTCGAGATCGTCCGAATCTTTCTGGTCTTTGCCGAATTCCAGTCCTTTTAATAGATCGGCAATTCTCTGCTTGGCGGCATTGGCTGGAATCGGCACCGGCGGTGGTGCGGGCACTGTGGGCTTGGGTGCTTCCTTCGGCGCTTCTTTGGCCGGATCGCGCGTGACCGATTCTATTACGTTGGCCTGCTCGACGAGCTGTCTGGCAGTTTGGGCAAACTGTGACAGGTCCATTTCAGCCGTGGCTTTTTTCAATTCAAAATTGCTGACCTGGGCCTTTTCAGGCTCGACTACTTTTGGTCTTTCAGCGTCTACCGGTTCACTGTCGGCCAGGGCCGCGGCAGGTGAGGCCTTGCCGGCTTCTTTGGAGACTGATTCAAGTATATCCTGGGCTGTAATCTTCACCGCGGGTGGTGCTGGCGGAGCGCTGTCGAGGTCGTCGTCATCGTCAAAATCGGCTGCGAGGAGTGATTTGAGCGCACCTTTGGGCGGCTGAGCTTTCTGGGCATCGGCGGCCGGAGCATCATCCGACATTTTCAGCAGAGACGACAGCGGGGGTGGGGCAAAGGTCTGGGCGGCCGGAGCACTTGCTGGCGCAGCCGGAGCAGTAGGCTGAGCATTTGTAGGAATACCGAGCTCGTTGAGAGTAGGCGGGGTTTCGACCTGTTCGCCGTTGTAAAAGTCGGGACCGGTGGGCTTGCGTATGCCCATGTCCTCGGCGCCGACAGGCACCGATACGGGCGATGATGGTTGGATGGTGCCCTGGCGGACTGCTTCTTGATACCACTTATCGACGCAGTTCATCAGCACCCGGTCAAAATCCGGGGAATAAGGGGCAGGCAGGAAAACTACTTTGCCGCCGTTGTCACCGGCCCAGAACTGGGCGGCGATACACTTCTTGGAGCCGGCGGTAGCCATAACAGAATAATTGGAGGACAGGAAGTCTGTGCGGATGATGGTGTTCCATTCCACGCCCTGCTGGGTGAGGTACTCGGCAAACTCGCTCTGTTCGCCCTCCTCGGTGGGCTCGATAATGCGGCCATGGCTGACCGAACTCATCTGACGCGAGCCGTTTTCCGGGGGATTTTTCATGGCCGGTGCGTAGACCGACAGCCAGTCGTAGTTATCGACCGAAATGGTAGGTCCGGCCAGGACAAATGGACGGCAGAGGAAATATATAAGAAGTCCGCCCTGGGATAAAAATGGAATCAATTCTTCCAGACGGGCGTCGGACTCGTTGATAAGTTCTTGAATTAAAGCGTCATCGGGGACGTTAAGTTGATTAACGCCTTCGGAAAGGAGTTGATTTATCCGACGCGTCGGTTCCGGCCCCTTATCAAAAAGGTGGAGCAGACTGACTGGGTTGGTGATGATGACCTGGTAATTTTCGAGAGTCTTGGCACGCCCCATGTTAAGGTGGGTCTCTTCGCCAAAACCGGGGCAATTGAGTCTTAACACCCGGTCCTTGTCAATCATGTTCATCTCCGTCCTTTCAGGAAAAGCGCCCTCGTACACCCCTTATCAAGAGAAGATGTTGAGGCTGACTCCCAGGCTTTTATACCCACTATGGCGCAGGCAAACCTTGGAATAAACCGGTGCGTTGACCAGCAGTGCACACCAGCCCTAATCCAACCTGCCCGGCTTGGACTCAAGTCAAACCGGTAAATGGCGGCAATTGGTTGCCAAGCGGCAATTTTCTGACAAGAAAAAGGGCGGGACTTTTGGCCCCACCCTTACTCAGTCTTGTTCTTGCTGCTTTTTTCTTAAAGCGGCCGATGTTTTCTAGTGTGAATCAGCGTCGAGTTCAGTATCGAGGCTGAAGGCAGCCAGGCTGAAAGGTTTGTCTACGCTGTTGCCGAAGGCATTTTTGCTGCCGTAATAAACGCCTTCGCCGGCGCCTACGAGCATGCCGAAAGGCATTCCCAGGATGGCTCCGAACATCATGGGCGGTCCATGTTCATGTCCGCCGATTTTGTCGGCGAAATTATCGGTGTATTCGATGCAACGATTGGAGGCTCTTCTGCACATGGCGACGGGGATGCCGACAACCAGGCCAGTGGCCATTGATGCTGCTCTTACCGGGAAGAGAGCGGCGTTGGATACCATACTTTTGGCCTCATCAGCCTGGGCTGGCAGAGCCACACTGAGGGCTACAAGGGTAAGAAGCGCGGCTGTTTGAGCGCGCAAGCTTTTGACGTAATTCACTAAATGTCCTCCGACTCAGACCACGTTTGTCCAACTAAAGCCCTGAAAAGGTTCTACTAGTAATAGTGGACCGGTTCATAATAGCATTGCAATTGTCCCCCGGGGCCCTGCTTTCATGTAGAATCCTGAGTGAGCTGCCAAGGGAGCCCGGTCCGCGTATAGCAATGCATTGCGCCATGCCCGGCACTTGATACATCGGCCCCTGATCGGAAGTTTTACATGAAAAGCAAAGAAGAATCGGAAGCTACCGCAGCCAAGTCTGCCACCACTTATCATCGCAAAGGCTTTGGTTTGAAGGAGACGGTGGAAGTCGAGCTGAAGAAAGTTTATGAGTCGGATTTGATTCAGAAGTTGCGCGAAGGCGGCAATGAAATGAGCAAAAACGGCATCACCATAAAACTGGCCGAGGCCTTTGGTTTTTGCTGGGGGGTTGACCGGGCGGTCTCGATGGCCTACGAGACCCGCAAGCATTTCCCCGACAGAAAAATCTGGATCACCAACGAGATCATCCACAATCCCATCGTCAATAAAAATTTGAAAGAGATGGGCATTCAGTTTTTGCAGGTGGATAAAAGCGGGGTCAAGGACCTCAGCGACATCGCCCGGGGTGATGTGGTGATATTGCCTGCCTTTGGTGCTTCCGTTGAAGAAATGCAGCGTCTGGAAGAGCATAACTGCGAGATTGTGGACACCACCTGTCCCTGGGTTTCGCGTGTCTGGAATCGGGTTATCAAGTATGGTCACGGCGACTTCACCGCCGTCATCCACGGCAAACCCAAGCATGAAGAAACGGTCGCCACTTCATCGCGTGCCCGCCATTATCTGATCGTACAGACCCTGGCCGAGGCCGAGTATGTCTGCCGCTATATTATCGAGGGCGGAGACCGCGGCGAATTTCTCGCCAGATTTGCCGCCGCTATCTCCCCCGACTTTGATCCCGATGTCCACCTGGCTCGCATCGGTGTAGCCAATCAAACTACGATGTTCAAGGGTGAAACCGAACAGATTGGCAAGCTATTTGAAAAGACTATGCTGACAAAGTATGGTCCGACCAAATTGAACGAGCATTTCCTCTCACCCGGTGACACCATATGTGATGCCACGCAGGAGCGCCAGGACGCTATGCTGCAACTGGTGGAAGACAAGCTTGATTTGATGCTCGTCATCGGTGGATTTAACTCCTCCAATACCGGTCATCTGCAGGAGATTGCCGAGAAGCGCGGTCTGCCGTCCTATCATATTGACGGCCCCAGCTGTATTGGCCCCGGTAACGCCATCAAGCATCGTTTGTTGCATGACCAGAATTGTGTCGTCACTGAAAACTGGCTGCCCGATGGTCCAATTACAATTGGTGTCACCTCCGGTGCCTCGACTCCGGATCAAGTCGTCGCCGAAGTGCTGACCAAAGTCTTTGATTTGCGCGCTTCTTAGCTGCGCATTTCGGCAAATATTTTTTCGCAGATTTGACCGGCCGCCAGCATGCCCTGGCCCATGGCGCTTGCTATGCGGGGATGGGCTTCGTTTGTGATGTCACCGGCGGCGTAGATGCGGGGCTCGGATGTGACCAGACCATCCGCTACCACAACGTGCTTAGTGGTTGTCAGTTTCACTATGCCGTCAAGGATTTCGGTATTTGGCTCGTAGCCCACTTTTACAATTACTTCGCTTATATCCAGGGTGAAGGGCTGACCTTGCTCTCTTTGCAGAAGTACCTGGGTCAGGGCTTTGTCGCCGAGCACACCGACTATCTGCGTCAGGGTGTGGATACGGCAATTGCCGACCTTTTCAATTAATGCCAGTAAGTCCGGTCGGCAGCGCAGGGAGCGGCCCCGGCATATCAAATGCACCGTATTCGCCCTGGCCGCCAGAGCCACAGCCTTCAGTACGGCGCTGTCGCCTCCCCCGACCACGGCCAGATTGGTTTCTCTCAGGTCCGCCGGTAATGTGTCGGTGTGGTTGTGCCAGTGTCGCTCCAGCAGCTCGTTCTGGGGACTGCTGCCGGGTATGGGCAGGTGCCGCACACGATAGCCGGTGGCTACGAGCAGGTAGCGAGCTTTATACATCCGATTGCCGCTTTTGTCGGTGGTGCCGATCCTGACACCTTCATGGTCGGTTGCAATTGACGTGACGCTGCATTGATTTAAAACTGTTAAAAGTGAAGCATTGTTGCTGCGCAGACCGAGCTCGCTTCCCAGCTTTTCTTCCTCCGAGTCGCGGGCCAGGATCCGGGCTGATTCCAGGGCCTGCCGCAGAGCCTGGGCGGCGGCGGCACCATCTTTGAAGGTGGTTGCGGGGAGATTGACGATGGGGCTGGGAATATCCGGCAGCTGGCCCCCGAGGTCCGGCATGCGGTCTATGAGCAGGCAGCTCAGGCGCGCTTCCAGGAAGCCCATGGCGGCGCTAACGCCAGCCGGTCCTCCGCCGACGATAATCACATCAAAGTTTTGCCCTGTCTCATTTGTCATCGATTAACTTGCTATCTCTTTCCATTTCTGGTCTTGCTGTATAGTGCTCCTGTGGTGCCGATCCGGCCCAGCGCCGGATAACACTCACCTGGGAGTCTCAAGTCGGGTAATCTAGATGGATCAGACCGCGATAAAGAATACTATCTTCATGCGCACTTTGCGCCGTGAATCTTGTGAGCGTCCGCCAATCTGGTTGTTGCGCCAGGCCGGGCGCTATATGCCTGAATATCGCGCCATCCGACAGAAAGTCAGCTTCCTGGAACTGTGCAGAAATTCTCAACTGTCGGCGGAAGTGACTGTCATGGCCGTTGATCAACTGGGGGTTGATGCCGGCATTATTTTTGCCGATATCCTCCTGCCACTAGACGCTATGGGCGTAGGTTTACGCTTTGCCGCCGGTGATGGACCGGTTATCGACAGACCGGTGCGCGCCTCCGCCGATGTTGATGGCTTGCCGACTTTTGAGCCTGCTGAAAAGATTGACTATGTCCTTGAGGCCATCAGACAGTTTAAAAAGTCTCGACCCGAATGCCCTCTGATTGGCTTTGCCGGCGCACCTTTTACCCTGGCCTCCTATCTGATTGAGGGGGGCTCGTCGCGTAATTTTGATAAAACCAAGTTGTTCATGCACAAAGAGAGTGCCGCTTTTCATAAGCTTATGGCCTATCTGGCCAGGCTGACCGTGGCTTATCTGAGCGCCCAGAAAAGCGTCGGCGCCGATTGTCTGATGCTGTTCGACAGTTGGGTGGGATCGCTTTCGCGGGAAGATTATGAAGAGTATGTGCTGCCCCACAGCCAGGCTATTTTTGAGGGCATCAAAGGACTGGCTCCGGCCATTCACTTCGGCACCAATACCGGTGGCATCATCGATCTTATGGCCTCGGCCGGCGGCGACGTGATCGGCCTTGACTGGAGAGTGGGACTGGCCGACACCTGGGCCCGTACTCCATCTTTGCAAAATAAATGCGTGCAGGGCAATCTTGATCCCTGTCTGCTTTTCGCCGAGCCCGAGCTGATTGCAAAGCGCGCTAAATTGCTGATCGACAGCGTCGGCGGTAAGCCAGGCTATATCTTCAATCTGGGGCACGGCATTCTGCCCGGTACACCGGTGGAGCACGTCAAAGGGCTGGTGCAGTTTGTAAAAAGTTATCGACCGGCGAAGGGCGCCGGTGCAGTAACCCCTGAGTCTGTAGGGAAAATCTAAGATGGCTACATCAAGTAAAGATCATAAAAAACAAGTCGTCATTGTCGGTGCCGGCATATCCGGTCTGTCCTGTGCTTTCAAACTGAGTGAAAGCGCGGCGTTCAAAGAGGGCCTGATATCGGTAACCGTGCTTGAAGCTTCGACGCGGCCGGGCGGCATCATCGACACAAGTTATGAGCAGGGCTGTGTTGTGGAGAGCGGCCCCGACAGCTTTATTACCAATAAACCTTATATGACTTCTCTGGCCAATAGACTGGGCATCGGCGAGCATGTAATTCCCACCCAGGAAGAAAGTCGCGGCGCCATGGTCGTCTCCGGCGGGCGTCTGCTCAGACTTCCGGAAGGCTTCAGTTTGCTGGCGCCGACAAAGATTTTACCCTTTATGGAAAGTCCCATTTTGTCTCTGTCCGGTAAGCTGCGTGCCCTGGCGGAGATCCTGGTACCGGTGCGCGGCGGCAATGCCGATGAGTCGCTGGCTGATTTTGTGCGGCGCCGGTTTGGCCGTGAGCTTTTTGAGCGCATCGCCCAGCCGATGGTGGCGGGAATATATGTGGGCGATGCCGAGAAGCTCAGCGCCTCCATGACCGCCGAGCGATTTGTCCAGCTGGAAAAGAGTACCGGCAGCGTTATCGGTGGCCTGGTCAAGGGCACCGCCGGCGGTGCGGCAAGCGAGGGTGGAGACGGCGATGCCGATAGTGGTCGGTGTGATATTGGACAGTCGGATGCCGGTGTCCGTTATGGTTTGTTTTGCAGTTTCGACAGCGGCATGAAGCTGGTCATTGATACACTTATGACCAGACTGGCCCAGGCTGGTATTGATGTGCGGCTTTCAACTCCGGTGGACGCCGTCTCCAGGTCCCAGGAATCCGCTCGCTGGTTGGTCAGTGCCCGACAGGCAGGTGCTGATAGTGCCGAAGCTCCGCTCGAGACTCTGGAGGCCGATGAGCTTGTCCTGGCCCTGCCCGCCCGGCAGTCGGCGGCATTGCTCCAGTCCTCTGCCCCTGACCTGGCCTCCACTCTGGATTGTATTGAGGCAGCCTCTTCGGCTGTGGTCAATCTCATTGTCGATAAAGCGGATATCGGCGTCGAACTGGACGCTTTTGGCGTGGTGGTGCCCGAGATTGAAGTGAAAAAACTGGGTCTCAGTATTCTGGCTATCGCTTTTGCCAGCAAAAAATTCCGCGGTCGGGCGCCGGAAGGCAAGATGATTTTGCGAGCATTTCTGGGGGGCAGCAAAAATAATGACTTGCTCTCCCGCAGTGATGATGAGCTCTGTCGCCTGGTGCGGCACGATCTGGCCAAGTTGATTAAGCTGGACCCCGACTCCACCCCTTCGTATATGCGCTTGCACCGCTGGCCCAACGCCATGCCCCAGTTTCACGTGGGCCACCGCGATTTGCTGGCCCGCATCGATGAGCAGGTAGCGGCCCGGAGCGGGCTGCGGCTGGCCGGGGCTTCATACCGGGGCGTCGGATTGCCTGAATGTGTCCACAGCGGAGAGGTCTCGGCAGAAAAGATTTTGCTGGCGTTTACAGAGCGACAATTAGTTGTATAACTACGGTGTATAACCACTGTTCAGGAAGCCTAGTTTATGAGCCGCAAGGCAAAGTCCACAACCGAGATGCCGACCGTTAAAGTCGAGCGCCAGAGCTCGCCGGTCAAAGTCAAGGGTGGTCCGATCATTGCCGTCATTGACATGGGCACAAACTCCTTCCACATGATTGTCTGTCAGGCTTCGCCGGACAAGGACCATTTTGAAGTCTTGCTCAAGGTCAAGGAAGCGGTGCCATTTTTTCGCCGCTCTCTGACCGCGCACTATATCGATGAGCCGGCACTGCGCGCGGCGGTGCGCATTTTGCGCGACATGATCAAGAAAGCGCGGGAGCGCGGCGCCAGTTCTGTTGTGGCTGTCGCTACTTCAGCTGTGCGTGAATCCAAAAATGGTGAGGAGTGTCTGCGCAGCATTCGACAGGAGTTGCGCATTGATGCGCGCATGGTGTCCGGTAAGGAAGAAGCGCGGCTGATTTATCTCGGTGTTTTGTTCAATCTCAGCGCCAAAATCTGCAAGTCCAACCAGCGCTTCTGTATCATTGACATTGGTGGTGGCAGTACCGAATTGATTGTTGGCGATCGTAGCCAGATATATTTTGCCGAGTCCTACAAGCTTGGTGCCGCGCGACTGACCCAGAGATTTTTCAAGCGAGGCATTGTCACCAAGGAATATATCAAAGAGCTGCACGACGAAGTGCGCGGCGTGCTGCGTCCCAGCTCCAATGGTATTGAAGTTAGTGGCGGCTTCGATGTGCTCATCGGTACGTCGGGCACCATATCGGCACTGGCCAAACTGGACCGGGTCTCCGAGGGCAATCCGCATGCCGAGCTTTCGGGCTGGACTATTCATATTGATAGACTGACTGAGATTGTCGCTTACCTGGAAACCGCCGCCCTCAAAGGTGAAAAACCAAAGGGTGTGTCGGCTGACCGTAACGAAACCATTCTGGCCGGCTCCATTGTCTTGCTCGAGACAATGCGCTCGCTCAAGGTGAAAGAGCTCAAGTTTTGCACTGCCGCCCTGCGCGAAGGTGTCGTTGTAGACAGATTTTTGCAGACCGGTTGGGTCGACGGTGGTCTTATTTTGCACCGCGACCCGCGCTCCCGCAGTGTCCACAATTTGATGGAAAAGTATCATGGCGGCTTCGAGCACGCCCAGCAGGTGGCCTACATATCGCAGCTGCTCTTTACTCAGTTTCGCGGACACCTGCATGATCATCCGGAGGAAGTGGGACATCTGCTCTGGTCGGCTTCCATGCTGCATGATCTCGGTATGTATATCGGCCGCAACGGGCACCACAAGCACTCCTATTACCTGATCAAGCATGGCGGTTTGCTCGGTCATTCGGAAGAAGAAGTGAACATCATCGCCAGTATCGCTCGCTACCACCGCGGCTCCGAGCCCAAGGTCACCCACGAGGCCTGGTATTCGATTGGTGTCGAGGACCGCAGTTTAGTATCGGATCTGGCTGCCATACTGCGTCTTGCCGAGGCGCTCGACCGCAGTCATAAGCAGGTAATAAAAGATATAAAGGTAGTGTTTAAGGAACCAGGTAAGGACTTCAATAAGGATCTCAGTCGCGAGCGTGAAAGTATTCGCACGGTAAGCCTTGTTCTGACCTTGCATCCCGGACATAATTGCCTGCCCGAAGTCTGGGCACTGAATGAAAAGAAGGCATTTTTCGAAGCGCATTATGGTGTGCGTCTGGAAGTAGCGGTTGATTCGGGCGTGGCCCTGACCAAAGCCGACAAGAGTCGCTAAAAGGTCTCAAACTGCGGCAATTTAATGTTGTCAAGTGACAATTAATCTGAAATATTGGTTTTGGTTGGTAATCCGTCACATAGTTGCCACAATTACCCCTTACTGTCAGAACAAGCAGATTTTTTTGCTTGTTCTAGATGGTTGAGCCCGGCTCGACAGCACTAGCCCCATATCCTTACTAGTGGTGATGCAATGAAAAATACCCTTGCTCTTGGTCTGGCCGCGGCGTCGTCATTTATTCTGGTTTTTTCGGGGCAATCGGCCCGGGCCCAGCAGGCGGAATATTTACAGACAGCCCAGAATCAGTTGCAAGGTCAAATGCAAGGCCAAATGCCCGGCCAATTTCAACAAGCCTATCCGGTTATGGACCAGAACCAGTATGCCGCTCAGCAGTACGCCATGCAGCAAGCCTGGATCCAGAAGCAGGGGCAATATCAACCGCAGCAGCAGCCCACCCAGCCCGTAGCCCAGGCACCTCAGGCGAGCAAACCCCAGGCGCCCACCGACTATGAATTACAGGAGCAGGCCATCCAGAAAGGTCTCTCCGAAAATGCCGCCAGCCAGAAACATGAGACCTTCAATGAAGGCAACAATACTAACTGGGCCGCCAACAATAATGAGTCTTATCCCGGCAGTCCATCTAAACTTCGCGGTGTCGCCAAAGTCGCCTCGCGCGTACTCGGTCGCACGGCTCAGGTGGCGCTTCCTACCGTCGGTGCCGTTCTTCTAACCCGTGCTCTCAATAAAAACGGCATGGCCATGACCCGCAGCGGATACGGCAATGGTTACGGCAACGGCTATGGTTACAACAATGGCTACGGTTACAATAACGGCTACGGCAATCCGATGGGCTATTCCAATATGGCCGTCAACAATGCCATGCCCTTCTTTGGTGGACGTTAGTATCCCATTTCCAGACTAGTCATCGTCGTCGGGCAATGGTGCCCGGGACCTGCCCTTTAGTGAACGGACTTTTTTACTTCAGCTACTTTGCCGGCGGCGCGACATTCTTTTTCCGCCATATCTTTGATGTGCGACAGCCGGCGCTCCAGCTTCTTGGTCGTGACGTGGTTCATGACACCACGCGGTACTGGTATGCCCAGATCCAGTTTTGTGGATAGCTCCAGGGTGGTGGACTGATTGTCGGCAGAGGGCGTCAGGATCCAGCTGCCTTCCATGACTTTAAAGCGATCCGATTTGATCAATTTGTAGTCGATGCGCGAGCCCGGAATCTCTTTCTGGTGCATCTGGCAAACAGAAGTGCCGATAACCGGGATCAGGGCAAATTTTTGCTCCAGGAGAAATTCATTGTCGCCTTCCGAGATTGTCTTGCTGTAGGCAATATCAGGATCGTGCTTGCGTTCTTCGTGCACCACCTGCCAGACGACATTGCTTGGTGCGTTGATTTTGATCTGCGCTTTTACGGCTTCGCAGGTGCTCTGGGCCGAGGCTTTTGTTTCGCGACAACTGGCCGGAGGGGCGATGTTGACGCTTGCAGCCTGACCTAACATCATCAGAGAAAGCAGGACCAGACCGTGTTCAGAGGTCTTGGCAGTACGATTTTTCAAATTTTTCAAAATGGCTCCCGCTGGTTGCAAAGACACTCTTGGAAATTCTAGCATTCATAGGTCCGGTGGGACGTGATTTAAACGCCGATAGGAATGAAGCTCGGGATCAGACGACGCCATTTGACTTTCTGGGCGTAGGTTTTGTAATCGTCGCCGAAGGTTTTGATCAGGAGTTCTTCCTCGTACTTGGCTCTGCGCAGCCAGAGAGGCGCAATCACCAGGACGGTCAAGCCCAGGCAAATCGGGGACAGTGAGGCAATCGAGCCGCCGAGCAGGGACTGGATGATGCCTGAATAAGCCGGATGCATGACAAATTTCAGCAGGCCGCCATCGCGCAACTTCTGTCCTTCCAGGAGCTCGGCATCGGTGCTGAATGATTCACCCAGCGAATACCAACCTCCCACCATGAAAATCATGCCTGAGAGGAGAACCGCTACTCCTGCCCATGAGATTACCGATTCGACAGTGCTCAGTTCACCGGAGCCGATGCTGAAGAGCCTGGCCATGGGCATATCTTTAATGGTCTGATTCATCACCAGGTAGGACGTGATGATCAAAAAGATATTCAGCACTGACATCAACTGTGGTGCGCGTTGCAGTAGAAAATCAGCCTGGTAGACGACACCTTTACCGCGTCTGGAAAATCCCTTGGCTAAAACAGGTACACCAAAGGCTATACCAGCGCCGAACAGTGCCATGCTCGCAAGGGTTTGCATATTGAAATTCATTTACGGGATGTGTCCTCAAATAAGTTGTCTGCCAGAGCTATGTTGCCCTTGAATGTTTTCCAGATGGAATGCGAACCAAGTTTACCTTCCAGATAATCCCACCACTCAACTGGCAAAAATGTTTTTGTATCTATCGCCACTCTTTTGAATATCTGATGGCTGGGCTCATGGTAGACCTCGAGGATAAATACTTTTTCGTCCTGCGAGGAAATCTGCACCGGGGATTCGGTCACTTTGGATGACTTGCCCTCGGCCAGAAATTGTTTGAGCGCTGTAGCCAGGCTGGACAGGTCGCTCAAGACCATCGGATAACCGTTGGCCGATTTGAGCATGCTGTTTTGCGGGTCCAGATCAACGGTGAACATACTGAGGGCACCACCACCGCGGGCCTTGACCTTACCCGAGGGAGTGAGCAGGGCGATACATCCATGCTTGTAGGAGCCGGTCTCTTCCAGGCGCAGCAGGCGCGGTTTTTTAAACCAGAATTTGCCCTCTTCAACAATGGTGCCTTTGCGGAAGGCGGTCATTTTGTATTCGAAATAATAGGTCTGATATGAGTCAGCAGCGGTTTGCATGCGGTTTATGAAGTCCTTGCCGTCGACCATGGGAGCTTCCCTGGTCAACATGGCCAGATAGTCTTTGCCGTAGGCGTCGGAAGATTTTTCTTTAGTTGCGGCAGACACTGGACAAACTCCGGTAGCAAATAGACATGTTTGCACTGACAGGAGAAGACCGATTATTAGGCTTGTTTTTGCAACGTTCGGTCTTGAATTTGCTCTCATCTGTTTTTCTCTCACCCTCTTTTTGCCAATTATTCGCCGCCCAGGCCATTCTGGACATGGTGAAATCATCACTTGTAACTTCTGCGCCGTTAACTTCTCTTTAGTTGCTAATAGCTTGGCATCTGTATTCGCTCTCCTGCTGGTTTTCGATCAGCCAGATTTTCATCACCTTTTCGTCTACACACCACAGGCCAAAAATAGAGTGGAGAATCTCTTTAACCGTGAAAGGCAGGTCCGGGCAATCGTTTTCTTGCCCTAACCCTACCAGCATGCGATTCATCCAGAGGGCATGGCGGGTATTGGGCCGCGCGTGGATCCTGAGCCAGGCCAGACCGTCCTCGATTTTCTGATGACCGTACTGGGCCTGGTGCTGCAGAAAATATCTTTCAAATGTACCTTCGGCGGCCCTGGCAAATTGTGTAGCAGCAAGTTCCGCCGCTACGATCGCCTGCACACCCGTGTAAACATCTCCTTCAATGCAGGCCTGATGCATTGTCTTAAGAAGCGTTGCAGTGGCCGCTGAAGGAATACTATCACTTGACAACAGCTCCTGGCGTGAAAGCCCGGCCAGTTCGCACTGTTTCAGGTAAAGCTCCTGATAGTGTCTTTCTTCATCGGCCAGATTGTTGAGAAATAATTTGGCCGGTTCGAGGCTCTCCGGAAGCTTGTCTTTGACTGCCTTGATGTTATCCGGCAGAAGGCGGATGAAGGGCCAGAGATCTCTGCAGATCTGCTTGCCGGCGCTCATTTGATCGATTTCCACCCGGGCCAACCACTGGCTTTTGGCCAGGCCTTCGGCCAGAGCCTGATTAAGTTCAGCTACCCAGCGCACCCGGCCAATTCTGCCCGGCTTCTTTGTTTCGGGCACATCAGGGCTGATGTCTGTCAAATTCCAATCCTCTCGGGTTGCCTTCGGGCCCTGCTTCCGGCCTTGCTGCTCGACTCTTCCAGGCTTTAACGGGAAAATAGTTATCGGCAGATTTTAGCCTAAAAGACTTACTGTGTCAGGGACCAAAATATAACGAGTAGAATGTTAGACTTTTGTTCCTGTACTGCCATAGATAATTGCTAAGCCATTGAGAGACCTACCGACCGGTTCTTATCCAAGTCCAACCGCGCTGCCGCCTATGGCCGGGGTAGCACAGGTGCAGCCTGTCATAGACCGCATTGAGGGCACCGACGGTGTTTCGCTCATGCGCCGGGTGTGGAAGGGCAAGTCCGGAGCACCGGTAATCCTTTATTTGCATGGAATTGAGGGGCACAGCGGCTGGTTTGAGAATACCGCCTCGGTGCTCAATGCGCGGGGAATGACAATTTACGCCCCGGATCGCCGCGGCGCCGGGCTCAATCAGCGTGACCGGGGCAATCTGTCCAGCTACAAGGACTATCTCAACGACATTGAGCTGGCTCTGCGCAAGATTACTTTTGACCATGTCGGCCATCCCATCATCATCGTCGCCCACTGCTGGGGGGCAAAAGCTGCCGCTTTGATCGTCCAGCGCGATTACAAGCCGGTGGGTGCCGAAGCGCTCAATTTGCCAATTGCCGGGGTGGTGTTTGTGGCTCCGGCCATCTACTCCAAAGTTGATTACGGCATGAGCACCAAGTTTCAAATTGCCTACAATACGCTGCTGGGCGGAGATGCCGGCAGCCATCGTAAGTGGCCGCTGCCCATCGAAGTCGATATGTTTACCGACAACCCCACTTATCAGGGCTACCTCAAGCGCGATACCATGCGCCTGACCGAAGTTACCGCCAGCTTGCTGGTGGAGAATTTGAAGATTTCCAAACTGGCTGAAAAAGCCGCAGGCCAGATAGATATGCCTGTTCTCATGTTGCAGGGTGGTTCGGATCGCATAGTCGATCTGGAAAAATTACAATCCTGGTACGGCAAGATCCCCTCACAGACCAAAGATTTACGCATATTTCCAGACTCCCAGCATTGTCTCGACTTTGACGAGAAATGGTTCAAGGAGTATACACATGTACTCTCGGAGTGGATTCTTGCGAGATGTCCCGTGGTGACGTGATGCAAGTCAGCGGTTTTAAAACCTTCCTCGTCGACCTTCCTTTTCGTCTTTCGTTTGGCCACAACCTGGCCAGTCGCAAGAGTTCCACCAATGTTTTCGTCAAGGTGACAGCGCGCTCGGGCTCGGTTGAATATGCCGGTCTGGGCGAATCGGTGCCGCGCGAATATGTCAGCGGTGAGACGGCGCCCGGCTGCTGGCGCTATCTAAATGATGTGCTCTTTCCCGCCGCGCGCAGCCTGCGCTTTGATGATTTGGCCTCGCTGGCGCGTGGGGTGGAGGAATTGTGGCAGCGCTTTGACCTCGATCGAGAAGCTCATGGCGCAAGCTTCTGCGCTCTGGAGCTGGCTCTTTTTGACGCCTATTGTCGGGCGCGCAATATTCCATTTTATGAATTGCCTCGCTTGCTTGCCCAGGCGCTGCCCGAGACTTTCGACGCCCGCTTCTGGCCCGACAAGAGCACAATCGCTGATCCGATGGATGCCGCTCTGGCTGTGGATTATGGTGGTGTGGTGCCTTTTGGCGGCGGGGCTTTTCTGGCCGGCATTCTCAACTTTTATAAGGCCTATGATTTTGGCACGGTCAAGCTCAAGGTGGGCTCCTCGCTCAAGGACAACCTGTTTGTAGTGCAGATGGCCAGCCGCATTTTGCCCGAGCATGTGAAGCTGCGGGTCGACGCCAATTGCGCCTGGGATTATGAAGAAGCCCTGAGGCAGATGGAAGCGCTTCGCCCCTACCGGGTAATCTCGGTCGAGGAGCCTCTGGCTAAGGGCAATTTTGAGGATCTTGCTCGTTTGAAATCGGCTATCCCCGAAACAATTATCGTGGATGAAAGTCTGAGTACCCTGGCCGATGGACGCAAACTGGTAGAAATGAACGCTTGTGGCGGCTTCAATGTGCGTCTGTCTAAACTGGGTGGACTGATGGCCTCGATGAAGATGGCCGAACTGGCTCATAAAAACAAGATTGAGGTGCACCTTGGCGCGCAGGTGGGCGAGTCCGGGGTACTGGCATCCGCTCAACGTCATTTTGCCGGGGCACTTTCGACTTTCGAAAACGTCGAAGGTGCTATGAACATATTTCTTCTCAAGCGAGACGTGACCAGACAGTGTCTTACCGTACCTTTTGGCGCGCGCGCTCGGGTAAGCCGGGAGGCCGGCCTCGGGGTCAGTTTGTCGCGCGGTGGTGAGAGACTTCTGGGACGCTTCCCTGAGTCTTTTGCGGCGCCGGCCTATGCCCTGGCCACTCCGCACAAGTTGACCTATGCCCTGATCGGCCGAAGTGAAAATGAGAGCTAGAGATGGGGCTCAAAGGATAAATTTGAAACTAAGTCATATTGTCAACGCTGATATATTGCTGGCCCAGGCGGCTCGCAAGTTGACGCATGTGCGCCATTTTTATGGGGCTTTGAAGAATCCTGAGCAGGCGCAGCTCAATAAGCTTATGCAAATTGTGCGTGCCAATGAAAATTCGGCTTTCGGCAAGGCCCACAGCTTTGACCGGATCAAAAGCTATGAAGATTATTGCCGCCTGGTCCCCGCTACCGGCTATGAGGGTTTCGAACCTTATATAGATAAGTTGAGGGCGGGGGAGAAATCGCAGCTGACTGTCGAAGACCCTTTTATGTTTGCCACTACCAGTGGTACCACAGACAAGCCCAAGTTTGTGCCGATCACGCGCTCGCATCTGCGCGATTATACCCATGCCTTTCAACTGCACAATTATCATTTGATCAAAGATTTTCCCCGGGCGGCCCTGGGCAAGTTTTTGATTATGGCCAGCAATGACGAGGAAGGCATCACCGAGTCAGGTCTGCCTTATGGGGCTGTCTCCGGTCTGCTCAATCGCAGGCAAGCACCGATCATCAAGCGTCACTTTGCCGTGCCCTCTGAAATTTCTAAAATCAAAGACGTTGAAATTAAATACTACACGCTCCTGCGCATTGCCATGTGCCGCGATGTGACCGCTGTCCTGGCCTGCAATCCCAGCAGCCTTTTGCTCCTGGGCGACAAGATGGCCGACCGCGGACCGGAGCTGATTAAAGATATTGCCGATGGTGGCTTAAGCGATCGCATCGCCTCGGAGCTCTCGCCCCAGTTGCGTCAGGCTCTGGCGCCCTATCTGGCCCCGCGCCGTGATGTCGCCGAGCGCCTCAGCGCTCTTCTGCAGGTGCAGGGCAGACTCGTGCCCTCGCAGGTCTGGCCGGACCTGGGCATCCTCTCCTGCTGGAAGGGCGGGCCGATGGCTTTTTATCTCGATAAAACATCCCAATATTTTGGTGATGTTCAGGTACGCGATTTTGGATACATGGCTTCCGAAGGTCGTGGCTCCATACCTATATCAAGCGAGGGTGCCGGCGGGCCGGTGGCCCTGACCAGTCACTTTTTTGAATTTGTCCCCGAGGATGAAATCGACAAACCCAATCCGCGCTTTAAATTGCTCCACCAGCTGGAAGCGGGACAGCGTTACTTTGTTTTCTTCACCACAAATGCCGGTCTCTACCGCTACAACATCAATGACCTGGTGGAAGTTGAAAGTATTGTCCATGCCACTCCGGCAATAAAATTTGTGCGCAAGGGCGCGGGCATAAGCTCGATTACCGGAGAAAAAATTACGGAAGAACAAGTCCTGCGGGCGTTTAATCGGGCCGTGACCCAGTCCGAGTTGCGCACAATCAAGCATTTCACGGTGGAAGTGGAGCTCAGTATGCCGCCGCATTATGTGCTCTTTCTCGAGCTGGAAGAGAGCACCAGTGCCTCCGTCCTGGCTGAATTTGCGGCCCTGTTCGACAGCAGTCTGAAAGCCCAGAATCCGGAATATCAGGACAAGCGAGACAGCAGTCGCCTGGCACCGCCCAGGGTGCGCTCGCTGCCTCCGGGGACTTATCAGCGTCTGCGTCAGCAGCGCGTTGCCGAAGGGGCGCCGGAAGCTCAGGTCAAAATACCTTTGCTCAGTCAGCAGGGAGTTTTTGCCGGCCGATTGCAGTTAATTGATGGGGTAAGATCGTGAGCGAGCAACCGCCTCCTCCACCAGTCGTCGTAGCCGTCACCGGCGCCACCGGTCTTGTAGGCCGGGCCGTAGTGGAGCGTCTTGTGCAATCGCCGCGCTTCAACGTTGTCGCCATTGCCAGAAACTCCGCCCAGCTGGAGAGCATGGCCGGTGAATTGCGCCGTGCTCACGGCATAGATGCCGCCTCTGAGAAACTGACCGTAAAAGTGAGCGACATAAATGACCGTACGGCGCTGCAGGAGGCCCTGACCGGAGCAATTGTGGTCGTGCACGCGGCCGGTTCGGTCGACCCGGACGGCGCCCGCGAAGCCGTCTACAAGGTCAATGTCGAAGGCACCACCAATGTGCTGGCCGCCGCCACAGCCTGCGGCTTGAAACAGATGATTCATATCAGCTCCCTTTCGGTTATTACCGGTCAGTCCGACCAATTCGACGTGGATGAAAGCGCTCCGCTCGTGCTCTGCGGCGAGGTCTACGCCGACTCCAAAGTGGAGGCCGAAAAGCGTCTCGCTGAGGCCATGAAGACCGGTTCCATTTCTATTACCATCCTGCGTCCCGGCTTCATTTACGGCCCGGGTGAGCGTTCCTGGATGCCCCGGGTGATCGACAACATCAAACACAGCCGCGCTGTTCTTGTCGACGGCGGACAGCGTCAGACCAATGTTATTTATGTGGGTAATCTGGCCATGGCTGTTGAGAGCGCCATCCTGAACTCGCTTGCTTATGGTGAAGTCTTCAATCTTACCGACGGTGAGCGGGTCAGCAAGAAGCTGCTTTTTGACGAAATCGCCGAGGGCCTCTCTCTGCCTCTGGTGCAGCGGAACCTGCCGCGCGAGACGATCAGACCGGTTTTTACTTTTATGCAAACGATCCGGCCGCTTTTCCCCAGGGGCATGCGCGCTAAGCTGGCGCGTTTCTCGCCGGCGGCCTTCAGACTGGTGGCAGTCAATCAGGGCTTTGCCATCAGGAAAGCCGAGCAACTTCTGGATTATAAAAACCGGATATCATTTAAAGAAGGCATGGCGCTCACTTTGAAGGGGTTTAAAAATTGAACCAGGCACTGTATAAATCAGCGGCCCGATCGGCCGTCCTTTTTGTCAAAGATTATGCCGAGCGTCACCGTGACCCAGTCAATGCGGCGCTTCATCTGGTCGGTGTGCCGGCTGTTTTTTACGGCCTCTTTCAGGCCACCGCCGGACGCAGTCTCAAAGTACGCGGTCTGGGCGTGGCCTGCATCGTCATTGGTTATGTTTTCCAGTATCTGGGCCATAAACATCAGGGCAATGAAGTTGGTGAAGTATCTCTGATCAAGTTTTTGCTGAAGCGTGTAAGAGAGGCGAGTCTCAAGCGCATGCGCTCCTACAACTGGTCCCATGCCAGTACGGTCGACAGCGACGAGGATGAGGCTCAGCCCGTTGGCAGCGGCGCCAAAGCCGGCGTCAAGAAAAACGGTAATGGTCATCATGGCGGTAACGGCAACGGCTCCCACAAGGGTCGGTACATAATGTGGTGGAAAACAAGTCACTGATGGAAGTAGCAGTAAGCGGGGCCAGCGGATATCTCGGCCAACATCTGATCGCCGAATTGATCAATCGCGGAGCCGGTGTCAGAGCCATTGTCAGGACCGAGTCACCACCGGCTGACCTGGCGGTATTGCAGAATCTCGGCGCTGAAATTTTTGCCGGTAAATTTGCCGATGAGGGTGGCTCCAGTGCTGAGAGTCCCGGTGCTGAGGCTGTGGCAAGAGCCTTTGCCGGGGCCGATTGCGCCGTGCATTTAATTGGCTCGGTCGCCCCGCCCCGTGGTGGTCCCGGTGTCGATGAATTGCACCGCTCTTACAGTTTGCGCTTTGCCCGGGCTTGCGTAAAAGCCGGCGTCAAAAGAGCTGTGCTTGTCACCGCCCTTGGTGCTGATGAAAACAGCAAAAGTCAATATCTTTCCAGCAAGCGTCAGGCGGAAAAGGCCTTTATCCAGTGTCTGAAAGAAGCGGGCATTGCCTGCAGCGTAGTCAGACCTTCGCTTATTGTCGGCCGTCTTGTTGGTCGGCGTGACAGTAAGCTGGTCGATCGCTATCGCACAATACTGACCACCAGACCCATGGTGCCCCTGGTCGGCGGCGGCGTCAATATGCTGGAGCCGGTTTTTGTAGGTGATCTGGCCAGTGCCATCGCCAATATTTTGTATCGGCCTGAGCCCAGTGCTGAAATCATTGAGATTGGGGGTCCGCAAAAGGTCTCCATGCGTCAATTTGTTGAGACCCTGGCTTCGACAATGAATATTTCCAAGCCTGTGGTCAATATGCCGCCTAATGTTGCCGCTGTGGCCGCCGGTTTCCTCAGTCT